>JAFUTY010000067.1 GCA_017484005.1 Selenomonadaceae bacterium | reverse complement strand
CGTCGATCCATATGACACGAGCGATCATTCGCAAGATGGTTATTCAGTTGGAAATGGCGAGCGATTTTTCTCGATGTGGTTTGATCATTCAATGCTTCCAGAATCTGAACGTGAGCAGCCATGGATCGTTGCATATCCAAAATGAGGAGTGATTAAATGGAAACTCCAATTCAATCGATTGGAAAATTTTTAGATAACGAAATTTTGATCAAGCGGGAGGATCTTTTGCCATTTTCATTCGGTGGGAATAAATTTCGAATCGCTCAAAAATTTTTCGAGGACATGGAATCTCGAAATTGCAATTGCATCATAACTTATGGAGGAATTCATTCGAATCTCGCGCGAATCGTTTCGAATCTTGCATCATCCCAAAAAATTCCATGCTACATAATCTCGACTCACGATGGCGGTGATGAATCTCCAGCATCGAATGATTTTCTTCGTCGAATTTCTGGAGCTGAGATTGTTGAATGTGAGAAAAAAAATATAGCCGCGACAGTTGAAACTCTCATCGAGAATCTCAAAAATCGCGGCTATTCTCCATATTACACTCACGGAAATTCGTTGGGAGTTGGAAACGAATCGACTGCGACTTCAGCATATGCAGAAGCTTTCAACGAGTTTGATCTCGGGGGGGGGGGGCACATTTTTCTTCCCGTTGGAACAGGCATGACAATTGCAGGATTAATCGCAGGAAAATTTTTGAATAGCAGTCGAGTCAAAATCACTGGAATCTGTGTCGCTAAAGATCGGCAGATCACCTTCGAACGAGTTCAGAACTACGTTGATACATATTTGAAACGCCATGTCGATCTCGAATCGCTCGTTGAAATTACTGACGAATTTCTTTGCGGCGGTTATGGAAGAATCGATCATGAAGTCGAAGATACAATTCGCGAAATTTATTCGACGCATGGAATCGCGCTCGATCCAATTTATACTGGCAAAGCTTTTCGCGGGATGAAAAAATTTATCGAGAAAAATCATTTGAGCGGTGAAAAAATCCTGTTCATTCATACTGGAGGACTGCCACTGTTTTTCGATTTCATACGGAAATAAAAAGATCGAATCATCACTCGAAAGCAACGATTCGATCTTGATTAAATTCATTTTGTCTCGGTGAAAACTTTGGCGATGATTTTCCAGCCGTCGGAATCTTTCCTCAAAAGATGAAAGTCAACGAAATTCGATCCATGCCAATCTTCCATCGTGATTCGAATGACGGCAACATCATTGACAACATCGAGCACATCGACAATCGCTTTCGAATTTGTCTTTCCAGCTTTATCAACTGCATCGAACAAGGTTTGAATCGGCTCGCCATTGATTGTTGCGTTGCGATGAAATGCTGGCTTCATGATTTCACTGCTGTCATTCCCGCCGTCGATGTACATTTGCGCGACCTTGCGAATCTCCTCATAATCATTAATTTTTGCCATTGAAATTTCTCCTCTCATTGATTTTTTCTGAGCTCGATGAAAATTTAATCGGCTTTCAATTTTCAACAAGTACGCACTTTCATGTCAGATACTTACCTGAAGGAGAGTTTGAATATGCTCCGCTGTATCTCAAACGAAAATTTCGATGACACTGGATTTTGTTACACGCTTTCGCTAATCAACGGCAAATTCAAACTTCGAGTCCTCTATGCTCTGATGGAATTTGAAGTTGTCCGATTCAACGAGATGAAACGATACATCGGCAATATTTCATTCAAATCGCTGAGCCGCACGCTCAAAGAACTCGAGGCAGACAAATTGATCAATCGAAAAGAGTATTACCAAATCCCGCCCAAAGTCGAATATTCACTCACGGAGCGCGGCAAATCTCTGATTCCAATTCTCGATTCGCTGTGTGAGTGGGGCGATTTGCATCGAATTTGAAAAATTTTTGAGGAGTGATCGAAATTTATACAAAGAAAATATTTTTTCATGCGAGAGATCTATCGGAACTTCACGAAATCTTTTTGAAAATTGATGGAGTCCTCGATGTGAAAATTGGAAAGATCGAGCCGATTGGAGATTTGCATCCGGATTTGACAGACTCGCTCGATGGAATTCAAATCGAGTTCAATCCGAAAAAAAATGATCTCTCGCAACTGATGGATTTGCTTTTCAGTGCGAGAGATCCATTTGAAAATCCAGTTGGAATTTTTTATGAGCATGGCGAGGATGTTCCGCAGATCGATCTTCATTTGCATTTTGCAGCGAGTCGCGGGAGACAATTGGCAGTCACTGATGCAAATTTGACTGTCAACGATACAGATTTATCTGCGCCGCGAAAATGTTTCAAAGGATTCTTGGGAAAGATCAGGAATTTTTCGCCGAGTTGAAAATGAATTCGCCATCTTTGAAATCGAGAGTCACGACTTCGTTCGGAATGATATCGCCGCGAATCAATTTCTTCGACAGCGCGGTTTCAACAGTTCTCGAAAGCAATCGACGAAGTGGACGCGCTCCAAATTCTGGATCATATCCCTCTTCAGCGATTTCTTTAGCCGCTTCAGGAGTCCATTTGAATTTCACATCAGCCTGCTTTTCAAGACGAGTTGCGAGCTGTTTCAATAATAGATCCGCGATTTCTTTCATCTGCAATTTGCCGAGCGAATCGAAAGTTATCACATCGTCAACGCGATTCAAAAATTCTGGACGGAAATATTCCTTGAGCGAATCTTTTTGAACGTTTGAAGTCATTATGATAACTGTGTTTTTGAAATTCACGAGCCGACCTTTTCCATCTGTCAATCTGCCATCGTCGAGAATTTGAAGAAGGACGTTGAAAACTTCGCGATCTGCTTTTTCAATTTCATCGAGCAAAATCACTGAATACGGACGCCGGCGAACTGCTTCAGTCAATTGCCCGCCCTCGTCATATCCAACATATCCCGGAGGCGCACCGATCAATCGCGAGACAGTATGCTTCTCCATGTATTCACTCATATCGATTCGAATCATGCTGCGCTCGTCATCGAATAATGCTTCCGCGAGAGTTTTGGCGAGTTCAGTTTTGCCGACGCCGGTTGGTCCAAGGAATAAAAATGATCCGATTGGGCGATTTGGATCTTTGATTCCTGCCCGCGCTCGAAGAATTGCCTCGCTGACAGATTTCACCGCGCGATCTTGTCCAATGACTCGCTCGTGCAATGTGTCTTCCAAATGCAACAATTTTTCACGCTCGCCAGTCATCATTTTTGAAACTGGAATTCCTGTCCACCTCGAAACGACTTTCGCGATATCCTCCTCGCCAACTTCTTCCTTCAAAAGCTGAGATTCGCCGCGATTTGCCATTTCATTTTCTTCAGTCTCCAATTTTTTCTGGAGTTCTGGGATTTTGGCATATTTGATTTCGCTGGCCCGCTGGAGATCGTTTGAACGCATTGCAGCATCCATTTGCTGATTTGCTTCATCGATCTCCTTTTTTATCGCTTGAACGCGGACGATCGCATTTTTCTCGTGATCCCACTGCTCGCGCAATTTTTTCTCTTCGAGCTCCAATTGCGACCTTTCTTCAGAAATTTGTTCGAGCCGCGTTTTGGAAACTGAATCAGATTCTTTGTTCAAAGCCTGCTCTTCAATTTGCAGTTGGAGAATTTTCCGGCGCAAATTATCAATCGGCGCAGGTAAAGACTCGATTTCAGTTCGGAGTTTCGCCGCAGCCTCGTCAACTAGATCGATCGCTTTATCCGGCAAAAATCGATCCGAGATATATCGATCTGACAAAATTGCCGCGGAGATCAATGCAGCGTCGCGAATTCTTACTCCATGATGAACTTCATATCGCTCTTTCAAGCCGCGCAAAATCGAAATTGTATCTTCAACTGTCGGCTCTCCAACCATGACAGGCTGAAATCTCCGCTCGAGAGCTTTGTCTTTCTCGATATACTTTTGATATTCGTTGAGAGTTGTTGCGCCAATGCATCGAAGTTCTCCACGCGCGAGCATCGGTTTCAAAATATTTCCTGCATCCATCGAGCCTTCAGTCGCTCCAGCACCTACAACCGTGTGAACTTCATCGATGAAAAGTAGAATTTGTCCATCAGATTTTGCGACTTCATTGAGGACAGATTTCAACCGCTCCTCGAATTCGCCTCGATATTTTGCGCCGGCGACCAATGCACTCAAATCCAGCGAAAAGATCGTTTTGTTTTTCAGTGATTCAGGAACATCTCCCGCAACAACTCGACGAGCTAATCCCTCGACAATCGCTGTCTTTCCAACTCCAGGCTCGCCAATCAAAACTGGATTATTCTTTGTGCGTCGAGACAAAATTTCAATCGTGCGGCGAATCTCCTCATCGCGACCGATAACTGGATCTAATTTTCCAGAGCGAGCCGCTTGAGTCAAATCGCGCCCATATTTTTCCAGCGATTTATAACCTTCCTCCGGATTATCACTGTTGACATTCTGCTTCCGATTCTTCTTGATCGACGCTTGAATTCGATCCTCCGTCAAACCGAAATCTTTCATCATTGATTTGATTTCTTCACTGCCATCTGAAGTCAACGCGAGCAGAAAATGTTCAGTGCTGACATAATCATCGTTCATTCGCATCGCAAGTTCTCGAGCTTTTCCAACGACTCGAGCCATGTCAACGCCGAGACTCAATCGATCCTGTCCTTTGACGCTCGGAATTTTGTTCAATTCATTTTCGAGTTTTCGCTTGAGCATTGGAAGATCCGTCTTGCAATCTTCGAAAATCGTTTCGAGCAATCCCTCCGGTTCTTTAGCCAGCGCGAGAAGCATGTGAGTCGATGTGATTTCCTGGTGATATCGAAGTGCCGCGAGCTGTTGCGCTGATTGAAGTGCTGCGAGCATTTTATTTGTATATTTTTCTTCAGCCATGATTATGACCTCCTTCGAATTCTATTGAGTTGCAATTTCCTTTTGCGAATCGAAGGATATCAGATGAAAGTCAAAAAATCAATAACAATTTTTTCTTTTTGATTTTTAATTCCGAAAAAAAAAAAAAGACTCCCTCGATTTTTTTGTCGAGAGAGTCTTTAAATTCACATGAATTTTTAAAAAGAATAGTCAACTCTTGAATAAAGATCACTGCCAAAATTCGGTGTCATGTATTTTTTATCTGAATCGCTCCAATACTTCTTCCCGCCATAAAATTTTTCATTGAACGCGATATAGTAAGCCATCTCATACGCAAAATAATGTCCAGTTGCTGCCGATGAACCAACCGGCTGAATGTATCCCCATGAACCATTGTGTTCTAAATATCTATAAACTTTGTTCGCATCCAATTGATACATGTATATTTCAGTTGCAAGATTCTTGATTTCAGTGTTGCCAAGATGTGCATCTGAAACGTACGCGACATTCACTGCAATGATTTTAACACTCGGCTCGTCTTTTTGAATTACCATTGAAGTTTTGTCAAGATATGCTCCGACTCCCATGTGTCCGCCACAAAGTATCAGATTTCGATCGCCGCCGAGATAATCGGGATAACCTGCGCTCGCTGAATTGAGATTCAAGATGCAGATCAAAAACGCAACGATCGATAAAAGATTTTTCATTCTGTTCCCTCCTATATCTCGCACATTTTTTGAAATTTGTTGAAGTTTATACCATTTTAAATTGAAATTGTTGTACTGGCGGGACAATTTCAAAAATTATTTTGATTTCGAACGAAAAAAGCTCCTCGAAGATCGTTCTGATCTCCAAGGAGCTTTTTCTATTTCCGAAGAATTTTTTCGAATGCGATATTCGCTCTCTCAAATGGAAATAGATTTCGATCTACCGGAATTTCTGTGAATCCATTTTTTCGATAAAGATGAATTCCAGCTTCGCATTTTGTATTCGAAACGATGAGCAATTTTTCGAGTCCCATTTTCTCCGCACAATTTAAACATGCATCGAAACAAAGTCTCCCGATTCCTTTTCCGCGAGCATTTCGACTCGTCGCGAATTTTGCAATTTCCCATTCACCATTAGGAAGCGGTGCGAGCATGCAACATGATAAAGCCACGCCGGAATCATCGATTGCAAAAAAAATTTCCGCGCCTTGATCGATCAATTCATCGAGATTATCGAACATCGAAACATCTTCCGGCTCAATCACAAACATCTCAGACAACCATTCTTTGTTGAGATCGATGAAAGCCTGCTTGTACTTCGGCTGATATCTTTCGATTTTCATGCTTCGTCCTCCACAATTTCATAAAGATGATCTGAAAAGTTCACATCGCGATATCGATTTTCGATTTCATCCCACCACTGTTTTCCGCCATAAAATTTCGCGTGGTAGGCGATATAGAAAAACATCTCGCCGCTGAATTCATGTCCAGTTGAGGCCATCGCACCGACTGGATAAATGTAATAGCAGTCTTCATCGCCAATCGCAAACATCTTTTCAGACATCGAGTTGTAAAGATATCGGCGTGTTTCTGAGTTATGAATTTCGGTGTTGCCTCGATCTGCATCATACACCGCGACAATTTTTCCAGAGATTATATAAATCGGAGGATCAAATACTTCAACTCTCACTGAATCTCTGACAACATACCAGCCGACTCCCATGTGTCCGCCGCTGAGCAGATAATTTCGATCGCCGCCGAGATAATCGGGATAATCTGCGCTCGCTGAATTGAAATTCAAAATGCAGATCAAAAATGCAGAGATCGATAAAAGTTTTTTAATCACGAATATCACCTCTCAAAATTTTTTACGAGATGAATGGTATCATCTTGATAGGAGATTTTCAAATTCATAAATCCCGAACAAAAAAGAGATCCACGATTGTTTTTGATCATGGATCCCTTTTTTTATTCAGAAAGCATAAATGAACTCTGGTATCGAGAAATCTTCATCGTTTTGAGTATCGACATTATCTCGACGTTGTACAATCGGTTTAGATTTAAACATTGCAACCGCACAAATCAATGCAATCTCGTCGCGTCCAGGGACATCATTCCACATTTTGAGGAGTCGTTCCTTGAAGTCCATCAAATTTGAAAATCCATATTCCGCAACATCATCCGTCGAATCGAATTGCTCGAAATAGCTATCCAACTCATCCGATTTTGCAGGAAATTCATTTTCACTTGAATGATATTTTTTTGCCCATTCGAGAACTTTTTGCTTTTCTCCAAACACAGATTCAGTCGAGCTCATATTGTTTCCTCCAATCTTCATCTTCGAATTTTGGCTGTTCTTCTTTGTATAAAACAAGACTCCCGAGCACCAAAACATCCATATCAGATCGCATGAAACAAATGTAAGCGTCTTTCGGAGTGCAGACAATCGGCTCGCCGCGAACATTGAAAGACGTATTGATTATCACGCCACAACCAGTTCGCAATTCGAATGCCTTGATAACATCATAATAAAAGGGATTATATTTTCTATTAACGCTTTGAATTCTCGCGCTATAGTCGACGTGCGTGACAGCTGGAATATCTGAACGAGCAGTTTTCACTACTTGTAGCATGTCCATATCTCGTTCAGCCAAAAATTTTTCCAAATCGAACGGAAGTTGCCGATCTTTTTTAACTTGAGCACACAGAAGCATGTACGGACTCTCGACATTTATGTCAAAATAGTCACTGATTCGCTCAGCTAAAACTGCCGGTGCAAATGGACGAAATGACTCACGGAATTTTATTTTCAGGTTCATCTTCGATTGCATTTCTGCGGAACGTGGATCTGCAATGATACTTCTTGAGCCTAATGCTCGAGGACCATATTCCATGCGTCCATGAAAAATTCCGATGATCTTTTGATCCTCCAAATATTGAGCTATGACATTCGGAAGATCTTCGAATTGGTGATAAACATATTGATTCTCTTTCAAAAACTTTTCAATTGTTTGATCGTCAAATTCAATTCCGAGATAACTTCCATTTTGAAGATCGTTGACTCCATCGACATCGCGTTGATGATTTAAATACTGATACCAAACATAAAGCGCAGATCCTAAAGCTCCACCAGCGTCTCCAGATGCAGGCTGAATCCAAATGTTTTTGAAGACACCATTCTCTAGCAACTTTCCATTCGCGACACAATTCAGAGCCACACCGCCAGCCATAACAAGATTTTCTATATCTTGTCCATATTTCAGTTTAGCATGTTTCGCTAATTTCAAAATTATTTCTTCAGTGATTTTTTGAACTGATGCGGCAATATCCATGTCTCTTTTCGAGATTCGCGATTCCGCAACTCGACGTCCTTCGGGAAACAGCTCGGAAAATTTTTCTTCATTGATCATCGTTCGCCCATTTTGAAAATCGAAATAGTCGAGATTCAAACGGAATGAGCCATCCTCTTTAATATCGATGACTCGTTCTTTGATCAAATCGCAATAGATCGGTTTTCCATATGGAGCTAATCCCATGAATTTATACTCGCCAGAATTTACTTTGAATCCGCAAAAATATGTGAATGCACTATAAAACAATCCTAGAGAATGTGGATACTTCAACTCTTCTTTTAATTCAATTTTGTTATCTCGACCAACACCGATCGATAACGTCGTCCATTCTCCAACACCATCGAGAGTGATTATGACGCTGTCATTGAATGGAGATGGGAAAAATGCTGAAGCGGCGTGAGATACGTGATGTTTCAGAACCAAAAATTTTGAGTCTCGAAGACCGTTCGGAAATGAAATTTTGAGCAATTGATCGATCCACAGCTCTTTCGAAAATGTTTTATCAAAACCAAAATCGATCATATCTCGAGATTTATCGCCCAATGCTAATACATTTTTCAAGTATCGATCGAGCGTCAACAATGGATTCTCATAAAAAACGACATAATCGATATTTCCAGATGCGATCTTGTTTCCTTCATCAATACAATATTTAATCGCGTTGATTGGAAGTCGAGGATCATGTTTTTTGCGAGTGAATCGTTCCTCTTGAACTGCCGCGACAATTTTCCCGTTTACAACAAGACTCGCAGCGGAATCATGAAAAAGCGCAGATACTCCCAATATCTTCATTGAACATGCCTCTTTTCTTCTAGTATTTCAACCAGATCATTCTTTATCAGGGCAAAAACCTTTTCAGCAAGAATACGATTGCCTTTACTAAAAAGATGACAATCATCAAGATAGACATCGTACTCATCATCAAAAATTGATGAAAAATCAACAAACCATGGACAAACGTCAATTTGCGAGCGTATCTTATGCGCTATATCCTTCATAACTTGGTAGCGATGTGCATAATTATCGCTACCACCCGTGATAACATGTTCAAGCAATTCTTTTTCACTCAAAGACAAGTTTATTTTTCCGAGGATATATGGTTGCAAAATGCCATAGAATTTGGTACCAAGTTCCCTGCAAATTGCATACATCATTCGTTCTTTTTGAATCCAATTTTCAGCATAGTCGGATATTCCACATCCCCAACATACGCCAAAATTATTCTTTTGCGACACTCTACGCAAAAAATTGTGACGAAAATTGGAGCTTTTGGCTTTTGCAAGAAGTCTAAAAATATCTTCTTGATATGAACTTATAGAGGGATTGCCCCACATTACGTTTGGAAGGTGTCCTTCATTTACGCCGCTATAGCTCAACATTATATCCAGACGAAGATGAGACATATCTCGTACAAATTTGTTTAACTCGTGTGAAGAGGTGTATCCTTTTATTGCGCCATTGACTATAACAATATCGAATCCGGATTTTTTGGCGACATCGTATAAATGCTCAACCCATGTTTTTTCAGGATATACGTTCATGTCTGAAGTAGAGCCACCAGATACTCCTATGCGAATGGCAGAAGATTCAGAAATATCACTCGCAACACGTGGAGTGATGACTAAACTCTCCTTCAAATTATGCCCCAAATTTGGATCTAACGATAAAACAGGATATATATTTTCGCCACTTTCAACATGCAAGAACTTTGAAGAGTTCACACCTGTTTCCTCAATAAACTTCGATGCAAAATCAATACCGCTAGGCAAAACTGCAACTACGTAATTTTGTTGCTGTGAATAGAGCAGATCATATGCTGAAATGAATGATATATCGTTGGAACGACCGACAAATCCGTCACTTGAAATTCCCTCTACCAAACGCACATCCAAAAGACGCATTTTTTCTAAACAGTCAACCACTTCCATCATATTTCCCAAAAACAAAAGTCGTGTATGTTTTTGATGGATTTGACATAAATAATAGTAAATTGTCCGCTCAACGATTCCTATGCCTCTCTCACCATTGGAAAATTTTATATCCAGCGTGAAAGAAAAATCTCTATGGTTATATAATCTGCAATGACTAGAAACTCCACTTTGTACAAGTTCTTTGGCAACATCTGCATCTCGTCTTTCCCTCGCATCATATCGAGGATCAACATTCACAACGACATCAACGTCAGAATAATCATGTTGCAAAATTTCTTGAGATATAATTTCGATATTCGATTTGAGCCGGATTGTATCAACCAATTCAGAAGGACAAGCAACTTTGAGAACGGGAACCCCAATCTGTCGAAGAATATTTGTCGCATAATCAGCATATTCAGAAGAATTGGTGTAAAAAATGACAGGTTTTAGTTCTTTAAAGAGAGAATAAACCGAACACTTGATTTTTGATTGTATTTTTTGGGAATTTTTATCAGACACATCGACGATAACAAAATCTTGAGCCGCATCTTGCAAATCTTCCAAAAAAAATACGCGTTTATTAAAATACCGCAATCCTTCTAAATCGCGTCGATCATTGTCCAAAACAAATCCCGCAACATAAATATTTTTTGCTTGAAACCACAAAAACGCGAGTTTGCTAGCCACATTCAAATCGTATAAAAGAATATTTTTCCCAGAAATTTTGGCAATGGCGTCTGGATCGATGAGAGTATCAAATCCATACATCAACTCACTGTTATCAACCATATCGCACCTCCAAACCTAAAAGCCAAACTTTTAAACCGAACCAAAAGTTGCCCCCCCCCCCGAGATCAAACTCACTCGAGAGAGAAGGGCAACTTTTTATTTCAAAACTATAAAAACATCCAAACGACGACAGATATCATTCCGATTAGAAATAAAACCAAACCGCCGACCTTTGGAAAACATCCATCACTGACAAAAGCCATTAATGAAAATATAAAAAAGATCGAAGGTGGAAATGACTCGAATACGAATTTTAAAATATCTTCTCCAAATAGGAAGAAGATCAAAATTGCGATTCCAAAAAGATACTTCACAAGTTTAAATTGGTGCGTCCGGCGCGACTCGAACGCGCGACCCACGGCTTAGAAGGCCGTTGCTCTATCCAGCTGAGCCACGGACGCAGAAATTATTTCTTATTCATTCCGCCGAGGACAGCTCCGAGAAGATTCGCCATTGCGTTAGGATCAATTCCGCCCGCATGTTGAGGATTCGATGCAGCAACTCCAGCATTTGGATTTTTAGCACCGAGAAACTGCTGAACGAGCGTTCCGAGAATTTGCATGCTGGGATCAACTGCAGTCTGTTGCTGAGTCTGTTGATTCTGCTGTTGAGTTGTTTGAGATTTTTGTTCTTGATCTGGCGGAACCCATGCACCTGCTGGAGGAATGTTCGGTTTCTGTTGAGATTGAGATGCCTGCTGAACATTCGCAAGCTGAGACGCCAATCCTTGAGCTAACATCGCACCGACTAATGGAGATCCAGTTTTCTGTCCGAGGAGATTTCCAACGAATTGAACTCCCTCGGTTTGAATGAAAGCATTAACTTCCTGCTGAACCTGCTTGACGAGATCCTGCTTGATTTGATCGAAACTCTCACCTTTAGCAACTTTATCGATCGCCAATTTTGCAAAATATGCAACGCGATCTTGAATGTGTGCTTTGGATTGATCCGTCGTCAAATTCGCAACGATCTGCTGCGTCGCGGATTGCGCGAATGAAAGAATCTGAGATTCCATTACATTATTAGGAACTGAATCTGCCATCTTATCTATCTCCAAAAGCTTAGACTGAAAAGCTCAAATTAATCACAAATTGGATGCAACGTCACGTTGCTGGTCGGAGCGACAGGATTCGAACCTGCGACCCTCTCGTCCCAAGCGAGATGCGCTACCAAACTGCGCTACGCCCCGACGCCGGAGATTCTATCGAATAATTTCTCGGAAGTCAACAACCGATTGGGAGACGAAGATTATGTTTCATTTTTGTGAGCCCGCGATACACCGTTCCGAGATCAATTTCTTCCGAACGAGTGTCCATGTATTTTTCGAGCTTGCGCTTAACTCTTTGCAAGGCGTTATCGATTGATTTCACATGACGCCCGAGAGTATCGGCGATTTCTTGATATGATTTGCCGTCGAGATATGCTAAAAGAACTCGCCATTCGAGCTCACTCAAAATTTCTTCCATCTTTTTTTCGATGTCTGAAAATTCCTCGCGACTGATAACTAATTCTTCTGGATCTGTAATTTTTTGTCCGGAGAGAACGTCGAGCAGTGTGCGATCTGAATCCTCGTCATAAATCGGTTTGTTGAGTGAGACGTAGGAATTGAGCGGGATATGTTTTTGACGCGTTGCAGTTTTGATAGCCGTGATGATTTGCCGAGTCACACATAATTCTGCAAACGCTCGGAATGATGAAAGTTTATCATTGCGAAAATCGCGAATCGCCTTGTAGAATCCAATCATTCCCTCTTGAATGATGTCTTCGCGATCCGCGCCGATTAGAAAATATGATCTGGCTTTTGCGCGGACGAAATTTCGATATTTTATGATCAGATATTCGAGGGCTGCAGTGCTGTTTTTTTCTTTGATTGCGATGATAATCTCTTCGTCTGAGAGATCCTCAAAATTATCGCGCTTCCGCGGTGGGATGAGTGGCTCGGTTTGGGCTCGCTCGACCTGATCTGCATACATCTCAATGACCTCCGTACAAAACGCATGCGTTTCGCTTTATCGATTTCCAAAAATTTTTTTCGGAAAATCAAAAAATCTTGCAGGAATTATAATCAAAGAGATTAAGATCGTCAAGTTACCTGCAATGCTTGGAAATTTTTTGAATTTAATTATCAACGGCGGCGAAGTTCATCGAGTTTTGCCAAAGTTTCCGCGTCAATCTTATCACTAACCTCGTGTCGAATCAGTGGAAGTGTGACATTCGACAGATATTTCTCACGAAGATGCTTTTTAGTTCTTTGAACTGCTCGACGAAATTCCTGCGCTGGATGTCGATAAGCTCCAGCTCCCAAAATCATTGATTCGACTGCGGCATCGGAACTCACCACATGAACTTCTCGATTTTTTCGAACTGATTCATATGCCAACTTTTCGATTCGAGAGTCTGCAGTTTCTCCGAACGCTGTGAATATCACTTCGAAATACTCGCTGTAAGTCTCGATTTTTTCTTCATCCTCAATCTTTCCCGCGTCAAAAACCACTGTCACATAGAATTTTTCATAAGCTCCATATTCTTGAACGATATCGATGAATTTGTCTCGAGCCGCTGCCCAGTCATTCAAAAACGGCTGCAATTCTTTCCATGCATAAATGCAATTGTAGCCATCAATAATGTAGTGTTCTTTCATCGCGAATCTCGTTTTTGTCGAATGGATTCATACATTAACAGCGCACCAGCGACTGAAGCATTGAGCGATTGAATTTTGCCGAGCATTGGAATTTTGACTAAGATATCGCAAGCTTCTCGAGTCAATCGACGAAGTCCTCGACCTTCATTTCCGACAACGATTCCGATTGGAATTTTCAAATCGACGTCATAGAAAAATTTGTCGCTGTCGAGATCCGCTCCGATTATCCAAAGTCCGAGATTTTTCAATTCTTCCAATGTGTCGCGAATGTTTCCAACTCGAGCAATTTTGACATGCTCAATCGCGCCGGCTGAAGATTTTGCGACGGCTGAAGAAATCGGTGCTGAATGCCGCCGAGGGATTATGACTCCATGAATTCCCGCCGCATCAGCTGTTCGAATCAACGCGCCGAGATTGTGAGGATCTTCCAATTCGTCGAGAATCAATACGAATGGAGTTTCATTTTGAGATTTTGCTAAATCCAAAATTTCGTCGAGATCTACAAATTCAACTGGTGAAACCATCGCCGCGATTCCTTGATTTTTTCCAGGCGCAAGTCGATCCAATCGATCTTTCGCGACAAAATCGAATGGAATTTTTCGATCGCGAATCAAATCGAGAATTTTTTCGAATCCTCTTCCGCTTTTCAAAATCAAAACTCGATTGATTTCTCTGCCGGATTCAAGTGCCTCG
>JAFUTY010000066.1 GCA_017484005.1 Selenomonadaceae bacterium | reverse complement strand
GCGGAAGTTCAAATTCAAATGGAAAGATATTCGATCGATGTCAATGCGGGCGGTATCATTCGACCAAATGGCGATTTTCGACTCGATTGCATGGCACCTTTCACGATTGGAAACGTTCTTGAAAAATCGATCAAAGAAATTTGGGATGAAAAGGGAGCTGATGCATGGCACAATGAATCAGTGCGGAAATTCATCGAGTCAATTGATGTTGAAACTCAAGCGGGGAACATTCAAAATCATTTGGATCAAGATATCGCGTTATAGGAGGATTGTCAATGAAAGAAAAATATCAGCGTCCAGAAATAGTTCGGCAGAATGGAATCGAGGGCGCACTTCCAGCGATTTTAGGCGCAGCGTTGAAAGTTGCAGCACTTGGAGCTGGATATGCAGTCGGCAGAGGAGTCACGCGAGCAATGGAAGCGCATCCGACGTTGAAACTTCAAAGTTTGATTGAAAGTAGAGATTTTCATGATTTACGATTGGATTAAGAAAAAAATTCCATGTAAAAATATTGTTAAAGAAAGATGGAATGGTGATATTTTAATTGCCTGTTCAAACGATCTTGAGCTCCGATATCTGAATCAAACTGCCGCGATGTTTTTAATTTTGTCAGACGGCAAGAATTCAATCGATGATATCAAACAAAAATTTTTGGAGAGATATGAAGTCGATGAAAAGGAACTCGAACGAGATCTAATCGAGACGGCTCGTAATCTTCAATGGCAACGAATGATCGTTTTGGAGGGATAATTTTGGAAAAATATACTAAGCCCAATATTCTTTTGGATTCTCAAGTCAACGACCAAAAAGGTATCATTCCAATTGCAGGAGCTTCACTCACAGCTTTAGCGGTTGGCGCGGCAGTGTTTGGAATGATGAAAAAAGCATCTCCACGCGGGAAAAAATTTGTTCCTCTGCAGAAAAAATAATTCGAAGGTGTGAAAATGGAAAAATATTCAAAACCAAACATTGTATCGATGTCCGATGCGCATTCCGCAATTCCAATATTGGTTACAGGAATTGGATTGGCGGCTGGAGCTGCAATAGGATTAGCGGCGGCAGCATCTTCCTCAAAAGCAAATCCAGTTCAAGCAACAAAATCTCTTCAAAAAAGATAATCCGAACAAAAAAAGACTCCCGACAGATTTTTCACTGATCTATCGGGAGTCTTTTTTTCATTCGGTAATCAAAAAATAGATCGCCATGATTGTGAAATATGGTGCATATGCAAAAAAATCTTTCCGAGATTTTAATCCCGTTAAAAGCATGATTCCCGCTGAAATTCCTGCAAGAATTATTCCGAAAGGAACAATCAGACTCAAAATTTCACTTCCGAACCAGATTCCGAGAATCGCGATCAATTTGATATCGCCGCCGCCAATCGATCCGTGAGTCAGAAATGCAAGAATCAAAAATATCAAGCCGCCAATTCCTGCTGCGAGAAAATAATCAAGCAAATCGAGCTGAAAATAAAAAATTCGAATGACTCCAATCATCGCGAAAGGAATTGTCATTCGATCGAGGATCACCTGCTGCTCAAAATCTGTCAGCGTTATCAGCGTCAGAAAAAACATCGCGAGAATCGAATCAAGATTTGGCAGCAATTCGACGGCTGAAATCATTGCGATGAATAGAATCGGCTTTCGAAATTTTTGACGAGATTCAATTTCATCCGGAAAACTCAGCGGAACATTTGGAATTGAATACAAATTATCAATCCATTGCGAACCGAGATCCATTAGAAAAAATGCAATTAAAAATTTTTCTAGCATTTAATTCACCGATTGTTTAATCAACTGTCCAACTTTCAACCCGAGTCGATCAATTTCTCCCGCCGCAATTTCCAAAGTGCTATTCGCCTTCAAACACATCGAAAATCCAATCCATGGATGTAGATTTTTCACGAGTTTTTGAATTCGAAAATTTTTATCGAGATAGACAACATCGATAGCAAATCGCATAAACATCATGTGAATCGAGTTGCATGGATTCAGCAATAATCCAAAACCTCGCTCGAGATTTTTTCGAAACATCAATCCCAAAAACCGCGATCGAAAACTCTGGGCAGATTCAATCAAGATTTTCTGTCCCGATTCTTCAACGACGAATTCACTTATCAACCGCCCGCACTCCTTTGATTCCGAAATACCTTGCGAATGAGATATTTATCCAATTTTTCTCATCATACGCAAAAATCAACACAGGAACATGCATTCCACTCGCCCAAAACAGCTTTGTCGACGGCTGATAATTCGAAACTTCGATAATTTCATCGGAATTTGCCGAAGTCGCAGTCGATATTACTCTTTCGGAATAATCATGCAGCTGATTCATCCCGTAAATCGTGAAAATCAGTGTCATTGCGAAATAAATATTCCCTGCCGCATGGAGAAGTCTGATCGATCGATACCTCATTTGATCTCCATCGATTTCATGGCGCAGTCGAATTAGAATCGTGACAGCTGTCAATAAATATACGAGCCCTGGAAACATGCTTCGAGCTGGAAAATCCGGCGATAAAAACATAATCAGAACTGAAAAAATTCCGATGCAGACTAATCCCCGCGCGAAATTCAATTCATGATTTAAATTTTGATTCTCCCGCTCGAGCTTTCTGAATCGAATCAAATTCCAAAACAGATAAATCCAAAGAGGAGACTGCTGAATCATAATGATATTGAATGGCAGAGGGTGCGCGATTGTTGGATCATTTTCATCCCGCGGAAGCTGAGAAAAATATTCTTCAGATTCAATTCTCGCAAAATTTCCCGGCGCTGCCATCAAAATCAGATAGCCGAGCGTCAATCCAATAACTCCAGCAGCCTGCCATCGATCGAGTTTTCCGTTTGATCGATCGAGTATGCATTGAACCGCTAGAAATGGAATGAAAAAACAGATCGTATTTTCATTTGTACAGCCAGCGACAATTCCGAATAAAAACATCAGCGCCGGAGGATAATTTCGATTCGCGATTCCAAAATATTTTCGAACGAATGGAATCAAAAATCCAAGGAGCATGACAGCTGTCCAAAGATAATTCAGCGAGCCGCCGAGCCACATGAAAATCGTGCTCAATCCTGTCGTGAAAGTCCACAATGCAAAAAAGATCCAGCAGATTCTCGACGGTTTTGGAATCGAAATTCTGCCGCGATCTGAAATCCATACAATTTCGAGAATCAGTAAAACTGCGATTCCTGCATTGACAAAATTGAACCAGAATTTTCCAATCCATTCAAAGAAAAACATCAATATAAAAATGATTCGCCCGCTGTGCGTGAGATAATGATTCGCGAATGAATTCAAAACATCGCTGAAACTTGAGAGCCTGCGGGCGTCTTCAGAAATTGGCTGCCAGAATGTATTTTCATAAACGAAAGCATAGAAATAATCGTCGCCATAACTCATTGGCATCAGAAAATTCAGCGTGAGCATTAGACAATAGATGAAAATTAGAACTGCGATTGATTTTTTCATTTTAAAATCCCGGCACTGCGCTGAAATTATTCACGAGAGTGATTAGAGTTGGAACGAGCACAACAACAAATATCACTGGGAAAATGAAAATTAGCAGCGGAAAAAGCATTTTGATCGGTGCTTTGAGAGCTTTTGCCTTGATATATTGCTGATATCGATCGCGCATGTTATCTGCTTGATCGACGAGCGTTTTGCCCATGCTCGTTCCAAGTTTATCAGCTTGAATAATTGACGTTGTGAATAGATGAACTTCTTCAACATCGCATCGCTCCGCCATTTGTTTCAGCGAATCGCGTTTTGACAGTCCCAATCGAAGATCACGCTGCATTCTTCTGAATTCATCGATCAAAGGACCTTCGGAATGTTTGACAATTCGATCGACAGCCGCATCGAATGACAATCCCGCTTGAACACTGATACTCAGCAGATCTAGAAATGACGGCAGCTGCATAACGATTCTTTCCTGCCGTTTTCTGATAACTGATCGGAAAAATGACAGCGGCATCATCGCGCCCATCGCTCCAAAAATCATCATCACGATAATTTTTTGAATCCAAAGCAAATTGATAACTGTGATAAACAGCATTCCGAGCGCAAGAAATCCAAGAATTGACAGTCCCCAGGCGAAAGTGATCGCGTAAGAATTCCATGAATCCTGTTTGCCGGCGAGAATGATGCAGCGATCGATTGTCTGAAAAATTGTCTGCGGCGCGAGTTTCAAAAATATCGCTCGAACCGAATTTATGATTTGAAGTATGACTCGCTGCGAGAATGTCAATTGCGATACATCTTGATTTTTATTGAAGATTGAATTTCGATTCGATGAATTGTTTGCATTCGATTTTACTTCGACAGGTTTGCTTTCGAGATTTTTAAGCCGCGAAATTGTCTGCAGAGTTGGAATTGCTTTCTTTCGATGCTGAATTGCGATGAAAAAGATCAAGCCGAAAATCATTCCGCCGAGAATTGATACCGCGATAATCATTTTCGGCGACCTCCGCCATTATCAGCATCGAAAAGCGAGATTGGAATATCGATACCGTTGATTCTGAATTTATCGAGGAATGACGGCTGCAATCCAGTCGCCTCGAAATGTCCAATCGATTTTCCATTTTCATCGATTCGATCCTGCACATATTGAAAGATATCCTGCAAAATGATCGTGTCGCCTTCCATTCCTTGAACTTCGCTGATGTATGTGATTTTTCGGCTTCCATCGCGAATTCGAGACTGCTGAAGAATCAAATCCATTGCCGACGAAATCTGATTTCGAATTGCTCTGATCGGCAAATCCATTCCAGACATCAAAACCATTGTTTCGAGACGAGTTAAAGCATCGCGCGGAGAATTTGCATGCGCCGTTGTCAAAGATCCATCATGTCCAGTGTTCATCGCCTGCAACATATCGAGTGCCTCGCCGGATCTAACCTCGCCGACGATTATTCGATCTGGGCGCATTCGAAGAGCATTGCGCACTAGATCTCGAATTGTTATCGCGCCTTCTCCTTCGATGTTTGGAGGACGCGATTCGAGCCGAACGACATGTTCCTGTTGCAATTTCAATTCCGCCGCATCTTCGATTGTCACGATTCGATCGTCAGACGGGATGAATGATGAAAGTGTGTTGAGAGTTGTCGTTTTTCCAGATCCAGTTCCGCCCGATACTAAAATATTCAGTCGAGCCTTGACGCACGCCTCGAGAAAATCTGCCATTCTTTGATCGAGACTTCCAAATTTGATCAAATCTTGAATATCAAGTTTAAATTTGGAAAACTTTCGAATCGTGACAGTTGGTCCTCCAAGTGCAAGCGGCGGAATGATTATGTTGACGCGAGATCCATCTGCAAGACGGGCATCAACCATTGGCGAGGCTTCATCGACGCGTCGTCCGAGCGGTGAAAGTATCTTTTCGATAACATTCATCAAATGAGTGTCGTCTTGAAATTGAACATCTGTCAAAAACAGTTTTCCAGCCCGCTCAACAAAAACTTGAGACGCGCCGTTGATCATGATTTCAGAAATCGATGCATCTTTAAGCAGCGGCTCGATTGGCCCAAGTCCTAGAATCTCGTCGCAGATATCATCGATAATTTGAATTCGCTCGCCGCGGGATATAATGATTGACTCTTCATCGAGCGCACGGTTGCAGTAATCAGACACGATTTCTTGAATTTCGAATCGCGTGAGATTTGATCCCGAGAGAGCTTCCTGCTCATCTTCAGACATCTTGCTCATTATCTTTCGATGAATTTGGAGTTTCAATTCTTGATAAGAGCTCTCGGAAGTATCACTCGGGCGGTGTCCAGTGAATGATTCGACGTTTTTCGACGCGGCAGGAGCTGTTTCCGGCGATGGATCTGAAGTTTTTACCAAATTTGGATCTAAACCGCGTCCGCCGAGACGATCGAGAAGTCCCATTCAGCCAGCCTCCTCATTCGCCGTACATCGAATAACTGACGCTGTAATTTTCCGGCAGAACGACGTTCAAAAATCCTAAATCTCCAGATTTCCGCGCCGCATTTATAGTCACAGTTTTCGTTCCGGCTTCAGTTTTGAGATTGCACTTGATACCTTCTGAACTTCCAAATTGATAGTAGGAACTGAGCAGCATCAATTTGGTATTGGAATTTTGAGTTGATATCACGTAAGTCGAATCAGGAATTGAATTGACTATCGCCTTTCGAGTTTCATTCCGCGCGATATTGTTGAGCGTTGTATAGTCTATGAAAAACATTGCGAGGTAGATGAATCCAAAAACTAGTAAAAAAAAGATCGGCGCAATCATCGCGAATTCGACAACTGCCTGCCCTTTCTGTTTGAATTGCAGCATCGTTTTGGCGCGTCAATTTTCGAAAAAACAGCGCCATTCACCTCCTCAATAAAAGATACGACGCTCCGGCAGATTGAGATCATGCTTAGAGCGTCGTATGAGAAATTCAGAGTTTTGCATTTCAGAAAACCGAGTACACATCAACAATCGTTCAGACTGCATCCGAATAACCTCGAACGTGGAATATCAATTGGAGCTTAATGCAGGAGAGTTCTTGAAACCATTAGTTCAAGTGAGATGAATTAATGTTTTTGACACTTTCATTGGTGGAAGAAACATTGCTTGCGATCGTTCCGAAAATTTTCTTCGATTCTCCATAGAGACCGCTTTGCCATAGACCGACAGCGAGAAGTGCGACGAATCCGAGCACCATTGCATATTCAACGATGCCCTGTCCCTTTTCAGAGACGAATTTTTGAATTTTTTGCAGCATAGGAAATGCCCTCCTTTCTTGAGGAATCAATTGATATTCCATTTGACGATCAAACCGCGATCAACCAAGAAAAAACATCATTTTGCAGTAAGATGACTTGTAGTGGTAGCAGTGGCTGACATGTTGCTTGCCATTGTTCCGAAGAGTCGCTTTGTTTGACCATAGAGACCGCTTTCCCAGAGACCGACGGCGAGGAGAGCGACGAATCCGAGCACCATTGCATATTCAACGATGCCCTGCCCTTTTTGGGAGAAGAATTTCTGGATTTTCTGCAACATTTGAAACTCCTCCTTTCTCGAAAAATGTATATATCAAAGCCCTGTTCTCAAATCTCTCGTGACTGGTGACTCAAGATTCAATGAAAATTGGACGGTGATACCAAATCTATATCATTCAACCTTGATGTTGACTATTTTCTTGATTATGACGAATCCAGTTATCTCAAAAATCACGGAGAGAATCAAAATTGGAATTCCGATTGAACTTTCGAGCATTTCGTCGAAATAATGAGGATTCACTGCAAGTTCAACCGCTGCGATGAAAATCGGAATCCCTGCCAAAACCCATGACGACATTCTTCCTTGAGCGGTTATTGTGAGAATTTCTCGACGCATTCTGATTCTAGCGTTTATTGTTTCGCTGATTGTATCGAGAACTTGTGCTAGATTACCACCAATTTCGCGCTGAATCAAGACTGCCGTCACGACAAGATTGAAATCTGCACTTTGAACGCGGCGATTCATATCTTCTAAAGCCTGCTCGAGCGTCATTCCGTAAGAGATATCGCGCATGACATGACTGAATTCGTTATTGATTGGCGGTTTCATCTCTTTCGAAACTAGATCCATCGCCTGCACAAAACTGTATCCAGCCCGAAGTGCATTTGCAACAGTTGTCAGACAGTCACCGAGCTGATTTGTAAATCTCTCGCGGTATTTTCGAATCAAGACATTAATAATCGTCAAGCACGTCAATATCGTCATCATACCGGCGAGAATCGATAGCGGAAAATTAAAAGTTAATAAGAAGAAAATCAGCGTCACGATGCTCGATAAAATCGACATGATGATCAATGCTTCCGCGCCTGTTATTTGAAATTGAGCCTGCCGCATTTTCAAATCGAGAGCATTGATTAATCGATTTGGCGGGATAGCTGCCGCGGTGCGATGAAACGAATCGATTATCCAATGCATTAATGGATAATCATAGAGTTTCTGCGGAGCTTTATTTGTCAGCGAATTTTGAGTGTAATATCGAAGTGAATGGAAAAGATCGATGTGAAACCGCGTAACATATTCATGCGACAAGACCAGAATCAATGTTGTCAAAATCCCGCATGAAATTGAAATGACGTATATCAATAGACTCGTCACCCGTCATCGATGATTTTTTTAGCCAGCTCTCTGATTTTCCGCGCTAAAAGACTGTCACGATCAAGCCCATCGCGAATTTTTCCGCTGTTTGCCGCTGAAACCATCAAAAATTCATTCGGCATGACAGCAGTGATTTTGTGTCCGAGCCGCTTTTCGATATTTGGTTTTAGATCGTCGCTGACTCGAGAGAAAACAATCTCGACTTTCTTGCCATAATGTTCCCAAATGTTAAGGAGCGACATCGAGCGTTTCATATGCTCAACTTCGAATCCAGTGTTAAGCATTCCGCACATGAATGTATCATCGGCGAGCTCACACATGCCGGTCGAAAATTGACTGAATCCTGGCGGCAGATCTATCAAAACATAATGGAAAAGTGTCTGAGCCATTCGCACGACATGGAGGAGACTTTCCATATCGATAAGCTCGGAATACTCCAGTTTTTTAGGTCCGCAGAGGAGCTGAATCTTGTCAGTGACCGGCAGAAAATAACTGTTCAATTTTGTCGGCGACAGAAATCTAACATCGCGCGTTGCCTCGACTATCGTTATTGTCGGCTCGATATCGAAGAAAATCGCCATGTCATTGAACTGCAGATCTGCATCGATAATCGCGACAAGATCTCCAGTCTGCTGCGCAATTGATAACGCTAGATTCGCAATCAGAGTTGTCTTTCCACTTCTGCCTTTCGCACTGAAAAATGAAAAAAGTCTAGGTTTAACTCCTTTGATTCCGCGGCTGAAAAGTTTGATTGAATTTTTGAGTTCATCTAATCCAAATGGTTTGATTAGACAGCCCAGCCCGCCAGATCGAATCACTTGAAAGGCGATATCAGAATCCCATTGTTTCAGCGTTCCCAAAACTATCGCGTCGGGAAACAGATCTTCAAACGCCGGCAGAGCATCGAGATTTCCAGAGTTGTCAACATTGATCAAAAATAGATCCGGCTTGAACATCGAGCTTTGACCGAGTGCAGATTTTACTTCATGGTAGGTCGAGACGACAGTGTATTCAGGTGTCCGCCGAAAAATCGTGGAGATATCTGAAATTTTCGCGTCGTCATTATCTACAATCACCACATTATATGCCACGACAAAATCGCCTGCTTTTCAAATTGTATTCAACCGGCTCTGAATAAATCTTTCATCCAATTCATAAATCCGCCTTTGGAAGAGGATTTTGAATCCTCAGGCGGGCGATTTGTATACAGTCCCACGAGATTCCAGATATCTTTTCTCAATCGCGAATCTGAATTTGACAAAATCAACGGACAGCCGGACTGAATCGATTCATTCATCGAGCGGAAATCGTTGCAAATCTTGTAATAGAAAGGTCTTCCGAGGATTGTTTCGACGTCATTTGGATCGATCAGAGTCTGCGAATTGCTTCGATTGAGTATCAGCCGAACTTTATTAGTATCATAACCGAATCGCAGAATTGCATCATAACCGCTTTTCAGATTTTTGATCGCCGGAACAAAATCCGCGACACATAGAAAATTTATGATTGTACTGACATCCATAACATGCATGTTGAGCTCGCTGAAATCTGCTTTTGTATCGACAACGATGAATTTGAAATAATCCATGGTGTTGAGAAGCGATAGAACCCCCTGCTCGTCAATTCTGTATGACTCTTCGATTTTATACGGCGGCGGCAAAACTGAAAATGAAACTCCATGTCCCTCATAATCAGTCAAAAATTCACGAATATCGAAGTTCTCGGGATCTTTTTGCAATGCATCCTGAGCATCTAAAATTGTTGGGATTTTTTCATGCGGAAGTTTTAGATAGTTGCACACATCGCCAAACTGCAAATCGAGATCCATCAGACAAACAGAATATCCCTCTTGAGCCAGTCCCGCCGCGAGATTTGTTGCGAGCGATGTTTTTCCAATTCCTGACGTCGTGCTGAAAATCGTGACGACAATGCTACTGCGCCCTTTCGCCATCTTCAAGATCTCCTTCGTCTAGTGCGATCATCGGTCTATCAAATGATTCTTGATATCCCGACCAATATGTTTTTTCCATTTCTTGAGACATCGGTGCAGCATTCACTTCAGAATTGCTCACGATTGTTGGAGTTATCAAAATCAACAATTCGCGTTTAGTTTTACTCTTGCTGTGATATTTGAAAAACTCACCAATGATCGGAATATCGCCGAGAAATGGAATTTTCGAGAGATTTTTACTGTCTGACGAATCCATCAAGCCGCCGATCACCATTGTTGAGCCTGAATCCAAATGAACGACGGAATCAGCTCGTCGAGTTGTAAGAATCGGCTGCCCATCGACAGTCTGTCCGCTCATATTGCTCGATTCTGCATGAACTGAAACTGTGATTCTATCCTGCTCGTCAACAATCGGCTTGAATTGGAGAATTATCCCGTAATTTCTGAAATTCACAGTCGTTCCTTCGAGATTCGAAGTTGTATATGGAATTTCACCGCCAATTTGAATCGACGCCTGCTCGCCGCTCATTGTAATAATGTTTGGACGAGACAGAATTCGAGCTTTTCCATTTTCAACCAGCGCAGTCAAAGATGCAGAAATCGGCATTCGATGATGTTCCGCCCAATTGAAAGGATTGTTCCAGAATCCTTTTCCACCGCCAGTTCCGAGAGATTCTCCCGCATAAGCCGTTCCCGGCGTGATTGTGATCCCAGTTTCTCCGCCATAGCCGTATTGAAATCCCAAATTCTTCGAATCGCTCGAATTTATATCGATAACCTGCGCCTCGAGTCGAATTTGAGTCGGTTCAGTCATTTGCAGCAAATCGATAACATTTCCGGAATCCTCAAGATTGTTGATCTCGATATCCCCGCCGCTGCTTTCACTCGCGGAAGACGCTTTGAGATCGAGATTGACATTGCTTCCGGACGTCAATGAAGTATTTGCACCGCCGACATAGAAATTGGCGATTTGAACTGCGCGATTCCGTTCATGCTGATTCCGAACTCTCCCGAGCAATAGAATCTTTTCACCATTCTTTTTGACTTCAACATATGGAAGACCGATTTCTCGCTGAATCAACATAGCGAGCCCAATATCCTCCGGCGAAACGATAATCAGATATTCACGAATTCGATTTTCCATATTCCAAACCAAAACTGATGTCGTTCCAGCGGCATGAGCCTCGACAAGAAATCCAGTGTTCAAATCGGGATCAACCTGCTTGACAATCGCAATCGCTGGATTTCCAGAAGTGATTCGCTTGATCGTCTCACCAACATTGACATAAAGCGATGAATTGACGTTGACATAGATAACTTCCTGCGCAAAAACTGAAGACGATAGAAGTAACATCGCGGCGAAATAGAGAATCGAAATTCTTGCAAAAATCCGTTTCATCATCAACTAACTTCCCCACTGTATAACCTCGATTTTATTAGGCGATTCGACTTTCTCAATATATTCTGCTTGAGATTCTCGATTTCCTATTTGGGGAAGTTCCGATTTTTCAAGTTCCGATTTTTGAATTCGTTCTTCAGAATTTCTTTGCGGCGCGTAGTATATTTCTGGAGTGGAATTCTCGCGGCGTGTTTCAAATCGAGTTTCGATTCGGCGATCTTCGATTCGATCTTCCACTCGAGCTGTTTCGTGATTTTCTCCAATATATTCCGCTCTGTCTTTGAGATACATGCTGTCATTTGTTGGATTCAGCGGACGAAGGACAAGATGAATCGATCCTGCTCTCATTGCGGCAATGACTTTCAAAACTTCATCGGGCAGCAGTGCCAGAGTCGCAGTTCCGCCGCTGACTCCTCCAGCGTTCGATGGATTGGCAGCAGCATTCATGACGTTTGATGCATTTACTTCCGCATTTTCTTCAGGACTGGTGGATGCATTCACATCGCGCTCAACTGCTTTATCAATTCCAAGCAGCATGATATTTTGAAGAAGTACTTCAGCTTTCGTCGCGCCTTGATCTTGAGTTACCAAAACGAGATCGACGTAATTTCCAGGATTTATCAGCCCTGCAACGCCTGTCACATCATCGATTGGAATTGTAATTGCGCGGCAGTTTTCAGGAATCATTCCAATAAATCCAGCCTGTCGAACATCCTTGAAAACTTTATTCGTTGTCAAAATATCTCCGGTGAAAATATCGACTTTTGCGGGAAATCCAACGAATTCGCGAATATCAGTGCTAGTGCCGCTCGGAATAGAATTGACAGTGAACTCTTTAGTTCTCAGCATTCTTTCCTGCAGAATTTCGCCGCGCTTGATATTTGTTTTTGCGACGACGATTCTTATCATTGGAACAGGTTTGACTTGAGTTTCCTGCACGACACTGTTTTCGATTCTATTTAGCGCGAAAAAAATCAACAGACACATGAAAATTCCTGCACCGAGTGCGACGAATGTTAGCTGTCTGAATGACATTTGATCCAGAATTCGATTGATTGCCCGCATTAATCGAATAAACACGTCGAAAATCCCCCGCGCTATTGAATTAATTTGACATCGCTGCTGCCATTACTGTCAAGCATCTGCGCACTGGATGTGACGGTGACAGTTGTCTTTGAATCTGTTATCATTAGATACACGATCATATCGGTGCTCAATTGAACCGACGCGACGTTGTCATTTGTCGAAAATCTCGCGTCGTAATTGATATTTCCCAAATTCATGCTCGCAATATTTTTCGCGAAAACTTCAGAGATCTCCTCGTTTTCAGTTTGAACGTAATTCGATGCATAGGCAAGCACCGATGCATCAGCCGCGTTTTGAAGTTTGGTGTAATGCAGATAAAGATTTCCGACGTTGATTATCGTTGCGGCAAATACAATAATCAGCGGCAGAATTAATGCAAACAAAACAATCGCTTGACCTTGCTGCATCCAATGTTTAAACTTCATATACATCGCCTGCCTTTCAATGAAAAAATGATTTAAAAAATACAAAATCGAAGTCTTTGAATTTTACGCCCCCCCCCCCCCGAAAATGCAAGTGATATATTTTTTGTAAACCAATCTCGAAATTGTCGGGAAATCATGTAAACTCCAATAAAATCACAATAAAAAAAGATTCGGAATGAATTTTACATCCCGAATCTTTTTTTTATCTAAAGAATTTTTTATTTCCGCGAACCGATCAAAATGAAATTTATGAATGGAATTTTGCGGAAAATCATGGCGGTGAGAATCGAGATTATCAGCGTCGCAAAATAAAATTCGATTGGATTTTCGCCGACTGAAATTCTTTCCAATAAAAACATGATCGCTGTTGGATGAAATAAATATGCAAAATATGAATGCTTTCCAAAAATCTCGAGGAGTCGTCTCAATATATTCGGAAGAGATCCAAATGTGAATCGCTCAAAACAGAAAATCGATGCCGCGATTGTGTATAAAATTCCAATTGGTGAGAGTTGATGCGCGATATTGATTGCCCATTCCGGACGATATTCCCAATTCCAAATCAAGAAATAATAATGAGCGAGCATCCCGATTAGAGTCGCGATGAAAAAAATCCAGATCGAGATTTTGTTAGACTTCATGAATTCCATAAAATTCTCGAATCGAATTGCGAGATATCCTCCGAAAATCCAGATGAATATATAATGTACAAACCAATAACTCACGCGCCAATCGATCGCCCGCCGAATAAATGAATCGATTGGATAGCTCGAATCAATCCACGCGACAAATTCAGTTTTCGGCAGAATGTAACTTGACCAATAATCGAATGCAATTTGCAGAATCAGAATCAAAATCAATCGATTCGAATCGAGACGCTTGACTATGAAAATCCAAAGCGGCATCAATAGATAAAACCAAATCAATAATACAAGAAAATAGAGCTGATATTTTGCGACGCCGAAAAATAGAAATTCCAAAATGCTTTCGTTGTCTGGAAACATGACTGGATAAAAATACGTGTCGAGTTTCAGATAAAACAATGACCACGCGATGTATGGAATCATGACTGTCCTGCCGCGGCGAATCAGAAATCTGCCGTATGAAAAATTTTCTTCGAGATTGTAAAACAGTCCAAATGCGGAAATGAAAAAAAAGATCGGGACACAGAATCGCGTCACGATCTCAAACAGCGCGGTGAGTTCAACGCTCGGATTTGGAGTTGTCAGATATTGCGAGCCGACATGAATTCCAATGACGCCGAGCATCGAAATTCCGCGAATATATTCGATTGCAGCGAGTCTCGGCTTTTTCATTCGATAATAAAGTCAATCGAGACATTCGCGCTGAGTGACAGAGTTCCGCCCTCGACTGGAGTTTCAACTGCAGCATCTTCCATCATCGCCATCGATTTCATCATGCGATTCATCTGCGGTGCGTAAATTCGATCGACCGATTCATTGACGCGATGAATTCCAATGATTCGACAGCCGAGTTCCTTGGCAATCAAATCAGCTTTTTCGCGGGCAGATCTAGCGGCGAGCTGAAGAGCTTGAGTTTTCAGCGCGGATTGATCTTTCACGGTGAAATCGAGCGAATTGATCTGATTTGCGCCGTTTGACAGAGCTGCATCGATAACTTTGCCGACGAGCGAAAGATCATCGACAATCACATTGACTGAATTCGTCACGCGATAGCCATCGATTTCATTGCGCTTTTTCTCATTCTGTTTGTAAGTTGGATAGAAATTGTAATCGCTCGTGTGAATATTTTTTCGCTCGACTCCCAGCGCGATAATCGAATTGACAATCGCCTGCGCCGATCGAGCATTCTGCGCTTGAGCATCGCCGGCATCCTTCGAATAAGTCGAAACGCCGATTGAAATTGACGCGCGATCTGGTGCTGATTCGACAGTTCCAGAGCCGCTCACAGACATCAAATGCAGGACGTCAGCTGCCGATGCAAACGGAGATGAAATCAAAAATGCTAAAAGAAAAATCGCCGATACAAAAATTTTTTCCATTAAAAATCCTCCTTCGAATTCCAAATTTGCAGCAAACATTTTTCGAGATCGCGAGTATATTGTTTCGAATCTGTCAGCGGCGAATTGAAAATGATCTTTCGATAATCTTTGATCCGATCCGGATTTTTGGCAAGATCGATCGCTTTTTCAACATATTCATCGAGACTTTCGGCGATCAATTCCGAGAGATCTGCATTCGTCAAAATACTCGCGCCAAACCTTGATCCATGCGAATTTCCGCTCGATCAATTGGGAGTTTCAATCGATTCAGACGATCGATCAAAAATCCTCCTTCGAATTCCAAATTTGCAGCAAACATTTTTCGAGATCGCGAGTATATTGTTTCGAATCTGTCAGCGGCGAATTGAAAATGATCTTCCGATAATCTTTGATCCGATCCGGATTTTTGGCAAGATCGATCGCTTTCTCAACATATTCATCGAGATTTTCAGCGATCAATTCCGAGAGATTTGCATTCGTTAAAATACTCGCGCCGAATCTCGATCCATGCGAATTTCCGCGAATCGTTATGACTGGAGTATCCATAACGAGCGATTCGATTGTCGTTAGTCCGCCTTGATATGGAAATGTGTCGAGCGAGATATCGACGTCGCGATAATCTTCCAAATAATTTTGTGAAAATGGGCGCAGTTCGATTCGATCAATTGGAAGTTTCAATCGATTCAGCCGCTCGATCAAAATTTCGCGCCCGGATTGAATGCTGCAGATTTTAGCCTTGATTATGAGTTTTGAATTTTGGATTCGACTTAGAATTTGACTCCATGCGGTTAAAATTTCGTCAGTGAGTTTTGCGATGTTGTTGAAACTCCCGAACGAGATGAAATTGCGTGGAGATTTTTTTGTTTCCGGAAAAATTTTCAGCGGCGAATAGCATAGATGACAATTTTTTAATTTAAGAAGTTTTTCAGTGAAATGATCTTCCGCCGATTCTCCGCAGATTTCATCGGTCAAAAAATAATCCATGGATTTGAGTCCAGTTGTCGCGGTATATCCAATCGCGCAAATCTGAATCGGTGCGGCGCGGTATGCAAAAATTTCCAATCGATTCCCTTGAGAATGTCCCGCAAGATCAATCAAGATATCGATTTTCTCGCGGCGAATCAGATCGAAAATTTCTGTCGAATCTCTGTCGAATAAATCGTGCCATTTGACTTTCGATTTTTGTAAAATTTTGGTGACTGAATCAATTCTTCCGGTCGAGAAAACTTGTACTAAAAATTTTTTTGAGTCTAAATTTAGAAATGGTCTGACGAAATTTGAGACTGCATGCTCTCGAAGATCCGATGAAATTATTCCAATTCGCAATTTCGATTTTTTATTTCGCGGAATTGGATTCGGATTCTCGAAAAAATTTCCGAACACTTCAGCCCGCGCTCGAGTTATCAATGGATTCGTCTCGCGATAATTTTTCAAAAAAAGATATTTGCTGTAGACCTCCGGCTCATGAAACTGCTGCAAAATCGATGCTGCCCGATCTGGATCGCCCGATAAATAATAAGCGTCAGTCAACAATCCAGCGGCAAGCCGTTTAAATTCTGGATCTTGAATCGGTGTGAGCAGTTCGATTTCAGTTTTCAAATCGAAATTTTCCAACGCCGATAATGCAAGATCAAATCTTTCGCGATCATTCATTCGAAACTCGCCTCAACATCTTCGGCAGTTTGAATCAGCCCGCGCAATTCAGGTTCAGACGGCGATTCATCGAAGAGTGTTTCATAAAATCTCGATCGATGAATTACTGATTCATGAATAAATAGGGCTGCATAATCTACATACATCCCGTGAGATCTAAAGAATTCCCAAAATTTCTTTACACTGTCATGCGCCGCGATTCCATATTCGATTCGATGAAGGATGAATGCAAATTCCTGGCGTTCATCTTCAGTATACATCGATTTCAACAGCGCAAGTTCCGGCATGGATTTTGCTGCTCGAACTAACCAAAATTCTGCCTCGAGATCGTCTGGATTTTCAAAGCCGCATTCAACGAGCCGATTGAAAATCTCGATCTCATTTTGTTTTTTCGGCGGGCGGCGAATCGGTGACATTCGAACATCTTTGAAAAACGATGCATATAGAAGCCGCTCGAATCCATTGCGCGAATAGAGTCGCGAAATGATCCCTGGATATTTGCCATGCATTAGATCACGCAGAATTTCCCAATGTCTGATGTTTCGAAAACTCGTGATCAGAAATCCAGTTTTCTTGATGAATGATGAAATTCCCCCGCAAATATCCTGCGGATTTCCAACGACTTCAAACGTCAAATCAGATATCACGAGATCGAAATATTCTTTTTGAAATGGCAGCGGCTCTTCGCGATATTCCAAAAATTTCCATTCGATCGGCAGATTTTTTACGATAGGATTTTCTGAAATCTCGCGATTGCTTGTGACTGAAAAAATTCTCGCCCGCGGAAATCTCTCGACGAGCATCGGAATATATTCAGCCGCTTCGATACATAAAATCGTCTTGAAATCGTCCTCGGGATCAATGAAAGTCTGCAGCATCGATTCAATATCTCGCAACTCTCACACCTCCGGCTGAAATTCGCCTGCATACTCGATTTGAAATCTCCGCTTATAGATTTTGTATTTCGGCGACAGCGATTTTTCCTTTGGACAATGCATGCACCAAAATTCCTCGTCTTGATTTGGAATTGCAATTTTGAAGCCGCGGCGTTTCATCTCCAAACATTGCGACACATCATAGAAATGAAAATCATCGAAAAGATCCTCGCGCCATGGAAGATCGATCTGCGCCGCCATGAAAAGTCCATCAACAACATCGACAATCTGAATTTTTCCATCGGGCTGATTCATTTTTGTATCGACAACTGATTCCGGCTCGCATGCATGCAGCACTCGCCCGAATTGCCGCAGTCCATCCCACCAAATTCCCGACTCCGGAAGTGAGACACATCCAATAATTCCGATTAAACCAATCGATTCATCGCTGAAGATATCGAGCAAATCGATCAGCAGATTTTTATTCACGACGAGAGTATCTTGATGCAAATAGATTTTGTATTTTGCATTCGATTTTTGCATCGCGGAATTGTATCCCGACGTCATCGATTTTGCGTTTCGAATCGGGATAAATTCTGTCGAAAATCCATCCGGCACAATCAAATTTTCGAGATACAGCCTGCATTCTGAATACCAGCGCTCGTCATTCACACATGTAATGAAGCAAAATTTTTTTGAATCCATGAAATCACTCCCAAACAAAAAAAGATCCTCGATCATTTCGACCGAGGATCATTTTACTTTGTGAGTTTGAAATTCAGTTGAGAAGTTTTTTGCCGAATGAAAAAGTGGGATTTTTAGTCGCGCGATCGATCAAATCTGCCAATTTATTTCGAGTCTCGATACTCAAATTTTCTCGAATTGGAATTTCAGATAACAGATCAATCGCTGAATTTGAATTCTGTTCAAGTATAAAAAAGATCCTCGATCATTTCGACTGAGGATCTTTTTACTTTGTGAATTTGAAATTCAGTTGAGAAGTTTTTTGCCGAATGAAAAAGTGGGATTTTTTGTCGCG
>JAFUTY010000065.1 GCA_017484005.1 Selenomonadaceae bacterium | reverse complement strand
CATGCAGACGATGGAACAAACAATCGATTTTTGCTTTCAGAATTGGATCGCGCTGGGATTTCAGAATCAAAATCAAGAATTCCGCGCAGATCGATTAGAAATTTTATTATGAAAGCTGGGAGAATTGGATGAAGCAGATAGTCTTAGCAACAAAAAATCCCGGCAAACTTCGTGAATTCAAAAAAGCATTTGAAAGACTTCCATTCGAAATTTTGTCTTTGGAAAATTTTGGAGAACTTCCTGACGCGGTGGAAAATGGATCGACTTTCATCGAAAACGCTCGAATCAAAGCTCGATTCTTCTCCGAAATTTTGAAACTTCCATGCCTGGCTGACGATTCTGGATTGGAAGTCGACGCGCTCAATGGAAATCCTGGAATCAATTCCGCTCGATTCGCTGGATTTCATGCAGACGATGGAACAAACAATCGATTTTTGCTTTCCGAATTGGATCGCGTTGGAGTTTCAGAATCAAAGGCAGATTATCGATGCGCGATTGTTTTCGTCGATTTGAAAGGTACGGAATTGATCGCTGAAGGAAAGCTCGATGGAGTTATCAAAAAAATTCCGCGCGGCTCGAATGGATTTGGCTATGATCCATATTTCTACATCGGCGAAAAAACTGTCGCTGAAATTTCAATCGAAGAGAAAGAGAAAATCAGTCATCGAGGGCAGGCGATTCATAAAATTGTCGCGCTGCTGGAGGACTATGCAAAATGAGAATCGGATTGATGAGCGACACGCATGGCAACTGGGAGGCTGTCGATTATATCGCTGCCAGAGCCAAGCGAGTCGATCTTTGGCTGCATATGGGAGACTGCACTCCTGACGCTGAATATCTCAAATCGCTCGTCGATATTCCAGTCTATGGAGTTTGTGGAAATTGCGACTGGGCCTCGGATACTTTTCCAGAGGAGCGAATTTTGGATATCGAGGGACATCGAATTTTTCTGACTCACGGACACAATTACAGCGTGAGATATTCGCCGGATTTGTTATTCGACGCGGCGAGACTTCAAAATGCAGATATCGTTATCTATGGACATACTCACGTCGCAGAATTTTTGTTGGATGATGGAATTTACGCGATCAATCCCGGCAGTGCATCGAGACCTCGAGATGAAGATCGCCCGTCATTCATGCTTGTCGATTTGGAAAAAGATAATCCTCCAGAGCCCCATCTAATTCGCATGAAACTCTATGAATAAAAAAGATCCTCGATAGATCGCAAATGATCTGTCGAGGATCTTTTTTTATTTCCGATCGAAAGAAAATCTGATTTACGAGATCATCAGCTACATTATCTAATCTCCCGCCCGATCAAAAAATCGATCGACTCGTCGAAACATATTCAAAATCATTCAGTCTCTTCGAGCATGGATCTTATAACGATTTGCAGATTTCTTATCCGGATGAATCGAAAAATGATCTGACCTATTCGCAGGCGATCAAAAGTTTTCGCGATTTGATTCTCCGCGGAATTTTGAAATGAGATCCGATTTTCGCGATTTAATCTTTCATGGAATTTTGAAAGAAGGTTGACGGCGATGGATGAAATGAATCAACTCTATCGAAGATATCGCACCGCGTTGAAAGCTGTCACGGCAGGATTGTTTATCTGTATCGGCTTGGGAATTTTTTATTGGCAAACAGTTCAAGCGAAAAATGACAATCCTGGAATTTGGGGAATGGCGGATGCTAAAGAAATCAACATCAATTCTAAAGTCGCAGGAAGAATCGTTGCATTGAACGTTCGCGAAGGAGATCGAGTTGTCAAGGGACAGCTGCTCGCAAAAATCGATCGAGATTATCAAGAGCCGGCGCAGCATCAAGCTCAAGCGACACTCGCAGCTCAATATGCAGGATTACAGCAGGCGATAATCGCGCAGCAAAGCGCGGAAGTCACTCTCAACGCGAATCTTCGAGCGGCACAAGCGCAGTTGGATCAAGCAAACACTGCATTGAATCTCGCGGCGAAAGATGAATCTCGATATCGCGAACTGCTTGCGGAATCTGCAATTTCAGTTGCTGAGGCGAATGTTGAAAGTGCTCGCGCCGCTTTATCTCAAAACGATCAAAACAAAGCGCAGGTCGAAGCATCTCGAGAACAGGTTGCCGCATTACAAAGCCAGCTCGATAGCGTCAACGTTCAATTGGATGAAACTGAAATTCACGCGCCATTCGATGGAATCATTACTCAAAAATTCGTCGAAGAGGGAATGCTAATCTCGAGTTCAGTTCCAATTTTTTCATTGCAAGACGATCGTGACAACTGGATCGATTTCAAAATCAAAGAGACGGAATTGAAAGATTTTCCGACAGGATCGAGTGTGACAGTTATCGGTCGCGACGGCTCGACTAAAATCAATGGAGTTGTTGAAAGCGTTCGAAGAAAATCAGATTTTGCAGCTCAAAAAGCGACGAGTGAACGCGGTGACACTGATATCATTGCTTTCAATGTCAAAGTTCGCACGAATGATCAGAATATTTATCCGGGCATGCGATTTCAGATTCTGAGGTGAGTGATGTGCGAAAATTTTTCCAGGAATTCAAATTCGAATTCGATTCGATGTTCAACATTCATCGGCAAGCAATCGCACTTCTATTCGCAATTCCAATGCTCTATACATTGCTATTCGCGGGATTGTTCTACCGAAATTCAGTGACAAATGTTCCAATCATAATTTGCAATCTCGACGAGGGAACTCATGGAAGATCGATTTCGCGCGATCTATTCGACACTCCAGAAATTGAAGTTGTCGCGATGGAAACTAATCCAATCGGAATTGAAACTCAAATGGAAAAATTTGGAGCGAGCGGTGCAGTTGTCATTCCGCGAGATTTTTCGAAAAAGATCAATGAACTTCAGCCGACTTCAGTTGAATTTATTTTAGACAATTCGAATACAGTGTTAGGCGGAACAGTTTCGAGGGCAGTTCAATCAGTCGTTGCAGCTCATAACGCAATCGTGACAGTCAATCAGCGCGTAGCCTCTGGATGGGATTTGTATCAATCTCAAAGCGCAATGATTTCAATGAGCTCGCGAGTTTTGTACAATCCAACCGGAGGATGCATCGATTTTTTCCTCGCCGCATTGATTATTCACGCTGGACAAATCGCAGCGGTATTTGTCCTCGCGCCCTCGATAGTCATTGAAAAACGATTCAGAGGATCAGAAATTCTCGATCGACTCACAGCGTATTTGACTTCAAAACTGATTTTGTATTCGACGTTTGAACTTGTCACAATCTCGATTTGTCTCGGAGCTGCAATAGGTGGATTTGGAATGATCTGCCGCGGAAATTTTTTAGAGATTCTCGCGCTGATTCTATTATTCATCATTCGCATGGTTTCCTTCGCCTTGATGTTTGCAGCGAGCGCGTATGCATTGTTGATCGGAAATTTATATCGCGGCGAAATCATTCAAAATATTCCAGCTGCAGTTTGCGATTTGTACGATTCAGCGTTGAGCCGCGAATTGATTCGCGATGTGGCGGATGCAGATCAATATGATTTTCGCGGAGTTTTGACTGATGAAGTATCAGCGGTTTCGATGATGGAAAGAGGATCAATCGCGGCAGTCTTGATAATCCCCGAAGATTTTTCCGAGAAATTTTATTCAATGCAGGCGATCGATCTAGCATTTTTGCAAGATGGAAGTAACACATTGCAATCTGGATATTCTGCGCTTCCGATGCAAATGATCATCGCGAAATTTTCTGCAGAATGCAATTCTCATGCGTCAATCGTGAATGAAACTCCAACTCTTCCAATCGCACCAATTTCACTCAGCGCGAGAATCAATGCAAATCCAACTCAAAGCTATTTGGAATTTTACATCTATGGAATCGTGCTAGTCGCGGCGCAGATTGGATTGATCATGGGATTTTCGATGTCAGTTTACGACGATTTGAAAAATGGATTTTTTGTTGAACGGGGAATCAAGATAACTCTATTCACTAAGGAAGTTTTTTATCTGATTTTGAGTTTAACATCGATTTTGATCGCGATATTCTGGCTCGTCTCGATTTTTGATCTTCCATTGCGAGGAGATCTTTGGAAAATTTTACTGATCTGCACTGCATTTCTATTCGCCGTTGAAAATTTAGCAGGAATCGCGGCGATGTATTTCAAAACTCGGCTCGCACTGGTTCAATGCATGGTTTTCTATACACTGCCGGCATTTTTACTCTCAGGATATATTTGGCCAGAAATCGGAATGGTCGGGATTGTCGAATGGATTTCATGTCTGCAGCCGGTGCATTATATATTGATGGATTTCAGACAGCTCTCACTTGTCGGAATCGATTCTGCATATTGGGATCATGTTTTGATTCTCACTGCGCTCGGAATTATGACGATGATATTGCTCACGAGCTTTTTACATTTTGGACACGGCGATAAACTTTCTTCAAATTCAATAATAAAACATCTCGATGAAAAATTTGCCGAATGAAAAAGATCCTCGATAGATCGAAAATGATCTGTCGAGGATCTTTTCTTGTTCGGAATCATGTATCACTTCGATGCGGCAACCATTCGATTTTGGTTTTGATTTCAGCGCCAGCTCTCAAATCGATTGAAATTATATATGATTTTCCGTAGCAAGATGGAGTGATTTTATCGATTAAAGTTTTGTCATTGATTGTCAATTTTGTATAGTCGATCCAATATGGCATGGATTTGGATTGATCTTCAGGATAGCGTTCATCGATTCCACGTAATAGCAATTTGATTTGTCCATTTGCAGTGGCTTTAACAACGAATTCCAAATTTCCGGCGTAGGAATGAATTATGTATCCAGTAACGCCGTTTTGCCATGAATCAATTT
>JAFUTY010000011.1 GCA_017484005.1 Selenomonadaceae bacterium | reverse complement strand
GAATCGCATTTCCCAACGACAGTTTTATTTTTTGGATTTCTGATTTGCATTTGGATTTTTGAAATGATTCGCCAAAAAAATTTCAATATCATCGACGTTGATAATCTTTCAAAAGTTGTATTGGCAACTCTCGGACTCAATGCATTTTTCCTCGCGCCATTTCTATATTTCTTCGTGACAATGGATGAAATTGCAACTGTCGAAAGTCTGAATCCAATGTTGATGTGGGCGGTTGATATCGGCAGCGAGCTCGATATTCTGCGCCATGCATATTTCCTCGCGATTCCATTTTTCATTTTCACCGGATACAAAATTTTCAAAGATAAAATCGAATTCAAATCGAAATGGATTTTTCTGATTGGATTGATAATCCTCTCGATTTGCGTCGTGATTGAATCGAATCTGATGCCGTGGGAAATCGCTGATGAATTTCCGATGTTTGTTAGTATTTTTGAATTTCCATGGCGGATCATGTCAATCGCATCGATTTATCTCACTGCGAGCATGGCGATTGCAATTCATCAATCTCGAAAATATTTTCCGATCGTTTGCATTTTGATTTCTGCATATTCAATTTCATTCGGCGGCAATGCTGAATTCAATAAACCGCAAGAATATCTCGGCTGGTTTGCATATAGAACGGTGGAATTTTCTCCAGATTTGATTTCCGCGAAATTTTCAGATGGCAAAGAAATCGAGCGAATTGATTCAGTTGTCGATAAGTTCAGCTATCAAAATGCTCGGCTTGAAGATTTAAAAATCTGGCGAGAATATTGGGATCTGCGGGCGGATAAAAATGAAATTCCGATTCTGTTTTATGAGGGATATCGAGCGATGGATTCTGAAGGGAATGAAGTTGATATCGAACATAGCGAGCGTCATTTGATTCGATTGGCGTATGCTGAGGAGCGTGGAAAAAAAATCTCGTTCAATTACGAGGGATTGATCGAGTTCAAATTTGCCATCATTGTCTCGATTTGCACCTGCGGAATTTTGATGATGCTCTGGAGGAATTCGTTTGAGTGATAAAAAATCAGTCGGAATTCTCGTTCCATGTTTCAATGAGGAAGTAGTTCTGCCGCAATTTTATTCGAGAGTTCAAAGCGTTATCGAAAAAATTGATTCGATAGATTTTCATTACATTTTTGTCAACGATGGAAGTTCAGATCGCACGATTCAATTAATGCATGAATTTCGAGAAAAGAATTCGAGAGTTCATATAGTCGATCTCTCGCGGAATTTTGGAAAAGAAACTGCGATGCTCGCTGGACTCGATTATTGCGATTATGATGCCGTCGTGATTATGGATGCAGATTTGCAAGATCCTCCCGAACTTTTGCCGGAGATGATTCATTGGTGGCGCGAGGGATTTCAAGATGTTTATGCAAAGCGAAAATCTCGAGCGGGCGAGACATGGCTCAAAAAAACTTCATCACATCTTTATTACAAAATTTTGCAGCGCGTGACAAATGTTCCGATTCAAGTTGACGTTGGAGATTTTCGACTGCTCGATCGTCAATGCATTGAGGCGTTGAAAATGTTTCGAGAGTGTCAGCGATATACCAAAGGCATGTTTTCATGGATTGGATTCGATAAGAAGGAAATTTTATTCGATCGCGATCCTCGTGCCGCGGGAAAAACGAAGTGGAATTATTTCAAATTGATTGATTTGGCGATTGAAGGAATCACTGGATTCACAATCGTTCCGCTGAGATTTGCATCGCTCCTCGGAAGTTTATTAGCACTCGGTGCGCTGGGATATATGATTTATATTGTCGTGAAAACATTGATCTTTGGCGTCGAAATTCCAGGTTATGCATCGATGACGTCAATTATGCTTTTCATCGGCGGCGTTCAATTGTTATTTCTCGGCGTGATTGGTGAATATCTCGGGCGAGTTTTCAATGAATCGAAACATCGACCGATTTATCTGGTGAAGGAATATGATGGCAAAAAAATCATCGATCAGATTAATCGCAATTAGCGCGTTGATTGTATCGATTCCGCTCGTGACATTTATGCTCGAGGGATTGATAATCGCTGGCGATGATACAATTTTTCATCTTTCTAGAATTCGATCTATCGCGACGGAATTTCAATTTCCAATTTACATGTTTCCAGATTGGAATCGAGGACTCGGCTCACCAGCGGCGATATTTTATCCGTCGCTGTTTTTTTATGTTCCTGCGATTTTTTGGGCGATCAAAATTCCTCGCGCGATTGTTTTCGATGGATTTTTGATTTCGCTCATATTTTTCGCAGGATTTTTCTCATATTTGGGATTTCGTCGAATCTTGAAATCGAAATTTCTCGGTGGAATTGCAGCATCGATTTACATTTCGCAAGGATATTTTCTCTTCGATCTTTACAATCGATGTGCTCTCGGAGAAGTTTTGGCAATGATATTTTTACCGCTCGCAATTTCAATTCCGCGCAAAAAGATTTTTGAATCAGTTTTGATATTCAGTGCGATTCTTGAATCTCACATTCTCACCGCGGCGATAACTCTTCCATTTTTGATTCGATTCAATTGGAAAATTCTCGCATGGATTCTAGGGATCAATGCATTTTTCATCGTGCCGTTTTGTTATGAATATTTTTCAATCGACGTTTTGATCAAATATATCTACACAAATCCTCTCAGCGAAAAAGTTTGGGAAATATCGAGTGATAAATTTTTAAATTCGATCGGTTTGATAGGAATTCTGATTTTGATCGGCGCAATTTTTGAACGTGGAAAAATTTTTTGGATTTCATTCAGTCTTTCGATTCTCTTTGCAATTATGTCGACGGAATTTTTTCCATGGAATTTTGTCGAATCGATTTTCCCAGGCGTCACGACGATTCAATTTCCATGGCGATTCATGATGTTTTATTCGATCACTTCATCGATTGCCGCGACGATTATCCTCGATCGAATTTTTACTCGAAAATTTTTGATCATTATTTTTTGCATTCTGAATTCGATTTTCGCCATGAAAACTGCGTCTGAATATGACAAACCATTTTTTTTAATCGAAGACAATCCATTCGAAATTTTGAATGCTGATTATATAGTGAGCGAAATTGGATTCGAGCAACTTTATCGATGGCGCGATGGAATCGATTCGTTTGTCGATTCGAGAATCACGAGCGTCAATCATACTCAAGGCAAGACGATTATTGAATTCAAAGACGTTCATGGATTTTTGACGCTGCCGATTCTCTATTACGAGGGATATGAAATTCGCGATGAATCCGGCAAAATTCTACCGATTCGAGAGTCGCCGAAACACTTGATTGAAGTTGAAATTGAATCCGGCTCGAAAATCGAAGTCGAATATCGAGGCTTGATTCTTTTCGATGTTGCAACTACAATCTCGCTCGTGACTCTGATAATTTTTATCTGGAGGTGGAAAAAATGTCGGAGCGAATGACGATGCGCGATGTGATTCAAGAATATGGGCAGCCGTTAATCAAGCTCGATATTCATGCGACGCGGTCAGATTGTGAGAGACTTCGCGAAAAGTTGATGGCGATTCGCGATTTGAGTAATGCTCGCGAGCAGGGATATCTTGATATCGAATGCAAACTTTTCATCGATGTGGATGACATTGATCGATATCTCTCGGGCGAGCTCGATACTCTCGGCGAGATTTATGCATTCGAAGACGATATCAAATCCACGAATTAAGGAGGAATTTCAATGCGCAAAAAATTTCTCGCAGGAATTTTAGCTGGCGCGATTTTTTTCACACCGATCGAAATTGGATTTTCGCTCGATGCGCCAATCGCGGAAGCTGCAAAATTTGGAGGAATTCGAGTTCCAAAAGCTCCATCGAGTCCAAAAGTCAATTTGAAAAAAGATACTCCTGCAAAATCTTCCGCGTCAACTTCAGACGGTCAAAAAGCTGTCTCGGGATCTGGTGCAAAGGGACAATATCAGCCGTCGAAAAATCCAAAGGATCTTCAAAAAAATGCTCCAGCCTCTCCAACGACTAACACCGGTTCGCGATGGGGAAATACATTGAGAAACATCGGACTTTTTGCAGGCGGAATGTTCTTGGGATCGATGCTTGCGTCGATGTTTGGATTTGGAGGATTGTTCGGGGATATTCTCGGTGCGCTTGCGAATGTGATTCTATTCGGCGCAGTGATTATGCTTGCGATGTGGGCATGGAGAAAATTCAAGAATCGCAACACTCCAGATCCAGTTCCGTATCAAAATCAACCAACAGTCAATCGATTCGATTCGTCTGATAAAATTGGAGTAGATTACAATGCAAAACGCGCTGCAGACATTTATCGAAATCGATAAGCTTGTCAATCGATATCCTGCGCTCGAAATCTGTCGCGATTCGATAATTCAAGCAGTCGAGATAATTCGAGATTCATTCAAATCGGGCGGAAAACTCATTACATGTGGAAATGGTGGATCTGCATCAGACGCACAGCACATCGTCGGAGAATTGATGAAGTCATTCGCAATTCGTCGCAAAGTTGATCCAAAAATTCTCGAGCGAATTGAAGATCCATTTGTAAAAGAGAATCTCGAAGGAACATTGCCAGCGATTTCGTTAGTCAATGAAACTGCCTTGATAACTGCTTTTGCAAATGATCGAACTGCAGATTTGATCTTCGCTCAACAGATTCTCGGAATTGGAAATTCGAACGATGTACTTCTAGCGATTTCGACGTCTGGAAATTCCAAAAATGTGATTCATGTAGTTGAAGTCGCTCGAGCTAAAAATTTGAAAACGATCGCATTGACTGGAAGATCGGGCGGAAAATTGCGAGATCGAGTTGATGTTGCGATTCGAGTTCCAAGCGATATAACTTTCGAGATTCAAGAATTTCATCTGCCGATTTATCATGCGATTTGCCTTGAACTTGAACGAGAATTTTTTTCCGAATGAAAAATCCCTCGGAGATCAAAACGATCTTCGAGGGATCTTTTTTTATTTCCGAATTAAATTTTCATACATTTCAAAGAGTCTCGCAACAATTTCAGATTCAGAGATCGATCGAGGAAATCCATATGCATCGATAACTGCTCGATCATTTTCATCATGAGCTTTTCTTAAATCGGGCGGCATGAGATTGGGATCATATAATTCAGCGAGACTTGAATTTGGATAATTTGATCTAGCATCGAGAATTTTTTGAGCTGTGATTTCGATCTTTAGATTGTGATTCGGAAATGGAAAATTGTTATATACAACATTGATCGAGTAATTGATTCGAGTTTCCAATCTTCCACAAACAACTCGAGTCCATGCCATGTGTACGCTCGATGTTAGAATTCCAAAAAGCTCGAGAGATCCATTCGGAATCATGAAAAGTTGATCTTTAATGATCGTGTCTGAATTCATGAATCCAATCGGAATATATTCTCGACGTTCAGAAGATACTTTCGGAATGACTAAAATTTTTCCATCGATCGGTTGTCTGATTTCTTGAAAAAGCCATGGAGTCTTTGCATGTTCTCGAGTCATTTTCTTCTTACTTGAGAGTCGAGATTTTTTACATGCCTCAACTCTTTCATAAATTTTCTGATCCGATTTGATTTCATGAGGATCAGCATCTTTCAACCACAAACAATATCGAGGAAGATTATTGATAAATTCATCTGCACCAATCAATCTTCGAATGAATTTTTTATTCGGAAATGAATCGAGATCTTCCGCTTCAATGATCAAATTTCCACCATCGACAGGCATGCTTCCGAGTGTCATTTTTGGACGATCATCGATTGCATCTTTTCGACTTTCGATACAGACATTCGACGCGTCTTGAAGATATCCATTGATCCTTGAAACTTCAACTCCATCGATAAATTTTTTCGATCGATCGAATCGCGCAAATCCAATGATTACACAATGAACATGCGCCATGTGTTTCAAATCTGCATTTTCATTCTCCCATCGAAAACTCGACCAGCCAAAATTGATCTTGATCCCATCGTCAAACAGATTCTGCCACAAGAATCCAACATGTTCGCCTTGACAGATTGAATTTGTCGCAACGAATCCAACTTCCACTCGAGAATTTCGAATATATTCCGCCGCCTTCTTGAACCATGCACAGACATAATCCATTTTTCCAGCCGCTTTATGACTTTCGAAAATCTTCCGCATTTCCAATTTCTGATTCGCCGACTGATTTGAATATCCAATATATGGAGGATTTCCAATGATAAAATCTGCATCCGGAACAAAATTTTTCCAATCAATCTCGAGCGAATTGCCACAAATGATTCGCGGATCTTTTTTCAGCGGCAGAAAATTTTCATTCCCATTCATCTGATTTTCTGAAATCCACAGAGCCAATTTCGCGATTCGAACTGCAAACGGCTCAATCTCAATCCCATAAAAATTCTCGATCGACACCTTGATTGATCCATGAGTTTTTTCAATGATTCGATTTTCCAATTTTCGAATCGAAATATATGTTTCAGTCAAAAAATTTCCAGATCCACACGCCGGATCGAAAAATTTTAATCGAGCGATTTTGTCATGGAATTTCTCGAGATCCTCGCACGTCTCAAACTCTCGATTCAATTTATCAAGGAAAAGCGGATCAATCAATTTATGAATGTTGGCTATCGATGTGTAATGAATTCCACTTTTTCGACGAAGATTTCCCTCACTGTCTGATAAAATTTGCTCGAAGATCGATCCAAAAATCGGCGGCGATATCTTTTTCCATGAAAATTTTTTAATGATTTGATCGAGATTCGAAATCAAACTTTGAGGATCTTCAATCACCAGCGAATCATTCAAGAAATCGAGATGCTCGCCTTCGAATAGATTTCCATTCACATACGGAAATTGATCGAGCATTGGATCAACAAATTGATCGCGATCTTTTTTGTTAAGAATTCCAAACAGCTTTGAAAATCCGCGGCGAAATGTTGGAATCAGATCTGATTTTACATCCATCGAATGCAGATATTTTCTGAATGACTCCGGCGGAAATAATTCAGCATTCTCAGCATAAAAACAGAAAACGATCCGCTCGAAAAATCGATTCAGCGAATCATCCTGCCGATTAGATTTATTGAGCAGGTGATGAATTTCGCGGAGTTTTGATCCACATTGAATCGAGACATTTTCACGATGCAGATCCTCGGCAAAATTTTTATCAACGAGAAATCTCAACTGCTCCCATTTCTCCGGAAGATCCTCGAGGAGAATTTCAGTCGCTGCTTTTTTATGTTCCTGCTCAATAAATTCGATCCCGAGTCGCATGTCATAGATCAAAAATTTTTGAAAGTTGCAGAGGACAATCCAATCTGGAGCTTTATGAGTCTCGATTGTCAACGCTGTGAAATATTGACTCGCTTGAGCAAATGGAGTCATTTTATCTTCCGCCGATGCTCGATCAAGATTAATATTTCTTGATTTTTGCTCGACGAGAATTCTTCCATCATCAATCAGCGCGTCGATATAAAAAATTTTGTCGCCGATTTTGACTTGACGCTCGAAATCAATGATCGATTCATCTTTATTGAAAAAAATTCGGAGCAGAGCGATCCAGAATTTCTGTGAATCCGATTTTTCATTGCCGCGATTCTTCCAATCCTCAACAAATTTCATAAAAATTCCTCCCGAACAAAAAAAGACTCCTCCATCTCTTCGACAGAGGAGCAAAAATTCATTCTCAATCAGAGTTTGAATTCATGAACAGTATTTTTGAGATTTTGCGAGAGATCGTTCAAACTGCCGCTGCTATCAGAAATTTCGACAACTTTCGCCGCTTGATCTGCCGTCGCAATTGAAATCGATTCCATTTTGCTCGAGATATCAGCAGACATCGTCGACATTTTTTCCGCGCGATTCACGATATCTGCAACCGGTGCGCGAAGACTGTCAATCGTTTGCATAACTTGACGCGAATTTTCTTCCGCCGTTTGAATCATGCTCACAATTTCATGGAAAGATTTTCCAGTTGCCTCAACATTTTCGCGACCGGATTCAACTTTTTCGAGACTTGATTGCATCGTGAAAACTGCACGTTCAGTAGTTTCTTGAATTTTTCCAACGATATCACCGATTTTTTGAACCGAGTTTTGAGATTCTTCCGCGAGCTTTCTAACTTCATCGGCGACAACTGCAAATCCTCGACCAGCCTCGCCTGCTCGAGCTGCCTCGATTGCCGCGTTCAAAGCTAAAAGATTTGTCTGTTCCGCAATGCTTGAAATCGCTTCGACAATCGAGCCGATCTGTTTTGAATTCTCGCCTAATTCGTGAACAATTTTGCCTGCGTCTTTGAGTGATACTGAGATTTCATTGATTTGATGAACTGTGAGATTTGCAGTTTCATTTCCCTGCGATGCATAATCAGCTGTTCGCTGGACACTTTCAAGTCCAGATTTCATCGCGCGAATCGACGCCTCGATGCTGTGCTCGATTTCCTTGACTCGCTCTTCAGTTTCATGCAGTGCCGATTTTTGATCCGCTGTATGTTCCGCGGCATCTGTGACTGACGACGCGACATTTGCGATTAATTGTTCCGATTGATCCGCGCTCGATTTCACTTTGCCGGCTGAATCTGAAACCTGCTGTGCTGCTGTCTGAACTTTTCCAAGAGCTCGCCGCATGTTTTTCATCATTTCATTGAATTGTCCCGCGATTGTTCCAAATTCATCTGTCGAATTACTGAAAACGGTGTGAGTCAAATCTCCATGCGCCGCAAGTTCAGTCACTTCAACGATTTGAGTCACTGAATTTCGAATGTTCGTGACAAGGAAATACAAAATTATGACGACAAAAGCTAAAATCGCCGCGACAATGATTCCCAAAACATGGATGAAACTTTCGAAATCTGCAAAGGTCTGCTCAGATTCATCCGCCGCTTGAGTGATTCCCTTTTCACATTCTTCCGCATCTGCATTCATCGCTTCGTTGAGCTTTGCAAATGCATCCTCGATTCCATTGTTGAGAATTGAATCGATTTGCGCTCGATCATTTGCCAAGAAAAATGGTTCAAGACTTTCAACCTGCGATTTGTAATTCTGCCAAACCTGCAATTCATTGTTGAGAATCGCGAGATCATGCTGGCGTTCCGATTCATCCTCGTAAGTTGTCTCGTTAAGAATCTGTTGATACCGAGTGAATCGATTGTCGAGAGCTTGAATGATATCGATTTGCCGAGTTTTCCATTGTCCTTCGACTGGAGTTCCAAGTGTTGCCGCGCGAACATGAATCGCCTGTTGAACATCATCGATATCTCGCGCGATTTTTTGAACGACGATTGTTGAATCGAGCCAGTCTCGAACATTTGTCCGATCGCTGCTGAGTGCATTGAACGCGAATAAAATATAAAGTCCGAAGCTTGCGATGAAGATAAAAATCAATCCAAATGCACCAACCAGCTTTTGAGTGATAGATAGGTTTCCCAAAATTTTCACCTGCCTATTATTGAAGTTAAATATTTAATGCATTTTTCTAAATTGATTTTGAATTTTCCTTCATGCAAACTATCTGCGTTAATAAAAAAAGTTAATCGATTTTTTCCGAACTAAAAAAAGATCCACCGATCAACTTCGATCGATGGATCTTTTCTATTTCCGATTCAGAAATTTTTACTCAGATTTAGTTTCAGTCTCTGGTTTAGATGCTTGAGCGTCATCTTTGACCAATTCGATCAACGCCATTGGAGCAGCATCTCCGCGGCGTGGATTGAGTTTATAAATTCTGGTGTATCCACTATTGCGGCTTGCGAATTTCGTCGATGCCTCTTCAAAAACTTTGTGAACAGCTTTTTTATCGCCAACCATGACAATCGCTCTTCTGCGTGAAGAAAGATCTCCAGCTTTAGCGAGCGTCACGACTTTATCGGCGAATTTTCTCAATTCCTTCGCACGAGTTTCAGTCGTTTCGATTCTATCGTGAGTGAAGAGCGCGGAGAGCAGACTCCGGAAAAGAGCTTTCCGAGGAGCACTCGCGCGACCCAATTTTCTGTGGCTCATGCTCTCACCTCCAGTTCAAATTTCATAATCATTCTTTTTCAGCGTCAAATTGAGTTCATCGAGTTTCTTTTTGACTTCTTCGAGAGATTTGCGCCCGAGATTTCTCACACGCATCATTTCATCTTCCGTCTTTTCGACAAGATCTCCGACCGTGTGAATTCCTGCGCGTTTCAAACAATTAAACGATCTAACCGACAAATCGAGATCTTCAATTGTCATTTCGAGAGTTTTTGACGCGGTATCATCGACTTCTTCAACGAAAGTTTGAACGGGCTCTTCAGGTTCAACTGCAAGCCCATCGATGTTTTGAAACAGTTTCAAATGCACGACGAGAATCGATGCAGCTCTGGAAACAGCTTCTTCCGGCTTGATAGTTCCATTCGTCCAAACTTCAAGAATCAATCGATCGTAATCTGTGACATTTCCGACGCGAGTTTGTTCGACTCGATAATTGACGCGCTCGACTGGCGAGAATAGAGAATCAATTGGAATTGTTCCGATTGGATCTCCCTCGCGCTTATTTTTTTCGGCAGGAATATATCCACGTCCGCGCGCAACACTCATTTCAATATGCAAATGCCCATCCTCGTTGAGCGTCGCAATATGAAGATCTGGATTCAAAACTTCAATATTTTCGGGACAAATGACATCTGCACCAGTGACTTCTTTTTCACCGTCAACATCGATAGCGATCATCGATTTATCATCGTCGCCGAGCATTCTCAGACAGAGTTGCTTGATGTTCAAAACGATGTTCGTGACATCATCGCGAACGCCCTCGATTGTCGAAAATTCATGGAGAACTCCCTCGACTTTAATCGATGTGACTGCCGCGCCCTCGAGTGATGAAAGCAGCATTCGACGAAGAGAATTTCCAAACGTCGTGCCATATCCACGCTCAAGCGGCTCGCAAACAAATCTCCCATAGCGACCATCTTCGCTAAGTTCTGCAATCTCGATCTTTGGTTTTTCCATTTCTATCATAGCATTACTCCTTTGAAGCTCGAGATCAACATTAACGAAAGATCAACGCGAGTACAATTCGACGATGGACTGCTCATTGACAGGAATATCACGGCTATCTTCGCGAGTTGGAAGTCTCAAAACCGTGCCTTTGAGCTGATCTTGATTCGATTCAAGCCATGCCGGTGCAGTGAGAGCATTCTTCGTCTCTTTGAGAGCCTTGAAAAGTGTATTCGATTGAGATTTTTCCGAGACAGTGATAACGTCGCCAGTTCTAACGAGTGCCGATGGAATGTTGACTCGTTTTCCATTGACGAGGATATGCCCGTGAGTCACGATTTGGCGAGCTTGACGACGGGTATTAGCGAATCCAAGTCTGAAAATGACGTTATCGATTCGGCGTTCGAGCAAATTCAACAGATTTTCACCAGTGACTCCAGGCATCTTTTTAGCTTTCTCATAATAGCCATGGAATTGACGCTCAAGAACTCCATAGATGAATTTAGCTTTTTGTTTTTCCTTGAGCTGCATTCCATATTCAGAAACTTTTTTTGTATTGCGACGCTGCTGCTGACCACCGCGGCTGTCATTTTTTTTCTCTTTAGCACGACGTCCGATAACTGCTGGTGCGATATCGAGGGCACGGCAGCGTTTCATCGCGGGAACTCGATCAATTGCCATAAAAAAATCCCTCCTTCAATCAGACTCTGCGGCGTTTTGGCGGACGGCATCCATTATGAGGAATTGGAGTCACGTCTTTGATCATATTGACCTCGAGTCCAGTTGCTTGCAGTGAGCGAATTGCAGCTTCTCTACCAGCTCCAGGACCTTTGACGTAGACTTCAACTTGACGGAGACCATGTTCCATTGCAGCTTTTGCCGCAGTTTCAGCAGCCATTTGAGCAGCGAATGGAGTGGATTTTCTTGAGCCGCGGAATCCTAATCCACCTGCGCTGGCCCATGAAATCGCGTTGCCGGCTTTATCGGTGAGAGTGACGATTGTATTGTTGAACGTCGAACTGATATGTGCGACGCCATACTCGATATTCTTGCGAGCCTTTTTCTTGGTTCGGACGGTTTTTTTAACTGCCACCGTGATACTACCTCCTCAGAAATTGATCGATCAAAAAAAATCGTGACGAGCGAATCGTCACGCGAAATTTGATCAAGATTCTTTCTTCTTGCCCTGGACGAGTTTTTTCGGACCTTTACGAGTCCGCGCGTTATTCTTGGTATTCTGTCCACGGACGGGGAGACCGAGACGGTGACGGCGTCCACGGTAGCAGCCGATATCAACGAGCCGCTTGATATCCATCTGAACGTCGCGGCGAAGATCTCCTTCGACAACAACGTTATGCTCGATAGCATCACGAAGTTTTACAACTTCATCATCCGTGAGATCTTTTGTGCGAGTGTCAGGATTAACTCCAGTTTTTGCCAAAAGATTTTGCGAAGTTTTGAGACCGATTCCGTAGATATAAGTCAGCGCGATCTCAATTCTCTTATCACGTGGCAGATCTACACCAGCAATACGTGCCATGAAATTTCCTCCTTCCTTGAAGTGCTCAGCCTTGACGCTGTTTATGTTTTGGATTTTCGCAAATCACCATGACGCGACCTTTGCGTTTGATGATTTTGCATTTTTCGCAAATGCGTTTGACCGATGGGCGAACTTTCATAGAAATTCTCCTCACTTGAAACGATATGTGATTCTCCCGCGGGAGAGATCATATGGAGTCAGCTCGATTGTGACTCTATCGCCCGGCAGAATTCGAATGAAATTCATGCGAATCTTTCCGGAGACATGCGCTAAAACGACATGACCATTTTCGAGCTCGACTTTAAAAACTGCATTTGGAAGTGCCTCGATGACCTTCCCCTCGACTTCAATAACGTCTTGTTTGGACATACTGCACTTCCCTCAGCCTTTCAGAATCTCGACGAGATTCTTCGTGACTTCATCGATAGCTCTGCGCCCATCAATTGCGACATAAATTCCAGCGCGTTTGTAATAATCGATCAATGGCTTTGTTTGATCCTCATAAACTGCGAGTCGATTTGCCATTGTCTCTTCATTATCATCGTTGCGCTGATAGAGTTCACCGCCGCAATTATCGCAGACATTTTCAACCTTTGTAGGATTGAATTTGATGTTATAAGTTGCGCCGCATGACTTGCAGATTCTACGACCGATTGCTCGCGCGATCAAATCTTCATTTGGAACTTCGATGTTCAAAACTTTATCGAGTTTTGTATCGAGATCCGCGAGGATTTTATCGAGAGCTTCAGCTTGTGGAACGGTGCGAGGAAATCCATCGAGCAAAAATCCATCTTTGCAGTCATCTTTCGATAGACGCTCGCGAACAATTCCAATCGTAACTTCATCCGGAACGAGTTTGCCGGAATCCATGCAAGCCTTCGCCTGCTTACCAAGTTCTGTACCTTCTTTGACAGCGGCGCGGAACATGTCACCAGTCGAAATATGCGGAATCGAAAACGTTTGAACGAGATTTTCAGCCTGTGTCCCCTTACCTGCACCTGGGGGACCCATCAGCAAGATTTTCATTCCAACTCCTCCTAGCAAGTGGGGGACTTACTTCATGAATCCTTCGTAATGACGCATGACAACCATGCCCTCGATTTGTTTCATCGTATGAAGTGCAACGCTCACGACAATCAGAAGAGCTGTCCCGCCGAAATAAACTCCATCGATGTGAGTTGCTCCAGCGATCAAATTTGGAAGCACCGCGATGAATGCTAAAAAGATCGAGCCGGCTAAAGTGATTCGCGTCAAAACAAAATCGATATAATCAGCCGTCGGCTGCCCAGGACGAATTCCTGGAACAAAACCGCCGTATTTTTTAAGATTGTCTGCCATATCTGGAATTTTCACTGTGACTGCTGTATAGAAGTAAGTGAAGAAAATGATCAGCAGAACGTAGAGAGTCGTTTGCAATGGCGATCCCCATTCGAGATAAGTCGCGGCAGTTCTAGCCCATGGAAGATCGATGAATTGAACGATTGTGATTGGGAACATCAGAACTGACGATGCAAAAATGATCGGGATAACTCCGGCTTGATTGACTTTCAGCGGGATATGACTTGAATGACCGCCATATGCTCTCGAGCCGACGATTCGCTTTGTGTATGAAATTGGAATTCGACGGAATCCAGTTTCAACGAAAATGACAAAGACAATCATCGCGAGCGCAATCAATCCAAACAGCACAACACTGAAAAGATTAATCGTTCCGGCTTGAACATAGCTGTAAATGATCCCGATATTTTTTGGAAGCGCGGCAACAATTCCAGCGAAAATTATCAGAGAAATTCCATTGCCGACGCCATATGCTGTAATTTGTTCACCGAGCCACATCAGAAAAACTGTTCCGGCTGTGAGAGTGATAGCGATGATCAAAATATTCACCGGATTTGGATTCAACACTGCCTGCCTCAATCCAATCGACATTCCAATAGCTTGAAAGAATGCAAGCACAACTGTCAACTGTCGAGTGACTTTTGTCGTCTTCTTATGACCTTCCATGCCTTCCTTTGACCATTGTTCAAGAGTTGGAATGACAACGGTGAGGAGCTGCATGATAATCGCGGCGTTGATATATGGAGTGATGCTCATCGCGAAAATCGAGAATTTGGAAAATGCTCCGCCAGAGAAAAGATCGAGCAGACCGAAGAGTGTTCCATTATTGAAAAGCTGCTCGATCGCTGACGGATCAACGCCAGGAACAGGGATGTGAGTTCCCATCCGGAAGACTGCGAACATTATCAGCGTAAAAATGATTCTGTCACGCAGTTCCGGAATTTTTGTGATATTGGAAAGCGCGGCAAGCAATTAGCTCACCTCAGGAGAACCTGGATATTTTTTCGGCGGATTCACGAATTTTTTCTCAGGGATAATTTCGACAGATCCACCCGCCGCCTCGATTTTCTCTTTAGCGGATTTGGAAATGCCTTTAACTTTCACAGTGAGTTTTTTAGTGAAATCTCCATCGCCAACGTCGCCGAGGATTCGAATTCCATCGCGAGCATTTGAAACGATTCCTTTTTCTTTGAGAGTTGATTCATCGACAACTTCGCCGGATTCATATTTCAGCTCGAGAGTTTTGAGATTCACAACGACGTATTGTTTAGCCAAAACATTTTTGAATCCACGTTTTGGAAGTCGACGATACAAAGGCATTTGACCGCCTTCAAATCCTGGACGAACTCCGCCGCCTGAGCGAGCTTTTTGTCCTTTGTGACCGCGTCCGGAAGTTTTTCCAAGTCCAGAACCAATTCCGCGACCGACTCTTGTGCGTTCCTTTCGAGAGCCGGGAGTTGGTGCAAGCTCATGAAGTTTCATCGGAGATTTCCTCCTTTCTCGAATTATTCTTCGACAGTTTCGGCTTTCACAAGATGACGAACCTTGTGAATCTGTCCGCGAATGCATGGATTATCCGGAAGAACATTTGTCGAATTGGTTTTATACAATCCGAGCGAATGAACAGTTTTACGCTGCGTTTCCGGACGACCGATGAGGGAACGAACGAGCGTGACTTTCACTTTAGCCATTTCGTTCACTCCTTTCAACTAAAAAGTTCCGCGACAGATTTGCCACGAAGTTCTGCGACAACTTCAGCACTCTTGAGTTGTTTCAAGCCTTCCATAGTTGCGCGAACCATGTTATTTGGATTCGAAGAACCGAGAGATTTTGTGAGGATGTCATGAACTCCTGCAAGTTCCAACACTGCACGCGCTGGACCTCCTGCAATGACTCCAGTTCCTTTTGCCGCTGGTTTTAATAGAACTCGTCCCGCTCCAAAAACTCCGAGCATCTCGTGAGGGATTGAGCGATCTTTCAAAACGATATTGGTGAGATGTTTTTTAGCATCATCGACGCCTTTGCGAATTGCTTCGGAAACTTCAGCTGCTTTTCCGAGTCCAACTCCAACGCGTCCTTTTTTATTTCCAACGACGACGAGCGCGCTGAATGAGAATCGACGTCCGCCTTTGACAACTTTCGCGACGCGATTGATGTAGACGACTTTCTCTTCGTATTCCGGAGCTTCAGTTTCAGCGTTCCGACGACGATCTTGTGGTCTTGGCAAAATTGTTCCTCCTTTCTAGGATTAGAATTTTAATCCAGCTTCGCGCGCGCCTTCAGCTAGAGCTGCAACGCGTCCATGATAGATATATCCGCCGCGATCGAAAACGACGGTTGTGATTCCCTTTTCGAGAGCTTTTTTAGCGACAGATTCGCCGACCAATTTAGCCGCTGCGACATTTCCGCCATAGCCCTGGAAGTCTTTATCTTTGGAACTCGCCGCAACGAGCGTGATGCCCTTATCATCGTCGATAATTTGAGCATAAATGTTCGACAGACTCCGGAAGACGTTGAGACGAGGACGCTCTGCCGTTCCGTGGATGTGATTACGGATTCTTTGATGACGTTTCTTCCGCAATTTATTCTTATCCGGCTTTTCGAGCAACGAAGTTCACTCCCTTCGAAATTATTTTTTACCTTTCGCGCCAGCTTTACCTTCCTTGCGACGGATATGCTCGCCGGCGTATTTGATTCCCTTGCCTTTATATGGTTCAGGCTTGCGATAACCGCGAATCTTTGCGGCAACTGCTCCAACCAATTCTTTATCGATTCCGATGACTTGGATTGCGGTTGGCGATGGAACTTCGAATGAGATTCCTTCAGGCGGCTCGACAATAACTGGATGCGAGAATCCCAATGCAAGATTGAGATTTTTGCCAGCTTTAGCTGCGCGATAACCGACGCCGTTGATCTCAAGATCTTTTTTGAATCCTTCGGTAACTCCAACGACCATGTTATTGATCAAAGTTCTCGAAAGACCGTGAAGACTTCTATGGAGTCTATTATCGGAAGGACGTGTCACAGTGAGGACATTTCCTTCAACGGTTATTTTCATTTCCGGACGGATCTCACGGGAAAGAGTTCCCTTTGGACCCTTGACGACCACCTTGTTATTCGCATCGACATCGACGGTGACGCCGGCTGGAATCGTAATAGGTGCTCGACCAATTCTGGACATAACTTACACCTCCCACGAAAAACTTTTCACCAGACGTATGCGATAACCTCGCCGCCGACTCTTTCCTTGCGAGCTTGTTTATCGCTCATAATCCCCTTGGATGTGGAGATAATTGCGATTCCAAGACCTCCGAGAACTCTTGGAAGTTCAGCATGCTTGGAATATTTTCTGAGTCCTGGACGAGAGATTCGCTTGATACCGGTGATAACTTTTTCGCGTTTTGGACCATATTTCAGCAGGACGGTGATGATGCCCTGCTTATTGTCCTCGGTGAAGGTATAGTCTTTGATGAAACCTTCGGCTTTGAGAACTTCCGCGATGGCGGTTTTGATTTTCGAGCCGGGGATTTCGACTTTATCATGCAGCACGGAATTTGCATTGCGAATTCTCGTAAGCATATCCGCGATAGGATCAGTCATTGCCATTGCGAACCGATATCCTCCTTTCGATTTGAATTACCAGCTTGATTTGGTGATTCCTGGAATTGCTCCAGCATAACTTTGTTCACGGAAGCAGATACGGCAGAGTCCAAACTTTTTCATGTAAGCGTGAGGACGTCCGCAGAGTTTGCAGCGATTGTATCGGCGCGTCGAGAATTTTGGTTCTTTCTTCCATTTCTCGATCAGAGCTTTCTTCGCCAAGAAATTTCCCTCCTTTGGATTTTATGCTTTGAACGGCATTCCCATCAGACGAAGAAACTCACGAGCTTCTTCATCAGTGCGGGCAGTCGTGACGATGACAATGTTGAGACCGCGAATTTTCTCGATTTTATCGTAATTGATCTCTGGGAAGATCAATTGTTCCTTCAAACCGATAGCATAATTGCCGCGTCCATCGAATGAATTTGCTTCAACTCCACGGAAATCTCTGACGCGTGGAAGAGCAACATTCATGAATTTATCGAGGAATTCATACATTCTCACACCGCGAAGAGTCACTTTGCAACCGATTGGCATGCCTTTTCGAAGTTTCCAATTTGCGAGGGATTTTTTTGCTCGAGTGACAAGTGGTTTTTGTCCGGTGATTGTCGCGATATCAGCCACAGCCGCATCGAGAGATTTTGGATTTCCAACTGCGTCTTTCGTTGTGAGATTGACGACAACTTTCTCGAGTTTTGGAATCTGCATGACATTTTTATAACCGAACTTTTCGACCAGAGCTTTACGAACTTCAGTCTGGTACTTTTCTTGCAGGCGGTTCAAAGATTTTCACCTCCTCAATCTTTAGCTTTTGTTTGATCGATAACCTCGCCGCATTTTTTGCAAGCGCGAGCATTTTTGCCATTGACTTGTTTATGAGCGACGCGAGTCGGTTTTCCGCAAGCTGGGCAAATCAGTTGAACTTTGCAAACATGGAGCGGCATTTCCTTTTCGATGATTCCACCTTGAGGATATTTGACGCTCGGCTTGGTATGACGTTTGACAACGTTGATCTGTTCGACGATGACTTTGCCTTTAGCTGGCATCGCTTGAACGATTTTGCCTTGTTTACCTTTATCTTTGCCGGAAAGAACGACAACTGTATCGCCTTTTTTGACGTTGAGTTTAGGATTCGCCATTTTGCTCCTCCTTTCGAAGATTTTCTGGAATTGAACTTCTCACGACTAAAAGTCGCGGGATTCCTGCTTCATCGATCAGGATTCATCAGATCTTTTCAGATCAAACTATCCCGAGTCTCCACAGGCTTAACTTCCCACAGTTCCTGCGGTACACGCGTTCAACTCATGACAAAAATCACGAGTTCGCGACGCGTCTTTCATCAAAGAACTTCCGGTGCGAGCGAAATGATCTTCATGAAATCTTTCTCACGAAGTTCTCTCGCAACTGGTCCAAAGATACGAGTTCCGCGTGGAGTCTTATCTTCTTTGATCAAGACAGCTGCATTTTCATCGAATCGAATGTATGATCCATCTTTGCGGCTGAGCCCTTTTTTCGTGCGAACGACAACTGCTTTGACGACTTCGCCTTTTTTGACAGTTCCGCCAGGAGTTGCAGTTTTCACTGAGGCGACAATGACGTCACCGATGTTTGCGTAGCGGCGATAAGATCCGCCGAGGCATCGAATGCACATGATCTCTTTCGCGCCGGTGTTATCTGCAACGACGAGTCGAGTCTGTTGTTGAACCAATTCAGTTTCCTCCTCTCAAAAAATTTCTCGAGGGATTGGGAGATCATTTTGCTTTTTCAATGATCTCAACGAGACGCCAGCGTTTCTCCTTGGAGAGTGGACGCGTTTCCATGATTCTGACGCGGTCACCGATATGCGCTTCGTTATTCTCATCATGCGCTTTGAATTTGATCGTGCGCTTGACTGATTTTTTGTAGAGTTTATGACTGCGCAACTCCTCAACTTTGACGACGATCGTTTTTTGCATTTTATCGCTCGAAACGATACCAACGCGAGTTTTTCTTTCGTTGCGTTTATTCTCGGATTCGCTCACGCCTGCGCCTCCTTCCGTGCATTTTCAGTTTGGACAGTTTTGATTCGCGCGATAGATTTTTTGACTTCGCGAATTTTCATGGGATTTTCGAGCTGTCCGGTTGCATGTTGAAAACGAAGATTGAAGAGCTCTTCCTTGAGCGAGACGAGTTTTTGATCTAGTTCAGTTGCATTGAGTTCACGAATTTCTTTGATCTTCATTTCGTCTCACCACCTTCAGATTTTGTAGTTTCCGCCGCAGCTTCAGCTTCTCTCTCACGTTCTTCAGCCATGTGAGCATCATGTTTTGCGTCAGCTAAAGATTCTTGAACTACTTCCATTTCGACGTCGCCATGTCCCTCGATGAATTTCGTTTTGATTGGAAGTTTGTGACCTGCGAGTCTCATAGCTTCTTGAGCGATTTCTTTTGTGACTCCAGCCATTTCAAAAAGAACTCGACCGGGTTTCACAACTGCAACCCAATATTCCGGAGATCCTTTACCAGATCCCATTCGAGTTTCAGCAGGTTTTGCGGTGACTGGTTTATCTGGGAAAATTTTGATCCAGACTTGACCACCGCGGCGAATGTATCGAGTCATTGCAATACGAGCAGCCTCGATTTGACGCGCTGTAATCCATGCAGGTTCTAACGCGACAAGTCCATATTGTCCATGCGCGATTTTGTTGCCGCGATGAGATTGTCCCTTCATGCGTCCACGGAACTGCTTGCGATATTTCACTCGTTTCGGGAGTAACATTATGCGTCGCCTCCCTCTACAACTGCGTCGAGATTTTCAGCGGCAGATTTGTCTTTTTTCTCCGGCAAAACTTCACCTTTGAAAATCCAAACTTTGACGCCGATTCGACCGTAAGTCGTGCTGGCTTCCGCGAATCCATAATCGATATCCGCGCGAAGAGTGTGAAGTGGAATCGAGCCTTCGCGATATGACTCTTTGCGAGCGATTTCAGCTCCACCGAGACGACCGCTGACTGCAACTTTGATTCCTTTAGCACCGAGTCTCATTGTGCGCCCGACTGATTGTTTCATAGCGCGACGGAATGCAATTCGACGTTCGAGCTGACCTGCAATATTTTCTGCAACGAGCTGAGCATCGAGATCCGCTTGTTTGATCTCCGCGATGTTGATATCAACTTTTTTATCGGTGAGATCTTTGAGAGCTTTTTTGATGTCATCGATTCCTGCACCGCCGCGACCGATAACCATGCCTGGCTTTGCAGTGTGAATCGTGATTTTGAGTTTATTTTTCGAACGCTCCATCTCGATTCTCGAAACTGATGCGTCTCTGGAAGTATCTTTGAAGAATTTTTTTAATGCACGACGAATCGTGATGTCTTCATAGAGATTGTCGGCAAAATCTTTTTTTCGACCGGCAAACCATTTTGCATCCCAATCAGCGACGATTCCGAGACGCAAACCATGGGGATTAACTTTCTGACCCAAAATTTTTTCCTCCTTTCGTCAATTTTGTTCTTCAGTCTTGGATTCTTCTTGACGCTCATCGACGTAAATTGTGACGTGCGAAGTGCGTTTGAGAATTGCGAACGCCTGACCTCTTGAACGTGGATGAATTCTTTTGAGTGTTGGACCTGGATCGACAAAACACTTCGAAATATATAGACGGCTTGAATCCATATCATTATTGTTCTCTGCGTTTGCTACAGCGGAGTTCAAAACTTTGGTGAGGATTTCTGCGCCGCGTTTCGGAGTGAATTTGAGAATTGCGAAAGCATCTTTGACATCTTTGCCGCGAATCAAATCCATAACGATTCGAACTTTGCGCGGTGAGATTCGAATGTATTTTGCAACGGCTCTAACTTCTGCCATGATTTTCCCTCCTTCCGTTGAAAAATTTCGGAATTACTTGACGGAAGTTTTTCTCTCCTCACCGGCATGACCTTTGAAAGTTCTAGTCGGTGCGAATTCGCCGAGCTTATGCCCAACCATATCTTCCGTGATGTAAACCGGAACATGTTTGCGACCGTCATGGACACCGATTGTATGTCCAACGAATGACGGAAGGATTGTCGATGCACGAGACCATGTTTTGAGGAGTTTTTTGTCATTGGCAGCATTAAGCGCATCGATTCTCTTGGCGAGACGTTCTTGAACAAATGGACCTTTTTTGATCGAACGAGACAAAATCGAATCCTCCTTTCTTGAATGTTTTCAGCGAATCATTTCTGATTGCGGCGGCGAACGATGAGTTTATCGCTAGCCTTTTTGCGACGAGTTTTAGCACCATGAGCACATTTGCCCCATTTGGTGACTGGATGTTTGCGACCGACTGGGGATCTACCTTCACCACCGCCATGTGGATGGTCGTTCGGGTTCATCGAAACACCGCGGTTTGCAGGACGAATTCCGAGCCAGCGAGATCTTCCAGCTTTACCGATCGTGATGTTCTCGTGATCGATGTTTCCGACTTGTCCAATCGTTGCGCGGCAGTTGATATGAATTTTGCGAATCTCACCTGACGGCATGCGAATCAGAGCATAATTGCCCTCTTTAGCCATGAGTTGAGCAGCATTTCCAGCGGATCTAACGAGTTGAGCACCTTTTTTGATTTTGATTTCGATGTTGTGAATCGTTGTACCGACTGGAATATTTTTAAGAGGCAGGCAGTTTCCAACTTTGATATCAGATTCTGCACCGGATTCAACTTTGTCGCCGACTTTCAAACCATTTGGTGCAAGAATGTAACGCTTTTCACCATCTGCATAGTTGAGCAAAGCGATTCGCGCGGAACGGTTTGGATCATATTCGATTGTCGCAACGGTTGCTGGAATTCCATCTTTGTTGCGTTTGAAATCGATGATTCTGTAACGGCGTTTATGACCTCCGCCTTGATGACGAACTGTGAGTTTTCCTTGATTGTTGCGACCGCCATTCTGTTTGAGAGTTGTCACGAGCGGTTTATATGGTTTATCGGTCGTGATTTCTTCGAAACTCGAAACTGTCATATGACGACGGCTGGGAGTATACGGTTTGAATGATTTAATTCCCACGAAATTTCCTCCTTTCTCAAAAAATTACGCGCTGAAGAATTCAATCGACTCGCCCGCGGCAAGTTTGACAATCGCACGTTTTTGACTCGCGCGAAATCCCGATGTTCTTCCCATGCGTTTTGGTTTTCCATGAATATTCATGGTGTTGACTTTTGCAACTTTGACTTTGAAGATTTCTTCAACAGCCTGCGCAATTTGGATTTTGTTCGCACGCTTATCGACGACGAAGGTATATTTTCCTTCAGCCATTCGCGCTGTAGTTTTTTCAGTGATAACTGGACGAAGAATGATATCGCGAGCTTCCATCAGACGAACACCTCCTCAATTTTTGAGACGGCATCTTTCGTGACGAAAAGTTTGTCGTGATAGAGAATATCGTAGACGTTCAAACCGAGTGCCGTGATTGTTTTGACGCCTGGAATATTGCGCGATGATCTTTCGACATTCTCTTTTTGTTCTGCCGTGATGAAAAGAGATTTTTGCTCGATTGAGAAATCTTTGAGCAATTTGACGACTTGTTTCGTCTTTGGAGCATCGAAATCGAGAGAATCGAGGACAATCAAATCGCCGGATTTGACTTTATCACTCAACACGCATTTCAACGCGAGTCGACGCTGTTTACGCGGCATCGAGAAACCATATTCGCGAGGATGTGGTCCAAAGATCGTGCCGCCGCCTCTCCAGAGTGGAGATCTGCGAGAACCTGCGCGAGCCCTGCCAGTTCCTTTTTGTTTCCATGGTTTTTTTCCACCGCCGCGAACCATTCCGCGAGTTTTAGTCGAATGAGTTCCAAGACGCTGTGATGCGAGTTGCATGACAACTGCTTGATGAACTAAACCTGCATTCATTTCGACATTGAAAATCGCATCGCTGAGTTGGATTTCGCCGACTTCGTTGTGCGACATATCGTAGACTTTTGCACTTGGCATTTTTCTACCTCCTTTCGATTAGCTTTGTTTTGGATCGTTTTTATGAGGTTTAACGGTATCGCGAACGATAACGAGGGATTTTTTTGCACCAGGGATCGCGCCTTTGATCAATAACAAATTGCGATCTTTATCAACGCGAATGATCGTCAAACGCTGCACAGTTGTGCGGCGTCCACCCATGCGTCCTGGAAGTTTTTTACCTTTGATAACGCGACCTCCAGGTCCAGAGAGCATTGCACCGGTCGAGCCAGGTTCACGATGTGATTTTGAACCGTGTCCCATTGGTCCGCGAGCAAAATTGTGACGTTTGATTCCGCCTGCGAATCCTTTGCCTTTGGAAGTTCCAATGACATCGACAATCTCGCCATCGAAGAAAGTTTCAACGGTGATAGTGTCGCCGGATTTTTTATCGCTTGGAGCATCTAATCTCATTTCGCGAATATGTCTGACAGCCTTCACGTCATATTTTTTGAAATGACCTTTGAGAGGTTGAGTCACGCGTTTCTCTTTGATTTCACCGAAACCGAGTTGAATCGCGTTATAACCATCGGATTCATCAGTTTTGACTTGAATCACGACGTTTGCATCAGCTTGAACGACGGAGACTGGGACGACTGTGCCATCTGCCATGAAAATTTGAGTCATCCCGAGTTTTTTTCCGAGAATCATCTTTTTCATGCCTTCGCCCCCTTCTCTTTAGGAAGCTTGATTTCGATATCAACGCCCGCGGGAAGATCGAGTCGAAGAAGTGCATCGACAGTTTTTGCGGTTGGAATGATATCGATGAGACGTTTGTGAGTTCTCATTTCGAATTGCTCGCGCGAATCTTTATTGACATGTGGCGAGCGGAGAATTGTGTAGATGTTTTTTTCTGTCGGCAGTGGAATTGGTCCAGCGACAGTTGCGCCAGTCCGTTTTGCAGCGTCAACGATTTTCGCCGCGCTCTGATCGAGTGAGCGATGATCGTAAGCTTTCAGACGGATTCTGATTTTGTCTTGTTTCGCCAAAAAATTTTCCTCCTCAGTCGAGATTCATAGATCTCAACATTTCTCAGCGGCAGTTCCCTCGTTCCAAAAATTTTTTATTTGAAAGATTTTCGCTCGAGCCATCTGCCGAATCAACGCATGAATTGCGATTAAATCGGCTTGCAGTCTATCACAAACCGATTTCGAATAAACTGAAAATCGAGATTCAAAATTAACGCAAAAAAAAACGTCGATTCAAAGATCGACTGGGAAAAAATATCGAGGCGACGGATCTGGAAATTCTGGATTCGCCGCCTTTTAAATTCGGAATTGAATCAGCCTTCGTTGATTTCAGTGACTGCGCCAGCACCGACAGTGTGACCGCCTTCACGAATTGCGAAACGAAGTCCTTTTTCAATCGCGATTGGAGTGATGAGCTCGACATCCATCTCGATGTTATCGCCAGGCATAACCATTTCAGTGCCTTCTGGGAGACGAATCACGCCGGTAACGTCAGTTGTGCGGAAGTAGAATTGCGGGCGATAGTTTGTGAAGAATGGAGTATGACGACCGCCTTCTTCTTTCGTCAAAACGTAGACTTGAGCTTTGAATTTTGTATGTGGATGAATTGAACCTGGTTTTGCAAGAACTTGACCGCGCTCGATCTCTTTACGATCAACGCCGCGGAGAAGTGCGCCGATGTTATCGCCAGCTTGTGCAAAATCGAGGAGTTTACGGAACATCTCGAGACCAGTGACAACAGTTGCACGCGGCTCATCCTGCAAACCGACGATCTCAACCGGCTTATTGACTTCGATACGTCCACGCTCGACACGACCAGTTGCAACAGTTCCACGACCAGTGATTGTGAAAACGTCTTCAACAGGCATAAGGAATGGAAGATCGGAATCACGAGTTGGAGTTGGGATATATGTATCAACTGCATCGAGGAGTTTCATGATGTTATCTTCCTGCTCTGGATCATCTTTTTCAAGAGCGAGAACTGCTGCGCCTGGAATGATTGGAATTTCATCGCCAGGGAATTCATAGCTCGAAAGAAGATCGCGAACTTCCATTTCGACGAGCTCAAGGAGTTCTGGATCGTCAACTTGGTCAACTTTGTTCAAGAAGACAACGATTGCAGGAACACCGACCTGACGTGCGAGGAGGATGTGCTCACGAGTCTGAGGCATAGGACCATCGGAAGCTGCAACGACGAGAATCGCGCCATCCATTTGAGCTGCGCCAGTGATCATGTTTTTGATGTAATCAGCGTGTCCCGGGCAGTCAACATGTGCATAGTGACGACCTGCGACTTGTTTGCCATCGACTTCACGATCCCAAGTCTCATATTCGACGTGTGCGGTGTTGATGGTGATTCCACGCTCGCGCTCTTCTGGAGCTTTATCGATGTTTGCGAAATCAACGACTTGGTTAGTTGCGGATGGATGTTTTTTCGCCAAAGTTTTGGTGATAGCTGCGGTGAGAGTGGTTTTGCCGTGATCGATGTGACCGATCGTGCCGATGTTGACATGCGGTTTGCTTCGATCGAATTTCTGTTTTGCCATAGAAATTTTTCCTCCTTAGAATTAACCTTTAATTTTGGTGACAATTGCGTCAGCGATATTCTTTGGAACTTCGTCATAATAAGCGACTTCCATTGAATAATTGCCTCGCCCTTGAGTTTTTGATCTCAAATCAGTTGCGTAGCCGAACATCTCAGAGAGTGGAACGTGTGCAGTGATAACTTGAGCACCGAGTCTCGCTTCCATTCCTTCGATTTTTCCGCGGCGCGAATTCAAATCGCCGATGACATCGCCCATATATTCTTCTGGAACGGTGACTTCGACTTTAACATATGGCTCGAGCAAAACTGGATTGGATTTTTCTGCAGCAGCTTTGAACGCCATTGATCCTGCAATTTTGAACGCGGCTTCAGACGAATCAACTTCATGGAAAGATCCATCGTAAACTGTCGCTTTGATATCAACCATTGGATATCCTGCAACGACGCCATTTTCCATTGCTTGACGAACTCCAGCTTCAATCGGTGCGATATATTCTTTCGGAATAACTCCGCCGACGATTTTGGATTCGAACAAAAATCCTTCGCCAGGTTTACGCGGTTCAATCTCAAGCCAGCAGTGACCATATTGACCATGACCGCCGGACTGTCTGACAAATTTGCCTTCAGCTTTTTGCGTCTTGCGAATTGTCTCGCGATATGCAACTTGAGGCTCGCCGACTTTGCAATCAACTTTGAACTCACGAAGCATTCTATCGACAATGATTTGAAGATGCAATTCTCCCATTCCGGAGATAATAACTTGTCCAGTTTCAGGATCAGTATGAACTTTGAATGTTGGATCTTCTTCCGCCAATTTTTGAAGAGCAATTCCCATCTTTTCCTGATCATTCTTAGTAGCAGGTTCAACCGCAACGCTGATAACAGGTTCGGGGAATTCCATTGATTCAAGAATTATTGGATTTGATTCGTCGCAAAGTGTATCGCCAGTCGTTGTATCTTTCAATCCAACAGCTGCCGCGATATCACCGCTGTAAACTACATCGATCTCTTTGCGATTGTTTGCATGCATTTGGAGAATTCGACCGATTCGCTCTTTCTTTCCCTTCGTCGAATTGTAGACGTAAGATCCAGATTTAAGCATTCCGGAATAAACTCTGAAGAATGCAAGCTTTCCAACATAAGGATCAGTCATGATTTTGAAAGCCAATGCGGAGAATGGCGCGGAATCGTCTGCTTTGCGATTATCTTCCTCGCCATCGAGAGTCTGTCCTTGAATTGGGGGAATATCGATTGGCGCGGGCATGTAATCGACAATTGCATCGAGGAGCGGCTGAACTCCTTTATTCTTGTAAGAAGTTCCGCAAGTCACTGGAGTCATCTCGCAAGCGATTGTTGCTGCACGGATAACTTTTTTGATTTCCGCTTCAGTGATTTCTTCGCCGCCGAGATATTTTTCCATGAAATCTTCGTCGAACTCTGCACAAGCTTCGAGGAGCTTTTCGCGATACTCATCCGCAAGATCTTTCATATCGGCAGGAATTTCAACTTCATCTGCAACTTTTCCGAGATCATCCTCGTAAACGATCGCTTCCATTTTGACAAGATCGATAACTCCTTCGAATGTGTCCTCAACTCCGATTGGAAGTTGAATTGCAACTGCATTCGCTTTGAGTCGATCTTTCATCATTTGAATGACGTTGAAAAAATCTGCTCCGGTTGTATCCATTTTGTTGACGTAAGCCATGCGCGGGACATGATATCGTTCCGCTTGACGCCAAACTGTCTCGGTTTGAGGTTCAACTCCGCCGCGAGCCGTTAGAACTGCAACAGATCCATCGAGCACGCGCAAAGATCTTTCAACTTCAACGGTGAAATCGACGTGTCCCGGGGTATCGATGATGTTGATTCGATGTCCCTTCCAAAAACATGTCGTTGCGGCTGAAGTGATTGTGATTCCGCGCTCCTGCTCTTGAACCATCCAGTCCATGGTTGCAGCGCCATCGTGAACTTCGCCGAGTTTGTGATTGATTCCAGTATAAAAAAGAATTCGCTCGGTTGTCGTCGTCTTTCCAGCGTCGATATGCGCCATGATTCCGATATTGCGAGTCTTTTCTAAAGAGATTTCCCTCATGCGATTCACCAGCGATAATGTGCGAAGGCTTTATTAGCTTCCGCCATTTTATGAGTATCTTCTTTTTTCTTAATCGATGCACCGGTGTTATTCGCGGCATCCATGAGTTCCGCGCTGAGACGAGCGTCCATGGTTTTTTCTCCACGGAGTCTAGCGTAATTCACGATCCAACGAATTCCGAGCGTCATGCGGCGTTCTGGACGAACTTCGACAGGAACTTGGTAGTTTGCACCACCAACTCTGCGAGCTCTGACTTCGAGAACTGGCATAACATTTTTCAGAGCCGTCTCAAAAACTTCGAGAGGATCTTTGCCGGTTTTCTCGCGAATTGTATCGAATGCGCTGTAGACGACTTTCTGCGCAACGCTTTTTTTACCGGAAAGCATGACTTTATTGATAAATTTTGTCACAGTTTTTGAATGATAAACTGGATCTGGAAGAACGTCGCGACGAGGCACTGGACCTTTTCTTGGCAAATCATTCTCCTCCTTTCAGATTCGAATTTTGAAATTACTTCTTAGCTTTTTTGGCGCGTTTAGCTCCATATTTACTGCGACCCTGCGCTCTATCTTGAACGCCGGCAGTATCGAGCGTTCCGCGAATGATGTGATAACGAACACCAGGCAAATCTTTAACACGACCGCCGCGAATCAAGACGACGCTGTGTTCTTGCAAATTGTGACCGATTCCAGGAATGTAGGCTGTAACCTCAATCGAATTTGTCAGACGAACACGAGCTACCTTTCGAATAGCGGAGTTCGGTTTTTTCGGCGTGACGGTATAAACACGAGTGCAGACGCCGCGTTTTTGCGGACAACTTTTTAGAGCTGGCGCAGTTGATTTCTCGATCATGCGCTCGCGACCTTTGCGAACCAATTGATTAATTGTTGGCAAATTGCTTCCTCCTTTCAATGTGTTGTGAGTTTTCAAATTTGTTTGGAGTTTTTTTCGAAACGAAGGGGATTTTAACAAAGCATTAAAATCGTTGTCAATCTCTTTTTTATCAACGAGTTTATAAGACATGCCGTCCCGCGTTTGAAAATATTAAAAACTAGAATTTACAAATCTTCCAATGCTCATCCAATTTGATCTCATCCCCAGGAACTCTTCGACGATTCAAACTTTCCTCGAGCAATTTTCTACATTCCTCGAAGAGTTTATGCAATTCTTCCTCGCGTGATTTAGCTTTTTGAGGAGTGAAAGTGCGATCTGGATCATAGTCCCAGCGTGCGAGATGTGGAATAAATTCTTCCAACTGCGGGAGTATTGTGTGGATAAAATCCAGTCGCTCGATTTTGAAGACTCGATGATGATATTCAAAATCATGCTGGGAATGTTTGAGCCAATCGCGATCGTCAATCACGAATGTATCTTCATCGCTCAAAATCCAAACATTGGTGCTATATTCATCGATATAAAGACACAACGGGAGAAAATTTTTCAGACTGAATCGAATTGATTCGAGCCATTCGAATGGAAGATCAGAATCATAACCGGCTTTGGCAATGAAGTCGCCGATATACCATCTGCTGCCGCAGCCTTCAATTTTTACTTTCACCATTTGAATCACCTCTCGAGAATATCCTCGCAATCTTGAATTAGATCTCGCAACCGATTCGATCGATCCTCGATTTGTTCCGGAGTTAGATCTTCCGAATTGAAATTCCAAAAAATCCATCCATCGAGATACTTTTTCATTTCCGGAATCAGTTTCTGAATCAGATTTTTCTTTCCGATGTTAAAAATTCGATGTTCAGTTTTTCGATTCTCAACAATAATTGTAGTTTCATCACTCAAAATCCAAAATTGAAAACTTCCAGAGTTGAGTTTCAAACACAGCGGAAGTCGATTTTGCAAACTGAATCGAATCGACTTGAGCCAATTGATTGGAAGATCCTCGAGATCACTTCCGCCCACAATAAAATCTCCGATTTGAAATTCGATCCAGCCATTTTTCGGTTCAGATAATTCGATTTGCATTCATTTCACCTCTCGCAATTCTACATCCGGAAATGAAAAATCGATATAAACTCGAGATTGATTCTCAAAATTTATACCGATTTTTCGATTTTAGTACAAGTTTCATTCCGTCGGACGAAGAATGATATTCACTGGGAGATTTGACGCGCCTGGAGGAGAATATTCAAAGAAAAGATTCCCATTGTATCTTCCGAGATCCGAGAGTTCAGTCTGCTGAGTTAAAAATGCAATTCCACGTTCGCGAGCTCTAGCCACATGTTCTGGATCTCCAATTGTTCGATCTCCAAAATATTCCCGCTCGCCTGGAGTCAAAATCAATTTGCTTTGATCATTCTTGGCAGTTTTGATTGTCATTGCTCCAGCATAAACTCCACCGAGAGGACTTAGATAAAATTGAGTCTCTTTTTTCGTCGGGATATCGAGCGTGTAAAAAATTCCATAGTTTCCATAATTGACAACTTCCGAGCCGTCAAGCGCATCGATTCCGCGTTTATATTTGTCATTCACATCGTCGCCGAGCTGAATGTAAACTGTTCCATCTTTCTCCGGATCATATGCTTTTTGAGTCTTGATCGTGCGATTCATTCCATGGAAAGTTCCGCGCAAATGATGTTTATCTGCCTTGAGAATTGGTGCGCGTTTGTAAAATAATAGAGGTTCAGCTGTCGCGGGATAAAATAGAATCGTGACTTTGACATCGCGAGTTGCGTTGAAATCATAAACTCCATGGAGAAGTTCGCCAGGCTTGATTGTTACATCATCCAATTCCGGACGCAAAAGTTTGATCGAGCCGCCCAGCATGTAAATTGTATCATTCAATTTTTGATTGAAATATTTTGTCTGCATTTCCTTTCCAACTTTGAGATATTCAGCGGAAGGATTTGCATGACCGCCGCGAGTTATCGTGATTGTGTTGAGCTGATTCGATGTATTTTCCAACACGATCGCGATTTTTTTGTTCCCGTATGAATTGTTCAAATGATAAAACAGAATTCGAGCATCGCCTTGAACTACATCGGAATATAGAATTCCATTTTTGCTTGCATATTCAGGGCTGTCTGAGAGAATCAATGTTCCGCCCGAATCTTCAGTTGTCACGGGAAATCCACGCATGAGTGCAGTTTCATCGATTTGCATGCTTGGAGTTGGATCGATTTTCTGTTGAGATTTTTTCTTGAATCGAGCGGATGCAACTGCATGCTCGAGATTTTCTGATTGAGGAATATGTGCTGCAGTTTCAGTTTGATTTTCGATTTGAGATTCTTGAGTTTTAGATTCTTGAATTTGAGGATCTTGATTAAATGCATCGATTCCGACTTCTCGCGGAGCAAATGCAATTCCGTCGGCTGGATTCGCCATGGCAATTCCGGAGGAGCATGCGAGAATTGATAGCGTTGCGAAAACTTTCTTCAAAAATGTCACTCCTGTTCGGTTTGGAATTTTGATTTTATCAATCGCAACTCGAATTCGAGCATTGCGAGCGATTCAATTTTTGGATGCGGAATGTTTGTGCGATGAAGTTCAAATCGATCCGTTTCGAAATTGTTGAGTCCAGATTTTCCTGTAACTGCGGAAGTATAATTTCCATTCGATAAAAATTTTTGAACTTCAGAATCATAAATTCCGTTTGGATATGAAAAACTTTCGACCGCAATTCCATGAATCTCGATGAATCGTTTTGAATCTAAAATTTCGCGACGAAGATCTTCTTCCGATAAATTTTCAAGCGGCATGTGATTCGCAGTATGACAGCCAATTTCGATTCCATGCCGCTGCAATTCTTGAATCTCTCCCCATGTCAAATATCCCGGCGTTCCAATCAAATTAGCTACAATATAGATCACTGCAACCTGCTTTCGAGATTCTAAAATCGGCAGCAGTTCATAAAAATTATCGGAATATCCATCATCGAAAGTCAGCACGATTGGATTTTCCGGCAGATCGATTTCACCGCGTCTAGCTCGTTCAAAATCTCGCAAGGTTATCGTCAAATATCCTTGATCGAGCAAAAAATCGAGCTGTTTCGCAAAAATCTCAGGCGGAATGCTGTATTCGAATGACGTTTCATCCGGCGAATCGGTTATCATATGGTACTCGAGAATTGGAAATCCATCTGAAATTGGACGCGATCCGATTCTACAAAAAATCGAGCCGAGTGTCATTGTGAGAAAGATAGTCGCAATGGTTAGAAATTTTTGTTTCATTCAAATTCCGCTCGCAAGTTCATGAATTTTCCTAAATCGCCCATCGATTCCAGACTTTGAAATCTGCAGAATTTCCGCGAGTTCTGACATCGATGCCTCGGGATTTTCCTTCCGAATTTCAATCGTCTCGATTAATTTCTTTGAAAGTTTTTGAATTCGATCTGAATTCTCAAGTCTATCGATATCCTCGAGCTGTCTGGAAATCGCTTCAGCCGATCGTTGCATGTTCGATGTTTCAAGATTCACAAGCATATTAACCTGTCCACGAATCTCTTTCAAATTCCGTGCAGATTCAAATCGCTCGACCGCTCGATTCGCGTCAATGATCGATAGAAAATCCAAAATCGATTCACTTTCATTCAAATACACGATGAATTTTTTTCCACGTTCACAAAGTTTCGGCGAAAAATCCATGTGATTCAACAGATCCACGATGAAACTTGCAACGATGAATTCTCTCGATGTAAGTTCAAAATGATATTTCGATTCAGGCTTGTTGATAGATCCTGAACCTAGAAATGCTCCTCGAAGAAATGATTTTCGACAACAATCGCGGCGAATCATTTTTCCCTCGAAAATATTTAGGACGCTCGAGATTTTTTCCGCTCGAGACGCATATATAATGTAGCGATTATTTTTTCGAAGTCCATATGCCTTTCGACGTTCAACTCGCGTTTCGATTTCTGGATCTATCGCGTTTGATAATAGCAAAATTTTTCGAGCGATTGCGGCGTTGCTAGTCGAAAAACTGAATTCTGATTCCGAGACAAAATTAGCTCTGCTCATTCGAAGCAAAGATGCAAGTTCAGATCTTTTGCAGCAAAATTTATCTGGAATGACTCGAGCGATTTCATTTCGAACATCCATTGCGAACGAAGTCATGCAAATCCCTCCCGCAAGTTGATTTGATTTCAGATCGAGAGTATTATGAATCAGTTTTGTGAAAGGAGGCTTGCTATTTGAAAAATGTTGAAGTTATGAGCATGGTGAATCCTTCGACCGATACATTGATGTCGCGAACTCACTCTCGATACGCGCTTGTAGTTTTAGCGGCGAAAAGAGCTCGACAACTTCTTGCGGGAGCTGAAATTCAAGCGGAGAAAAAATCGACGAAGGATGTTACCAATGCGCTCGAAGAAATTGCCGAGGGAAATATCACTTATGCATTTTCAGGGCGGCAGATTTGAGAGGTGATCTATGGAAGGCAAAAAAATTCTTCTCGGTGTAACTGGTGGAATTGCAGCATTCAAATCTATTTCAGTCGCAAGTTTATTGACAAAACTCGGTGCGAATGTCAGAGTTGCAATGACTGAATCGGCAATGAAACTTGTATCGCCTAAAAATTTCCATGAAGTTACAAAAAATCCTGTGACACATGATCTATGGAAGGAAACTGATCTTCATCCTCACATCGATTTAGCAAATTTCGCGGAATTGGTATTGATCGCTCCGGCAACTGCAAATTTCATCGCAAAAATGGCTCATGGAATTGCCGACGATCTTTTATCGACAACGATGCTGGCTCTCAAATCGAACACTCCAGTTTTAATCGCGCCAGCAATGAATACTCGAATGCTCGAACATCCTGCAACTCGAAAAAATCTCGAGATACTCAAATCGCGAGGAGTCAAAATCATTGAGCCGGATTCTGGACTTTTAGCTTGTGGAGATATTGGTCGCGGAAGACTTCCTGAACCTCAAGATTTAGTCGAATTCGTTCAAAACTTTTTACGCAAAAAGACTCTCGAGGGCAAACAGATTTTAATCACGGCGGGAGGAACTCGCGAGCGTCTCGATTCAGTCAGATTTTTGGGCAATCCTTCCAGTGGAAAGATGGGATTCGCGCTGGCGGAAGAATCTGCAGCTCGAGGAGCAGATGTTGTTTTATTGACTGCACCGACTTTTCTATCTGAACCGCGGAATGAGAAAATCAAAACGATTCGAGTTGAAAGTGCGCTCGAAATGCATGATGCGGCGATTCGAATTTTTCCAAACGTCGATGCGGTGATTATGACTGCGGCAGTTGCAGATTTCAGACCGTCAAAAGTTTTCGAGGGCAAAATCAAAAAATCCAAAGACAATCCCGATGAAAAAATCAAAATCGAGCTTGTCAGAAATCCCGATATCCTTCTTGAACTTGGAACTCGAAAAACTCCAAATCAAGTTCTCATTGGATTTGCCGCAGAAATGAATGATTTGGAAACTTATGCTCGCGATAAAATTCAACGAAAAAATCTCGACTTCATCGTTGCGAATGACGTTTCAAAATCTGACGCTGGATTTGCAGTTGATACAAATATCGCAACAATTTTCTTCCGTGACGATTCGAAGATCGATCTCCCGCTGATGGAAAAATCTGAGCTCGCGGGAAAAATTCTCGATCAACTTCAAAAAATTTTCGAAGGGGGAAATTCAATTTGAAACTTTTTACTTCTGAATCTGTGACTGAGGGACATCCCGATAAAGTTGCAGATCAAATTTCCGATTCAATCCTCGACGCGATTTTAGAAAAAGATCCCAAGGGACGCGTCGCATGTGAAACTCTGGTAACGACTGGACAGGTTCATGTTGTCGGTGAGATTTCAACTTCATGCTACGTCGATATCTCGAAAATCATTCGAAACACGATTCGCGAAATTGGATATACCGATGCTCATTATGGATTCGACGCCGATACCGTTGGAGTTTTGATTTCGCTCGATGAACAGTCGCCGGATATTGCTCAAGGAGTCAACGAGGCAATTGAGGCTCGCGAAGGAAAAATGGATGCGATCGATGCGATTGGTGCAGGCGATCAAGGATTGATGTTCGGTTATGCAACGAATGAGACTGAAGAATTTTTGCCGCTTCCGATTTCATTGGCTCACAGATTAGCTCGTCAATTGGCTAAAGTTCGCAAGGATGGCACGCTCAAATATCTTCGTCCGGATGGAAAAACTCAAGTGACAATTGCATATGATGACAATGGAAAACCTGTCGCAGTTGATACAATCGTTATCAGCACGCAGCATGCTCCGGATGTGACTCTCGATCAAATTCGCGCTGATATGATCAAATTCGTGATCGATCCAATTGTTCCGAGCGATTTGAAAAATGATTCGACGAAAATTTTTGTAAATCCAACTGGGAGATTTGTCGTTGGAGGACCTCAAGGCGATTCAGGTCTCACAGGGCGCAAGATTATCGTTGATACATATGGCGGCTGGGCTCGTCATGGCGGCGGCGCGTTCAGTGGAAAAGATCCAACGAAAGTCGATCGCTCAGCATCATACGCGGCTCGATATATCGCCAAAAATATCGTCGCGGCGGGATTAGCTGATAAATGCGAGATTCAATTGGCGTATGCGATTGGAGTTGCAAAGCCTGTCTCGATTTCTGTCGATACTTTTGGAACTGGAAAAATCGCTGAAGATAAAATCGTTGAATTGGTCGAGAAGAATTTTGATCTTCGTCCGGCTGGAATTATCAAAATGCTCGATCTCCAGCGTCCGATTTATAAACAGACTGCGGCTTATGGACATTTTGGACGCAACGATCTCGATTTGCCATGGGAAAGAACTGATAAAGTTGATGCATTGAAACTCTGATTTCAAAAAACTTTTCATGGATAGAGTTTAAAATTCTGTCCATGATTTTTTTGTTCGGATAAGGAGTGTTTGAATTTGAAATTTAAGGCGCATGCGAAAATCAATCTCGCACTCGAAATTTTTCCAAAGCGAGCCGATGGATTTCACGATATCGAGACAATTTTTCAATCGATCGATTTAGCTGATGAAATTGAAATTGAAAAATCTAAAAAAATCGAGCTCGAGATATATCCTCACGATTCAAAAATTCCATGCGATTCGACGAATTTAGCATATCGCGCGGCAGATCTTCTCTGCAATGAATTCAAGTTGTCTGGAGTAAAGATCTTTCTCAATAAAAAAATTCCATCAGGCGCAGGATTAGCTGGAGGATCAACTAACGCGGCTGGAATTCTCGTCGCGATGAATGATCTTTTCGAATTGAATTTATCGACTCAAGATTTGCAGGATCGAGGAGCGATTCTCGGATCTGATGTTCCATTTTGCATTCGTGGCGGCACTCAATTCGCTCAAGGACGAGGAGAAATTCTAACACCGCTGAAAAATCTTCCGCCGATCGATTTGATTTTGATAAAACCTCGAGTCTCGATTTCAACTGCGTGGGCTTATAAAGAATTTGATAATCATGTTCCATTAGAATTTTTCCGAACAAAAAAAATCCTCGAATCGATCGATTCTGGCGATTGGAAATTGATCGTTCAGAATTTTTTCAACCGATTCGAGGAAATTGTACAGCTTGATGAAATTTTTGAACTCAAATCGAAATTGATTGAGCTCGGTGCAATTAATTCATTGATGTCGGGATCTGGATCGACTGTGTTTGGAATTTTCGATTCGAGATCCAAAGCTGAAAATGCATTCAATTCGCTGAAAAATCTCGATGCAGAAATCTTTTTGACTCGTACTATTTAAAATAGATCCATCGATTCAGTGCGATCGGTGGATTTTTTTCTTGAGAAATTAATGTGTTTCAAAAATCTCACAAAATTTCTTCAAGCTCCTCCAAAAAATCTTCATGCTCCTCACCGACGATATCGAATGTGATCTTCCGCGACGTCGATTCACATTTGTCAAAATGAATCAAAACATAATCCTCAGGAAGAGCGTCTGGAAATTTGTCAGCCCATTCGATTAACACAATTCCCTCTTCCGATTCGACATATTCATAAAATCCAATCTCCTCGAGATCCTCCTCATTCTGCAATCGATACAAATCAAAATGCACAATTGGACAGACTCCTTCATAAACATTCATGAGATTGAAAGTTGGACTTGTGACATTGCTTTCAACTCCAAGAGTTCGCGCCAAATTTTGAACGAATAGAGTTTTTCCCGCGCCAAGTTCTCCAGTCAACGCGATAACAGTTCCCTCTCGAACGCGCTGACCAAATTTTTCAGCGAGCCGTGCAGTTTCATTCGGTGATTTCGATAATCGAGTTATCATAATTCATCCCTTCTAAAAATCTCTTTGAAAAAATCTTCCTCTAAAGTATAATTCGCTTGCGTGTGTGAATCAATTTTTAGGAGGGATCTTTAATGAAGAAATGGATTTGTTCTGTCTGTGGATATGTTCACGAGGGAGACACTCCTCCCGCTGAATGTCCAAATTGCAAAGCTCCGGCGGAAAAATTCATCGAACAGACTGAATTCGGCGATGACCATGTTATCGGTGTTGCATCTGGAAGCGATGAAAAAATTCTCGAGGCACTTCGCAAAAATTTCGAGGATGATTCCCGCGAAGTTGGCATTTATCTCGCAATGAGTCGAGCAGCTCAGCGTGAAGGATATCCGGAGATTGGTGAAATTCTTCAGCGATTTGCGTTCGAAGAAGCAGATCATGCATCGAGACTTGCGGAATTGCTCGGTGAGAATTTAACATCGAGCACCAAACAAAATCTGATCAAATTGCTCGATTCTGAACAAAAATCTTATGCGAGCAAAAAAGAAATCGCGACAGTCACCAAGAAACTCAATCTCGATGCGATTCATGATTCAACTCACGAAATGGCTCGGGATGAAACGAGACATGGAAAAGCTTTCAAAGCGTTGCTCGATCGATATTTCAAATAATCTCGAATTCTGAACGAAAGAAATCCCCGATAGATCGCGATGATCTGTCGGGGATCTTTTTTCATTTCCGTTCGAGAGATTGTAAAAAAATCATTCAAATGATAAACTCAATCGCGTCAGAATGTTTTTCAAAATGGAGGTGTCAACAATGAGTCTGAGAGAAAAAAAGATTCGATTTCCGCTCGTTATGAAAAATGGCGCGGAGGTTCGAAATCTCAAAGAACTGCAAGATAATTTTGATCTCGACACAGTGCTCGATTATTATCGCAACGGCAGACTCATGGAATGGCTCAAACTTTGGAGGCTGTTCGACGAGGCAGAGCTGTTGAGCAAACTCGACCGCAAGGATGTCGATCTCAAACACAAGATTTGCGATATTTTTGGAATGGAATATCGAGAGATTCCCAAAATTGTTGATCCGAAGGAAACTGCATGGCGCGCTGGACGTCTGAATCTGTTGAAAAAATTTACGGAAGATCCCAAGTACCTCGAGAAAGTTGATAACGTTGCATTCAATGTTGACGATGTTTATGATTTGCTCGATGATGGAGTTAATGATATCTATCTTTGCGGAAAGTTATTTGCATTTCCTGCAGAAATTTTCCGCGGTGGAAATCAGAGTTATCATGGAATCGGCAAAGTCATGGTGAAAATCGAGAGCACGCAGGTTATCGAATTCGAAGAGCTCAACATCACATTCGAAGATGTTGAATTCGATGAGGAGTATTTGAGAATTCTATTTCGGGCGGCTTGTCGAAAATTCAAAGAGATTCATTCAGAGCGTCAATCGATGCGGCAGCCAAAACAAAAATGAAATCAGATCCTCGATCAAACGATCGGGGATTTTTTTTTGCGTGATAGGAGTTGATCATTTTGATTCAATTGAGTCAGGAGATTTTGCAGTCAGTATCAAAGCCAGCTCGATACACCGGCGGCGAATTCAATGCAGTCAAAAAAAATCTCGATGAAGTCGATTGCAAATTCGCACTAGCTCTTCCGGATGTTTATGAAGTTGGAATGTCAAATCTGGGACTCGCGATTCTCTATTCGATTTTGAATTCGCGACAAGATACAGCATGCGAGAGAGTTTACGCGCCATGGATTGACATGGAAAATCTGATGCGCGATCGAAAAATTCCTCTATTCACACTTGAATCTCGTGAGCCGGTGAAAAATTTCGATCTCTTTGGATTCTCTTTGCAATATGAAATGATCTTAACGAACGTCTTGAACATGCTCGATCTCGCTGGAATTCCAATCCATTCTAAAGATCGAACAATCGAAGATCCATTCATCATCGGCGGAGGACCATGTGTTTATAACGTCGAGCCTGTTGCAGAGTTTTTCGATTTCTTCGTTGTTGGAGAAGGCGAGGAGATTCTCGGCGAAGTTGTCGAGCACTATATTAATTGGAAGGAAAGTGGATCAAACGATCGAAAAAAATTTCTCGAATCGCTGTTAAATATCGATGGAATCTATGTGCCGAGTTTTTATGAGCCGAGTTATATCGATGGAAAATTTTTCCGGCTCGATCCAATTCATCCCAAAGCTCCATTGAAAATTCTAAAACGGATCGTCAAGGACATGGATTCAGTTTCGAGCGTTGAAAATCCAATCGTTCCATATCTTGATATCGTGCATAATCGAATCATGCTCGAGCTGTTTAGAGGATGCTCGCGCGGCTGTAGATTCTGTCAAGCTGGAATCTGTTATCGTCCAGTGCGCGAGAGATCCGAATCGAATTTGCGACAGATGGCTCGTCGATTGATCGATTCATCAGGTCAAGATTCAATTTCACTCACATCACTTTCAAGCGCAGATTATTCATGCCTTCCGCGATTAATCGATGATTTAATGGAAGAGTTTCGATCTGAAAAAATCTCGCTGTCACTTCCGTCACTTCGAATCGATTCATTTTCAATCGAGCTCGCGAAAAAAATTCGACAAGTTCGGAAATCTGGATTGACTTTCGCGCCGGAAGCTGGAACTCAAAGACTTCGCGACGTCATTAATAAAAATGTCACGGAATCGAATCTGCTCGATGCCTGCGAATCAGCGTTTCGAAATGGCTGGCAGCAGGTCAAACTCTATTTCATGATGGGCTTGCCGACTGAAACTAATGAGGATGTTCGTGGAATTGCGCATCTCGCTAAAAAAGTCGTCGATAAATATTTCGAAATCAAACGGAATCGCAGAGTCAAAGTCACAATTTCAGTTGCATGTTTTGTTCCAAAGCCATTCACACCGTTTCAATGGTTTGATCAAATTCCGCTGGAGGAATTCGAGCGGCGTCAAAAACTTCTCAAAGATGAAATTCGCGATCGATCAATCATTTTCAATTATCACGATGCAAGGCTTTCGACGCTGGAAGGATCAATTGCGCGCGGCGATCGTCGAATGTCGCAAGTTATCGAGACGGCATGGAAACTCGGTGCAAAATTCGATGGCTGGTCAGATCTTTTCAAATATGATTTATGGATTCGAGCATTCGAGGAGTGCGGAATCGATTTGAAAACTCACTTCGATTTTGAGGATTCATTGCCGTGGGAACATACAACTCCTGGAGTTTCGAGAGAATTTTTGTTGCGAGAGTGGAAGAAATCTCAAAATGCAAAGACGACTTCAGATTGTCGGCGCGGAGTTTGTCAAGGATGTGAAATCTGTCCAAATCTCAACGCGAAAGTGATCGATCATTTCGGCGAATCGATTCCTTCCAAATTAAAAAAATCTCCCGCGGAAGATATATCCAGCGGAAGATTTGTCTATCGAGCAAGAATATCGAAAGGCGAATCGATATCAGTGCTCGGGCATTTGGATTTCATGAATTTGATAATGAAATCGATACAGCGGTCGAAACTTCCAATCATGTATTCGGAAGGATTTCATCCTCACATGCGATTATCGCTCGCGACGGCTTTGGGAGTTGGAATCACCAGCGACGCGGAATATATGGAATTCATATTGACTCAGCGAATCGAGCCGGAGATCGTTCGAGAAAATTTGAACGAATCGAGTCCAAATAGTCTAAAAATCCTCGAAGTGAAATTGATCGATGGAAAAATGAAATCGCTGACTGAACTTGCAAATCGATCCAAATTCGAAATTCGAGTTCCAATTCTCGATTCTGGAATTGAAAAATCGATCTCGGAATTTAATCGAGCTCCAGAAGTTTTAATTGATCGAGTGACTCCAAAAAATCGAAAGACGATCGATCTGAAAAAATTTCTCGAATCTAAAATTGAATTTGAGATTTGCGATTCTGAATTGATTTTGCGATTCGAGGTCAAAATTTCTCCAGTCGATGGAAGTATCAAACCGATGGAAGTGATTCGCGCGTTGAAGGATCAATTTGCTCTTCCAATTCGAATTGAGGATTCGCGAATTCATCGATTGAATCTAACTCGCGACGGAATTGATCTTTTGGAGTGTGAATCATGAATTGGCAATATCAACTTGAAAAACGCGGCGAAGAATTCATGAAACAGGGAAAATATGATCTAGCGATTCAAAATTTCACTCGATCACTTCGAATCGATTCAGTGGAAGCTGATTGTTTACATCTTCGAGGCAAAGCATATCTCGCGATTGGAGAATTCGAGCTTGCAATTACAGATTTCACCGCATGCATCGATCGACTTGGAGATTTTGATGTTGACGATGCTTATCCAATATCTTACGAAGGTCGAGAGAAAGCGTATCGATTGAAGGGAGATCTTGCGCATGCGGCTGAGGATCTCGAGAAAGTGAATCGATTGAAACAGATTCCTCGAACTGCAGAAGAATTTTTCGAGCGCGGCAAAAAATATCTCGACCAGGGAAAATTTGAACTCGCTTTGTATGATTTTGATAATGCAATTGATCGCGGATATATCACTGCGGCTTATCATGAATATCGAGCGAAGGCATATCAAGCACTCGGTGAATTTGATCTTGCGAAAAATGATTTGGATAAAGCTCGAAAGATCGAATTATCTCCACCGATTAGAGAGCCGAGAAATTTTCATGAAAGAACTAGCGAGGAGCTGAATCATGAAATTGAGAAATTGACTCGCAAAATTGAAGAGGAGCATGAATTCTGGGATTATGCAAATCGAGGATATCTCTACATGAAAAAAAGAGATTACAATCGAGCGATTTCAGATTTCACAATCTGTATTGAGATGACTGATGACACGACTTATTATTGTGATCGCGGCGAAACATATTTAGCGCGTGGAGATTTCGATTTGGCGATCGAAGATTTTTCTTACGTGATTGATGTGTTCGAAGTTTCATATGAGGAATTTTTAGAATCTCACGAGGGAAGAGCTAAAGCATATCAATCAATCGGAAAATTTGATCTAGCGGCAAAGGATCTCAAGCGCGTTGATGAAATACATCGAGCGGCAGAAAGACTGGATCAATTTTTCAAAAAATATCGCGAGCATTAATCGAAAATGTGAATTGAAATTTTCTGAAATTCTGTTGCGAGCGACTTTTCACGGTGCTATAATCTCAATCATAGAAATTCTTAATTCGTCATGCAAGGAGGAATTATTTTATGGCGAAAATCGAAAAGGTTATCGGTCGTGAAATCGTCGACTCTCGCGGCAACCCAACCGTTGAAGCAGAAGTTATTCTCTGCGATGGATCTGTCGGACGTGCAGCTGCTCCATCCGGTGCATCAACTGGACAATTCGAAGCATGCGAACTTCGCGATGGTGACAAATCTCGTTATCTCGGCAAAGGCGTCCAAAAAGCTGTTGGACATGTGAACAAAGAGATCAACGAAGTCCTCAAAGGAATGTGCGCTGCTGATACTTACGCTGTCGATCACAAGATGATTGAAGCTGACGGCACGAAGAATAAAGATAACTTCGGCGCAAATGCAATCCTCGCAGTCTCACTCGCAAACGCTAAGGCTGCCGCGATTTCTCAAGGCGTTCCCCTATATAGATTCCTCGGCGGTGTTGCAGGCGGCAAACTCCCTGTCCCGATGATGAATATTCTCAACGGCGGTGCGCATGCATCTAATAACGTTGACGCTCAAGAGTTCATGGTTATGCCGGCTGGTGCTCCAAACTTCGCTGAAGGACTTCGCTGGTGCACGGAAGTTTTCCATAAACTCGCAAGCCTCCTCAAGAGCAAAGGTCTCTCGGCGGCTGTCGGTGATGAAGGCGGTTTCGCTCCAAATCTTACTGGCGGCGACGTTGAAGCTATCGAATTCATCTGCCAGGCAATTCAAGACGCAGGTCATGAGCCGGGCAAAGATTTCGTCCTCGCGATGGATGTTGCATCTTCCGAATGGAAAGATAAACAAGGTCGCACTGGATATTATTGGCTGCCAAAACAAGAAAAAGAGATGACCACCGATCAATTGATCGATCATTGGGATCAACTCGCAAGCAAATATCCAATCGTCTCAATCGAAGATCCTCTCGATGAAGAAGATTGGGAAGGCTGGAAGAAGATCACCGAGCGTCTCGGCAAAAAAGTTCAACTCGTCGGCGACGATCTTTTCGTTACGAATGTTGAGCGTTTGCAGAAAGGCATCGATCTCAAAGCTGGTAACGCGATCCTCATTAAATTGAATCAGATCGGAACTCTTTCCGAGACTATCGATGCTGTTCAATTGGCACATGAGCATGGATTCCGCGCGATTGTTTCACATCGTTCCGGCGAGACTGAAGATGTCACCATCGCTGATCTCGTTGTCGCTCTCAACACTGGACAAATCAAGACTGGTGCGCCATCCCGTTCAGAGCGCGTTGCAAAATACAATCAGCTCCTCAGAATCGAAGAGCAACTCGGCAAACATGCATCGTACGATGGAGCTCCATTGCTCAATCGCATGAAGAATAGATAATTCTTTGTCGCAATAAATCATCTCAATCAAAGAGGGATCTCTCAATCGAAAAGGGATCTCTCAATCGAAAAGGGATCTCTCGATCAGAGGTGGTCGAGAGATCCCTTTTTATGTTTAAGGAAGTGAATGATGTGAATCGATTTTTCAAAATTGTATTGGCAGTCCTGCTTTTGATTCCAATGATTTTTGCAAGTCATTCTGAAGCTGCTAAAAACAAAGGCAAAATCATCGTGGTAGCATCTTGTCAGGATAAACTTGTACTTGCCAATGGAACTACTATGAATGTGGGATTCTTCCTCAATGAATTCGCTGTCCCTGCGCAGTATTTGGCTGAAAAAGGTTATGAAATTGTTCTCGCAACACCAGATGGCGGCGTTCCAGTAATGGATAAAAGTTCCAATGACAAGATGTTTTTCAACGGCGACGATAAAGCTCGCGCTAAAGCTGAATCTTTCGTCAAAAAATTGAAACCAAAATCTTTTAAATCGATCATTAATGACGGCTTGGATAAATATGCAGGAATTTTTGTTCCAGGCGGTCATGCTCCAATGGTTGATTTAATGCAGGATGAAGAACTCGGCGCGATGCTTCGCTATTTCCATGACGCAGGAAAACCGACTGCATTTATCTGCCATGGACCAATCGCAGCTTTGGCGGCTCTTCCAAATGCTAAAGATTATCGCAAAGCGTTAGTTGAAAGAGATCCTCAAGGAGCTACGGAAGCGGCGAAGGATTGGATCTACAGCGGCTATCGAATGACAATTTTCTCGGATGCTGAAGAATGGTCTGGAGAAGTTGCGATGGGAACTGAAATGCCTTTCCATGTTGAGCAGGCTTTACAAATCGCGGGCGGAATCATGGTCGAGGGCAATCTTTTCCAATGCAACGTCATTCGTGATCGTGAACTTATCACCGGTCAAAATCCCGCATCAGATTTAGAGTTGGCAAAGGAAATGGAAAAAGCTCTATCAGAATAAATCGCTCAACAAAAAGAGATCCCTGGATCAAAAACGATCTGGGGATCTTTTTTTGCGTTCAGAAAGATGTTAAAATTTTTTAGTCGGTTAATTCTGTTGAGGATACAAAATGAAAAGAAGTCTGCCTAAAAGTTTCAAAGCAAAATTGATTTTTTTCTTCATGCTGATTAGCACGATTCCGCTGATTCTTGCGATTGTTATGAACGCGATGAATATGATTTCCGACGCGCAGGAAAATGTTGAAAAAGAAGGGGATCTTCGAAATCGTCTCGCTCGAGAAAAAATTTCCGAACTGTATGAGAAAAATCTTTACATGCTCCGCACGCTGGCAAAAAATCCAATCGTCAAGCATTATCTGCTAGATCCAGACGGCAGCAGAGTTCCAGACATAGATAATTTTTCTGTCACGGAACAGCTGCTCCAAAGTTCCAATGACATCTTCGGCGACAATAATAATATGATTGTCACGAACACAGATGCACAGCAGCTCATTCGCACCGATGGATTAGAGCCAGTCAATGTGAATCAACGAAAATATTTTTGGGATGCGATGAATGGAAGCGAGGCGATCTCGGAAGTTGTCACGAGCCTTGCGACTGGTCGATTTATCTCTGTTGTCGAAGTTCCAATTTTCAGCGACGATGGAAAAGTTATCGGATTGATTCAGCGCGATTATGATCTCAGTGAACTTCAGGAATTTGTCGAATCGCTTGCCACTGAAAACACTCGAGTTTTTGTTTTGGATAGAGAAGGACGTTTGATAGCACATTCATCTCATCCGGTGAAAACTGAAGAGAATCGGCTCGATTTAAGCGATTATAGTTTTGTCAATCGAGCGTTGACTGGTGAGACTGGACACAGTCGAACGATAATCGATGACGAGGAGTCGCTTGTCAGTTTTTCAAAAAATCAATCGACAGGCTGGGCAATTGTCACAGTTCAGCCAGGCAGTTACATCATGCAAAAAGTTTACAGCGGAGCATTTTTCGCAGGAGCATGCGGAATCGCGCTTTTACTTTTAATCAGTGTCGCGACGTATTTTATTGCGGATAGAATTGCGCAGCCGATAGTTGCATTGAATCGAGTCATGCTCAACGTCGCAAATCACGATCGAAAAGTCATTTCTGAAACGTCAACGGACGATGAAGTCGCTCAAATGGTGACAGCAGTCGAGCATATCAAGACTTCAGCGAATGCATTGCGTGAAGAATCGGAAACGGATCAACTCACGCATTTGCTCAACAAAATCACAATGGAAAAAATCTGTCGGACAAATCTTCGAACTGTTGACGAAGATCATCCAATGGCACTTTTCATCATCGATTTGGATCATTTCAAAGAGGCGAATGATACTCGCGGGCATCAATACGGCGATAAAATTTTGCAGGAGTTTTCGAAGAAGTTGAAGGGACTTTTTCGATCCAGCGATTTCATTGGGAGATTTGGCGGCGATGAATTTGTCGTGCTGCTCCCGAATATCCAAAATCAAGATTTCATTCCGCGGAAGGCATCACAGATTTTACAAGTCGCAAAAAATTTACAAATTGATGGCGAGTCAACAAATATCACAGCGAGCATTGGAGTTGCAATTGCTCTTCAAGATGGAATTGATTATGAAACGCTTTTCGATTCGGCAGACAAATCGCTGTATCAAGTGAAACGAAAAGGGCGCGATGGATTCTGTCTCGATCGAATTACAGTTTTTCACGAATAAAAAAAGATCCCCCGATAGATCATTGAACGATCTGTCGGGGGATCTTTTCTATTTCCGAATCACCATCTGCGTGGAGGTGGTGGTGGAGGAGGTCTGCGATCTCTATCTCGATCGTATCGAGGTGGAGGAGGCGGCGGACGATGATAATCTGGAGGAGGACGTCTATCTCTGTCATAACCTGGAGGAGGTGGTGGAGGTGGACGTCGAGGCGGAGGCGGTGGAGGACGACGATCGCGATCTCGATCATATTTATGTTTGTCTCGCCCTAAAATTCCATCGCGAATCTTGTGCCAATCGGAAAGATTTTCGGAATCGATTCCAGATTCAATAGTGATATCAGAATCGACTTCCGCGGCTTGAACATTTCCGGAGAATCCAAATGCTGCAACTCCCGCGACAGCTAACACTGCGAATCTTTTCAATGCAACTCATCTCCTTTCATTTCGATTCTGGGAAAATTATACAGAATTCACGACGAATTTTCATTAAACACGAATTATAAAATTCATTTTTTTGGAGGATAGGCGGGCGGTTGATCTGGAGGACGCCCATCAGGATTTGGCAGTTGAATTTTCGGCGGCTTATATGGCTCGAGATGCTTTGGCGGTTTTGGAGGAGGAATTTGTTTCGGCGGAATCAAGGCGAATGAAATTAATCCGATGCAGATGAAAATTAAAAATCTCATTCGAATCACCACTTCACCAAAATTTTTTCGATCAAATCGATCAGAACAAACATCGCAAGCCCTATCAGACTCAACACGACAATTCCAGAATACATTTCGAGATAATCGATTCGCTGCCACGCGTCAAAAATATAAAATCCCATTCCAAATTCTGTTCCGAAAGTTTCGGTGAAAAATAAAACTGAAATTGCCGTTGCGAGTGAGATTCTAATCGAAGTTAAAAACTCCGGAAGGACTGCGGGGAATATAATTGAGCGAAAAACCTCGAATCGATCTGCTCCGAGCGAAATCAGCGGCTCAAAATATTCCGTCGGGATTTTTTTTGTCGAATCTCTCACTGAAATTAAAATTTGAAACACGATTATCAATGTGATCAAAAAAATTTTCGAGGATTCACCGATTCCGAGGAGGAGCATCGCTATCGGCAGAAGTGCGATTTTTGGAATTGGATAAGTTAGATAAATTGTCGGCGCGAAAATTCGATCGAGTTTTGAATTTCTCCCGAGTAGAACTCCAATCGGAAATCCAATTGCGATGGCGATTATCAATCCTGCCAAAATTCTCCCGATTGAATGAATCGCATGAATTGAAATTTCATCGGCGAAAATTTTTCCGAGCGTCAAAAAAACATCGATCGGCTCTGGAACGATTGGAAGATCGATCGCTATCGAAAAAATTTCCCATGCAAATAGGATTCCGATAATGCTAAACAGAATTCGCATGCTGTCTCCAAAAAATTTTTTGAGGAGTGATTTTATGAATGATTTTGTTTCCCTTTGGAAGGATAAATCGAAGGGCAATGAAAAGCAAGATTCTCAAATTTTTTGGATTTCGACGTTCAAGAAATGTTGGAACATCGCAGATCCAGAAAATGAAATGAAATTCGAAGTTCCTGTGCAAGTCGGAGATTCTCAATGCTACATCGATGTTTGGATTCCTAAAACGCGAGTGATTATCGAGCACAAATCGAGAGGTCGAAAGCTCGATAAAGTTGAAAAGCAGTCTGACGGATCAATGTTAAATCCATTCGGACAGGCAAAACGTTATGACGATCATCGCCCAACATCTCTAAAAGCTCGATGGATCATTACATGCAACTTCGATGAATTTTGGATCTACAATCTTGAGGCAGATCGTCCAGAATTGCATGTGAAAAAAATCAAGCTCGAAGAACTTCCGGAGCGATTTGGTGAGCTCGATTTTCTTGTTGATGAAACTCAATCCGAAATCAAGACGGCGGAATATGTATCTGCATCGGCTGGATCTCTCGTTCAAGATTTTCGCGATCTGTTTTTCGATTCGATTTCTGAAATGACTCCCAAAGAAATCACGAGTCTCAATAAACTCTGCATTCGATGCGTGTTTTGCATGTATGCCGAGGATTCTGGAATTTTTGAGCGGAAAATTTTTTTGAACTATCTCAAGGATTCGCGAAATAAATCGCTGGCAGATTTTAAACTCGATCTGTCAAATCTCTTCGAGCGGCTCAATACTGAAACTCTTCCAAAAATGGCTGATCCGAGACTTCGAAAATTCAAATATGTCAATGGAAGTTTATTCGATGGAGAATCTCTCGAAATTCTCGATCGGCTCGATGGAAATTTCGATCTCCGTGGAATGATTGATAAATTGATTGATGCCGCTGAGAAAAATATTTGGTCAAAGATTTCACCAACGATTTTTGGATCAATTTTTGAATCGATCATGAATCCATTGAATCGTCGCGAGGCTGGAATTCATTTCACTTCCGAAAAAAATATTCACAAAGTGATCGATCCATTGTTCCTTGACGAGTTGAATAGAGAATTTGATCGTGGTGAGAATCTCGAGAAACTTCATGACAAAATTGCAAAGTTGAAATTCTTCGATCCTGCATGCGGCTCTGGAAATTTTCTCACTGAAACTTATATATCGCTTCGAAAACTTGAAAATCGAATCATTGAAAAAATCGGCGGATCGATCAAAGTTTCGATCGAAAATTTTTATGGAATTGAGATCAATGATTTCGCAGTTCAAATCGCTAAATTGGCACTTTGGATTTCCGAGCATCAGATGAATCAATCTCCAAATTTTTTACCATTGAAACGACAGGCACATATAATCGAGGCAAATTCATTATCGATCGATTGGAAATCTGTGATTCCAGATGCCGATTTTGTAATGGGAAATCCTCCATATATCGGCTATTCGATGCAGTCGGCGGATCAAAAATCAGAAATGAGATCGATCTTTGAGGGACATCGCGCCGCTGGAAAAATGGATTATGTATGTGCCTGGTTCAAAAAAGCGTCGGAATATATGAGGGATTCAAAAATCGAATCGAGTTTCGTCGCGACGAATTCAATCTGTCAAGGCGAGCATGTTGGATTTTTATGGAAGGATTTATTCGACGCTGGAATCAAGATCAATTTTGGCTGGTCGAGTTTTCGATGGGAAAATGAGACAGTCGATCGAAAGAATATGGCGCATGTTCATTGTGTGATAGTTGGATTTTCAAGATTCGATCGGAAGATCAAATTGCTCGATGGAATTGAAGTCTCGCGAATCAATGGATATCTTCAAGATGCGCCGAATGTTTGTATTGAATCTCGCAATGAATCGATCATGGATGTTCCGAAAATGATCGCTGGAAATCGTCCTGCAGATGGTGGAAATTTGATCATTGAAGCAGAGGATCTCGATGCATTTATTGAAAGAGATCCTCGATCGAAAAAATTTATCCGGCGATTGATTGGTGCGAAGGAATTTATCAATAACATTCCGCGATATTGTTTATGGCTTGTCAATGTTGAGCCGTCTGAAATCAAATCGATCAAACCAATTTATGAAAGAGTTGAAAAATGTCGATCGGATCGATTGAAAGGCGCACCAGATCGTCAAAAACTCGCAGATACTCCATGGCTGTTTCGCGAACAATTGAATCCAGATCATTTTCTAGTCGTTCCAGTTGTATCTTCCGAGCGTCGAAAATATATTCCAATGGATTATCTCGATTCAAATACAATTGTCACTGATACTCTTCGAATCGTTCCGAACGGATCGCTTGAACTTTTTGGAATTCTAACATCGAGTGTTCACATGGCATGGATGAGAGTTGTCTGTGGAAGAATGAAAAGCGATTATTCATATTCAGCTTTCATTGTCTACAATAATTTTCCATTTCCAAAATCGAATCCAAAGATCGAAGTTACAGCTCAAAAAATTCTCGATGCTCGATCAAATTATCCAAATTCAAGTCTCGCTGAATTATATGATCCCAATCTCATGCCGCCCGATTTACGAAAAGCTCATGATGAAAATGATCGAGCAGTTTTAGATTCATATGGATTTCCTCGATCGATCACTGAATCTGAAATCGTCTCGAGACTCTTTGAAATGTATCAAAATCTAACTAGAGGTGACTCGTCATGTTGAAAAAATTATTGATTGGAACTCTCTTACTCACAACATCGATTTTCTCAAATGCATCGGCAGAGCAGCGAACAATCGAAGCCGATGGAGAATATATCGTCGGCGAGGGAATGGGAGAAGATATTTCGACAGCCAAGGAACGCGCTCGAGTCTTTGCACTTCGAAATGCAAGTCGACAGGCTGGAGTTTTTGTCGAAAGTATCTCTGAAGTCAAAAATTTAATGTTGACGGAAGATGAAATTCGAACGATCTCGGCGAATGTTTTGCAAGTTTTGGGCGAGCCGACATTCAAAATTGTTCCAATCGATGACAAAGCGATCTCGTTCAAATGTTATGTGGTTGTAGTTGTTGACGATGAAAATATCAATGAGCAGTTGATGAAAGATCGCGGCGATTTGATTGAAGCAACTCGTCGAAATCGAGAACTCGAGGAGGAGCGGAATCGACTTCAAGCGGAACTCGATGAACTCAAGCGGAAGTATGAATCGGCGAATTCTGAACATGAACGTCAAGAAATTCGCGATCAAGTCAAGCGGAATGACGAGGCATTTTCCGCGAGTCAATATTACGAGATTGGAAACAAATTTTTGAATGAGAGAAATAATCCCGAGGCGATTGTGAATTATTCGAAGGCGATCAATCTGAATCCGAATTATGTTGATGCATATCACAATCGCGGAGTGGCTCACGAGCGTCAGCAGGAATTCGATTTAGCTTTGGAGGATTATAATCGCGCGCTGAAAATCGATCCGAATTATGCATATTCAAACATTGGGCGCGGCAACATGTTGCTCAAGACTGAAGATTTTGATCTCGCGATGGAGGCATACAATCGTGCGCTCGAATTTCGTTCAGATTATGCGCCGGCATTTCATTCGCGTGGAGTTTGTTATGAGCGAAAAGGCATGTTTGAACTCGCGCTGGCAGATTATAATCGCGCCTTGGAAATCGATTCAGATTACGTAGTTTCATACATCGGGCAGGGCAATATGTATTATCGGCTTGGAAATTATTGGAGTGCGATTGACAGTTATACTCAAGTGATTCATCGAAATACTGAATATGTTCCGATGGCGTATTTATGGCGTGGAATGTCATATAAAAATCTCGGTGAGAATCAAAAAGCGATCGCTGATTTGAGAAAGACTCTCGAACTTGAGCCGGATAATGAAATCGCTCGAAATAATCTCGCGCAATTAACTTGAAAGTGATCGACGCAAAAAATTCGCAAGATCATTCCGCGGCTCGATTCGATTCAGTTTTCCATTCGACATTAAAACGATTGAATCGCCGAGCAAAATCGCTTCATCAACATCGTGAGTTACTAGAATCGTCGTCGGTTTGAAATCATGACGCAATTCGAGAAATAGAAGCTGCAATTCTTCACGAGTTATTGCATCGAGCGCAGAAAATGGTTCATCCATTAACAACAGCTCCGGATGCAATAAAAAATTTCTCCCGACTGCAACTCTCTGACGCTGCCCGCCTGACAACTCGCGCGGATATCGATCCTCCATCCCGAACAAACCAAGCCGATAGATCAATGAGGCAAAAGTCTCACGATCTATCGGCTGATTTTTTATTCTGCACGCAAGCTCGATATTCTCCCGCACTGTTTTCCACGGAAGAAGTCCAAAACTCTGCGGCATGAATCCTATGAGATTTTTTCGCGGATCAAGCTCAAAGCCATCGAGCAGAATTTTTCCACTCGACGGTTTTACTATGCCCGCGATTGTTTTGAGGAGCGTCGATTTTCCACATCCAGATCTTCCGATAATCGAGACACAGCCGCGAAAATCGAAATCGAGATTTGAAAAAATCGATCGATCCTCATACGCTGCCGACAGATTTCGAATCGAGAGATCATTCATGGTGATTCTCGAGCCAAGATTTCACATCGGCGCGATCTTTTTCAGTTGGAGGAGTCGCGACGCGATATCGTGGAAGGGACAAAAACTCACGCGCCTGCTCTGGAAATCCAGACAGACGAATCACGTCATCGATATACTCCTCGCGCGGAGTTGAGTTGAGATATTCAGTTGCACGATTGTACGCTTTGAAAAGTTTGTCGAATGAATCTTTTTTCTCCTCGGAAGATTTTTTTGTCGCGAGGAAAATTCCAGGATTGATTTGAAGTTCTGACGCGCTCCCGATCAATGTGCAGCCGTTTCCAATTGCAATTGACGCCATCGGTTCAGGCATCGCTGCGGCATAAAGTTTTCCATTTTGCAGCATCTCGAGACGCGCTGGAATTTGTGGAATGATCACTTTTTGAATCGAATTTGGATCGATTCCGCCGCGAATCAGAATTTGATCCGCAACATATTCGATAATCGTGTTTTTGGAGACTGCAACTTCTTTGCCGGCGATTTCGTCAGGATTATTTCCAACGCCCGCGATAAGTTGATAATCTCCATCGGTGCTCATGAGAGATTCAACTTCGAATCCGCCTGCTCGAAGAAATTCCTCGGCGAGCATATCAGACACAACGGCATCGAGATTTCCAGTTTGAAACGCGGCATCTCGCTCCGGTGCACTTTTGAATTGTTTGATTTCGACATTGATTCCCTCGTCCTTGAAAAATCCATGCTCTTGCGCAATGAGAAAAGGTACTGAATCGACATCTGGAAGAATTCCAATCGTGAGAGTTTGATTTTGATCAACGCTCGCGACTTCATCTCCACAGCCGGATGAAAAAATAGATATAATTGCAATCGCCGCTGCGACGAAAAATTTTTCAAATCTCATTGCGGATCTGAGCATCCTTTCGTGATGACTTCGAGTGCCGAGTGAAATGCTGTATGTTTATCGGCAAATTCAGATCTTCCATCGATTTCGAGGACGATTGAAGTTCCAGCCGAAAGTCCGAGAGTCACGAGTGAGAGAATACTTTCCGTTGTTCCCTGTTTCTTTCCAGAGATGAGCTTGATAACTGTATCGGTTTCATTCGCGATTTGAATCAATTTTGAGCATTCGCGGAAACCGATAACTTTCTGCGTCACTCTAAGGAAGGAAACCATGTTCTCGGATTTTGATTCAGTTTTGATTTCGCGTTTTGATTTTGTGTGGAGGTTCTGTTTCGGTAAACGTTTACCATCCTTGGTTTTCACGTTTCTAGCTACAGTTTTCATGATAGATTTTCCTTTCGAATTTCGATTGAGTGTCCCTTCCACATTGCGAATGATACAATCTGAAAATTTCCTGTTCAAGACGGATTTTGAATTGATCTGGACGGATTCTCGATTCGATTTTGAATTGTTTTCCGAATTCAAAAAGATCTCTCGACGCAAATCGGGAGATCTTTTTAGTTTGGAATGTTTGAAACTCTATTGCTAAAGATTCAGCGTTCCTCTTTTGATATAGCAATCGATTCCATGCTCTTTGCAAAAATCTCGAATCATCATCGCACATTCGTTGTAAAAATCTTTGTGGTGCTGATACGATGAAACGTTGCGACTATAATTCGTTCGACCAAATACGATCCGATCTACAAATTCTATGGCGTGCAGAATCTCAAAAATATCTTGCTGAATGATGTTCGGAGTTGGATATGGTTCGATGCTCACCCATGTTTTGCAATTTCTATCATGCAACAATTTTAGTGCTGCAATTCTTTCGCCATATGGTGCTGAGCCTGGCTCAATCTGTCTTCTAAATGTTTCATCAATAGATACAAGCGTGATTCCATATTCATTTTTTGGCGAGAGTCCAGCCAATTGCTCTGGAAGAATTCCCTTAGTCAAAACGGTGCACTTGATACCAAATTCATTGAGTAATTTAATCGATGCAAAACTCATTTCGATGATTTCATCATAACCGTACATGAATGGATCTGTTGTAAAACAAAGTTGAACAGAATTGATTTTATTTTTGAGCCGCGGGATTTCACGTCTCAAAAGTTCCAATGTGTTCGATACAATCCGAGGCTCGAGCCAGTCTTCATAGGATTTGATTTGTCCAAATCGCTTTTTTAGCATGAATGCATAACATGGATATTTACAGCCATGTGCGCAACCGAGGACATGATTCATCGTATAATCACCATATTCTACACCAGTTTTATATAACATGCTTTTTCGCATGATGCTTTTCAATTGTTCCATTTTAATTTTAAAATCTTCTCCTTGCTTTCACTCCAAAATGTAGAAGGCTTTCCTTTTTCAGTACGTTCTGGATTTCGATGAACCAAAATTTTTTGATTCTTTTCCAAGTCTTTACCAACTTTCATGATATCGCTAGTTGAGCAAATAACTCCAAACTCATTGAAAAAATCTGCCATGATACGATTGATAGTTTGAAATTCACGAAATTGCATCATATGCTGTTTGATCTTTTCGTTTAAATCTCCCTTAGAAATAAAATCCTCATTTGCATTTTCGTGAAACAGACTTGGAGATGGTCGTGAACTCTTTACTAGTTCCCAACGTTTGAACATGTTATGTGCCATTATAACTGCTCCATCTTCGTGATTAGTAGCATGAATCATGCGGTATTTTAAGGGCTTGTGTTCCTCAATTCTAATTGGCATGTTCAAAACATAACGATAAACCATTCTTAGATGATCACAATACTCTTTTGTAAAAACTGTTTCAGCTTGATAAAAACTGATTTTTCCATCGCGATATTTTTCTACAATATCAATCCAATAGTCGCCGCCTGCAATATCGTTCAACGTGCTTTCTAATTTGATGTTCTCCGATTCATCACGTTCGATTAAATCTGTAAAGAATTCTTCATTTTCAGAGTTAATCATAACTTTTAGAACTTTGCATGCAAAACGCAAAAATCCCCAAGAATTGAAATTCAACAAAATCTCAATGCTTGCAAAGCGATTCGAAAGTGACGCTAAAAATTTTTGATTCAAGGATTTTATTCCATATGGATCGATGTAAAGGAAAACATTGCAATTCGATTTGCCGCTCAATATCTCTTCGATTTGATCTTCATACTTTCCTTGCAAAACTTCAGCGCATGGATATCGCTCGAGATTTTTTCTGAGATCATCAGCATAATTTGACTCGATGAAATAAGCTTTTACGTTCGTGAATGTATTTGTACGTTTATCTATTATTTCGAGCGCGATAAGTGGTGAACCTTTAGAACCATCATCAAATTTTCCTTTTCCTGCGAAACAATCCACATAAATCGTTGGACGGTGAGTTTGAAATATCTTTTGAAAGTACGGATTTAGATAACATTCCAAAAGTTCATCTTTGACTTTTGACCATGGCTTTTTTTCGCTGAAAAAATTTCTATTATCTTTGGACAAGTCAATCACCTTTCATTTCTGAATCAAAAATTCGCAAATTGAATCCATGATTTTTTCTTCCCAAATATAATTCAAGCTGAATTCTCCCAAGCTTCGAGGATCAACATCCTCCTCAATCGCCTCGCCATTCATCATGTAAATGAATCCATCGCGAGTATTTGGAATCAAAAACATTCCAGACAACAATCCAAAAGCTGATCCAGTGTGTCCAATCAAATTGATTTCATGATTTCGACAGACTCGCGCATCGCTTTTTCCATCGACGAAGTAAGTTCCCAATCCATAATTTTGAATCACTCCATAAGGATTTCCGTTGGAATTTTGAGGATCATAAATCCAATTCGATTTGAACATCTGATTCACAGATTCTGCAGTCAAGATTCTTCTTCCGCGATAAATTCCTTCATTAATTAACATATCCAGCGCGTGAGATAATTCATCGAATGAAATTCTCAATCCGCCTTGAGGTGAAAAGATCGTTGCATTCGTTCCGATTTGATAATTTTCGAGCGAGTAGATCCCTTGAAAATCTTCGGCATATGGATTTTGAAGCTGCACTGAATCTCGAGCTGGCTGAATTCCATGATAATCGTCGATTTTTCCAATCCAATTTCCAAATTGATCTTTGCGATAGATCGTCCCGAGATTTTCAAATTCATCCGGCGATAAATTTCCAGGCAAATAT
>JAFUTY010000010.1 GCA_017484005.1 Selenomonadaceae bacterium | reverse complement strand
GTTGCCACAAATTGGATCAAACGTCACGTTTGTGTGGGAAAGTTCCGATCTTCTTTCCGAAGAAAAAACATGGAATCAAATTGTTCAAAGTTGGATCGACAGGTGAAACGATTGCTGTTGGATTTATAATTTTTTTATGCATTGTGATAAACAATTTGGAATTTTTTTCATCGCTGGTGATCAAATAGATCGCCATTGATTTTTTATTTCCGGATTCGAGATAAGCAGCAAACGATGGATTCAGTTGCCACAAATTGGATCAAACGTCACGTTTGTGTGGGAAAGTTCCGATCTTCTTTCCGAAGAAAAAACATGGAATCAAATTGTTCAAAGTTGGATCGACAGGTGAAACGATTGCTGTTGGATTTATAATTTTTTTATGTATCGTGATAAACAATTTGGAATTTTTTTCGTCGCTGGTGATCAAATAGATCGCCAGTGATTTTTTATTTCCGAATTTAATTTCCATGAATTTTTCATTCGGAATCAGTTTCATTGACAAATAGATCTCGATGTAGTAAAAATTTTTCTCAGATTCTCAATCGATTAAGAAAGGAGACGCTACAAAATCACGACGAAACTCGAATATCTTTTTGTAGCGAACGAATCTTGGACGAATTTACATGGAAAAGAAAAGTTCGCATTCGTGAAAGACGTCGGCGACAAGAAAAATCATACGCGTTCCTGCTGATATTCGCATTGATTGGCGCGGCGATGTGGTATTTTCTTTATTACATTCACACGCCGGAATATACGATTGATCGGCTCAGTAAAGCGTTGCGAATGAATGATCTCAAAGCGATTGAAGAGTATGTGGATCTTCCAAAAGTTTTGGGGGATGCATATGATGAACTCACGGCGGATTTATTCACATATGACAGCAATATCACGCCTTCGGAGCGCGCGCTGTTTGAAAATTTTTATCGGCTCGTTCGTCCTCAAATCGTCGAAGGGACAACTCAAGTTCTTCGAAAAAAAATTGAGACTGATGAATGGATTGATCCGAGCGGTGTCGAATTGCTCAAAGGCAGACAGCTCGGAATCGATTTTGAACTGATGCTTGAGCGGTCGCTGATTCGATCGACAAAATTCGTGAAACTCGGCGAAATTTCTCGCGACGAGGATGACAATGTTTCAGTCATGTTCGAGGTTTTGGAGCAAGTCACACAGACTCCATTTGTCTTTGAACTTGCGCTGGAAAAAACTGACGATGGATATTGGAAAATCACGGCGATCAAAAATTATCGAGCATATCTCGACGCAATCTCTCCAAAAATCGGCAAGGACATCGCGGATTATATCGATGCAACTGCAGTGATTGTCGCGGATTACAACTATCTTTTTTACGATCAGCAGGGCGAATTTATCTATTTGAATCGGTCATCGGATGGAATTCTGTCACCGTCGCAAAAAGAGCAAATCGCAGTTTACATCGAGGATCATGTGATTCCGAATCGAGTTGCGCGGCAGGATGAACTCGATGCAATTCCAATTCCGCCCGGCGCGATGTATTTTGCAAATTTGAGAAAGCAGTCAACGGAGCTATCGATACATGCATGGCGATATTACATTCGAGGATTGCGCGAGGAATCAGTTGGAGCATTTGATACTGCGGCGAGTTTGCAGAAACGTGAGCGAGTTTTGGATCAGCGAATCGAGGAGCTCGCGCGGAGATCTTCATTCGCCAAAGCTCTTCCGACAATTCAATGACAAATCGAGCTGCCAAAATCAATTCGAAAGGAGCAGAGTGAGATCGGCAAGAAAATTTTCATCGCGACATTTGTACTATTTCTGCTCGTCGCGATGGCAGCAATAGTTGAACAGCCTGGATTCACAAGCGATAAATTCGACAATGAGGAGGATGACACTGAAATCATGGCGGAAAATTTTCAAGCACCAGCGATTGGACTCAAAACGCTCGATGGAAAATCTGTGACGATTGGAGGCAGACAGGATCGTCCGCAAATTATCAATTTTTGGGCGAGCTGGTGTCCTCCATGCCGAGCAGAATTTCCAGAGCTTGAGGAATTTTATGCGGATCACAAGGATGAAATTTATTTTTTCGCTATAAGTCAAGATGAAGATTTGGAATCTGCGGAAGAATTTGTCGAGGATCGCGCTGAAAATTATGACGCGCTCCCGATTCTTTTCGATGCGGGACATCTTGCAGGCGAAAGTTATGAGATTGAATATCTGCCAACAACTCTCGTCGTTGATACAAATGGAATGGTTAGAGCGACGATGGTCGGTGGAATTACTCGATCTAAACTCGAGTCGGTGTTGGATTCATTGAGCTAAGAGGTGATTTTATTGGAACTCGAATTCAAAGCTATCGATTCAAATGGCAAGGAATTCAATTTTAAACTCAATGATTCCATCGTCAATTACAAATCGATGCGCGAGCATGTTTCGGAATCGATTTGTATTGATGCAATTGAAAAGCTCAAAAAAGAATCAAAGAAGAAATGTGCAGTCATCTTCGGAAATTGTCAGACGATAAGACTCGTTAATATTTTTATGAATCACATACAATTTCGGAAAGAATATTTCCTGCTGGAGATCCCTGCAGTTCATACATATAATGAAAAAACAATGGATTTAATTTTCGGGGGGGGGGGCAGTTTTTACAACTAATCGATCTTTTCATCTCGCAACGAGTTAGTTCGAAAAATCGATTTGGCGCATCAGTTGCGACTCAAAATATTGCCAACAAACTCTCGGAAAATTGTAAAATCGTTTGGATTCCGAACATCTATTTTTATGGATATTTCCCTCAAAATATTCGCAATAAACGTATAGTTGGAGCGACCAAATCTGAACCTGGTGGATATTTTCCGTATGGTGATTGTTATATAGATGAAATCATGGAAAAATCAGGAATGAATCCGGATATCGATGTGATTATTGACAAAGTCAGTGATTCGAATTTTCTTTCTAAAGAGATCATTCAATCGCAAACGGATAAATCTTTCGCGGAACTTCAAAAACGTGAATGGTTTTGCGATATAAAAATCTCCGATTATGTTGAGAATAATGTTTTCGGAAAGCGTCTTTTCTATTCCGTGAATCATCCGACTGCGCAAGGATTAGTGGAGATATCTCGTCGAATTCTTCAATTCATCGGTATGCATTCTGATAATTTCATCGATTTTGGAAAGTTTTTCGATGAATCAAATATAAAATATTCTCTCATGATTTCAGATATTCCGATTTATCCAAGCGTCACAAAATTCTTCGATTTTGCAGAAGAACCTCAAACATATTTTGCAAATTATTGGTGTTGGAAATTCAATGCAAACTTTCGAGAATTTCAGCGCGAATATATCAGGCAATGTTGGGCAGAGAAATTCACAAAATAAAAAAGACTCCCGAAGATCAAAAAGATCCTCGGGAGTTTTTTTTTCGTTCGGAAATGTTAAAATTCTCTCGTTTCGAAAGGAGTTTTGAAATGATTCACATGAAAAATGTTTCGAAGGCGTATCCAAATAAAGTAATCGCGCTGGAGCGAGTCAATGTTGATATCAACAAAGGCGAATTTGTTTTCATCGTTGGCTCGAGCGGCGCGGGGAAATCAACATTTATCAAACTCTTACTGCGCGAGGAGCTTCCAACATTTGGCGAAATCGAAGTCAATGGAAAAGATGTCGTTCACATGTCGCAATCTGAAGTTCCATATTTGCGTCGCGGACTCGGAGTAATTTTCCAAGATTATCGACTGCTGCCGGATAAAACGGTTTTTGAAAATGTAGCGTTTGCGATGCAGGTTATCGAAGCACCGCGAAAAATCATGCAGAAAAGCGTGAATTCTGTCCTCGATATCGTCGGCTTGAGCGATCGATACAAAGATTTTCCGGACAATCTATCCGGCGGTGAGCAGCAGAGAGTCGCGATAGCTCGAGCAATTGTCAATGATCCAGCGATTGTAATTGCTGACGAGCCGACTGGAAATCTTGATCCCGATACGAGCTGGGGAATCATGCAAATTTTTCAGCGAATCAATGACGCCGGCACGACGATTGTCATGGCGACTCACGATAAAGCGATTGTTGACGGGATGAAAAAGCGCGTTATTGAAATCGAATCGGGGCATGTAATTCGAGATCAAGCAAGGGGATATTATTGATGAAACTTCGAACTACAGAATATTTTTTGCGCGAATCATTGGTGTCAATCGGACGAAATTCATGGATGGCAAGCGCGTCAGTTGGAACTGTTGCAGTTTCACTTTTCGTCTTAGGAGTATTTTTATTGTTGGTTTTGAATATGAATCGGGCGGCGTCGATTGTCGAATCGCAAGTTCAAATCGCAGTATATCTCCGCGACGATATGGATATCGGTGCAATTCGATGGGTCGGCTCGGAGATTCAAAAAATCGATGGAATCAACTCAATCGAATTCGTTTCGAAAGATGTCGCGATTGAAAGACTTCGATCTCGGCTTGGAGATCAATCATATTTGCTCGATGCGCTCGAAGAAAATCCTCTGCCGAATGGATTTAATGTCACGATGCGCGAAGCTCGATTAGTTCCTGCAACTGCTGAAAAAATTTCAAAAATCGATGGAGTCACTGAAGCAAAATATGGGCAGGATGTTGTCGAAAATCTCTTCGATATCACTCAAATGATTCGAGTTTTTGGATTATGTTTGATGCTGACTCTCGCTGGTGCGACGATTTTCATCATTTCAAACACGATTCGATTGACGATTTTTGCGCGGCGGAAGGAAATCGCGATTATGAAATATGTCGGTGCAACTGATGAATTCATTCGACTTCCATTTGTGATTCAAGGCGTGATTCTCGGATTCATCGGCGGAATGATTTCTGCAATTGCGTTGAGCTATTTTTATTCCGTCGTGAGTGAAAAAATTTTTGATTCACTGAAATTTTTCCCACTCCTCCCGCAAGATCCGTACATGAAGTTCATTGGCATTTTGATTATCGTTTTTGGAATGATTATCGGTGCAGCTGGAAGTACAATCTCGCTGAAAAAATTCTTGGAAGTTTGAGATTCCAACATTCAATTTTTCAATTGATTTGCAAGCTCGATAATTCGATCCATTGGAAGTTTTGTTGCACGATAAACTTGCTCCAAAGTCATATTCATCTCGAGCAAATTCATTGCAGTAAATTCTTTTTCTTCAGCTCGACCTTCAGCAATTCCTTCAACTCGACCTTCTCTTCGTGCAAGATATTCACGATCGAGTATCTCCATTTCCAAATTCATGAATTCCAGCCTCGCTTCCTTTTCCATTTTCACATCTTGAACTGCTTCATCAATTTCTCTCGAAAATTTTCCAGACACAACTCTCCTTTCAACATAATCAATGAACTCCTTCAAATTCGGACTGACTTCACCATGCGTTCCCTTCGTGTTGATTAAAAACTTTCGTGCTCGAGTTTTCAATACATACTCCGGATGAGTATCACAGCGATCGCTGAAACTATACACATAATCTCCATATCCGCAGAAATCGAAAGCACAAATGAAAATGATATAAGAATCCCAAAGCTCGCGATAAGATTTTCCTTTCTCTAATCGATTTTGATCGATCAAACCTTGATAGTATCTCAATCGCTCTGGAAGATCTTTTTCTTCCGAAGTTTGCATTTCAAGATCAAACATTCTTCGTTTACCATGATCTTCAGCATAAACATCGAGTCGAATTCCCTTTGAATCGCGTCGAGATTGTATAGATTTTTCGCGATCCGGATCAAAAATCTCGATAATTTTGATCTGGAGGATTTCCTCGATAAGACGGCGACAAAGATCAGGAAATTTATGCATTGCCGCGCTGAAAATGAAATTGTCAGTGATTGTTAGAGATTTCCATTTTGCCTCAAGATCTATTTTCTCGCGCATCGAATCACCTCTCTTGAATTTTATAACACAATCCTCGATCGAAAAAATGATCGGGGATTTTTTTTATTTCTGATATCGATTAAAATTCGCGCAGGTGATAAAAATGCAAATCAAAGAAATCACGACGAAAAATCTTCCGACAAAATCGAATCTTCCAGTTGCAGATTATTCGGTGAATCCATACGTCGGTTGCGAGCATGCATGTCGATATTGTTATGCATCTTTTATGAAACGATTCACCAATCATCGCGAGCCATGGGGCGAGTTTGTCGATGTGAAATTTTGGACGCCAATCAAAAATCCAAAAAAATATTCAGGCAGGGAATTTTTCATCGGTTCAGTGACAGATCCATATCAGCCGTGCGAGGAGAAATTCAAACGTACAAGATCATTTCTCGAGCAAATGATCGACAGCGGATGCAAAATCAGTATCGCGACAAAATCTGATCTCGTGATTCGCGATATCGATTTGATCAAAAAATTTCCAGAGGCTAGAGTTTCATTTTCAATCAATACTCTCGATGAAAATTTTCGAGCGGAAATGGATCGCGCTGTGAGTATCGAGCGGCGAATTCGAGCAATGAAAATCCTTCACGATGCAGGAATTCGAACGACCTGTTTTATCTCACCAATTTTTCCAGGAATCACTGACGTTCAAGAAATAATCGATCGAACTAAAGATCATTGCAATTTGATTTGGCTTGAGAATTTGAATCTTCGTGGCGATTATAAAGCTCGAATTCTGGATTTCATTCGTCAAAAATATCCAGAGCTCCTCGATTTGTATCGGAAGATCTATTTGGAAAAAGATCGATCTTATTGGAAGGATTTGGATTCGCAGATCAAAAATTTCACGGCGTCTCGAAATCTCAAATACGTTCGGAATGAGGATTCAATGCAGGATTCGCAATTTCCGATCGTTGTGAATTATTTTTTCCACGAGGAATTGGTACGATGAACAAAATCTCAATCGCAATTATAATCGCATTTCTATCGTCGAATCTGACATTCGCGGCGAATCTCGAAAAACAAAAAGAGGATTATGATTCCAAAGCTCAAGAGGCACTCGAGCAAAGTGAAAAGCTCAAACATAAAATCGAATCGGTGTCAGATGCTAAAAGACTGCTCGATGAAGCGGCTGATGAAGCGACTGCAATTTATGAACAAAAACAGGCGGAGCTCGATGAAACTCTCGCGCGAATCGATGAAAATCAGACTCGACTCGATACAGCGCAAAAAAATCTCAAGAGCAAGCAAAAAGTTCTCGGAAGACGCGTTCGAGATATCTACATCAATGGGCAGTTGAATTACATCGATGTTTTACTCGGCGCGAGTGATTTTGCAGATTTCATGACGCGAATGGATCTTTTCAAGCGAATAATTGCGCTGGATTATGAACTCGTGCGATTCATGCTCGAGCAGCGTAATGAAATCGAGACAACGCAAATATTGCTCGAGCGGGACAAAATCGAGCAGGAAAAACTCACGGAACAGGCTGAAAAACTTCGCGATGTTCAAGTCGAAAAAGTCGCGGCTCAACAGGAATTAATCGACGCGATGATGTATGATAAGGATGTTTTTGACCAGCAGTATCAAGAAATGCTCGCGGCGAGTGAGTATATTCAGCAATTGATCGTCGAGCGGGATGCGGCGGAGAAAGTTCGTCGCGAGAAAGAAGAGGCTCGGAAGAAACAGAAGTCGAATCAAAGAACTCCAACGCGAAATCAAAAAAATCCAGAGCCGGAGGATGAAGAAATCGATCTCGGAGCATTTTCAGAAATGATTGCGCCAGTCGATGGAGAAGTCACTTCGGAATTCGGTTGGAGAACACATCCAATTTTTGGAGATCGAATTTTTCACAGCGGAATTGATATCGCGGCGGAATATGGAACTCCAATCGTCGCGGCAAAATCTGGAGTTGTCACTCAAGCGGGATGGATTTCTGGATATGGCAATACAGTCATAATCGATCACGGCAGCGGAATCTCGAGTCTGTACGGACATAATCAATCGCTGGCTGTCAGTGTTGGAGATGAAGTCAAGCAGGGCGATACAATTTCATTCTGCGGCTCGACTGGAAATTCGACTGGACCTCATTGTCATTTCGAAGTCCGTCAAGATGGCGAGCCGATTTCTCCATGGGATTTTCTAAATTAAATTATGAATATTGAGCGAGGTACAAATGATCGAAAAACCTACAAAGAAAACGATAATCACAGTGATCTTGACGTCAATTGCAACGATCTTCGTTTCATTTTCAATCGTTGCATTGATTCTCGGCTTAACTCCCGAGCGAACAATCAATCTTCTCAGATTCATCGCGGCAAAAAGATTCATCGAAACGCGATATGTAAATCCAGTTGACGACGAATCGATAATCGATGGCGCGATTTCTGGATTGGTAAAATCTTTGAACGATCCGCATTCAGTCTATCTCGACAAAAATTTCTTCCGTCAGCTTCACGACCAGACTTCTGGAAGTTTTGGTGGGATTGGAGTTTACATGGGATTTCAAAATGACATGGTGCGAATCATTTCAGTGATGCCTGGATCTCCTGGCGAAAAAGTTGGATTGAAAGCGAACGATCAAATTCTAGCTGTCGATGCAACTCCAGTCACTGAACTTTCATCGGAAGAGATTCCATTTCGAATTCGCGGCGAGGCTGGAACTCCGGTGACACTGTCAATTCGTCGAGCGGGCGAAGATGATCGCGATTATCAAATCACTCGCGACGTTATCAAATTGAAAACTGTTGCCGGTCGAATGTTGAATGAAGAAGTTGAGAATTCCAAAATTTTCACCAGCGATCCGATTGGTTACATTCGAATTTCATCATTCAGCGAAAATTCCGGTGATGAATTCGATTCGATGTATCGCGAATTGCAAAAGAAAAACATGAAAGCGTTGATAATCGATTTGCGCGAAAATCCTGGTGGAGTTTTGACGAGCTGCGTTGATATTTCTCGAATGCTCGTTCCAAAAGGTAGAATCGTTTCAGTCGTTGACAAAGGCGGCAAAGAGGAAATTTATGATTCGAATCTCGATGAAAAAACTGTTCCGCTTGTAGTTTTAATCGATGGAAATTCAGCGAGCGCATCGGAAATTCTAGCTGGTGCACTGCAAGATACAAATGCAGCAACTCTAGTTGGAACTCGATCTTACGGCAAAGGATCAGTTCAAGTTGTGATGCCGATGTTTCGCGACGATGGATTGAAATTGACAATCGCGAAATATTACACTCCAAGCGGAAGATCAATCGATGGCGAGGGGATTCAGCCGGATGTTGAAGTTGAATTGCCTCCGGATTATTCATCAGATACTCAACTCGATAAAGCGATTGAAATTGCGAGGGATCACTTTGAAAATTAGAATCTCTGGCTTAGAAAAAAACAAGCGTGACGCTTGACCCATTATTGAGCAATGTTTGATCCTAATTTTGGAGGCAATTCATGAGAATTAGAATCGCTGGCTTAGAAAAAAATTCGATCGTCGATGGCGAGGGAATTCGATATGCGATTTTCTGTCAAGGATGTGCGCGACACTGTCAAGGTTGTCAAAATCCACAGACATGGAATTTTTCGGGCGGAAGTTTAATCGATACATCGGAAATCATTCGCGAGATTCTTGAAGATCCTTTGCTCGATGGAATTACATTCAGTGGCGGAGAGCCATTCGAGCAGGCTGAGGCATGTTTTGAAATTGCGAACGCAGTGAAATCTCCAGATCTAGATGTTTGGACTTATACAGGCAACACTCTCGAAGAAATTTTGAGTCGAAACGATGAATCTCAATTGAAACTTCTTCGAATCACAGACGTTTTAATCGATGGGGAATTTATCGAATCGCAAAAAGATCCGACGCTTGAATTTCGCGGCTCAAGAAATCAACGGATCATTCGCTCGCTAGACTTTTTCAATCGCGCGTGATAGAATTCGCAAGTTCAAAGGCGCGGTTGTAGCTCAGATGGATAGAGCATCTGCCTCCTAAGCAGACGGTCGTGCGTTCGAATCGCGCCAATCGCACCATAAATTTGAGAGGAGAATTTTTATGAGCAAAGTTCTGGTCGTCTATTGGTCAGGCACTGGCAACACTGAAGCGATGGCGAATGCTGTTGCGGATGGAGCAAAATCTGCTGGCGCGGAAGTCAATCTTATCGATGTCGATTCAACAAAGGCGAGCGAAATCGCTGATTACGATGCAGTTGCATTTGGATGTCCAGCGATGGGCGATGAAGTTCTCGAGGAAGCATCTTTCGAGCCATATTTCGCAGACGCTGAAGCATTGATTTCTGGAAAACCTGTCGTTCTCTTCGGATCTTGGGGCTGGGGCGAAGGAAAATATCTCGAGGATTGGAAATCTCGCACCGAAGCAACTGGTGCAAAACTCGTCGGAGCATTTGTCACTCAAGACGCTCCAGATGATGAAGCAGTCGAGGAATGCAAAAAACTTGGTGCATCTCTCGCAAACGCATGACAAGCGTGACGCTTGACCCATTATTGGGCTACTATTCTCATCGTTTGCTACTTTTCTCGTAAAATAAAAAAAGATCCCCGATAGATCAATTGCGATCTGTCGGGGATTTTTCTATTTGTGGATTTATTTTGCAAAATTTCTGATCGTCGCGACAATTCTCTCAGCCGCATGTCCGTCGCCGTATGGATTGTGAGCCTCAGCCATTGCTCGATAAGATTCTGGATTCGATAATAATTCTGCCGCTGTCTCGAAAATTTTTTCTCTGGATGTTCCGACGAGTTTCACCGTTCCAGATTCAATCGCCTCTGGACGTTCAGTTGTATCTCGAAGAACCAAAACAGGTTTGCCGAGCGATGGAGCTTCTTCTTGAACTCCGCCCGAATCTGTCAAAATCAAAGTCGATCGATTCATCAAATTCGCGAACGGTTCATAATCAAGCGGCTCGATTAAAATCACTCGATCGATTCCGCCCAACTCCTCCTCGACGATTTTTCTGACTCGAGGATTTTTATGAACTGGAAAAACTATTTTGAGATCTGAAAATTTTTCGAGAAGATCTTTCAACGCTTGATAAACATGACGCATCGGCTCACCGAGATTCTCGCGTCGATGTGTTGTGACTAGAATGACTCGCGAATCTCTCATTGAATTTTCTAATTCCGAATCGAATTTGAATTCTCGTTTGAGCGTCTGATGAAGTGCATCGATGACAGTATTTCCAGTCACAAAAATTTTTTCAGATGAAACTCCCTCACGCAACAAATTATCTCGAGAGATTTTTGTCGGCGCGAAGTTGAGATCTGAAATTGCGCTGGTGAGTTTTCGATTCATCTCTTCCGGATATGGCGAATATTTGTTGAATGTTCGAAGTCCTGCCTCGACATGTCCCACCGCGATTTGATGATAAAACGCCGCGAGTGAGCTCGAAAATGTTGTCGTTGTATCTCCATGAACTAAAACGAGATTTGGATTTGTCTCGGAAAAAATTTTGTCGAGTCCATTGAGTGCTCGAGTCGTGATATCGAATAGAGTTTGTCCTTGCGACATGATGTTGAGATCAAAATCCGGCTTGATTTCGAAAAGATCCAAAACTTGATCGAGCATTTCGCGATGCTGCGCTGTCACCGTCACGAGTGTCTCGATTTCATCAGGAAATTTTTTGAGCTCGAGAATCACTGGGGACATTTTGATAGCTTCAGGACGCGTTCCGAAAATTGTCATGACTTTGAACATGAATTTTCTCCTAACAACACATCTTTTAATGACGCGATGAAATATTCTCGCGCCTCAGACATCGGAAATTCTTCGCCCGTCTCATACAAATTGAAATGTTCGAGGAAAAATCGCCGCTCGAATTCATTTCGCAAATCGAAGAGAATCGCATGCGCCACATACATCTCGTCAACATCGACGCTGAAAACTTCGAGATATGCATTGACGCAGCTCGAATCGAAACATAGAACAATCGCGATTGAAATTTGACTCACCTCCGATTAATGCTGCAATTGAAGAATTCCGAGACGTTTTGCTCCATAGACAACGAGAGTCACAACTCCAACAACGATCGCAATCGAAATCGTTGCACTAGTTTCAGTCAAAGCGACAGCACTCAATCCCAAGAGCGCACTGATAACATACATCAACAAAACTGCCTGGCGTTGAGTGAATCCCAAATCGAGGAGTCGATGATGCAAATGACCTTTATCCGGTTTGAAAATCGAGACGCCGCCGCGATATCTTCTCCAAATTGCGAAAGTTGTATCGAAAATCGGGAGTCCCAATGCAAGAATCGGAACAATCAGAGCGATAGTCGCAGCACTTTTCACAGCACCGATAATCGAAATGCTCGCGAGAGTGAATCCCAAAAACATGCTTCCAGTGTCGCCCATGAAAATTCGCGCGGGATTGAAGTTGTAATACAAAAATCCAATCGCAGATCCAGCGAGCGCGGCTGTCAAAACTGCAACCAATAAAATATTCTGCTCCAATGCGACTAAGAAAATCGTGATCGATGCAATCGTCGCAACTCCAGCGGCTAAACCATCGAGCCCATCAATCAAATTCACTGTATTAGTCAGCCCGACAAGCCAAAAGATCGTTGCAGGAATTGCAAAATAATCGAGATAGATGTAATCGCCGAACGGATCTGTAATGAAATCGATTCTGACGTCAAAAATGCAGACTAAAACTACTGCCGCGAAAATTTGTCCACAGAGTTTCACTTTCGCAGGGAGATTTTTATAATCGTCAATAATTCCAACAATCGCGATAATCGAGCCGGAAACAAGAATTCCAAGGAGCTCGTTGACTGTTTCCGTCGAAAGGTTATTCGTCGCCATGCAAGTTATAATCGAAATTATGAATGCTAAAAAAATTCCAATTCCACCGATTCGCGGGACAGGTTTTTTATGAACTTTGCGTTGATCTGGTGCATCCATAGCGCCAGTTTTCTTAGCGAATAAAATGACTCCCGGCATGATGCAGAGTGCAATTCCGAGAGAAATTACAAATGCAAAAAGATATTCAGGCATCAAAAACACCTCCAGATTTTCATCGCGCGAATTTTACTGCCGAGATTCTGATTCGTCAATTTTAAAGCTTTTCAGACATATTTCAAAAATCTTGAGCGAATTTCGAGATTAGATTTCCATCTGCGTCAAAATATACGACTTTTTCGATTCGCGCATTCTTGATCATTCGGCGGCAGAGTAAACATGGCTCGCCACTCGCTAAAGTTCCATCAGCGACGTTGACTCCATAAATATAAATTGTCGCACCGATCATTTTTTCCGGATCTGCATTGATAATCGCGTTCTGTTCCGCATGAACTGCAACACATAATTCATATCGCTCGCCCTTTGGAATTTTCAATTTCTCGCGCATGCAAAAATTTGTATCAATGCAATTTTTTTCGCCGCGAGGAGATCCATTATATCCCGCGCTGATAATGATTCGATCTTTGACAATCACCGCGCCATATTTTCGACGAAGACAGGTCGCTCGCTCACCGACAGCTCGAGCGATTTCCAAAAAATATTCATCCCAATCCGGTCGATTCATTAAAATCACTCCTCATAAAACCATGATCAATGTTCCCGCGCCGATCAAAATGCAGCCGATGATCGATTTTGTCGAAAATTCTTCATGTAAAAATACAAATGCAAGAATGAAAGTTATCACGACGCTGAATTTATCAATCGCTGTGACTTTCGAAACTTCACCGAGTTGCAACGCTCGATAGTAGCAAAGCCATGATGCTCCCGTTGCGAATCCAGATGCAATTAAAAAAATCCAGCTCCGCGTCGAAATTTCATGCAAACCTGTTTGAGCATTAGTAAGAAATACCATTATCCATGACATTCCGACGACAACTATAGTTCGAATTGCTGTTGCGAGATTCGAATTGACTCCATCGATCCCAACTTTTGCGAGAATCGAAGTCAATGCGGCAAAAATCGCTGATAAAATTGCGAAGATAAGCCACAATTCAAATCACTCCTCCCGAACAAAAAAATCTCGACGGAATTTCGCCGAGATCTATATCACTAATTGAAGAATAATTCGAGAATCAATCGCAGCGACGTCAAAAAAATCCCGATGCATGCGATAAAATGCAAGACAGCATTGCGACTATTTGCCTTGAGAAAATTTTCTGCAACTTCATCGACGCTTGTATCTTGTCGAAAATTCTTCATGAAATTTGACGCGCGGAATAATCCTACGAGAAAATCTAACGCTGCGACTATCACGATTCCATAAAAAATTTTTTCATAATCATCGTCAAAATTTCCAAAAATGTATGTGAGATAAAAGCCGAGCGCGTGAATCAGTGCAGACAGAATCGCAATTAAAACCATGATTCGTTTCATCGTTCGAACTGACGCGAGCGATTTGAGATTCATAAAATCCTGCGCCGATTCTTTAGCATATTGAAGATCGATTTTTGTATTTTCATCGCCGAGAATCTTGGGAAAGACAAACGTTTCGAGCACGTCATGACATGCGACGAGAAACCAAAATATCGCAAAGATTTTCGCGAGCATGAAATCACCTCGCTAAAAACTGAGTTTATTTTTTCGCTGACCGATGTTTAATAAAATCGCGATCGCTAAAATATTTGTCGTGAGAGAACTGACTCCATAACTCATCAGCGGGAGAGGAATTCCAGTGACAGGCATGATTCCAGTTGTCATTCCGACGTTGACAAGAATATGAAACGCGAGCATTGATGTGATTCCAATTGCGAGGAGTCTTCCAAAAACATCGCCAGCATCCCGCGCAATATGAAGTCCACGCCAAAGAATGATCAAATATAGAATCAATAAAATTGCCGCGCCGATGAATCCCAATTCCTCACCGACAACTGAAAAAATGAAATCGGTATGATTCTCCGGCAAAAAATTCAATTGGCTCTGCGTCCCCTGGAATAATCCTTTTCCAAACATCAATCCAGAACCAATCGCGATTTTCGATTGAATTATGTGATAACCTGAGCCTAAAGGATCGACGTTCGGATCGAGAAATACCATAATTCGCATTTTCTGATAATCTTTTAAAAACTGCCAGAGTATTGGAAAGCTTGCAACTCCGGCTAAAAATATCGCGATTAAAACTTTGATTTTGATTCCGCAGATAAAAATCATTCCGAAAAAGATCGCCATGAAAACTAGAGATGTTCCGAGATCCGGCTGTTTCAAAACTAAAACGAATGGAATTAAAATGTATCCAGCGATCGGCAGAAATTCCGATAGTGAATTGATTCTTCCGACTCGATCCTGCAATACTGACGCAAGACAAATAATCATTATCAACTTGGAAAATTCCGATGGCTGAATCGATATTGGACCTAATTGAATCCACCGCTGCGCACCGAGTGCAGACTGTCCCATAAACATGACGGCGAGGAGCATGATCAAATTAAAAATGTAGAGTTTTGTTCCATATTCTTGAAGTCCTCGATAATCAAAATTCAGAAAGAAAATCGCGAATAGGATGTTGACGAATGCAAATAATCCCTGCCGCTGAACGAAATAGAATCTTTCTGAACCTGCATCGTTGACGTGAGTTGCAGAGCCGATGATAACGAGACTGATAACGATGATAGCAAGCGTCGCAAAAATCAAAGGAATATCAAGCTGCCGAGAAGATCTACTGCTCAAATTTACCCGCCTTCCTGAGATTCAAATTCGTCTCTGGAAAATTTTTTTGTGAGTATAGAATTCGAAACTCAAAATCGCAAGTAGAAAAGCGCGATATGTTATTTTCAACATCTGAATCCTAGAAAATGAAATTTAATTTTGGTATATTTCGAAAAACATTTGCAAAATTTTGATTGATAGGGGACGATGATTTGACGCAAAATGAACGAATCACATTTCGATTGATGGCTTTCCTCGGAATGCTTGCAGCACTTGCACCGCTCGCGACAGATATGTATCTGCCTGCGCTTCCAATAATGCATGAATCTTTTCCCGTTGAAACGTCAGTGATTCAAATGACACTCACGGCAACAATGGTCGGCATGGCGATTGGACAAATTTTCGCTGGACCATTTAGCGATATGCTCGGTCGAAAAAATCCATTGATAATTGGAATGACAATTTTTATGCTTGCATCGATCGGCTGTGTCTTTGCGAATTCAATCGAGATGTTTTTAGCGTTTCGATTTTTGCAGGGACTTTTTGGATCAGTTGGAATCATCGTCGCGAGATCTGTCGCTCGAGATGTTAGCGATGGCGCAACTCTCACCAAAGTTTTTTCGATGCTGATGCTCGTCAATGGATTAGCTCCAATTCTCGCGCCAGTTGTCGGTGGACAGATTCTAGCATTCACAACTTGGCATGGAGTTTTTGTCTTGCTCGGAATCATTGGACTCGCATTATTGATTTCAGCGATTGGATTTTCCGAAACACTTCCAAAATCTCGGCGCATGAAGGATATCATTTCGAGTTTTGAGAGCTTTCCATATCTCCTTCGCGACAAATATTTTCTTGGACATTGTCTGCTTCAATGTTTTGCATTTGGAGCATTTTTTGGATACATCGCCGGCTCGTCATTTCTTTTTCAAGATATTTATGGAGTTTCAGCGCAGACATACAGTTTCATCTTTGGCGGGCTTGGAATAATCATCATGATTTTTGGAACGTTTCCAATTCGATTCGCTGGAAAAATTCCAGATGTTTTGATGCTCGGAGCGGCATTAACTCAAGCATTAATTGGCGCGTCAGCACTTTTAACATGCATTTTGACTCATGCTCACATCGTCGCGACAATCATTTCACTCGTGATTCTCGTTCCACCGATTTCAGTCATCGGCGCGACAAGTTTTTCATTGGCACTTCGAGGACATGGAAATCTAGCGGGAGCAGCATCGGCGTTGGTTGGATTTTCATCGACGATTCTCGGCGCAATTGTAACTCCTCTCGTTGGAATCGCTGGAGCAATGGATGCTCGACCTATGGGAATCATAATTCTAGTCGGAGAAATTTTTGCGATCGCAGTTTTCATCGGCTTGATTTATGCTCGACACAAAAGAGGTTATCAGATTTCTCAGGCTCAAACTCAAAATTGATTCGGAAATGAAAAAGATCCATCGATCGAAAATTGATCGGTGGATCTTTTTTTATGAAATTTTTTGAGCATAGATTCCAAAGACTGCAATCTTATCGTACGGAATCGATTCATCCTGCTGAACTCGATTCGAAATATCGGGATCGATTTCGACGTCAAATCCAATCTCTCGCAAAAATTTTGAATCCCAATCCGGACGAATCATTGAACTTATCTCGAGCGAATCTTTTATCGAATCGCATTCCGCGAGCGTCTTGAAATTCAGTGGAAAATCTTCCGCCGCGAATTTTACATTTCCATAATTCGAATCAAAATTCATGAGCGTTCCATCGATTTTCAAAACTCGTTTCCATTCGCGATAAGCCGTTGGAACATCCGGCAGAGTCCAAGTCAAATTTCGACTGATAACGATATCGAAAGATTCATCGGGAAAATCGAGCGATTGAGCATTCATCTTTCGCAATTCCGCCCGACATCTAAAACTTTCGAGATTTTTCTCAGCCTCACGAAGCATTTTGGACGATGCATCGATTCCAGTCACTCGATGTCCAAGCTTTGATAAAATCACTGGAAAAAATCCTGCACCAGTTCCAACATCGAGAATTTTCAAATTCTTCCTCGATAATTTTTCGCGAAAAAGATCCGTCCATGAATCAAAATTCTTTCCATGCAATTCGCGCGAGCGAGTCTGTCCCAATCCTTTACTTCGATCGTTCCAATATTTCGCAATTCGACGCTCAAGATCGCTCAAAAATTCTCCTCCTTAGAAAAATGCTCGAACGCGTCCATAAATTGTATCGCTATCGAGTTTAGTAGTCAGAGTCTCGCCAGTGAAATATCCCGCGTCTGCAACGATATTTTTCCATGGCGACCAGCTCATTCCAAATTCAACGCCCTTGCGATTATTATGCGAGCTCAATGCAAGATAAGTTGGTGCAAAGCTGACATTTGGACTCAATCGACGATACGCAACATAAATTCCCCAGCTGTTAGGTTGAGATTTATTCGCGCCTTTGTATGAGAGCTGAGTGCTCCAGCTGTTGTCATATCTATCGGCTTCAGTGTTATTTGCGTAAGATCCAGCGAGAGTCACGCTCGATCCAAATTTATAGCTCGCGCCGGCAGAAATGATTCGTGCAGAATCTTCCAATTCAGTGTTGTTATCTCTGTAAGTCGCGAGATTGTTGACGCTGTCACTATCGAAATTTCGATAAGCGATTCCACCAGTAAATCTGCTCGCGCTGTAATTCAATTGAATTCCTTGATAGCTCGCGGTGTCTGTCGAAAAAATTCCGCCATGCCATCTTCCAGCTTCCAAAATCGCTTTGAATTTGTTGCCGACTGTGATTTGTGCTCCGGAGAAGAAATCATCGAGAGTCAATCCATCGTCATTTGTACTATAGAGCGGCATTTTTCCAATATTGAGCTGGAAGTTGTCATATTTTCCTTCAGCGTAGACATATGTGCCCATCACATTGCCAATCGAATCATTTCTCAAATCCGCGCGAGTTGTGAGTCGAGCTTTTGCACTCCAATGATCATTAATTTCTGCAGTTGGGAAAAGTCGCAATTCGAGTCGATTAATATTGTTGCGATTTTTTGAGCCATTGTCTTGTTCATCTCTATGACTCCAATAGACGTATCGAAGTTCGCCAGTGATTTTCAATTTATCGGAATATTTTTCGAGATTCGAGACTCTCACGCCGAGATTATTGAGCTCGTCAGAAAATTCCGCGGCAAGTCGATCTAACATTGCTTTATCAGCGTTGACATTATCAAGAACTCTCGGTTGATTTGCAGAAAGTGATTTTACTTTCGAATCGAATTGATCCATTGCGTGCGCTATCATTTGAGCCATCTCGTATCGAGTGATCGTTCTTTCACCGCGATAACTTCCATCGCCATAACCTTCGATAATTCCATCTTGACGGAGCTGCTCGACTGCGTCATAAGCCCAGTGTCCTCTCGGAACGTCAGTGAATGGATTCGACGCTGCAAATGAAACGCTTGTCATGCTTGCAAGAATTGCGGCTGTGAGAAAAACTTTCTTCATTAAATCTGCTTCCCTTCGAAAAAAATTTTGTAATCCTCGATGAATTTTTGTGTCAACCTGGACTTAGGTTGATCGAGGACATTTCGAATTTCTCCTTGATCGATAATTTTTCCTGCATCGAGGACAATGATTCGATTTGCGATTCGCGGAAGGATCGCTAAATCGTGAGTGACAAATAGACAGGCGATCCGTTTTCGATGAATCAAATTTCGAAGCAGCTCGACAATTTGCGCTTGAATCGTGACATCGAGAGCTGACGTTGCCTCGTCACAGATCAAAATTTTTGGAGAGATTGAAATTGCTCGAGCGATCGCTGCACGTTGACATTGACCGCCGCTGATCTCGTGAGGATATCTATTCGCTAAAATTGGATCGAGCCCAACTTCTTCGAGGAGATCTTTCACTTGAGCATCGATTCCAAAATTCCGAATTGGTTCTGAAATACTCCAGCCGATTGTCTTTCGTGGATTGAATGAAGTTTCTGGCGTCTGAAAAATCATCTGCAGTTTTCGATAAATCGATTTCAGATTTTTTTCGTGAGTGATATCTCGATCGTCTAAAAAAATTGATCCATCATCCGGCTCAAGAAATCTCGAAATGATTTTTACCAAAGTCGATTTTCCACATCCAGATCTCCCGACAATTCCGAGACATTCTCCCGCGTCGCAATTGAAACTGATTCCATCGAGGACGATTTTTTCACCGAATCGCTTTCGAATATTTTCAACTCGCAAGATCATATTCGAACCTCGGAATCGCTTGAATCAAATCGCGCGTGTAAATTTCTCGAGGAGATTTGAAAATTTCATCGCAAGATCCCTCTTCGATTATGCAGCCGTCTTTCATTATCAAAATTCGATCCGCTAAAAAATTTGCGAGTCCGAGATTGTGAGTCACGATCAAGATTGAAATGTTTTGTTGATTTTGCAATTCGAGAAATTTTTGAGCGACATGCATTTGAGTTTGAGGATCGAGCGCGGAAGTCGGCTCATCAGCTAACAAAATTTTCGGCTCGAGAATCATCGCCGCCAAAATTCCAGCTCGCTGTCCCATGCCTCCAGAAAGTCTAAATGGATATTCGTCGAGAATCGATTTATCAAGATCCAATTGATCGAGAATCTTTTCCGCCCGATTCATAAATTCCGCTCGATCCCAATCGCAATGAGCTCTAACACTTTCGAAAATTTGATCGCCGACTTTTCGAATTGGACAGAATGACTCGCTGGAATTTTGAAATATCATTCCGAAAAATTCTCCCGCCAATCTTCGACGAGATTCAGAATCGAGCGTTGATAGATCTCTTCCTTCGATCAAAATTTTTCCTTGAGTGATTTTTCCAGATCTTCCCAAAAGATGTTGAATCGCTTTGAGTAGAGTCGATTTTCCAGATCCAGATTCACCGACAATCGCTAAAATCTCGCCGGAATTGATATTGAAACTGACATCGTGAACAATTTCTCGCGAGCCGTAATTGATCGATATATTTTCGAGACTTAGAAGCATCAAATCACCTCACATCGGTTTCCGAAGTGATTCCGTAATATTCAGAGGGATGTGCATTTAATCCATAAACGTTAGATTTTGTGACAACTGACATGTGTTGATGCGCGACGTAGCATAATGCACAGTCATCGACAATCTGTTGTGAGATTTGAATTGTATAATTTGAGCGAGTTTGCTTATCAAATGTGTTATGCAATTGATCTGTGAGTCTAAGAATCTCAGGACTGTAATAATTTCCGACATTTTCAGATGCATTCGGGACTACATGCGTCATAAAATAATATTCTGGATCACCAGTTGGCGCAGTTGCCATCGATTCCGCCACAAGATCGAATTGACGCACTCTCACGAAAGCTTTATAAGCATCTGTCGCGTTGATTTCTAATTTGATTCCGATCTGCTGCAAATTATCACGCAAATGTTCCGCAAGAATCGGCAGTTCAGCTCGCGATGTATAAGTCAAAAATCTCAATTCCAAATTTTTGCCATCCTTATCAACATATCCATCGCCGTCTGAATCAATATATCCCGCGTTTCCGATAAGTTCTCGAGCATAATCGAGATCAAAATCTGGAGCTCTAACCACATCGCCGCCGAATGACGTGTTCGCAGGAAATGGTCCAGCCGCTGGAGTTCCATTCCCCCGCATGACAACGTAAGCGAAATAATCCTTGTCAACAGCCATGCAAATCGCTCGACGAATTCGAATATCCTGCAATTCCGGCGTGTCAAAATTGAATGCAATTTGATAATCGCGCGATGTATCAGCGTCAGTGAATTTGAAATCTGGATCTGCATCGAACATTTGCAGATTTTCATAAGAAATTCCATGCGCCGCATCGATCTCGCCATTTTGCAAAAGTTGAGTCAAAACTTCACCATTATTAATTCCCTTGATAACAAGATGATCGAGTTTAGGTTTCACTGCGCCCCAATAATTTTCATTCGGAACGAGATCAATTTGAGTATCAGTCAATTTTTCAGCGACATATGGTCCAGTTCCAATCGCAAGTCGATCGTTGAATCCTGCATCGACGTCAACAATCGCACAATATGGATCGGAAAGAAAATTTATCATTGCAGGAATTTTTTCATCGGAATGAATCACGATAACTTGATCTTCCGCTGTGATTGATGCGATTTTGAGATCTTCCGGAGCTCTATCATGCCGCGCTAAAAGATCCTCGAAACATTTTTTGACAGCCATGCCATCGACTTTTTTGCCGTTTGAAAAGCAAACATTGTCGCGAATATGAATTCTCAAAGTGTTTTCGTCAATGAATTCATAGTTATCCGCAAGCCATGGCTCGAGCTCCATTCGATCATTGAATTTGAAAAGTGTCTCGCCGACTCCATATCGAACGGCACTCCAACCAAAATATGACCGGTGAGGATCAATCCCTGCGCTCCCCATGACAACGCCGTAGGAAATGATTCCATATGTAAGAGTCTTGTTGAAATGAAGAAATTTTCCAAGGTCGCAGCCGGAAGTCATTAAGCTCGCTAGAAGTATTGAAGTTGATAGAGTGGCTGTGAGAATTTTCTTTCTCAAATTGAGCCCTCCTTTGAATATTTTTTCCAAATTATATCGGAATTTTATCACTTCAAATCTAGCTCTGGACGAATCTCGTAATAATCTGAAGGATGCGCCGAGAATCCTTCGACGTTCGGTTTCATCACGAAAGTCATTCGAAGATGCGACGCGTAACAAAGTGCAGAATCATCGAGGATTTTTTGCGACATCTGAATCGCGATTTTTGAACGATCTTCCGCGCCATATGTATTTCGAAGCTGCTCCTCGAGATCGGCGATTTCTTGACTCTCATAATTCCCTGCGTTGTCAACTGCATACGGAACGATGTGGCTCGTGAAATAATATTCCGGATCTCCAGTCGGTGCAGTCACAATCGCTTTGGAATAGAGATCGAACTCTCGATTCTTCAAAAATGTTTTATAATTATCTGTCGCGTTGACATTCAATTTGATTCCGATTTGTTTGAGATTCGCTTGAGTCGATTCCGCGAGCAATGGCAATTCCTGCCGCGATGTATAAGTCAAATATCGCAATTCGAGATTTTTTCCATTGCGATCAACATATCCATCGCCGTCTGAATCTGAATATCCCGCCTCGTTTAAAAGCTGTCGAGCTCCGTTGAGATCAAATTCCGGCGCGTGAACTGCATTGCCTCCGAATGACAGATTTGCAGGAAATGCTCCAATCGCTGGCGCACCATTTCCATTCAACAAAACATGAGTGAAATTGTTTTTATCGATCGCCATGCAAATCGCTTGTCGAATTCGAATATCCTGCAATTCCGGCGTGTCAAAGTTGAATGCAATTTGATAGACTCGCGAAGTTTCAGTTGAACTCAATTTATATTTTGAATTGTTTTCGAAAAGCTGCAGGCTCGAATATGGTAATCCTTGAACCGCATCGAGCTCGCCATTCTGCATTGCCATCGTGAGAGTATCGCCGTCTGGAATACTTTTCACAATGATTCGATCGAGTTTAGGTTTGATCTCTCCCCAATACATTCGATTCGCGACGAGATCGATTTGAGTATCGGTGACTTTTTCAGCGATATATGCTCCAGTTCCGACGACGATTCGATCTTTGACTCCCGCGTCAACATCGATAATCGCGCCATATGGATCTGACAAGTAATTTAGCAATGCTGGAACTTTTTCCGAGGATCGAATTGTGACTGTCTGTCCTTCCGCTGTGATTGATTCGATTTTCAAATCTCCAGGAGCGCGATCGTGCCGCAAAATCAAATCATCGAGACATTTTTTGACTGCCTCGCCATCGAGATTTTTGCCGTTCGAAAAATGAACATCATCGCGCAAAGTGATTTTCAAAGTATATTCGTCAAGAAATTCAAAATCAGTCGCAAGCCATGGCTCGAGTTCCATTCGCTCGTTGAATCGAAACAGAGTTTCACCGACGCCGTATCGAATCGTGCTCCAGCCGCAATATGAATCGTGAGGATCGAGTCCTGCATTTTCCATCGCGACGCCATATGCTACAGTTCCATATCGAAAAATTTTCTCGGAAGTCTGTTGATTTTGATCTCCGCATCCCGACGCAAAAATCGATAACAAAATTGTTCCGATCAAAAAATTTTTCTTCATTAAATTCCCTCCTTTGGATCGAAAACATCTCGCAATTTATCGCCGAGGAGATTGAAAATCGAAACGGAAATGAAAATTGCTATACCTGGCGAGAGGATCATCCATGGCGCAGTCTGCAACATGCTTCGACCGTTATTCATCATCGCGCCCCATTCAGCAGTTGGAGGCATTGCACCGAGTCCAAGAAATGACAATCCTGCAAGTTCCATGATTATCGTTCCGAGATCCAGCGCGGCAGTTACTAAAATCGTTCCTAAGATGTTGGGAAAAATATAATCGCGCAAAATTCCAATCGATCCAGTTCCAGACATTCGGGCGGCATTCATGTAAGGCATTTCGCGAATTGTCAAAACTAATCCTCGAGCGATTCTTGCATATTTTGTCCAGCCGATTATCGCCAAAGCCATCGCAGCATTGAGAAGTCCTCCGCCGAGAATTCCTGCTACTGCAATCGCAAAAACCATTTGTGGAAATGCTAAAAAGACATCTGAAATTCGCATCAGAATTGTATCGAGCTTTCCGCCGTGATATCCACAAATCGCACCGATTAAACTTCCGAAACTCGAAATCGAAAATAGGAGAATCAACGCGGAGATCAATGTTGTCTGTGATCCTAAAATGACTCTTGAAAATACATCGCGCCCATATCGATCCGTTCCGAGAAAATGTTCGGAATTTGGAGGTTGAAGAGCGTTTGAAAGATCTTGCGCATATGGATCTTGAGGAGTCAAATGCTCTGCAAAAATCGCGACGAAAATCAAAATTCCGGCGAGTGTCAAATATGGAATCAACTTTTTCATAAAATCCTCGGATCAAGTTTATGATATAAAATATCTGCCGCTAAATTGATCAAGACATAAATTGACGCCATCCAAACGACATACGCTTGAATCATTGGATAATCGCGCATCAGAATTGCATCGACAGCCATTTTTCCAACGCCATCCCACATAAAAATCGTCTCGACAATCGCTGTTCCGCCCAGAAGTGATCCCATCGACAGCGCGATCAATGTGATTATGACAATCAAACTCGATCTCAAAACGCTTCGAGTCAAAATCGTGAATTCATGAACGCCTCGCGACCTCGCGCCAATCACATATGGTTTTTGCAATTCTTCCAAAACTATCGCGCGAATTTGTCGAGTATACTTTGCGCCCATCGAAATCGTGAGAGTCAGCGACGGCATGATTATCGCCCGCCAATCATTTCCCATAATCGGGAGGAGATTCAATTGCAGTGCGAGGAAATAGATCAATAATAGTCCCGCGAAAAAATTTGGCATGGAATTTCCAATGAATGTTAAAAATCGAATCAGATAATCGATCGCACGATTTTGATATACAGCTGATAAAATTCCGAGCGGTGTCGCGATGAAAATTGTTAATGCAATTGAGACGAGCATCAATTCAATCGTCGCGGGAAGTTTGTCGATGAAAGTTTCAAAGACGAGTTTCCCACTGATAAAACTTCTGCCGAGATCTCCAGTCACAATTCCAACGAGCCATCGCGAATATTGAATCAAAAATGGTTGATCAAGTCCGAGCTCAGATCGTTTTGCCGCTTTGATTTCATCCGAGACGCTTGACTGTTCATAAATTATATCGACAGCATCTCCCGCCGCAAATTGCATCATTCCAAACGTCAAAAAACTGATTCCGAGCAAAATTGGAATGAGCTGCAGCAATCGATTCAAAATATAGTTTTTCATAGCAGCGAAATTATAGAAAGCATTTCAAAACATCGAAAGCCGTCGAAGGGATATCCGAACAAAAAAAAGATCCGAACCTCGTTTTGAGATTCGGATCTTTTTTAATTCAGTTTGAAGTTTTGGATCGATAGCCGAGATAAATTGCGAGAATCCAAATTGGAAGAATGAAGACTGCCATTCTCATTTCCGGCATCGTCAACATTAATGCAAGAATTCCAATCAAAAACGCTAGACAGAAATAATTCGTGAGGGGATATCCAATCGATTTGAATTTTGGAAGATCGTTTTGACGCTTTTGACGAAATTTCATGTGAGTTATAACGATTGCTGCCCAGCTGATAACTGCCGCGCCGATTGTTATCGAAAGCATGTACATGAATGCTTGTTCCGGTGCGAAGAAATTTATTGCAACGACGATTAGAGTGATTCCGCTCGAGACGAGAATTCCATTCACTGGAACTTTTTTCGACGACAGTTTTCGCAAAAATTCCGGAGCATTTCCATCGCTCGCCAATCCATAAAGCATTCGTGAATTGGAATAAATCGCAGAATTGTAAACTGAAATCGCGGCAGTCAATACGACAAAATTGAGAATATTCGCCGCGGCAGGGATTCCAATATCAGTAAAAATTTGAACGAATGGACTTGCCTCTTTCCCGACGAGATTCCATGGCGAGAGAGCCATCAAAACAGCCATCGTTCCGACGTAGAAAATCAAAATTCTCCAAATGACTTGATTAATCGCGCGCGGAATCGTTTTATCTGGATTTTCAACTTCGCCCGCTGTGATTCCAATCAATTCAATCCCGCCGAATGAAAACATGACTGGTGCAAATGACAGAACAAATCCCATGAATCCATTTGGAAAGAATCCGCCGTTTGTCCAGAGATTCGAAAAATTTTGCGGAAATGGATTTTCGAAAATCAAAACTAAGCCGAGAACAATCATCGCAATAATCGCCGAAATTTTGATCATCGACATGAAAAATTCGACTTCACCATACGCGCTGACATTGACGAGATTTATCGCCGTGATAACAATCAGACAAGTGAGCGCAGTGATCCATTGAGGAAGATCTGGAAACCAATAATTCATGTAAATTCCGACCGCTGTGAGTTCTGCCATGCTCACGATGATATATTCGAACCAATAATTCCAGCCCGCCAAAAATCCTGGAAATTTGCCCCAATATCGCGTCGCATAATAACTGAATGAGCCGGAAACTGGAGAATCGACAGCCATTTCGCCGAGCATTCTCATTATGAAAAATATCACGATACCGCCGAGCAGATAACTCAACATCACTGCAGGTCCAGCGAGCGCGATTGTCGATGCAGAGCCATAAAATAATCCTGCACCAATTGCGCCGCCGAGTGCGATCATCTGCAAGTGTCGATTTTTCAAACCGCGCTGCATTTCTTCTTGAGCATCGATTTCTGATAGATCCTTTGTGATTGTCGACAAACAAAAATCTCCTCTCGAATTTTAGAAATTGGATTTCGAAACTTATACTCCAAATCAATTTTTAGTACAAGTTTAAAATTTTTGACGATCTTTCAATTCACGTTCAACATCGCGTTGAGCCGCTCGCGCCGCTAGATCTTGACGCCGATCGTAATTATGTTTTCCACTCGCCAGAGCCAATTCCATCTTCGCGCGTCCCTTTTTGAAATAAATTTTGAGCGGAATCAATGTGAATCCTTTCTCACGAGTCTTGCTGAAAAGTTTCACGATCTCTTTTTTATGGAGCAATAATTTTTTCGGTCGAAGAGGATCATGATTGAAGATATTTCCTTTTTCATACGTCGAAATGTGAAAATGCTGAGCAAAAATCTCGCCATTTCGAATTTCTGCATAGCTGTCGCGAAGATTCGCCCGTCCGTCTCGCAGCGATTTCACTTCAGTTCCTTTCAATTCGATTCCCGCCTCGAATGTTTCATGAATGAAATAATCATGCCGCGCTTTTCGATTTTCACATGCAATTTTTACGCTCGAATTTTTTTTCCCCATAAATTTCAACTCCCAAGCGTCTCGTAAAATTCTGGATATGAAATATCGACGCAAGACGGATCGACAATATCAACTCCTTCACCGAGCGCACCGAAAATCGCTAATGACATCGCGATTCGATGATCGCCGTGAGAGCTGCAGTGATTCATTTTGATTTTGCGCCCGCCGATAATCGTGAGAGTGCTGTCTGTATCTTTGAACGCGCCAGGCATCAATCGATTATATTCCGTCGTGATAACTGACAATCGATCTGTCTCCTTGACTCGCAATTCGCTCGCACCGGTGATAACTGTCTCGCCATCTGCAAATGCTGCGGCGACGGCTAAAATTGGAATTTCATCGATCAATCGCGGAATGATCTCTTCGCCGAATGAAGTTCCATGCAATTTCGCGCTCGTGACATGAACATCTGCGAACTGCTCGCCGCTGCTCGTTCGAATGTTTGTGAGATCGATATTCGCGCCCATCGCTTTCAAAATATCAATCGCGCCAGTTCGAGTTGGATTGATACCGACGTCGCGAATCAAAATATCACTGCCCTCGAGAATCGTCGCAAGGACAATCCAATACATCGCCGAGGAAATATCTCCAGGCACTTCGATTGTTTCCGGCGCGTGAATTTGTTCATCGGTTATCGGTTGAATCGTGATCGAATTTCCGCGACGCTCGAGATCCACTCCAAACGCTTCCATCATTCTCTCGGTGTGATCTCGCGAGGGATATGGCTCGAAGATCGTTGTATTTCCGACGCTGTATAATCCTGCGAGCAATAATGCTGATTTGACTTGTGCGCTCGATACTGGCATCTCGTAAGCAATTCCATGGATTTTTTTGCTCGCTGGAAGAATCGTGATTGGCAGATATTTTCCGCCCGCTCTTCCATAAATTCGTGCGCCCATTTTTGAAAGAGGTCTGATAACTCGCCCCATTGGACGTTTCGAGAGACTTTTATCACCAGTAAATGTTGTGAAAAATCGCTGCGATGCTAATAAACCAAGCAATAATCGAAGAGTTGTTCCAGAATTTCCAGCGTCGAGAATCGATTCAGGCTCTTTCAATCCATGCAATCCATGTCCCGTGACGAGTAGATTTTTGCCGTCATCTTCGATTTGAACACTTAAAGCTCGCATGCATTCGAGAGTCGACAGACAATCTGCGCCACGAAGAAAATTTTTTATCTCGATTGGCGTCGTTGCGAGCGAGGATAAAATCACGCTGCGATGCGAAATAGATTTGTCGCCAGGAATTTTGATTTCGCCAGTCATTCCGCGTTCAATTTTCTTTATCGTCTTGATCTCATCGGTCATTGATTTCACTCCTATCATTGTTTATCCCCGAAAAATTTCCAGCGACCGCTCCCGTAGAAAATGCAGCTTGCAGATTGAATCCGCCGGTAAATCCATCAATATCAATGACTTCGCCGGCAAAAAACAATCCATGGATAATTTTGCTTTCCATCGTTTTGGGATTGATTTCCTTCGTCGCGATTCCGCCTTGAGTCACGATAGCTTCATCGATTGGACGCGTTGATTTAATCGTGAGCTGAAAATTTTTGAGCGTCTCGATTAATTTTCGTCGAGAATTTTGCGAAATCTGATCGACTTGTAAATTTGAATCGATCTTTGCAACGTCAAGAATTATCGGAATCAATTTCATCGGGAGCAGTTCGGTTAATCCATTGCGAATTGTTTTTCGACGAAATTTTGAAAAATCCCGCAAGACTCGATTTTCGAGTTGATCAAAAGTTAGAGCAGGTTTCAAGTCGATTGAAATTTTTGCGGGAGATTTTTGCGTGAGAGATTTGGCGACTTCTCGGCTCAATGTGAGAATTATTGGTCCAGAAATTCCGAAATGTGTGAATAGCATTTCACCAAATTCCTCATGACGATTGAATTTCGCTCGAACATTTTTCAGAGTTAAACCTTGAAGATCTTTTACAAAATCCTCGACTGTCTCGAGCGGAATCAATGACGGCAGAATTGGAGTTATCGAATGTCCTAAATATCGCGCTAATTCATATCCATCGCCAGTTGATCCAGTTGCAGGATAAGATTTTCCTCCAGTCGCAAGAATCACTCGATTTCCAAAAATTTTTCTTCCATTATGAAGTTCAACTCCAGTGACTCGATTCGATTCAGTCAAAATTTTTATGACTCTAGATTTGATGTGAATCTCTACATTTAAATCTCGCAATTTTGAATCCAGAGCATCGACTAAATCTTGAGCTCGATCTGATTTTGGAAAGACTCGCCCGCCGCGTTCAATTTTCAATTCAATTCCGAGATTCTCAAAAAATTTCATGACGTCTTGATTCGAGAAAAAATTCAATGCACTATGCAAAAATCGTCCATTTCCTGGAAAATTGTTCATGAATTCATCGACGTCCGCAATATTAGTAAGATTGCCGCGACCTTTGCCAGTGATTCGAAGTTTCCGCCCGAATCGATCCATTCGATCTATTAAAATCGTATTTGAATTTTGATTTGCAGAAAAAATAGCGGCAAGCATTCCAGACGCTCCACCGCCAATAACAATGACTTGATTCAATTTTTGAACTCCTCCGATAATTTTTGCAAAGTTTCAAGCTCGAAATTCGAGAGTGTGCGAAATTCTCCTCTAGCAATTCCGTTGAGAGTCAATCCTGCAAATGCAATTCGTTCAAGCGATTCAACTTCACAACCAACTGCCGCGAGCATCCGTCGAATTTGTCGATTTCGTCCCTCGTGAATCGTAATTTCGACAAAATTATTCGGAAGCCTTTTGATTCGAGCTGGAGCAGTTTTTCCATCCTCTAACTCGATGCCATTTTCAAGCCTCGCGATTTTTTTTGAATCGAGATTTCCCGAATATTTTGCGCGATAAGTTTTCTCAACAAAAAATTTTGGATGCGTGAGTTTCTGCATTAATTCGCCATCATTCGTGACTAATAAAATTCCTTCTGAATCGAAATCAAGCCTGCCAACTGGAAACAATCGATAAGTCTCACGAATTTTTTGAGGGAATAGATCGAGAATGATCTTCCGCCCGCGATCATCTTTCGCAGTTGATAAATATCCTCGCGGTTTGTTGAGGATGAAATAGACTTTCGATTCAGTTTCGATCAATTTTCCATCGACTTCGATTCGATCATGTGTAGAAAATTTCAAACCGAGTTCAGTGACAATTTTTCCATTGACTTTAACTCTTCCAGCGAGAATTAATTTTTCAGATTCGCGACGTGATGCCACTCCACAGCTCGCGAGGATTTTCTGTAATCTTTCCATTTCAAAAACCTTCTTGCTTAAAATCAAAACGTCAAATATAATTCGCCTCGTGGATTTCAATTTTTCAATTCGATAACGAAGGTGAAAATCATGAAACAAAATATAGCAGATCTCGTCGAGGAACATATCCTCAAATTATTGCACAGCGAAAAATCTGGGCAAATCGAGATTCAACGCGGCGAAATCGCTGACGCCATGTCATGCGCGCCGTCACAAGTCACATACGTTTTGAGCACGCGATTCACTCACGATAAAGGATTTGTCGTCGAATCGCGGCGAGGACTCGGTGGATTCATTCGAATCTCTGTCATTCCGTTGCGAAGTATTTTATTCGGAAAAATTTTGAGCGAATTCAATAAAGATTCGACGCTCGAAGATGTTGAAAAAATCATTCGCGAGCTGTACAAAATCAATTATATCTCGTATCGCGAATTGCGAATCATTGTTAAATTTGCGGAAGGGCTATTCGATTCTGACACAATTTCGGCGGAAGATCGATTTAGAATTTTGCGCATGATGTTTGAAACGTTGCAGCGTCTATGAAAAAGAAAACTGCGTTTGTATGTCAAGAGTGCGGCTATGACTCGGCAAAATGGTTTGGCAAATGTCCAGGCTGCGGTCGATGGAATACAATGGTCGAGGAAATCGTCGCGGCTGAATCGCCAAATCTCCCAAAATCTTTAGCATCGAATCAAAAACCTGTTCCAATCGATGAAGTTGAGACTGAAGATCTCCCTCGATTCTCGACTGGCTCTTCGGAATTAGATCGAGTTTTAGGCGGAGGAGTGATTCCTGGATCTCTCGTCTTGATTGTTGGAGATCCTGGCGTTGGAAAATCGAGTTTGACTTTGAAAATTTCTTCTAACGTCTCGAAAATTCTCAACAAAAAAGTTTTATATGTGACTGGCGAGGAAAGTTCAAGACAAGTTCGAATGCGAGCAAATCGACTCGATGCATTGGCAAAGGATCTTTTCGTTGTGAGTGAAACAAATCTCGCGACAATCGAAACTCACGCGATGAATTTGAAACCTGAATTGTTGATAATCGATTCGATTCAAACGATTTTCAAACCGGAAATTGAATCTGCGCCTGGATCTGTTTCACAAATTCGAGAATGTGCCGCGGAATTATTGAGACTCTCGAAAATCCATGGAATCGCGACGTTTGTAATTGGACATGTCACGAAGGATGGATCGCTTGCTGGACCTCGAGTTTTGGAGCACATCGTTGACACAGTTTTGTATTTCGAGGGCGAGCGCAATGGAGAATTTCGAGTTTTGCGGGCGATCAAAAATCGATTCGGTGCAACGTCAGAACTTGGATTGTTTGAAATGCGAGACGTGGGATTGATCGATGTGCCTGACGCGTCGAAATTATTTTTATCGGATCGCGAGCTTGATACTGGAACAGTGATTTTTCCAACAGTCGAGGGAACTCGCCCGTTGCTCGTCGAGATTCAATCGCTCGTCGCAAAAACTGCATATGTTCCTCCGCGGCGAACTTCAGATTCAGTTGATATCAAGCGAATTCAATTATTGCTCGCTGTGCTCGAAAAACGAATGCATCTTCCGCTCGGATCATGCGATATATATGTTAAATCTGCGGGCGGAATTCGAATCGATGAACCGGCGGCGGATCTAGCTTTGTGTGTCGCAATTGCATCGAGTTTTGCAAATCGATTGGTGCGCTCGAAAACGATTGTATTTGGTGAAGTTGGATTATCAGGAGAGGTTCGAGCGGTGAGTCAAGCTGAAATTCGAGTCGCTGAAGCTCGCAAATTGGGATTCGAGCGAGTCGTTCTGCCTGCGAAGAATGCTCGACAGATTTCCGCGCGAGATATCGAATTGCTTCCAGTCGAAACAATTTCCGATGCATTGAAAACTTCCATGCCGAGAGGAGAATCAGTATGACAAAACT
>JAFUTY010000064.1 GCA_017484005.1 Selenomonadaceae bacterium | reverse complement strand
CCAGTGCCTCCGGAAATTGAAACGTTATACGTGTTGTAATTGTATATCGAATCATTTCCCGCTCCGCCAATTATCGATGTGTAATATCCATAATTGTTTGTGATAGTGTCATTTCCAGCTCCACCGTTGAGAGTTGATCTATCAGCGTCATATGCATAGATCGAATCATTTCCATAACCGCCATCAATTGACACAGAGTCTCCACGATAATCGTAGATAGTATCATTGTCATAACCACCATTGATTGTGACTCTATTTCCGGTGTTATAAATTGAATCTCTTCCATCTCCGCCAAAGATCGATGTGCGCTGTCCAGAATAATTTCTGATGGTGTCATTTCCAGCTCCACCGTTGAGAGTTGATCTATCTGCGCCGGATGCATAGATCGAGTCATTTCCATAACCGCCGTCGACTGACACCGAATCTCCACCATTGTCATAGATAGTGTCATTTCCATTTCCGCCACTCATTGTCACACGATTATATCCGCCGTTATAAAGCGAATCATTCACAGATGTTCCGGATACACGTGTGCCTGTTCCGGATGCGCGTAAGGTTGCCATATCCTTCACCTCTTAAAATTTTTAAATCTGAGGTATGATATCACGCCCCCCCCCCCCCGAGATCAAGCAGTATTTTTTCTGAAAATGTCTACTCGACTTGCACAAATTAAAAAAGATCCTCGACAGATCGCTTTGATCTATCGAGGATCTTTTGTTAGAGGATCAATTTCTATTTGGAATTAGAAATCGTTTTGAGTTGCACTTGGAAGAGTTAAATTCGAATCGGAATACAAACTCGAATTGTCATTATTCGAGAGTATTAATCCCTCGTCGACAAATCCGCTCGTAACATCATCAACAGTCAGGAAATCAGAATCAGAGGAAGTCAAACTCAATAGATCATCCGTTTCAGAATTATCGTTGCCCCATAACGAATCTGATGCAAGTTTCGAAGATGTTGAAGTGAAATTGACATTGAAAGTTTGTGAAGAGCTCGAGCCGACGAGAGTGACATTGCTATCGTCAACAGTTACAATCAAATTGTTGCCAGATTGAACGCTCGAATAGCTCGTTCCGGTGATATTGAAAACGTCATCAGAACTGAATCCATAGACAATATCATTGCCATTGCCGCTTGAATATTCAACAGTGACATTATTCGAATTGCCGATATAAATTTGATCATTTCCGCCGCCCGCATTAATAAGATCGTTTGAGCCAGCATGAATTGTATCATTATAATTGCCGCCGAGACTCACAATATCGCCAGTAGTTCCATTTGTATCAGTGAAGACCAATACTGCCTCGGTTTGAGAATTACTGAAATCGACAGTCGCGCTCGATGAATTTGCCCAAACGACTGCAGTTGAATTCGATGGCGAAGATGTGTCAGCCATTCGCGCCATTGAAAAACTCATTCCAAGATCATTGACAACATTCGACGCATTGAAGACTGTTCCGGAATAAACTCCGCTCGCCGCGGCTTGATCTGCATTTTCATAATTGTAGAATCTCGAATTTCCAAAGAAGTCTGAAGTCAAATTCGCAACGCCTGCATCAGTCAGAATGACATCGCCCTCATCGAAATTGATATCTGCAACTTGAACGGTATGGCGACTCGATGGACTCGATACTGAATCGCTATCTGCATGGAAATAGTCTGCATCATCTCCACCGAGAACTGTCACATTTCCAGCTAAATCATCATCGATATCGAAATAATCGTTACCAGATCCGCCGACGAAAATTCCTCCACTGACATTTCCAACTTCAATCGTATCATTTCCGCCTGACATCGTAACATTCCAACTCGAGATAGAACTTCCGGAATTGAATTCTAGATCGTAGGAATTTGACGAGTTCACACTGAGACTTGCGGCACTAGATGAAGAATCGACTGAAATTATTGCGTTGTAATTGCTCGAAGAAGTCACGGAAATATTGTTCGAAGAATCAATCGAGACGTAATTTTCGCCAGATACAAGAGATCCGGTGAAATCTAATCCAACCATATCTGACGTGATAGATCCATCGTTGCTTGATTCCGAACCGCTCGATGTATCATCCGTTGAACTTCCGTCGGTGTATGAATCTGCGCCTTGTTTTGCGAGCCACCGAAAGAACATGTATGCCGCCGCGTATCCATCTGAATCGAGATCGAAGGATTCACTCAATGCATTGGAGACGTAGTAACTCAATGCACTTGAATTTCCCGCGAGATACAAAATGCTATCATAACGCTCATCATCGATTCCTGCAGTAAGTTCCGCCATTCCTTCTTCGAAAAATGAAGGAAGATTTGCAACATAAGCTCCCATAACTGCATGAGTTAATTCATGAGCTAAAGTTCTGTCGAGATATGCACTTGTATTGCTCGAGATTCCGTCAACATTGCTTGCAGTTATCGAACCGTAATAATACATGTTGATGTATAGAGACGCTTCAGATGCTAACGTTTCCCAAGGATATTGTGACGTCGAAACATATGCAAGCACACCATCATAGTCAGTGTAGAAATTCAAATCCATAAAGTTGAATGATGGATTTCCGCTCGCAAAACTCAATCCATAAGATTCATTGATAAGATCGAGAGATTCGCTAAGCCACCAAGTGTAAAGATCGTTGACGATGATCTGTTGAGAACTAGTTAATCCTGATGAATATGTGATAGTCAAGCCATTCGATGAAAAACTGTATCCCGATGGACTCGATGCACTTCCAGATTCCGGAATAATCGATTCAGCAGTGTAAATTGTTGATCCGCCTGCATCCCATCCAACAAGAGCGCCAGTATCTTCATTTGCAAGATCGATTCCGCAATAATCTCGAAGGAAAATATCTGCGCTCTCTGCATTTTGACAGTCAGATAAAAATTGACTAAGTGCCTCGTCGATGCTGTTGAAACTTGTTGCCGCTTGAACAGCCTCATTGAGCATTGCAGTCGAGCTTGTATATGAACTGTTCGAAAGAGTTTGAACGAAGGTCTGTATGACAGCTTGTTGAGTTGTGCCGTTTGAATATTGATTGTAAGTGACAGTTCCGTCCGCAGATTGAATGCTGACGTAGTGATTTGCCATGTTTTTCAGCGTGATAGTCCCACTGCCAACAGTGAAAATCAAATCGCCGCCGGAAATCGAATAGCTCGAAATGCTACCGGAAGTGATTTGCAAGACATCTTCGCCGCTGAAATTGCGAATGACATCATCGCCATCTCCCGATGCATATTGGAAAACATCAGATCCACTCGTCCCGTAAATAGTATCATTGCCGGACGATGAGCCACTGATAACATCTTGATTCACGACGGTAGAACCTGTTGAATCGCTCAATTTGATCATCCTTTCAAAAAGATTATGGAAAGATCTTTCGACAACTGCAAAATTAATCCTTTAACCACAACTGAAAAAGATCCTCGATCGGTTTGATCAAGGATCTTTTTTTCTAAATTAAACTTTCGCGGCGCATGAATCATACAATGCGCGAATGAATTTTCCAATTCCTGATGCAGATTCAACGTCGTGAGATTCTTCGCAAAGTCGATACCAAAGTTCATGAATCGATATTCCAACATCTTCGCCATGAATGCATGATGAAAAATTCTCCGCAACAACTCCAATCGGATCGCTGGTGAAAGATGTTTTATTGATCAATTCGACAGCTCGCCCATTCGATGCAGATTCCATTCCCTCGATTTGCGCAATCCAATGAACAAATCGATCGACGTAAGTATCGAATGATTTCATTGCATCAGTATCAGTATCAACATCCTCCAAATAATCGAGATACCAAGGATATCGATACGAATTGATTTTGCGCTCCGAGAGATCTTTCAGCACAGGTTTAACGAGATGAATGTATGCAAAAACGAATCGAGCCAGCTGCCCCAATCGATCTTTGACTCGAATCTCCTCGCCGGAATCCATTTTCACATTTGGAAGATCTGTCCACGTGAATCGATTCTCTTCAGCCCGCGCAATGAATGAACATGACTTGATTGAATCGAGTTCAGATTGATAAAAATCTATCGCTGCCAATGCTCCATACAAATCGACGATGTGAGATTCATTCATCTGAGTTGCCGCGCCAATACTGAAATTTTTCATCTGCGACAAAACATCATCGCCGACAAAATACATCGAATGGAAATTTTTCTCACGCACTGAATAATATTCCAAAGCCGCCCGAGTATTCATCGAAAAATTTTCAGCTTGAGCATAAATCTCGCCTTGAAGTTTTTGCTGAGTATCTTTATCCGGCGCGAATGAAAAATATGGAAGTAAAAATGCTCCGCCGATTAACACATCGCCATCGTCGAAATAATTTGCAAAAGTTTTTCGAAGAAGTTTGGCGATTGTTGGAAGTCCGCTCGCTCCAGTTCCTCCAAAAACCGATCCAGCTAAAAAAATCTTGGCAGTCTGACCGCTTTTCACATCTTGACGAATCAATCGCGCGAATGATTCCCATGGCGAAACGTCGCGATCTTTTCTTCGATTATCGAGAGCCACTCGCTTTGCTAAAACTGCTGCGCCAATCGATGGACGACCTCTGAATCCCTCGTTCAAAAATGTCTCGCGCTCTTCCTTCGAAAACAAAACTTCATACAACGCGCCGACTGGAGTTCCGCGATATGCTTGATAAGATAAAACGTCGTCAAGCTTTTGATCATGTTCCGCTGGATTCCAAATCAATGGACGCGCCAGAGTCACTTCAGTTTTGAAAAGTGGAGTATCATTGCCGACTTTCCAATCTTGAAACGATTCGAAACTTGTCAAAACTGTCGATGCTCGTTTCAAATTTCCATTTCCAATATCCGGATCGATTGCCATGACATACAATTTCTGCTGTTTCTCGTGATTTGGAAGAAGTCCGGCAACTGTCAGATGTGTGAGAGATTCCAAAACTTTCGCGCCAGATCCTCCGATTGAGATGAAGTAATATCCCATTCAAAAATCTCCTAAAAATTTTTTGAATGAGTATATCACCGAATGAAAAAAAGATCCCCGACATATCTGTTGATCTATCGAGGATCTTTTTTATTTCCGGAAAAGTTTTTAGAAAGTCTGATTCGTGAAATCTGCAGTTCGAGTCCCATCTGCAAAATGGAAACTCGTCAAACTCATTCCTTCCACATTCAAACTCGAATTGTCAACCGTCAAAATCAATCCCGAGCTTGTGAATTGCGCCGAGACTTCATCGAAACTGTAATTCGAGAGATCAATTACATCTGTCGAATCTCCATTCTGAATCGTGATGTTTCCTGTTTCATAAATGAATCGATCCGCTCCAGATCCATTCGCCGCATCTATCACCGAGATATTTTCATACGTCGAATCTGATAGATCGATCACTGTATTTTGATTCGTATCGAGAACCAAAATCGAGCCTGCGTAATATGTGACT
>JAFUTY010000063.1 GCA_017484005.1 Selenomonadaceae bacterium | reverse complement strand
CATCATCGGCGTCAACATTCCGACCGGCGTGCCGCTCGTTTATGAATTCGATGACAACTTCAAAGCTGTCAATCATTATTATCTCGGCGATCAAGAAGCGTTGAAGAAAAAGATGGAAGCTGTTGCAAATCAAGGCAAAGCGAAATGATCTGATTTGAAATTACGATCCGAATAAAAAAAGAGATCCCCGATAGATCAAACGCGATCTGTCGGGGATCTTTTTTTTGTTCGGAAAAAAATCTTTTAGCCGTTGACGCCGCCACGAAGTTGTCTCTCAAGTACCATGCTCCGTTGAGCCATAAGTGTCCGAGCAATATTACTGAATGCGAGCGCATGGAACATAATTCGAACGAATTGCGGATTATTAATCGAATGTTTCGCAATTTCTTCCGCAACAATTCTATCGATAATCTCAAGCTCGATATTCTTTCTATACGCCTGCACAACGAACGAATCCATTGTCATTTGAATAACATTGACTTCAAGTTGCAATTGCTCGCGACGTGGCAACTGACTGACAAGATCCTTTGCAAAAATTTCTTCCATATATTTGATCATTTCCGGCAACGATTTGAGTGATTCGCGCAAATGTTTTTCTGGCGATGCATTGAGTTCATTCGAGCGATTTCCGATTCGACGAATGTAAAATCCCGCATCGATCTTTGCGAAACTCTTTGCGAGACAAAGCGCAGCGAATGTATGGAGGACATCACTCTGGCGCGTTGTGTTCGGGAAATAAATTCCGTTGCGATAGAGAAAATCATGGCGGAAGAAATTGAGCCATGGCGTGACATATGTTCCGGAATCGATGAATTCCTTCAACAGACGTTCATGCAAATTTTGAGTGAGCATACGTTGCGATGGATCTTTTTCACCGCGTTGCTTGACTCTCAATTTTGAACTGAGTGTAAAATTTTCATCTTGAGCATCAACCCAGCGAGTCATATGTACAACTTCTGCGTTTGATTGTTCTGCGACGCTGTAGAAAACTTCGAGCGCACGCGGCATCAATGCATCGTCGTCATCCATGAAATAGATGTATTTGCCTTTCGCGGCAGAAAGTCCAGCATTTCGAGCGGCACATTCACCACGATTTCGAGAGTGTTGCAAAATCTTCACGCGCGGCTCGTTCTGATAACGTTGTCCACAGAATTGCAGACCGCCATCTCGCGATGCATCGTCAACAACGATAATCTCGAAATCTTGAAATGTCTGACGAAGAATCGAATCGATGCAAGTTCCAATGAATTTTTGAGAGTTATAAAGCGGGATAATAATGGAAATTTTTGGAGCTGATGGCAATTGAATTTCCTCCTCTAAATTTAGATGAAAAATAAATCGAAGAATACTTGTATTATAGATTTTTATTTCTGCAATTGCGAGCAAAAAAAGATCCGATCTCAAAATCGAGGTCGGATCTTTTCATTTGGATTTGTTGAATTTTTACGCAACTGGTGGGAGAGTCGCTTGATAATCAGTGATTCCTCTAGCGATCGCTCGCGCAAATTGATCCGCACTGTTTGCCAAAAGTCCCGCGTCAAGATCGTTATCGATATATGCAAGATCAATCCAAATTGCGACAGCGGCAGTATCGAATAAAACTTGATACTCTTTTGCACCCCGTTTGATTGATTTTGCGCCGCGATCTGTCATATTCAGCGCACTGACAATCTGTTTTTGAACGAATCCAGCGAGTTTTTGAGCATTCGTCGATTTTTCATAAAACCATGTCGTCGTTCCGCGAGCCTTGGTGTTGAATGAATTGCAATGCAGTGAAATGAAAAGATCAGCCGCCCACCAGTTCGATTCGTCAATAAGTTTATCGACGCTACTATCTTGAAGAATTTGAGTCTCGATTCCTGCCGCGTTGAGATGATGAGCTAACAGCGTTCCGATGCTCAAAACTGCATCGCACTCACGAAGTTTCGAATTTGGATTAATCGCGCCGGGATCTGGATTTCCTTGCGGCGAACGTCCGGGATTGATGAAAACTTTCATTCAAAAATCTCCTTCCAATTTGTTCAATGTCGAATCGCTTGGTCGAGCTGAATCAGATAAGTCGCGAGCGTGTGAAAAATCATTCGCTTTTCTGAATCTTCGACAAGCTTGAGGAGGATATCATCGATTCGCGCCGGATTCAACTTTTTAGATTGATCAATGGAGTTTTGTTGCGATCTTTCAAATTCATCCAGCGCGTCGAATGAATCATGTATTGAATTATCGCCTTTGTTACTGCCGGATCAATTGAATTGCTATCACGAGTGACTTCTTCGAGAATCTTGTCAATTTCAGTGAGACTCATTCCACGATCTGAACAATGCATTTTCATTAATCCGTAAACAACGAAAGTTTCGAGCAAAATTTGATTCTCTCGCGAAAATTCAATCGGCAATTTTTTCCACAGCTCGCGCATGTATCGCAACGCCTCGGAATAAGATAGCACCGTCTCGCGCAAATATTTATCGTTCGGCGTGTGCTTGATACTTTCTGCCCGATATCGATAGACATAATAACCGCCATCGATTAATTCCGCTTTTTTGATGAAGAAGAATGTTGCGAGTTGTAAAAGCATATCCTCGCCGCTAAACATGTTAGGAAAATAGATGTGATTTTTTGTCAAAAGTTCTCGACGAATCAATTTCACAACCGGCATCCACCAAAGTCCTGAGCCGATAAATTCTCGCTGAATTCTATCGATTACATTGTTCGAAATTCGCCGTGAATTTCTATTAGGACAGAAATGTTTTTCAATTGCGAATTTTGAATTCAATTTGAAATTGGGATCTTTGGCAGCGAGGAGTGAATTCACATAAAGCACATCGAGATCATTTTCTTCCGCCCGATTGTAAAGAATTTCGAGCATCGTTTCAGTAATTGCATCATCTGAATCTACAAATTGCAGATATTTTCCGCTCGCAATTTCGATTCCACGATTTCTAGACAATCCAGCGCCGACATTTCGAAGATTTTGGAAAAGTTTAATTCGAGGATCATATTTGCCACTCGATGAATCGCAATAATTTTTTCGAACGAATTCATAGCTATCATCGGTCGAGCAATCATCGATAACAATAATTTCGATTTCTTTGAGAGACTGAATCATCACCGATTCAATGCAAGTAGATATATATTTCACGGTGTTATACATCGGAATAATTACCGAGACTTTTGGAGCATTCAATTTCACGCCTCCTTATTACTCGATATATAACTTTTGACTGCCATATGAAACAGCATACGAACAGATTTCGAATTTTGGAGATCCCCATTTTTGATCCGTTGATTGATAATCGAGTCAATTTTTTCAATCGGCGTTCCATCGCTATAAATTTTGCGCGCGAGATAAAAATTGAGATCATGAAAAAATTTGAGTTCATATTTCAATTGTAACTCTCGAGACAGCGGTGTGACTAAATCCTTGGAAAAAATTTCTTCCATGTAATTGATAAATGGCAAAAAATTTTCTATGGAATGTTGAAATTGCTTTTCAGCGTCGTTATGCATTTGAGATTTAGGATTATTTCGATATACATAACCTAATCCATCCACAACGAAAATTTTTCGAGCTAAACATAATTCCGCGAAAAATAACAATGAATCTGACGAAATCCAAACCGGCGGAAAGTAAATTCCATAATCGATAAGAAATTTTCGACGGATTAATTTCTGCCACGGCATGACTTGCAACGTAAAATCTCGATGAAAGAGTCGCCATTCAACATCTTCCGGAACGAATTTCCATGGCGGCGCAGTGTCTCTGATTTTGTAGATTGTTTCAACTGGATTTTTGCTCCCGATTCCATTTGTGTCGTGCATGTATTGATTGAAATGAATTGTATCCGCGCCAGAAATTTCGACTCCATGCCAAAGCGTCTCGAGTGCGCCAGCGAATAATACATCGTCATGATCCATGAAATAGACATATTCTCCACGCGCAAGCTGAATTCCGAGATTCCGTGATCCCCAATCCATTTTCTTGCGAGCATTCAATACAAGTCGAATTCGCGGATCATTATATCTTGAACGAATCAATTCGACTGTTCCATCAATTGAACAATCATCGATCAAAAGCAATTCGAAATCTTGAAATGTTTGAGCAAGAATCGAATTCACACAATCAACGATAAACGTTTCGGAATTGAACATCGGAACGATAACTGAAATTTTCACTCAGATCCCTCCTGTTCAATTGCCGCAAGATGAAACAGCGTCGAAATGGTTTTTGAATCGAACATAAATCCCGCGAGAATTTGTTCATCGAGAACTGAATCGATTATCTCGAGAGGAACGCCTGATTCATATGTTTCAGCCGCAAATTTCATGCAAATTAGACTTACCCGATCGATTTCAGCGCGAATCTGTAACTCGCGAGATATTGGAGTTATTAAATTCTTGCGAAAAGTTTCTTCCATGAAATCGAGCATCGGCTTGAAATTTTCTGTGACGTATCGAAGTTTTTTCAATGAATCGGTACGCATTTGATTCGTCGGATTTTGTCGATAAATGTATCCACATCCATTAATTACAAAAATTTTTCGAGCTAAACAGAGTTCTGCGAAAAAATGTAGTGAATCAGATGAAATCCAAACTGATGGGAAATAGATTTCATGTTCTAGCAAAAATTTTCGACGGATCAATTTCTGCCAAGCCATTACTGAAAATGTGAATTCATCTTGAAACAGTCGCCATTCAAGATCCGCAGGCACAAATCGCTCTGGCGGAATCGAATCTAAAAATTGAACAACTTGAACTTCCTGCAGACTGAATCGCTCGTTAATGTTCGTGTAATATGAATTGAAATGAATCGAATCGGCGTCAGATTTTTCAACAGCTTTCCAAAGATTTTCGAGCGCATCCGGCAATAACATATCGTCATGATCGACGAAATAGACATATTCTCCGCGCGCTAATTGAAGTCCAAGATTTCGAGCATTCCATTCATGTCCACGTTTTGCGCTGGGAATTAATCTGATTCGAGGATCAGAATATTTTTCATGAATTAAATCCAACGTTCCATCTGTGGATCGGTCATCTATCAAGATTAATTCGAAATCCTCGAGCGTCTGAATCAACACGGAATCGATTGTCGTCTCGATAAATTTTTCAGCGTTGTACATCGGAATCACAATTGAAATTTTGGGAGTTTGATAAGTCAATTGAGTATCACCTCAATTCAAACATGCATTTCTGATTCGTCGAGCGATTCAAAAACCATGTTGCGAATGTCGTGAAAGATTGAATCGTCGCGCGGATTATGCTCGGATTCATTGCTCGCGGGCGGCTGATAAATTCACGAACAATTTGATCTTTAATTTCCAGTGGCAAATCAGAATGAGAAAAATGCATAGTTGTCAACGATGTTACGAGATAGGACTCGATTATCAATTGATTCTCCCGAGAAATTTTTGGGAGATTTTTTTTTGTGAAGAGATTTTCCAAATATTCAATGATGTTCGGCAATGTTTCCAATGCACGACGTAGATATTCATCACGATTGGATCGCGAAATACTCGTTGGAGTTTTTCGATGAACGTAACAACTCGCGTCAATGATTTGAAGTTTTTTGCCAGCTAGAAGTGTTGTCAGATGAAGTAAAAGATCCGATGTCGCGAAAATTGGTGGAAAGAAAATTTTGTTCTCGATCAAAAAATCACGGCGATGAATTTTGATCCATGGCTCCCAAAGACAATCCCGATCGATCAATTCTTTCTGCAACCGCTCCGTAAGATTTTTAGATAGAAATCGCGGCGTTGGATTATTTATCAAGATTCTATCGAGTTCAACTTCATCCTCGTAAGTGAAATCTTGATCTTTCGGGATTAGAACTGAATTCATGAAAACAACTTCCGCTTGAGATTTTTCTGCCGCATTGACAAGAATTTCTAGAGTCTTGGGAAGAATCGCATCATCGTGATCCATGAAATATACAAATTCACTTTGTGCAAGATCCAAGCCGATATTTCGAGTTTCTGTATCTCCCATGTTTCGAAAATTCTGGAACAATTTGATTCGCGAATCTGAATATCGATCCCGCAAAAAATCGCTACTTCCATCGGTTGAATGATCGTCAATTACAATCACTTCAAAATCCTCGAACGTTTGCGCGAGAATCGAATCAATTGTCGTTGCAATATATTTTCTAGCGTTAAACATTGGAATCACGATTGAAACTTTTGGCTGATTCATCGTTCTAATTCAAACACCCTATCCCTTTCTAGCGACAAATTGAAGAAATAATTCATCACGAGCGCGAGAGTATGAGTCATCACACGCATAACTTCCGGATCATGCATCGAATTTTCGCGCGACATTTCTTTGAGTATCAAATCGATTTTTGAAATTGGCAATTCATTATCGCCACAATATGCTGAATTTACTACAAGCCCATGAAACATCTCTTTGACCATATGCGCTTGACATATGACTTGATTTGCTCGTGAAATTGGAGAAAGTATCTTTTTCGCCAAAATCTCCTCCATAAAGTTGACAGCTGTCGAAAGAGATTGAATCGCGGAATGGAGATTCTGTTCAGATGAAACTTTCGTCATGCTCTTTAGATGTCCAGTTCTGAAAATATATCCACAATCATTAATCACTTGAAATTTTTTGGATAGACACAGCGTCGCAAAATTGAATAGAAAATCCCCATTGCGCTTAACATTCGGAAAATAAATTTCATTCTCCACCAGAAATTTGCGGCGGTACAACTTAGTCCAGATATTCACGAAGATGCCAAAATCGATGAATTCTTCCTGCAGACGCTCAACAAGATTTGTAGACAGAAATCTCGGTTGATTCCTATTGCAAAGTCGCTTAATTATATTGATTTCGCCGGGGAAAGAGAAATTTGGATCTAGCGAGCTGAAATGTGAATTCATGCAAACGATATCCGCGTCAGATTTTTTCGCTTCGACGTAGAAAGTTTCTAGCGTTTTTTCGAGAATCGCATCATCGTCATCCATAAAAAACACATAGTCACCACAAGCTAGATCGAGTCCAAAATTTCGCGTTGAGCTTTCACCGAAATTCTTTGTGCGTCGAAAAATTTTGATTCGTCCATCGAAATTATTGCTCTTTGGATTGCAATATTTCTCGCGAACGAGTCCATAGCTAGCGTCAGTTGATTTGTCATCGATTATTAGCAGTTCAAAATCGCGAAAAGATTGATACAGAATCGATTCAATGCAAGTTTCGATGAAATTTTCCGAGTTGTACATCGGCACGATTATTGAAATTTTTGGGAGTTTGGGATTCAAGTTTGCACTCCTCTCAATCGGAATCCTGATTCAATTGGAAGATCGATTTTCGATTTGGCGATGGATTTGAGCATTGCGTCGCGAAAAGCATGAAAGATTCAAAAATCGTTCGAAAAATTTCTGGATTCATCTCGTTCCGCGAATTGAAAAATTCCTTCAATATCGCATCTTTCTTTTCTAGTGTCAGATTGAAATGCATCAGTCGCGAAATCAAGAAGTCGATAATCACTTGAGATTCGATCATCATTCGATTTTCTAGTGATAAATTTTGCAGAAGTTTTTCCATATTTTCAATGAGCTCTGGCAGATTTTTCAGCGTATCTTTTAAAACATTTTGAGGATTCGATTCAGTTTTTCGCCGATACACATAGCCACAAAAATCGATGACTTGCGCTCTTTGAGTTTTCAGCAGGATAGCTAGATTCGAAATCGTTTCCGGAAGACAAATCGAATTCTCGAGCAAAAAATCGCGTCGCTGGAGTCTTAAAAATGTTTCGTTGAAAATTCCATGCTCAAGAAATTCACTCTGCAATCGATCGATCAAATTTTGAGACATAAATCGCGGCGTTGGATTTTTAGCGAGTTGTTTTTGAACTTTCAATTGATTATTGAGTTTGAAATTTGGAGCTGTCGCGACAAAATAAGAATTCATGTACACAACTTCAGCTTGAGATTCTTCCGCCGCATTGACAAGTGTTTCTAGAGTTTTTGGAAGAATTGCATCGCTGGGAGAAATTTGAAAGATGTATTTTGAATCCTTCGTTAATGTCAATGCTCGATTCTGATTTTCGATGTCGCCGAGAGTTCTTAAATTGTGAAAAAGCTTGATTCGAGGATCTGAATATTTTTCAAGAATTTTTAGCGATCGATCATTGGAACAGTTGTCGAGAACAATAATTTCGAAATCTTGAGACGTTTGTACAAGAATAGAATCAAAACAGCATTCGATAAAGCGTTCAGAATTGGAAATGGAGATGATTATCGAAACTTTGGGCACTAGATTTCTCCTTTCAATTCAAAAATCGACTCTCCAGAGCGGCAATAAATCCATTTCATCACGAGCGCAATGACATGGAATAGAATTTGACTCGTTTTTTGATCGAGTTCGAGATTCTGATTCAACAGATCATCAATCGCATCGAATTGCATTTCACCGGCATACGCTTTTTGAACGATTAGCCAACGAATCATCTCTTTCAATGTAAAAGTTTCAATCATGACTCGATTTTCGCGCGAAAGATCTGTCTTTGCCAAAATATTTTCCATGTATTTTGTAGCAGGAACGAGCGATTCAAGTGTCAATTTCATTTGTTTATCAGCGGATTGACTCATTGCATTGCTAGAATGCGCGTGATGAATGTAGCAACAAGCATCGATCACTTGAATATTTTTAACTAGACATAATGTCGCAAGATGTACAAGTCCATCCTCATTTCGAGGCAATATCGGGAAAAAAATTCCGTTATCGATCAAACATTTTCGCCGAGAGAATCGAATCCATGTGTTTACCATTGTACCGCCGAAAATATATTCCGCTTGAAGTCGATCGACGAGATTTTGCGAGAGAATTCGAGGAGTTGCATCTCGCGAGAAATGTTTTTCAACTTCGATATCGCTGTCCAATGAAAAATTTTGAGCTTTAGTCTCGAAAAATGAATTCATGTATATGACATCTGATTGAAGTTCTTCCGCCGCGTTGTGAAAAATCTCGAGAGTTTGTGGAAGAATCGCGTCATCATGATCCATAAAATAAATATATTCACCGCTTGCTAGATCCAATCCAAAATTTCGAGCTGAACTTCTACCGAGATTTCGCGCTCTTCGAAACAATTTGATCCGCGAATCAGAATAACTGTCAATCAAATCATACGAGCGATCTGTTGAACAATCATCGACGATAATCAACTCAAAATTCTCGAATGTTTGTGTAAGAATCGAATCAATTGTCGTCCTGACAAAATATTCCGCGTTGTACATCGGAATCACAATTGATATTTTTGGGAATCGAATCAAATGGAATCAACTCCTCTAAATTCAAAACAGTCTAGCACTTTGAGGAATTGATTTGAATCTGTCTTCGACTTGAGGAGATTTTTGTGGAGGTTTTTGAGGTTGCGGTTGAGTCGATTGAGTTTGTTGACTTTGTTGAGTTGGTTGGGATTTTGAAGATGATTGCTGAGATTGCTGAGATTTTTGGGATTTTTGAGATGTTTGTTGATTTGGAAATTGAAAATTGATTTTTGGCATAGCTATATCCGTTTCGTCGAACAATTCGGAGATTTCGCGATTCTTGCGTGCAGAAATCTTTTGCGTGAAAAGGATATTGAAAAGTGCCATGACACATTCCGGCTCACAAATATTCGATGTTAAAACTGCGTCTCGAATAATTGAATCCAATTGCGCCGACATTTCATTGAATTTGTTGAGCATATCGAAATTTTTCTCACTATATAGATGCATAGCTTGAGACTCGAGAGATGATATTTCTTCCTTCGAAATATTTTTTGCGGAAGAGAAATTTTCGCGAATGTATTTCAATCCGACAGGCATAGACAAAATTGACAACTTGAGATCGTTTGTCAAAGATTCCGTGGATTGCTTTTCATACAATCTTTTAATGTAGCAACAGCCATCGATGACTTGAATTTTTTTCGCATGACAAAGTTCCGCGATATAGAAAGGCAGATATCCATTGCGTTGAGTTTTCGGGAAAGAAATTCCATGTTCCAATAGAAAATCGCGCCGCTGAATTCTTGTCCATAATTCCAAATTGCAAGTTTCAGCGAAAAATTCATCCTCGAAACGCTCGACGATGTTATCGGAGAAAAATCGCGGTTTTGGATTTTTGAATGGACGCTTTTTGATTTTGATTCGCGCCGGAAACTCAAAAAATTCATCCTCAGTTGTATATGCGTCATTCATCAAAACAACTTCCGCTCCAGATTCTTCCGCCGCGTTGATAAATGTTTCGAGCATGTTTGGAAGAATCGCGCCATCAGCATCCATGAAATAGATATATTTTCCACGAGCGTGAGTGATTCCAAATGATCGAGTCACGTCATATCCGAGATGATTCACGTTGCGGAATAATTTAACGCGAGATTCTTGAGCATATTGTTGATTAAGTTCAATGTAAGAATGATCAGTCGAGCAATCGTCAATCAAGATCAATTCGAAATCTTGGAATGTTTGCGTTAGAACTGAATCGATACATGTTTTGATGAATTTTTTATCGTTAAAAAATGGAACGATGATCGAAATTTGTGGAGATGTTCCAGATTTTGGCGTCGCAGATTTACTCACTGTGGATTTCGACGTTGTAGATTCTTGAGTTACAACTTTTGGCGTTGAAGATTTTGGAGACATGGATTTTTGAGCGACATGTTTTGGTGTTTTGGATTTCGATTTTTTAGATTTCGACATTATTACTCTCTCCTCAATGGAAATTTTTGATTCGATTTGAGATGTTTATTCGATTCGAGGCGTCGATTCATCTGTTTCAACTGATTCAATCGTGTCAGTCGATTCTGTTGAAGTTGCCGATTCGATTGATTCAGTTGTCTCGGTTGATTCAGTCAAAGTTGTCGATTCGGTTGTTTCATTTGATTTTAATTCTTTGAGCTGTTTGTTTTGTTCGTTGATAAGAACTGTTTGCGTCAAGAAAATATTGAAAAGCGATGTCACGAATTCTGGCGTACATATCTCCGATTTTGTCGCCATTTCTTGAATAATTGATTTGATTTGAAGTACATCGAGATTTGTGAGATTCATCGATTTTGTCAAATAGAATATCATCGCTTGAAGTTCAAGATTATATTTCTCCTCTTCAGATAGCTCCGTCAATAAATTTTTCGAATTGAATAGATCGCGAATGTATTTCAATCCCGCGGGGAATGATTGAATCCCGAGTTTCAAAATCTCTTCCGCCGGCAATTTGATTGTTTGATTTGGATGTTGTCGCCAAATATATCCGCAAGTATTGACAACTTGAACTTTCTTCGCGCAACAGATTTCCGCAAGATGAAACAATAAATCGCCGGTGCGTAATGTGTCCGGAAAAGAAATTCTATTGTTAAGCAGAAAATCGCGACGCTGAATCCTTGTCCATGGCTCCCAATGACAGCCGCGCTCGATCAATTCATGTTGAAATCGCTTGATTATGTCATCGGAAAATTGACGAGTTGTCGGATCTGCACAAATTCTTTTTTCAACTTTGATTTGAGCAGGAAGTTTGAAAAATTGATCGGCTGTCGTGAGGCAAGAATTCATAATGACAACTTCTGCTTTGGATAGATCCGATGCTTTGACAAATATTTCGAGAGTTTTTGGAAGAAGTGCATCATCCGAATCCATAAAGAAAACATATTCGCCGCGAGCTCTAGTAATTCCAAGCGTTCGCGTGATATCGCAATGCATTCTCGTAGGATTTTGAAAAACTTGTACTCGAGGATCTGACGCGAATTTTTTGGAAACGATTTCATAAGATTGATCCGTTGAACAGTCGTCAATAATGATGATTTCGAAGTCTTTGAGTGTCTGTCCAATAACCGAATTGACGCAAGTTTCGATGAATTTCTCAGCGTTGTACATTGGAATAATGACTGAAACTTTCGGAATAACAAAATCAGGCATTGAATGATTCTCCTTTCAAATTGACACTATGATTTCGCCGTGGAGCATGTATAAAAATTTCTCCGCGACTTTTTCATGCATAATCTCTTCGACAGCCTCCGAATATAAATCGAGCTGCAGTTGATATCTCTCGAGAGCATGTTCTGGATCATTATCGCGATCTGTATTTGATCCGTGGAATTTTTGGCGATTCGAAAAAATTTCTCCTTTTAAATTGACACCGTGATTCCGCCGTGGAGCATGTATAAAAATTTCTCCGCGACTTTTTCATGCATAATCTCTTCAACCGCTTCCGAATATAAATCGAGCTGCAACTGATATCTCTCGCGAGCATGTTCAGGATCATTGTCGCGATCTGTCTTGTAATCAACTAAAATCCATTTGCCGGATTCATCCTCAAAAAGCAAATCAATGATTCCCTGCAGCAAAATTTGATCCGTGGAATTTTTAACTTTGTCGCTGAAAAATCGATTCGCTGGAAGAAGTTTTGAAAATGACAACTCACGAAAGATCTGTCGGGCATTTTTCAATTTCGAACCGATTGGAGATTTGAAAAATTTCTCAACGTCCTCGATTTTTACTGAGCGAGCGTGATCTTCCAAAATCAATTGACGATCGATCATTTCTTCGATTTGATCGGCAATTCCATCGCGCGATAGATCCCCTTTAAGATCCAATTTCTGCAGAATCGCATGAACTGTCGTGCCATATTCAACATTCGTGAGTTTATTTTCTCGCATGAATTTTGGCTGTCTGAAAATTCGATCCGGCTTGAAGAATTGTTCGACGTTTGGATCTTCAAGCTGAAATCTATACTTCAATTCAGTCACTGAAAATTTCGCAGGGATCTCATTTGAACCATCGAATTGATATTTCCACGACAAGATTTGATCGACGCGATTCGATTCTGAACTCGAGGGAAGTTTTTCACCATCATGAATTTTTTCCAAAATTGGATCTGGTTCGCGCTCGTCATGATCTGCCAAATAAATCGAATTGCCATCGACGATTTGGATTTCGAATCTCGATTTCGTTTCGATTATTGGAGCTGACGCAATTTTTCTCAATTGAATTGCATCTGGATGACGAAGCAATGACATCAAAATCCAATCCAAAAAACTGCCGTGTGAAAAAACTGAATACATCGGCAATAATGTTTCACGATTATCAATATCGGCGGAAAGATTTCCGATTCGATTTTCGAGTTTCCCAGTCCCAGATGCAGTTGCGACGAGGATCAATTTTTCGCGAGCTCTAGTCAATGCAACGTAAAATGTCCGAAGTTCTTCAGCCTTCGATTGACGCTCGAGGATGTAAGAGATCGAATTTCTTGCGAATGTTGTGAGTTTGAATTTCATTTCGCCATGTGAAATCAATGTATACGCGCCGAGTCCCAAATCTCGATCGATCAAAAAATTCTCGTGCAAATCCTGCATGTTGAATTGTTTTCCTAGCCCCGCGACAAATACAACTGGAAACTCCAATCCCTTCGATTGATGAATTGTCATGATTCGAACGACATTTTCCTTCTCGCTGAGCGGACGAGCCAGTGGAAAATCTGACTTGATTGTCTGCATTTGCCGCATGAACTGCAGGAATCGAAACAATCCATAACGCCCCATCGATTCCAAATCTGCCGCGTGATCGACCAGCAGCCTCAAATTCGCCTGCCGCAAAATTCCATCCGGCAACGCACCAGCATAATCATAATAATCAACTTCGTCGAGAATTGTCCAAATCAAATCCGGCACACGCATCGATCTCGAAAGTTTTTTCCAAAAATCGAGCCGCTCAAGAAATTTCACGATTCGCGGATCTGTTGATTTTCGAATCGCTGTGATCAATTGATCTTTTGGATTTTCAGCGCGAATTTCCGCGAGATCCTCGAAACTCAAATTGACAATCGGTGAAGTTAAAATCGATGCAAGCGGAATATTCTGCCGAGGATTTTCGATTATCGACAGCAGATTCAGAATCAATCGCACATCGAGATCGTCTAGATATCCTGAATCTGTCGCGGTGAAAGCTGGAATATTGTTCGCGCGCAAAATCTCGAGCATTTCAGATCCCGCGTCTTTGATTGATCGAAGCAAAATTACTGCGTCGCGATATTCAAACGGTCGAAGTGTTTTTGAATTTCGATCAAAGATTTGAGTTCCATCCGCGATCATTTTTTTGATTCGATCCGCGATTAATTGAGCCTCTCGAGCCGCTCCTTTCAATTCATCTGCCGAATTTCCATCGGAATTTGAAACACCATCGATCAATAAAAATTCCGCCGCAATTGAATTCTGCTCTGGATACTCTGCACCATAATACAATCGAGCTTTCGAATCATAGTCAATTTCCATTGTCCGCCGAGTCATTAACTGCTCGAAGATGAAATTGATCGATTCCAAAACTTCCGCCCGACTTCTAAAATTTTTGGTGAGATCGATTCGCTCGAACGGTCGATTCTCTGCCGCGAATTTTGGATAATCCTCATATTTCTGCATAAACAAACTCGGATCTGCAAGCCGAAATCGATAAATGCTCTGCTTGACATCTCCAACTGTGAATAGATTCGATTCATTCGCGATCAATTTCAAAATCATTTCTTGAACGCCATTGACATCCTGATACTCGTCAACCATTACAACTTGGAAATTTTTTCGAAGATCCTCGGCTATCGATGACGGCTGAGGATCTTTTTCATTTTCGTCAGCCAATAAAAGTTTCAGCGTGAAATGCTCGAGATCGTTAAAATCGAGAATGTTTCGAGACTTTTTTTCCGCGGCAAATCGATTCAAAAATTCCAGCGTGAGATTCGCAAATGTTTTCACAGATTTTCGAGCGTTTCGAATATCATCAATCAATTCAGATTCACTCGCGCCATGGAAATATTTGTCGTTAAGTTTTTTGATTATCTCTTTGTATTGATCGCGATAATTTTTCACTCGATCCTTAACAACCTTTGCATCGCCGGTGAGTTTCAAAGTTGGAGCTCTTACAAAATCCATTTCGAGCGCATCGATTAAATCTTGAATATTTTTTTGAGCCAATGAATCTTTCATCTTTTGAATCTGACTCAATTCGTCCTCGAGCAAAGTGATATATTTATCAAGCTGATATTCCGCTGCGAGCTCCAATCCATGATTCGCCGCGGAAATTGCTCCTTCGATTCTTAGTGAAATTTCATCTTCCGCCGCATTCCACCAAATCGTATCTGTGAGTTTTGCATTGTCTGGAAGATCATACGGTTCATCGAGACTCTCGAGCCATGATTCTGGAAATGGCTGACTTTGCGAAAAATCATAGAGTTTCAAAATCAAATCGTGAATTTGAGAATCTCCAATCGCCTTGCCGCCAAATGAATCAGTGAAATCTATGAAATCTTTATCCACAGCTGAATATTTTTCCTCGAAAATCTCCTCGAGCAAATCCAGCTTGATCATTTTGAGTTCATTTTCATCGCCAATTCGAAATCTCGGCGACAGATCTAACGCTGCAAAATTTCGCTGGAGGAGCGATTTGCAGAATGCATGAATCGTTTGAATTGACGCGTTGGATAGAAAGATCAATTGATGCTCGAGCCGATCGATTTGATCTTCATCTGAATTCTCTTCGATTTGTTTTGTCAGAGCTGCACCGATTCGAGCTCTCATTTCCGCCGCCGCAGCATTTGTAAATGTGACAACGAGCATTCGATCGATATCGCACTCGCCCTCGAGAATCAATTTGATAATTCGTTCGACCAATACCGCAGTTTTTCCAGATCCCGCCGCGGCTGCGACCAATAAATTTTTGCCGCGAGAATCAATTGCGTTCTGTTGATCCGATGTCCAGACCATTCAACATCCTCCTCAAATTTGTACTAAATTTCGATTTTCAGTATAAGTTTTAGATTCATGTTTGCAAGATTTCTCGACGTAGGATAGACTCAATCGCGCTCGATGTAAAAATTTTTTGGAGGCGAAAATTTTGAAAGCGTCACAATTATATGCGCCAACTCTTCGAGAATCTCCCGCGGAAGCTGAATTGATTTCTCACAAACTGATGTTTCGCGCAGGATTGATTCGAAAAGCCGCTGGAGGATTATATTCATATTTGCCGCTCGGCTGGCGAGTTATCAAAAAAATTTCTCAAATCATTCGTGAGGAAATGGATGCTGAAGGCGGACAGGAAATCATGATGCCGATTGTTCAGCCGTCGGAAATTTGGCAGGAAAGTGGTCGATGGCAGGTTTATGGCGATGAAATGATGCGAATGCGCGATCGTCATGGGCGTGAATTCTGTCTTGGTCCAACGCATGAAGAAATGATCACTTCACTCGTTCGCGCGGAATTGAGATCGTATAAACAGCTCCCGCAGTTGATTTATCAGATTCAAAACAAATATCGCGATGAAATTCGTCCGAGATTTGGATTGATGAGATCGCGAGAATTTATAATGAAGGATTTATATTCATTCGACAAGGATGAATCGGGGCTCGATGAATCTTACAAAAAAATGTTCGATGCATACACTCGAATTTTCACTCGTTGCGGCTTGGAATTTCGTCCGGTCGAGGCAGACAGTGGTGCGATTGGCGGAAGTAATTCGCATGAATTTACAGTCCTCGCGCAGTCTGGAGAATCCTCGATCGCATTTTGTACGAATTGCGATTTTGCCGCGAGCGATGAAAAAGCTGAACTCAAAATCATTATTGCGCCGGCTGAAGATGAAAAACCGATCGAAAAAGTTGAAACTCCAGATGCTCACACGATTGAACTTGTCAAAAACTTTTTGCAAGTTCCAATTGAAAAAACGATTAAAGCTGTCGCGTTCCAAGATGACGATGGAAAGTTGATTCTTGCATTCGTTCGAGGAGATCACGAGGCAAATGAAATCAAAATTCTCAACGCGAGCGGAGCAATGCATCTTCACATGGCGGAAGAATCTGCAATCGTTGCGGCGGGAGGATCTCCAGGATTCATGTCGCCAATCGGTTTGAAAGATGGCACGATCGTTGTTGTCGATCAAACAGTTATGGAAATGCATAACGCTGTCGCCGGCGCGAATGAAAAAAATTTCCATTTCATCAATGTGAATCCGAAGCGCGATTTCAAAAATGTCATTGTCGCCGATATTCGCAAAGTTCAAGCCGGAGATCCATGTCCACACTGCGGGCATGAATTGAAAATGACTCGAGGAATCGAAGTTGGACAGGTTTTCAAACTCGGAACAAAATATTCCAAAGCGATGAATGCAACTTTTCTCGATGAAAATGGAAAGGCGAAATTTTTCCAAATGGGATGTTATGGAATCGGTGTCGGGCGAACTATGGCTGCAGCGATTGAACAGAATAGTGATGAACATGGAATCATTTTCCCTCGAAATATTGCACCATTTGAAGTTGTCGTTTGTCCAATCAATTCAAAGGATCAAGCACAGCTCGAATTTGCTGAAAAAATCTACGAAGAACTCAAAAATTCAGGAATCGATGCATTGCTCGACGATCGTCCGGAGAGAGCTGGAGTGAAATTCAAAGATTGTGATTTGATTGGTTATCCGATGCGAATTACGATCAGTCCAAAATCGCTCGAGACAAATTCAATCGAAGTTAAAATTCGCAAGTCTGGAGAAATTTCCGAACTGCCAAGGGATAATTATCTCGATCAAGTCAAAAAGATTCTCGAAACTCTTTAATCCGAATAAAAAAAGAGATCCACCGATCATTTTGCGATCGATGGATCTTTTTTTATGCCTTGGAATATAGATTTGAACGAAGATGAACTGCTTCGCCGATGTGATCTCCATTGATGATTTCGCTGCCGTCGAGATCCGCAATTGTCCGTGCGACTTTGATAATTCGATCATATGACCGCGCTGAAATATGATCCCTCATAAATGTCTCACGCAATAAATCTCGCGCTTGATCATTCATCGGACAAAGTTCTTGAATCATTGAATGAGTCATTTGAGCATTGCAGAAAATTTTATATGGCTCGAGCCGCTTGATTTGAATTTCTCGAGCTTTGACAACTCTCTCACGAATTTTTTCAGACGGCTCAGATTTTATCGTCGATGAAATTTCTTCATATTTGACTCGCGGGACGTTGATATGAATATCGATTCTGTCAAGCAGAGGACCAGACAATTTTCGAGCGTAATTTTTCAATTCTTTTTGAGTGCATGTACATTCATGATCGTGATCTCCCCGCCAGCCGCAGGGACATGGATTCATCGCGCAAATCAATGTGACATTCGCGGGGAAAGTCAACGTTGCATTGACTCTCGAGATTGTGACTTTGCGATCTTCGAGAGGTTCTCGCAAAACTTCCAACGATGCTTTTCCAAATTCTGGAAATTCGTCGAGAAACAAAATTCCATGATGACTCAATGTGACTGCACCAGGACGCGGAAACTGTCCTCCACCAACTAGAGCTGCTGTCGATGATGTGTGATGCGGTGCGCAAAATGGTCGCCGAGTGATTAATCCTCCACCTTTCAACAATCCTGCAATGCTGTAAATTTTTGTAACTTCAAGAGCTTCTTCCTTTGTCATTTCAGGAAGAATTGTCGAAACTCTTCGAGCGAGCATTGTCTTTCCAGATCCAGGCACACCGACCATCAAAACATTGTGACCACCTGCTGCCGCGATTTCCAATGCATGTTTGGCTAAAAATTGTCCTTGAACATCTGCAAAATCATCGTTGAAAAATTCATCCGCCTCAGATTCATCCGATTCGATTTTTTCCGCAGGCGATAATTTTCTCTCACCGATTAGATGTGCTATGACTTGAGCCAAATTTTCCGGCGCAAATACTTCGATATCGTCAACCAATAACGCTTCATTTGCATTCTCGCGAGCCACAAAAATTTTCTCGAATCCTTCCTTTTTGGCTTGAATTGTCATTGGCAAAACTCCACTGATTCCGCGTAATGTTCCTTCGAGTGATAATTCTGCCGCGAATAAAACTTTCGACATCGATTCGATTGGAACGATTCCATGCGCCGCGAGAAGTCCCATCGCAATTGGAAGATCGAGAGTCGAGCCCTCCTTGCGAATATCAGCTGGCGCAAGATTTATCGTGACTCTTTCCTGTTTCAAATACAATCCTGAATTTTTTATCGCTGTTCGAACTCGTTCCTTTGCCTCTTTGACAGATCCAGATGGCAATCCCACTATATCGAACGCTGGAAGTCCATTTGACGAATCAACTTCCACAGTGATAATCATTCCATCGACGCCGAGAGTTGTTGCGCCGAATGTTCTTGCATACATTCAATCACTCCTCCGCGTATGAAATTTGAACTGCATCGCCGGCTCTGCATCTAAATCGAGAGTTGAAAATTCTCCCGCGCGAGATTTGTAAAATCCTCGACAAGCGATCATTGCCGCGTTATCAGTGCATAAAATTTTCGAAGGATAGAAGAATTGAATTTCTCGAGACTCGCATGCATTTCGCAATTTTGATTCGAGTGATGAATTCGCTGCAACTCCTCCCGCCAAAACGATTTTATCGAGATTCAATTTTTGCGCCGCGTCGATCGATTTTTCAATCAAGACTTCGACAACTGCTCGCTGAAATGATGCCGCAACATCTGCTCGATTTAACTCGATCTCTTTTTGCTCGGCGTTATGAAGATAATTTATCACTGCAGATTTCAAGCCGCTGAAACTGAATTCGAAATTTCCTTCAGATTCAAGCGCGTGGGGAAAATCGATCGCGAATTCATTTCCCTCGCGCGCCAATCGATCGATTTCTGGTCCTCCGGGATATGGCAAATTCATGACTCGCGCAATTTTATCGAATGCCTCGCCCGCTGCATCGTCTCGAGTCTGTCCCAACAATTCGAAGTCGTTGTAATTTTTCACATGGATTAATGCTGTATGTCCTCCCGATACAACGAGAGATAAAAATGGCGGCTCGAGATTTTGATGTGACAAAAAATTTGCGAAAATGTGTCCCTCGAGATGATTGACGCCGATTAATGGAATGTTGAGCGCGAATGCTAATGATTTTGCCGCGGAAACTCCTACCAACAATGCGCCGACCAATCCTGGACCATTTGCAACTGCGATTTGATTCAGATTTTCCAATTCGATTTTTGCGTCTCGAATTGCTTGATCTATCACCGGCAAAATATTGACAACATGTTTCCGCGATGCGATCTCCGGAACAACGCCGCCAAATTTTTGATGAATTGGAATTTGAGTCGATATTACATTCGATAAAACATTCCGCCCATCCTCAATAACTGCCGCGGAAGTTTCATCGCAGCTCGATTCAATTCCGAGAGTCAAAATTTTTTCCAAATCATATTCACTTCCCACTTACGAAGAATTTTTATTGACTCGAGCACGATCCATGGAAAAATTTTCTTCATTCCGATTGAAAGATTTAATCCTGCATCGAGATCGAATGGCTGAGCTCCAATCACAATTGTCTCTGGAATTTTATGTCCAGTGATTTCCATAGAAGTCAGAACATCTTGAATTCCAACTTCATGCGCTGAAATTTTTTCCGAAAAATGTTTCTTGATCGATTCTCCCTCGAGTCGAAAAATTGTGCCTGGAGATTTTGCGCCGTTGATTGAATCGATAACTAAGAGTTTGTCGGTTGAATCGAGAAAGTAAGTCAATTCGATTCCGAGAGTCCCTCCATCAATCAATTGAACTTCCTCTGGAAATTCAAAATGATTCTGTAAAAATTCAACCGCCCGAACTCCCAATCCCTCATCTCGAAGTATAATGTTGCCAACTCCTAAAATTGTGATCAAAAATATTCACCTCAATCAGTTAAAATCTAAAAAATTTTTCGAGGAAGTGATTTACATGTCCTTCGTTCATCTCCATGTTCACACTGCGTATTCATTGCTCGATGGCGCAAGTCGAATCAAAGATCTAATTGCGCGGACGAAGGATCTCGGAATGACTTCGCTCGCAATCACCGATCACGGCTCGATGTATGGTGCGCTCGAATTTTATCGCGAATCGATGAAACAGGGAATCAAGCCAATCATCGGCTGCGAAGTGTATCTTGCGCCAGAATCGCGATTCGATCGCCGCGAAATCGATGGCATGAAATATTTTCATCTAATATTACTAGCCGAAACGAATCAAGGCTATCAGAATCTGGTGAAACTGGTGTCTCGCGCGAACATCGATGGATTTTATTACAAGCCGCGAATCGATAAAGATTTATTGCGCGAATTTCACGAGGGATTGATCTGTCTTAGTGCATGCATCGCTGGAGAAATTCCTGTCGCGATTCTCAATAAAAATTTGGATCGAGCGTCGAAATTGATTGACGAGTATGTTGAGATTTTTGGACGGGATAATTTTTTTCTCGAAATTCAAAATCATGGTTTGCCAGCTGAATCAATCGTTCGTGAGAAATTGAAACAGCTCGCCTCAATAAAAAATCTGAAACTCGTCGCGACGAATGATCTTCACTACATTAATAGAGGGGATTCAGATTTTCATGATGTGCTCCTCTGCGTTCAAATGGGAAAGACAATCGATTCGCCGAAGCGTTTGAAATTCAATTCAGACGATTATTATTTGAAATCGCCGGAGGAGATGTCTGAACTCTTTCGAGATTTTCCCGAGGCGATTGAGAATTCAAATTTGATCGCGGATCGATGCAATGTTGAAATTGAATTTGGAAAACTTCAGCTTCCGAGCTTTCCAATCCCGACGGAATTTGAAACTGCAGCGGAATATTTGCGAGATCTTTGCGAGAAAAATTTGTCGAATCGGTATGAAAATCAGACTCCCGAGATTCTCGAACGGCTCGATACTGAATTGCAAATCATTCATCAGATGGGATTCGATGAATATTTTTTGATCGTTTGGGATTTCATTCATTGGGCAAAATCGAAGAATATCGCGGTAGGTCCAGGGCGAGGATCTGCGGCTGGATCGATTGTCGCGTATCTACTCGAAATCACAGAAATCGATCCGCTGCGATTCAATCTGCTATTCGAGCGATTTTTGAATCCGGAGCGCGTCACGATGCCGGATATCGATGTGGATTTTTGTTATCTGCGGCGAGATGAAGTTATCGAGTATGTGCGTTCGAAATATGGCGAGGATCATGTGGCGCAAATCGCGACATTTGGAACATTCGCAGCTAAAGCAGCAATTCGAGACGTCGGAAGAGTCTTTGATCTCAGCGTTGCAGAAGTGAATCGAATCGCAAAATTTATCCCGAACACTTTGAACATGACAATCGATCGCGCGCTCGAAGAATCAATCGATTTTTTGAAACTCTATCAATCTGATTCGCAAACGCAGAAAATCATCGATTTCGCAAAAAAAATCGAGGGACTGCCGCGGCATGTATCAACTCATGCAGCGGGAGTTGTCATAGCTCGCGATTCACTTCTAAATCTCGTGCCAGTTCAAACGACAGAAATGATCGGAAGAAATTTAACTTCAATCGATTCGAAAAAAGATCTCATCACTCAATACGACAAGGATCAAATCGAGGATCTTGGACTGTTGAAGATCGATTTTCTTGGACTTCGAACGTTGACAGTCATCACCGACACAATTGAACTCGTCCGAAAATTTTATGGAATCGAAATCGAGCTCGATAAAATTCCTGACGCTGATTCTCAAACTTCAAAAATGCTTTGCGAGGGAAAAACTGGCGCAGTGTTTCAAATGGAATCTCAAGGAATGACAAATCTCGTTGTGAAAATGAAACCGGAGCGATTCGAAGATCTGATTCCGCTCGTTGCATTATTCAGACCTGGACCGCTCGGCTCAGGAATGGTTGAAGATTTCATCGCGCGGAAGCATGGCGAGCGTCAAATCGAGTATTTGCATCCAGAGCTCGAGCCGATTTTGCGCGAGACTTTCGGAATCATTTTATATCAGGAACAAGTCATGCAAATCGTTCAAAGACTCGCTGGATTCACATTGGGACAGGCAGATTTACTTCGTCGAGCGATGGGTAAGAAAAAGGCTGAAATATTGCTCGCGCAGAAGGAAAATTTTTTGCGTGGATGTTCGGAACATGGAATCGATTCAAAACTCGCGGAACAGATTTTCGATTTAATGAAAAGTTTTGCGGATTATGGATTCAACAAATCGCATTCCGTCGCGTATGGATTACTCGCCTGGCAAACTGCATATCTCAAAGCGCATTATCCGGCGGAATATATGGCAGCGATGTTGACTAGCGTTGCAGACACAGATCGAGTTGGAAATTACATCGAGCTGGCTAAACAGATGCATTTGAGAATTTTGTCGCCCGATGTAAATTCGAGCATCGAGAAATTTTCGGTGGAGGATAAAACTCGAATTCGATTTGGATTCTCGGCGATTAAAGGATTGGGAGATCTCGCGGCGAAACATTTGATCAAAATTCGCGGAAGTAAAAAATTCGAATCGTTATCAGATTTTTGTCGGCGAATCGATATCAAAATTCTTCCAAAACATGCGATAGAATCTTTGATCAAAGCTGGAGCATTCAACTCAATCGATTCAAATCGCGCCAAGCTTTTAGAAATTCTCGATTCGACAGTTGAGGAAGCATCGATCTATCAATCTGAAAGATCAAATGGAAGAATGAGTTTGTTCGGCGAGGAGGATTTGAATCTCGCGGCGCAAATCAAAATTCCAGATGTTCCAACTCCGTCTCGAGAAAAAATTATCGCATGGGAAAAGGAGAGTTTGGGATTTTTTATGACGAATCCAATGGAAGAATTCGCGGAAAAATTTTCGAATCTCAATTCACTTCGCGAAATTCTCGATGGAAAATTTTCAGACGGTGCGAAAGTCAGAGTTGCAGGAGTTGTAACATCAACGCGAATCACTCGAACGAAGAAAAATGATCGAATGTTATTTGCGACGCTCGATGATTCTTCCGATTCGATTGATTTGACGATTTTTCCAAATTCACTTTCAAAATTGGAAAATCTTTTCGAAACTGGAAAAATTTTAGTACTTCAATGCACGGTGGATTTGAAAACTGAAGTTCCAAAATTGATCGTGATTTTTGGATGGCGGGCGGAAGATTATCAACGAAGTTTTTATCTTCGAATGCCATCGATTCGTGAAAATCCGGAGTTATGGATTCAAATTGCCGATACAGTTGAAAAATTCCGCGGCGATTTTGCAGTGATTCTCAACGGGAAAAAATATGCAAATGTCTCGGCAAATTGTTTCGATGAATTCAAAAAAATTCTCGGCGATGAAAATGTGATCTGGATGTAAAAAAGATCCACCGACCATTTTAGATCGATGGATTTCTTAATTGAAAAGGAGGAAGATGGATTTGACGTCAAGAAAAACAGTGATTATCACGGGGGGAACAACAGGAATCGGCAAGGCGACTGCTATCAAATTCGCTGAAAATGGATATAATGTTGTTGTCACGAGTCGCGATTCAAAAAAAGAATCTGCTCTTAAAGATGAATTCAAGTCTCGAGGTTTGGAATTGGATTTCAGAGTTCTGGATGTCAGAAATGAGGAGCAGGTTCAAACTGTAATCGCAGAAACTGTTGCGAAATATGGAAAATTGGATGTCATGGTCAATAACTCCGGAATTTCATTGGGCAATGCTGTATTGGCGGAAACAGAGTCTGAGGATCTGAAACAAATGCTCGATACAAATGTGATGGGCGTTTATTATGGCATGAAATACGCGATAAAAGAAATGCTTAAAACAAATGGCGGCGCGATTGTGAATTTGGCATCTATCGCGGGACTTAATGGATTGTATGCAACTGCGCAATACTGTGCGTCAAAACATGCTGTGGTAGGTTTGACAAAGGGAGCAGCTATCGATTACGCTCGGCATGGAATACGTATAAATGCAGTTGCACCTGGAGCGATCAAAACGGATATTCTTCAAAACGCTATCGATGCGGGAACTTACGATGTGTCAGGAATAGAAGCGATTCATCCCATGAACAGATTGGGAAAAGTGGAAGATATCGCCAATGGAATATTTTTCCTTGCGTCTGATGAAAATGATTTCATTACTGGAACGATCTTGAACATTGATGGCGGCTATAATGCTAGATGATAATTGACTTTTCTCTTTATAAATAAAAAAAGATCCACCGATCAAATTTTGATCGATGGATCTCTTTTTATTTCCGGATTAAATTTCAAAGTGATTCGATGGTTTTGATGATTCGCTGCGCATGAGATTCAGCTTTCGCAATAACGAGATCTTTCTGTTCCTTCGGCGAAACTTCAGGAACATACATCATTCCGCAGGAAATAATAGGCTCGAGCGGTGTCATGCAGCAGAGAATCGCGAATCTCCGGAGATTGTACATAAATTCTTTGACTTCATGCTTAAACTCACCGCCAGATCTGTACAAATCAGATGGCGCACCGGTTGTCGTTGAAAAAATGATTGTCTTTCCCTCGAGAGCCTTGCCCTTCGAACCATAACTCCAACCATGCAGAAAAATTTTGTCGATGTAGAGTTTCAAAATCCCCGGCACGTCATACCAATGGAATGGAAATTGAAACACGATCACATCTGCCTCTTCGAGCGATTTTTGTTCCTGCGCGACGTCGAATTTGTAATCCGGATAAAGTTCATCGAGCTTTTCGATTTTTGCATCGGGAAGTTTTTCAGCGAGCACTTCGAGAATTTTTTTGTTCGCAGTGGAATTTTTCAGATCTGGATGCCCCGAGATGATCAAAACTTTCTTCACGACATCTACACCTCACAAAATAATTTTGGAGAAATCTGCAACTGCCTCGAGAAGCCCATCGATATCAGCGAGCAAGGCCAATCGATTTGTCTTGATTGATTCATCTTTATCCATAACCATAACCGCATCGAAAAATTCATCGATTGGTTTTGAAAGTTTTGTGAGAGATTCGAGCGCAGTTTTGAAATCATGCTGAACTGCCGCCGCATCAACTTCAGATTCTGCAGTTTTTAACGCGTCGAATAGATTTTTTTCCGCTGGATTTTTGAACAGCGATTCTTTGACTGAAACTCCGCGATCAGCATTTTTGGCGAGATTTATCACTCGAACGAAAGACTGGATGAATTGCGTCGAATCAGATTTTTTCACGAATTCATCGACTGCGCGGGCTTTCAGCGTCGTAACATATGGATCATCTGCGTCCAAAACTGAATCGATTACATCGTATCGAATTTTTTCTTCCGTCAAAACATTTTTCAATCGAAGACAGATGAATTCCTCAAATTCGCCTTGAATCTTGCTATATCTTTCAGTGACCGCTTCGGGATCAAGAATTTTTTCGATGTCTTTATCGTCTGTAAATTCATCGGCAATAGGTAAAAGCTCGATCGCTTTATCAACAATCACATGAGTTGATAGAGACCATTGCGCCTCGATCAAAGTTTTCACCAATCCCATCGCTTGACGACGAAGAGCGAATGGATCTTGCGAGCCGGTTGGAACTAATCCGCGCGAGAATGTTGCGACGATGTTATCGATTTTGTCAGCTATCGATACAACTCTGCCGGCAAATGTTTCAGCCTGCGAATCGGTCGAGGATCTCGGGCGATAATGCTCATCGATTGCAATTGCAACTTCATCCATTTCGCCATCAAGTATAGCATATTCCTTGCCAACTGTCCCCTGCAATTCCGTGAATTCCATAACCATGCTCGTGACAAGATCAGCCTTGCATATTCGAGCAGCCCGACGAGCTTGTCCACGGCGATCATCGCGAACTTGCAATTCATTACAAATTTCGAGAGTCAATTGCTCAAGCCGCTCCGATTTTTCATACATCGAGCCGAGCCCTTCTTGAAATACAACCGTCTTTAATTTATCACGATGCTCGGATAATAATTTTTTGCGATCCTCATCGAAGAAAAATTGAGCATCCTCCAATCGCGCTTTGAGAACTCTTTCATTTCCGTGAGTCACAACATCGATGAAATCCTTGCCGCCGTTTCGAATCGTGATGAATTTCGCCAATAATTTTCCGTCGGCAGATTTCACTGGGAAATATCGCTGATGATCCCGCATTGAAGTCACCACGACACATTGCGGCAGTTCAAGATATTTGTCCTCAAATGATCCAATTATCGCCGTCGGAAATTCAACAATGAAATTGACTTCGTCGAGCAATTCATCAGAAATTTCAGCGATTCCGCCATTCGATTTTGCGATATCCTCGATTTGCTTCCGAATGATTTCACGACGACGATTTTGATCGACAATCACAAAATTATCTTCACAATCTTTTTCATACGTCGAAGGTTCATGAATTTCAAACTCACCATGGCTTAAAACTCGATGCCCTCTCGAGATTTTTCCAGATTTGATCTTCGCAATTTCAAACGGAACAATTTCCGAACCAAAAATCGCGACAATCCATCGAATCGGTCTGACGAATTTGAAATCGAGATCGCTCCAACGCATCGAATTTTTGAAATTGATCGAACTGATAATCTTGGGGAAGATCGATTTTAAAAGTTCGGAAGTTGATCCACCTTTTTCATGAATGACAGCGTAGACATATTCATCTTTTACGACCAGATCTTTCGGATCGATTTTTGCTCCTCGCGCGAATCCAATTGCTGCTTTCGTTGGATTTCCATTTTCATCGAAAGAAATTTTTGCAGATGGCCCTCTTTTCTCGATTGACACATCTTCCTGCGATTCATTGACTCCATTCGCGATTAATGCAAGCCGCCGAGGAGTTCCAATTGATTTGATCGATTCGAAATTGATTCTTGATTCTTTCAAAAATTTTTCGCCGAGAGTTTGAAGCTGCGACAAAATATCAGGCATCATTCGAGCAGGAATTTCTTCCGTTCCGATTTCAAGCAAAAAATCTCGAGTCATTTTGCCGCCTCCTTCGATTTTAAAAGTGGAAAGCCGAGTTTTTCACGTTCTTCGAGATATTTATTTGCACAGATTCGAGCGAGCTTTCTAACTCTCCCGATGAATGCAGTGCGCTCTGAAACTGAAATTGCACCGCGGGCATCGAGCAGGTTGAATGTGTGAGAGCATTTCAAAACATAATCATACGCAGGTCTGACTAATCCTTGATCGAGAATTCGCATCGATTCCGCCTCGAATTTATCAAACAGCTCGAATAAAAGTTTTTCATCGGCGAGATCAAATGAATAAGTCGACTGTTCGAATTCATTTTGCTTGAACACATCACCGTAAGTGACTCCATGCGCCCATTCAACATCATAAACATTCTCGACGCCTTGAATGTACATCGCGAGCCGCTCGAGTCCATACGTGATTTCAACTGCAACCGGCTTGATATCCTGCGAACCGACTTGCTGGAAGTATGTGAACTGCGTGATTTCCATTCCATCGAGCCAAACTTCCCAGCCCAATCCCCACGCTCCGAGCGTTGGAGATTCCCAGTTATCTTCGACAAATCGAATATCATGCTCTTTCGCATCGATTCCAATTGCCGCCAAACTTTCGAGATAAATTTCTTGAATATCATCCGGCGACGGTTTCATAATCAACTGAAACTGATGATGTTGATAGAGTCGATTTGGATTGTCTCCATATCTTCCATCAGCAGGACGTCGCGACGGCTCAACATATGCAACATTCCATGGCTCTGGACCTAGCACTCGAAGGAAGGTCAACGGATTCATCGTGCCTGCACCTTTTTCAACATCGTAAGGCTCGCCAAGGATACAGCCGCGATCTGCCCAAAATTTTTGCAGAGCGAAGATCAAATCTTGAAACTTCATCTCAAAACCTCACTTTCATTTGAAAATTTTTCATGAAAATTAAAAAAGATCTCTGCTTTAATTTCAAGCAGAGATCAAAAAATCCTTTTTCAAATTCACATGTAATAAATCGCAACTCTATCCGGCTCAAGAATTCCATCTTGCTCCCGCGGAATCATGTGACGTCCATCGATAAAATGCTCATTCTCCTTGAATCCACATTGAATTAGAAAATCTCGCAACGATTCATAATAAGAAACAAATACCAATAAAAATTTATCGCCATGACGCATTAAATCGAATATCTCGCGGAGTTTTTGATTTGAATTGCCAGCCTCTATCATGAATTCATCTTCTAAATAGAAAAATCTTTTCAGATCGGCAAACTTTTCTCGATTTGCAAACGCTATAATTTTCATCGATTTTGAAATTTTGAATATCCATTGAGTTTTCTTCCGTTCATAATCAATCAAATTCTGAAAATGTTCCGCGAGATTGAAGATCGAATCGGAATCGAAAAATGGAGTTTTAGAAAAATACTCAAACCACAATCGACTGAAAATATTTGTTCGATCGAAATTCTGCACATAACCGCTGAAATGATAAATCCACGGCTCAAGTTTTGATTCGAGATTGTTGAACTCATTGAATCGCTTAATTTGATCCACGAAAACATTGAATCGCGTCGGAAGATGCAAACATGTTTCCGAGAATAGAAAATTCAGTGCGTCTTGATCGATGTATTGCAATGGAAATTTTGATAGAACCTCGAGCGACGAATCGATGAGCGTTGTATTTTCTTCGGAAAAAATTCGGCGAATCAAATTAAGATTATAAATCATGACATCAGACGCAAAGTAATTCTCACGTTTGACGAGTTTCAATTCATCACAAATTTTCTTCGGATTCGAATTGAATAGATCAATTTCGGGCGGAATTTTATCGACGTTTGGAATTGAATCGATTTCAGACTTTGCTGCGATGGGAAAATTTCCAAGATCGATATTCCAAAGTTCCGCAACATCTAGATTCACAATGATATCTGTATCGAAGTAAATGATCTTTGGAACATCGATCAACTCCGGCGCAAGCAGTCGATATAACGCTCCAAATGCCCAATTGATCATTTTGGGAATTCTATCATATCGATTTTTAAGTGATTCGATTCGAGCCGGAAAAATTTTTTCTACATTATAAAATTGGATCGATTGATCATATTTCGAAACGAGCTCGATCAATTTTTGGCGATTTGAATCTGTGAGAGTCGAATCATGAATGAAATGAAATTGAATTTCCGATCGAGAATTTTCAAGAACTGAGCAAATCGAAGTCGCTGGATACTTTGCGAATTTCCCATTGAGATCCGTCATTCCGTACAAAATATGGATCATCAATAAATCCTTTCGACGTCATAACCATGCTCATTCAACGCGCGAATGATTTGTTGAATATGATCCTCGTTGTGAGTTTCGACTGTCACATCGAGCGCGACTTTTTTGAATGAATCGATGACAAGCGATTGATTGTGATCGAGTCGAATGACATTTGCATTTTCATCGGCTAGAATTTTTGCGACAGCTAAAAGTTGTCCAGGTTTATCCGGCAATAACACTGAAAATCTGAAAACTCTTCCGCGGGCGATCAATGCTCGATTAATCAGCGTTCCAATCGTCGAGATATCGATATTCCCGCCGCTGACAATTGGAACGACTTTTTTGCCTTCGATTCCAAGCTGCGGAAGATGATTCAATGCTGCGAGCGATAAAACTCCAGCACCTTCCGCGATCAATTTATGTTTCTCGATCAAAAATAGAAGTGAGCTCATGATTTCCATTTCTGAAACTGAAATCACATCGTCAAGATATTTTCGGCAGAATGCAAAAGTTAGATCT
>JAFUTY010000062.1 GCA_017484005.1 Selenomonadaceae bacterium | reverse complement strand
GCTTTGCCTTGATTTGCAACAGCTTCCATCTTTTTCTTCAACGCTTCTTGATCGCCGAGATAATAATGATTGACAGCTTTGAAGTTGTCATCGAATTCATAAACGAGCGGCACGCCGGTCGGAATGTTGACGCCGATGATGTCTTCCTTGCTGATGTTATCGAAATATTTTACTAATGCGCGGAGCGAATTCCCATGCGCTGCAATGATAACACGCTTGCCTTCCTTCATGTCTTTCAGAATGACGTCGTTGAAATATGGAACTGCACGCTCAATCGTCGTCTCGAGACTTTCAGTCAACGGGAGGAGCGATGGATCAACATCGCGGAACATGACTTGGTTTTTCGGTGCACGCTCATCATCTGGAGTCAAGGATGGCGGTTTAACATCGAACGAACGACGCCAAATTTTGACTTGCTCCTCGCCATGCTCTTTAGCTGCTTCAGCTTTGTTGAGTCCCTGTAGCGCACCATAATGACGCTCATTGAGTTTCCAGCTCTTGGTGACTGGCAACCAATTGCGATCCATTTCGTCGAGAATGTGTCCAAGTGTATGAATCGCACGTTTCAAATACGAAGTGTAGCAGACATCGAAATCATATCCCGCTTCTCTGAGAAGAACTCCACCCTGCTTTGCTTCCTCGTGACCTTTTTCAGTCAAATCAACATCCGTCCAGCCGGTGAACAGATTTTTCAGATTCCACTCGCTTTCGCCATGACGAACAAGAACCAATTTTGTCATAAACTTTCCTCCTTCATATTGGATTCGTCAAAGGAGATTGAGTTTTGACGCCCAATCTCCCGACGAAAAATTTTCTGCGAATTAGAAGTTGACGATCTCGGAAAAATCTTTGGATTTGAGCGATGCGCCGCCGACCAATGCACCATCGACGTTCGGCTGTTTCATCAAATCTTTGATCGTTGCAGGTTTAACGCTTCCGCCATATTGAATGCGAATTTTATCAGCCGCAGTTTGATCAAATTTCTTCGCAACAGCTTCACGAATCGCTTTGCAAACTTCTTCAGCCTGCTCGAATGTTGCAGTCTTGCCAGTTCCAATAGCCCAAATCGGTTCATAAGCGATAACGAGTTTCGCAACTTCTTTCGCAGTGAATCCATCGAGTGCCGCGTTGATTTGTTTCACGACGTGATCAATGTAAGTTCCCGCTTCGCGAATTTCGAGAGACTCGCCGCAGCAGATAATCGGAGTAATTCCTGCATTGAAAGCCGCTTTTGCACGTTTGTTGACGCCCTCATCAGTTTCGCCAAACATATCGCGGCGTTCTGAGTGTCCAAGCACGACGAAATCAACACCGATTTCATTGAGCATTTCAGTCGAAATTTCGCCAGTGAACGCGCCGGATTTTTCCCAATGAACATTTTGCGCACCGACATGAATATTCGTGCCTTTAGCCGCTTTAGCAACTCCAGCGAGCGCGGTAGCAGTTGGGCAGACGACAACTCGGCAATTTGCATTCGCGACGAGAGGAATCAATTCTTCGACGAGCTTAGTTCCTGCCGCGATGGTGTTATTCATCTTCCAGTTGCCCGCGATGATTGGAGTGCGTCCCTGTCCATCGATAGCGTCAATTCCTGGTAAGCATTTGCCTTCGAGGAATTCGAGAGTTGCACCGCCGCCGGTCGAAATGTGGCTGATTTTATCGGAAAGTCCAGTTTTCTTGAGAGCCGCGATTGAATCTCCGCCGCCGACGATTGAAATTGCGCCTTTCTCGGTAGCTTCAGCGACTGCACGTGCAACAGCTTCAGTGCCTTTCGCGAATTGATCGAATTCGAAAACTCCCATTGGTCCATTCCAAATAATCGTCTTTGCACCATCGAGAGCTTTGACATATTCTTCGGAAGTTTTTGGACCAGAATCGAGTCCCTGCCATCCTTCTGGAATTTGATCGACTGGCACGACTTTGGAATTTGCATCTGCCGCGAATTTGTCAGCGATAACGATATCAACTGGCAAAACAACTTTGACGCCTTTGGCTTCCGCTTTATCGAGCAAAGATTTCGCAAGATCGATTTTGTCATGCTCGCAAAGTGAATTTCCAATTGGAAGTCCCTTCGCTGCATCGAAGGTATGAGCCATTCCGCCGCCGATGATGATCGTGTCAACTTTATCAATCATGTTCGAGATAACGCCGATTTTATCGGAAACTTTCGCGCCGCCGATAATCGCGACAAATGGACGTTTTGGATCTTCGAGAGTTTTGCCGATGTAATTGATTTCTTTTTCCATCAACAATCCAGCGGCAGTCTCGAGGAAATGAGTCACGCCGACGTTAGATGCATGTGCGCGATGCGAAACTCCAAATGCATCGTCAACTGCGATATCTGCCAATGCGGCGAGCTGTCTTGCGAATGCAGGTTTATTCTTTTTCTCTTCCTTATGATAGCGAAGATTTTCGAGCAACAGAACTTCGCCAGGTTTGAGATCTGCCGCGGCTTTTTCAGCGACTTCACCGACGCAATCCTCAACCCATTTGACTTCGATTTTCTGTCCAGTGAGTTTTTCATATTGCTCCGCGAGTTTTGCTTGAATTGGTTTTGTCGAGAATTTTGGCTCGCGAGCTTCAGTTGGACGTCCGACGTGACATGCGAGAATCAATGCTGCGCCTTTATCGAGAAGTGCTTTGATTGTCGGGACAGTTGCATCGATTCGCTTGGTGTTGGTGATGTTCTGATTTTCATCCATCGGAACGTTGAAGTCCACGCGCATGAAGACTTTTTTGCCCTGCACATCGATGTCATTGATAGTTTTCTTATTCATTGAAACGCCTCCTTGAATTCTTGACAAACTCCCCTCAGCTAAAGCAGGGGGATTCTGCTATCAACAATACTTGCCTCAAAAAATGAGGTCTTACTGTATCTCCTGCAAAGGTCGTTGCCCCAACCCATTTTTGATAAAAAAAGCGACCCGATCCATTGCAGACCGGATCGCTCTTTTGGATCCTAAATGAAAATTCGAGAGTTAAGCCGCTGAATCAGCCGAGCTCTGCGAAATATTTGATGGTGCGAACCATTTGGCTGGTGTAAGAATTCTCGTTGTCATACCAAGAAACGACTTGAACGAGAGAATTGCCATCGCCGATTGGGCTGACCATCGTCTGAGTTGCGTCGAAGAGAGAACCGAAACGCATGCCGAGGATATCGCTTGAGACGATTTGTTCTTCAGTGTAGCCGAAGGATTCAGTTTGAGCTTTCTTCATAGCTTCGTTGATGCCCTCGACAGTGACTTCGCCTTTGACGACTGCGAAGAGGAGAGTTGTCGAGCCAGCTGGAGTCGGAACGCGCTGTGCTGCACCGATGAGTTTGCCTTTGAGTTCAGGAATAACGAGTCCGATAGCTTTTGCTGCGCCGGTGGAATTAGGAACGATGTTCATAGCACCAGCACGTGCGCGACGGAGATCGCCTTTGCGCTGTGGACCATCGAGGATCATTTGGTCGCCAGTGTAAGCATGGATCGTTGCCATGATTCCGCTCTGAATTGGTGCGAAGTCGTTGAGAGCTTTCGCCATTGGAGCAAGGCAGTTGGTGGTGCAAGATGCTGCCGAGATAACGGTATCATCTTTAGTCAAAGTCTTGTGGTTGACGTTGTAAACGATAGTTGGGAGATCGTTGCCAGCCGGAGCTGAAATGACGACTTTCTTTGCGCCTGCTTTGATGTGTGCAGAAGCTTTTTCTTTGCTTGTATAGAAGCCGGTGCATTCGAGAACGACATCGACGCCGATCTGTCCCCAAGGAAGTTGCGATGCATCAGGAACTTTGTAGATGACGATTTTTTTGCCGTCAACAACGATGTAATTGTCTTCGCCTTCGCCGTCATGAGATTCGACAGAATGTTTGTTCTCACCGATTTTGCCAGCATATCCGCCTTGAGAAGTGTCGTATTTGAGAAGATGTGCGAGCATTTTTGGAGAGGTGAGATCGTTGATTGCGACGACTTCATAACCTTCCGCGCCGAACATTTGACGGAATGCGAGACGACCGATACGTCCGAAACCATTGATAGCAACTTTAACTGCCATGAAAAAAATACCCCCTATGAAATTTTTTGATAACTTCTATTTCGACGGAACTCAAGTCCCGTGAAATTACAAATTTGAAATCCGCACGAACATTTTTAATTGATTCCTAAATTTTTCCGTTCAATTTCTCACGAGCGAATAATACAACTCTCAGAGACCAAAATCAAGCGTGAGATGAAAATTTTCAAAAAACTTTTATCGAATCATTTTTGCAGATTTCAACTGATAAAATGATTCTGAAACTAGATGAAAATTTTCTAAAAACTCACGAGGTCATTTTAGCGATTGCAAGAGTTATCAAGCCAAAACACATCGCGCTGAAAATTGTAACTCTAGCGAGCAATGCATCCATTCCGCGCGCTTGACTTGAAAATACAGTGTCAGATCCGCCATCCATGCCGCCCATGCCGGCAGTCTTTGGTTCTTGTCCCAAAATCGAAATGATCAAGACAATCGCGACAATCGCATCGAGCACCATTAATAATGTAAGCAAAATTTTTCCTCCTCTAAATTTTCATGCGGCAATAGCTTTTCGAATCGCTGAATAAAACTCGCCCGGATCGATTGGTTTTGCGCAATGATTAGACATTCCAGCCTCTTTCGATTTTGCGCGATCCTCGTCGAATGAATTTGCAGATAGCGCGATGATTGGAATGCTTTCTGCGTCGTGGCGAGGCAGTCTTCGAATCTCGCGAGTCGCTTCATAGCCGCTCATCACCGGCATCATTATATCCATTATCACGAAAGAGTAAAATCCTTCCGGCGACGCTTCGAATTTTTCACATGCGATTTTTCCATTTTCCGCGAGATCGACTTGCGCATTCATCTCTTCGAGGATAAATGTTATCAATTCCGCGTTGAGTTCATTATCTTCCGCGACTAAAACATGACGCCCCTCGCAATTTGGCGGTGCTGAATCGTCTGAAACTTCTTCGAACGGCTCAACTTTTATCAGTGGAAATTCGAATTCAATCCAAAAATGACTTCCAACTCCAACTTCGCTTTCGACATGGATTTCAGAATTCATCAATCTGGCGAGCTTTGAAGAAATCGCGAGCCCTAATCCTGCGCCCTCGATCCATAGATCTTTCGAATGTTTAGTCCGCTCGAATTCGTTGAAGATCGTTTTGAGATTTTCCGGATCAATTCCGATTCCATTGTCGCGAATTGAAAATCTGACGCGCAATTTATCATCGGCAGAATCGAGCCGTTCAATATTCATGACAACATTTCCGCCGCATTTATTGTATTTCAGCGCGTTCGAGAGGAGATTTATCAAAATCTGTTTCAATCGAATTTCGTCCGCGATGAAAATATAATTATCCGATGGATGTTCAAATTTCAAATCGATCTGCTTTTCATGCGCCAATTCAGTGTAGACAATATCGATTTGCTCCATCATGTCAGCCATTGAAACTTCTTTCGGCTCGAGTTGAATCTGTCCAGAATTGAGTTTCGATATATCCAAAACATCGTTGACAAGCTGCAATAAATGTTTTCCAGAAACATCGATCTTTCGATGCCACGTTTGAAAATTGGATTCATTGTGAGGATTCTCTTCGATCATTTTGTTGAATCCTAGAATCGCGTTGATTGGCGTTCGAATCTCGTGAGTCATTCGCGCTAAAAAGTCTGATTTTGCTTTACTAGCACGCTGCGCTTGATCTAGTGCGACTTGCAATTTCGATTCATAGACTTCTTTTTCTGCGAGTTGATGAGCTAACATCCGCCTGCGAATTTGGAAATATATCGTTGCAGATATTAGAGATAACGCAATCAACAGCCCAATGATTGTTTCTTCAGGATTTTCATAGAACAATTTTTCGCCGAAGGATTCAGATTTGTGAGTGGTTGCACTTTTCGAAACGATTTGCAGAACGTCTGAATCGGATCGAGAAATTATCCCTTTATTGATAATCGATCTAATCGCTGGATCTGCGTCGCGGGAGATCAAAAATGAAACTCCTTTGCCGATGACTTTCGAGGGTGTGCAGGATAAATTTCTAAATTTCGCGCGGCTCAATATATTCTGATGCAGGTAAAAAGCTCCCAATGCAACTTGAACTCTGCCATCATAGACTGCCTCGACTGCTTCTTCCGGAGTATCAAAAATCATTGTATTCGGCGGAAGATTTCCCAAATTTTTGGTGAGTTTATCGGTTGCATATTTGACATTCGACGCGGTTGACAGATCAAAATTTTTCTCTGTGACTTGCGACTGAATCGATTGGAAAAATGTTTTTGAAGTCACAACGTTCAAAGTATCGTGCGAATCAATCATTCCAAAATGACTCGCGACAAGATCAACATCGCCCGCTATCAACATCGCATAAGCTTCATTGACTTTAGTCACTTTGACAAATTCGATTGGAATATTGAACTGCATCCCAATCGCTGTTAGAGTTTCAACCGCGATTCCTTGAGGATTGTCCAAAATATCCCAATACATGAATGGCGCAAAATTATCAATCACTGCCGCTTTGAGTTTCTTTTTCTCTTTGATAAAATTGCGCTCTTCATCTGTCAAACTGATATTGTATGTGATTGTTCCCTCGTAATATGCTTGGAAAAGTTTATCCTCATATCCCATCGAAATCGCATGAATCTGCCGCTGAGCATAATTCATGTCTTGCAATAAATCCGGACGCTTTGGATTGATCGCGAAATATGCAGGATCATAACTTATCACGGCGATTGTTGTCTCGCGCGAATCGTAGCAAAATGAATTGATCGCTGCTGCATCGATTTCTCCAGCCTGCATTGCTCGATGAAGTTCCCTTTTATTCGGAAAATATACGAGCGTCGGTCTGATTCCATGCTCCGCGCAATATCCATTGAACGCCTCGAAATTGATGTATCGATCGATTACTCCAACTCTCGGTTCAGAAGTTTTCAAGTTTGTATTGCCATTTTCATCCGGCAGAGTGCAGAGCAGTGTCAAATAGTGAGCCATCGGAATATCTGGAAATAGAAATTCTGCTCGATTTTCCGGCGTGCCAATCACCAGCGGAACGATATCGACTTCATCATTTCGAAGCCGCTCGAGCTGATCCGGAAAATATGTTGGCATGAATTCATACTGCCAATCGACGTAAGCCTGGATGTCTGCCAGATAATCG
>JAFUTY010000061.1 GCA_017484005.1 Selenomonadaceae bacterium | reverse complement strand
GGACGAGACGTTCTCTGTGTAAAATCTTAAACGCACAAGATATAGCGGTTAGACTTCCGCTCTAACAAAAAGATAGTGCTATCTGCACATAAAAGTATGCTGAAGGATCGAAAGATCTGACAGAGTAGGGGCAAATTGGCAGTGCCCTTGAGAATAAGGCTATCCACTTAGTGGAGGAGACTTAAACAGCAAACTTCTTAAGAATCTCCCTGTTTTAGCTGTGGAGAGTGTCAATGTTGTGGAGCATCCGGAGCGATTTTTGCGCGAGCGGATCTTACACCGTCTTTCGTTTCGATAACAACTACGCCTTTGATTGGATTATGATTTTTATCGACAGTCACGATAGCTGTGCCAACTTTGAGATCTTTGATTGTCTCGAGAGCGTCGCGAATTTTTGATCCATCGTTAGAATCTGCGCGCTGAACTGCATCGATCAACATTTTTCCAGCGTCATAACCGAGTGCTGCAAAAACGTTCGGATCTTTGTTGTATTCTTTTTGGAAAGCTTGAATGAATGGTTGAACATCCTCGTCGCCCTCGAAATAGTGAGTGCAGAAATATGTATTGTTCAAAGCATCTGCGCCAGCGATATCGACAACTTTGGTATCATCCCAGCCATCTGTTCCGAGAATGACTGAAGTGATTCCAAGCTCGCGAGCCTGTTTGACGATCTTGCCGACTTCTTCATAATATGCAGGGACAAACATGACATCAGCATTTGCAGTTTTAAGCTTTGTCAAAGCCGCTTTGAAATCTTGATCTTTCGCCAAAAATGCTTCCTGCATCAAAACCTGTCCGCCTGCTGATTCGAAAGTCTCTTTGAAAACTGCGCCGAGACTCTTTGAATAATCGGAGCTTGAATCGAGATACATCACTGCAGTTTTTGCATTGAGTTCTTCAGTCGCAAATTTTGCCATGACTGATCCCTGCTGCGGATCGATGAAACAGCTCCGGAAGATGTAAGGTTTGACTTCTCCATTTTCAACTGTGACATCTGGATTTGTTGCAGCTGGAGCGATAACTGGAATTTGATTATCCGTTGCAACTTGAGATTCTGCAATGACGTTCGCCGTGACAGCTGGTCCAACGATAACATTGACATGATCTTCAGAAATCAATTTTGTTGCGGCGTTGACTGATTCCGCGGCTTCAGATTTTGTATCAGCCTCGACAACTTTGAACGTCTTTCCATTGATTCCGCCCGCATCGTTAGACTCTTTCAATGCAAGCTCGAGTCCCTCTTTGCATGCATTTCCATAATTCGCCTGATTTCCAGTCATTTCGAAATTGACTCCGACGATAACTGAATTTGAATCTCCCGATGCTCCACCATTATTAGCCGATGGATCTTGCTCGCCGCATCCAGTCAATGCAAACATCGAAAGCGACATCGCTGCAACGAGTGCCAAGATTTTTTTCTTTAACATGCATTTCACTCCTCGATTGAGATTTTCGACGCGTGAATTATACGAGATATTTTTTTTTCGAGCAATAAAAAACGAGGATCGCTTTCACGACCCTCGTTTAAAACTTTAAGCAGAGATATCGATTGAGAGCATTCGAGGATTTTTCTGTCCGGTGTGTTCGGCGTAAGCGGAATCGAGTGCCGCCATCAGAAACAGCGCCGATCCATCCTTCGAATCGAGCTGGCTTGCAACATTCAGCTTCGCTTGAAGATAGATCTGCCGCGCCTCATCGCTCGATTTGCCTTGAAGTTTTTTCTTGAGATTCTCTGCCTCGACTTCCATTTGATCAGCTTTCGCCGCGAGATCTGGATAATGTTCGCGCAGGAATTTTTTCTCTTCAGATTTCAATTTCTGTCCAGAGAGCATTTTGTTTTGAATTTTTTCGAATCGAGCCGCCAACTTTTTATTCTCTTCGATCTCCTCAGCATGAGGATCTGCCGCGGAAAATAAAACATATGCATCGCGCATCGATATTGTATTGAGTTCATTTCGACGATTCCATTCCGCGATTTGATCTTCCGTGAGAGTCGACATCTCGACTTTCTCGCCAGTATCGGGATTTTTGATCAATCCAGTTTTTGCCTGTTCAGATTCACGAGCATCAGTTTGAGCTTTGACTCGCTTTTTGATCTCTTCAGCCTGCCGTTGAATGCTCGCAAAATTTCCGAATGCATTGATTCCATTGATCGACATTTTAAATTCCTCCTTCCGAATCATGTATCGAAAATTTTTCCGAAAAAAAAAGATCCGAAGATCATTGCGATCTCCGGATCTTTTTTCATTCATCAATCAAATAGATTTCCATTTGCTGCTTTCCAAAAATCATAGCTTCTTCCGCGGTATCAAAGGCGATATCGATTCGGTTTCCAATGATATCGATTCCAACATCGTCAGCGATTGCTTTTCCATATCCAGGGATAAACATTTTCGATCCCAGCGGAATGAATGACGGATCTACCGCTACAACTCCTCGCTTGACTCGATGCCCGCGCGTTGTATATGGCGAACTGTCCGGCTCGAACGCGCTGTATGCTGTCGCTTCAACATAGACAGCTCGACCATTCGCTGGAATTTCTTCCGACCAAACGTTGGGATCTTGCACGTCGAAAAAGTCGTCCGGAATATCCTCAATTACTTCGACTTTTTTATCGGAAGGATTTTCAACTGGCTGCTCGATTTTGTCTTTGGATTTTTTATCCTTCGATTTTTTCTTGGATTTCTGTTTTTCTTCGAGCATTTTGTAAGTCGATTTCCCCGCGATTCCATCTGCAGTCAAGCCGGAATCCTTTTGAAATTTTTTGAGCGCATCAATTGTCTTTGAATCTGCAACTCCACTCGCATCGCCATCGAGATAATTCAATTTGATCAGCGATTCCTGTAATGATACAACTCCCGCGCCTCTCATTCCTTCTGAAACTTCCTCGCCGACTTGTACATTTTGATTCGGAAGTTTGACTTCAGGTTTATCGATTTTTTTGAATTCATGTTTCGATTCCGGCTGTTGAATCGGCTCTGGATTTTGAATTGGCTGATAGATCGGTTCAGGATCTTTGATCGGTTCGGGATTTTGGATCGGTTCTTGAATTTGAACTGGCTCTGGAGTTGGCTCGCGACGCGATGGAAGATCTCCGCCGAGAGCTCGCCATGTTGCATCGCCACAAATTCCATCGGGCTCAAGACCTGCATCGTTTTGAAAATCCTTCAACGCGGCAACTGTCGAATCGCCCATGTATCCATCTTCCGCGCCGTGATAATATCCCCACGCGATCAAATTTTTCTGCAGATCGACAACTCCCGCGCCATGCATTCCAGGTTTGATTTCAGAGCCGATCGGTGCAAAATTCGGCTGATCGCTCGGAATTGGTTTTTCCTGACGAAGAATCGCAAAAGTTTCAGCTCCTGCAACTCCATCTCCATAAAGCCCCGCGTCATATTGGAAATTCAAAAGCGCGTTGATTGTCGATTGCCCTGCAACTCCATCGATTGGATCTTGCAAATATCCCCACCACGTCAAGAGATATTGCAACTCCGAGACTTCATCTCCATGCGAGCCTAATCGAACTTCAGCTTCAGCGAACTGGTTTCCATAGATCGAAAGAGAAACCACTGCCGCTAATAAAATTTTTCTCAAGCACATTGGGAACTCCTCCTCTCATTTTATTTCAAGATTTTTTGAGATTATTTTTAGAATTCTTCAAACTAGTTTCAAACTCCTTCGAAAAATTTTTTGAGTTTGTAATTTTCCGTTAAGAAGTTAGAATATTTTTCGGAAATGATCAATAATTTTATTTGGAGATGGTTCTAATGTTTGGAGTTATAACATCAGGATTCTCGATAGCTTTAACAATCGCCGCGGCTGGAGTATTTCTGCATTTTGTACCGATTGGATTATGGATTTCAGCACTCGCGGCGGGAGTTCCAGTCAACATTTTTACAATGGTAGGAATGAGACTTCGACGGGTTGCACCGGATAAAATCGTTATGCCGTTGATAAAAGCGAATAAAGCGGGATTGACTGTCAACGTCGATCAGCTCGAGGCACATTATTTGGCGGGCGGAAATGTTGATCGAGTTATCGATGCATTAATCGCGGCACATCGAGCGAATATCAATCTGACATTCGAGCGAGCCGCGGCGATCGATTTAGCAGGTCGGGATGTTTTGGAAGCAGTTCAAATGAGCGTCAATCCAAAAGTCATCGAAACTCCAGTTGTTTCAGCCGTCGCGAAAAATGGAATCGAATTGAAAATCAAAGCGCGAGTGACAGTTCGAGCAAACATCGATCGACTTGTCGGTGGAGCTGGTGAGCCGACGATTATCGCGCGAGTCGGTGAGGGAATCGTGACAACTGTCGGTTCGAGCGAAAAACATACTGATGTCCTTGAGAGCCCCGATGATATCTCGAAAACTGTTTTGAATAAAGGACTCGATGAGGGAACTGCATTCGAAATTCTGTCAATCGATATTGCGGATGTTGATGTAGGTCGAAATATCGGTGCGCAGTTGCAGACTGATCAAGCCGAAGCTGATAAACGAATCGCTCAAGCGAAGGCTGAAGAGCGTCGAGCGATGGCTGTGGCTTCCGAACAGGAAATGAAAGCTAGAGTTGTTGAGCGTCAAGCTGAAGTTCCTCATGCGATAGCTGAAGCGTTGATGTCTGGAAAATTGGGAGTCATGGATTATTTGTCTTTTAAAAATGTTCAAGCTGATACATCGATGCGCGATTCAATTGCAACTTCCGCCGAGAAAATTTTCAGTGGAATAATGCATCGAGACGAACCGCATAATCGTCGAAATGATACTGATTCTTTTGAGGATGAATGATCGAAAATAGAAAAGATCCATCGATCTGAAATTGATCGGTGGATCTTTTTTTATTTCCGGATTAATTCTTGATAAATTTCAAAGAGTCTCGAGACGATTTCAGATTCAGTGATCGATCGAGGAAATCCATATGCATCGATAACCGCTCGATCATTCTCATTGTGAGCTTTTTGAAGATCTTCAGGCATCAAAAGTGGATCATATAATTCAGCGAGACTTGAATTTTTATGATTAGATCTAGCATCGAGAATTTTTTGAGCTGTAACTTCGATCTTTGGATTGTGATTCGGAAATGGAAAATTATTGTAAACGATCTGAGCTGAATATTTGTAATCGCTTTTCAATCTTCCAGCGACAGCTCTCATCCAGATCATGTGAACACTCGATGTTAGTATTCCAAAAAGATATAGATCTGCATTCGGAATAATCAGAGCCGAAGCATTTGCTATTACATCGAAGTTCAAAAAGCCCATCGGAATATATTTTCGACGCTCGGAAGATACAATCGGAATTATGAGATATTTTCCATCTGTCGGTTGACGAATCTCTCCAAAAAGCCATGGAGTATCAGCTAATTTTCGAGTTGCCAAGCGTCTGCTCGCAAGTCGATATTTTCTGCAGGATTCAACTCTCTCATAAATCGGTTTGATCGATTTGATTTCAGACGGCTCAGCATCGACAAGCCACAAGCAGTATCTCGGAATGTTGTTGATATATTCCCGAGCACCAATGATCTGTCGAATAAAAATTTTTGAACGAGGATCTTTTTGAATGAATTCATCAAGATCTTCAGCTTCAATGATTAAATTTCCATCATCGTTCGGCATGCTCGCCATACATATTTCTGGCATATGACAAAGAGAATCTTCACTTCGAACGATACAAACATTCGATGCGTCTCGAAGATATCCATTAATATTTTCGACTTCAATTCCATCGAGCAACTTGATCTTCCGATCGAATCTTGCGAATCCAACAATCACACAATGAACTTGAGCCATCGATTTTTTATCTGGAGATTCATTTGTCCATTTGAAAGTTGATCGAGCAAAATTGATCTTGATTCCGTCATCGAAAAACGGTTTCCAAAGAGTTCCAACTGAATCGCCTTGACAGATCGAATTCGTCGATACAAATCCAACTTCTGCCTTCGAATCGCGAATATAATCCGATGCTTTCTTGAACCAGCATGCAACATAATCGAGATTTCCGAGATTCTTCCATCCATCGAAAACTTTTTGAAGTTCAGATTTTTGATCCTTGCTCATGATTCTCGCGCCGATGTATGGAGGATTTCCCATTATGAAATCTGCATTTGGAATCACTGACTTCCAATCGATCTCGAGAGAGTTTCCCTCAATAATATTGGCATTTCGATTCAGCGGGAGAAAATGATCTCCTCCATTCATCTGATGTTCCGAGATCCATAGAGCCAATTTTGCAACTTGAACTGCCCAATCATTGATCTCGATCCCATAGAAATTTTCGATCGATACTCGAATTGATCCACCAATCTTTTCAATGATTCGATCTTCCAATTTTCTCAACGAGATAAATGTTTCAGTCAAAAAATTTCCAGAGCCACATGCAGGATCAAAGAATTTCAGATTCGCAATTTTGTCATGAAGTGCCTCGAGATTTTCTCCACTTTCAAACTCTCGATTCAATTCGTCAAGAAACAATGGATCGATCACTTTGTGAATATTTTCCGGAGATGTGTAATGAATCCCGCCCGCATGTTTTGTCTCTGGATTCATGATCGACTCGAAAATTGATCCAAAGATCGTCGGTGAAATCGAATTCCAATTGAAATTCGCCGATGCATTGATCAGCGTCCTCAAAATTTGATCGAGATTTGATTCGTTTTGAATTCGATCAATAATTTCGAGCGTTGCACCTTTGAAGAGTTCACCGTCAACATATGGAAATGCTGCCAATATTTCATCGACAAGATCCGGCAGATTCTCTGTATCGAGACGTTTGAAAAGTCTCTCGAAATATTTTTTGAACTCGGTCGGCAGATATTTATATTTGAGCGACTCGAGATAATCGAGAAATTGACGCTTTTTGAATAATCCCGAATCCTCTGCATATAAACAAAACACCAATTGAATACAAAATCGATTCAGCGAGATCATTTCCAAATCTGTCAATTTTGTATTCAAAAACAGATCTCGGAAATTTTGAACGAGAGATCCAGCTGCACTCGAGATCAATTCTTCCGAATAGATCTCAGCGCGTTTTGGATTCGTCAAAAAACTCCAATCGAAATTTGGAATTTCCTTCAATGAAACTTTGACGACACTATTTTCCGGACGTTCAAATCTCAAATTGTAAATCCAGATCTCATTGAAATTGCTCGTGATAATCCAATTTGCTTTTTGATCGACAGCGCGAGCATTGTCATATCTTTTTGCCTGTTCGAACGGAGTTAAAAATGCTCCTCCGGATTGTTTTTCAGGTACATCGAGTTTCTTGTTCAAAGATTTTTGCTCAATGATAATTTTCGTCGAAGGAATCCAAACATCGATGAATCTCTTTGAATTTTCAAATTCCACCGGAACTTGAAATTCGAGAAAAGATGTTGGAAATTCAACGCCGCAAAAAATTTGAATCAGTTCGAGCCAAAATTTTTGATAATCAGCATTTTCCCTTCCGAGCGACTTCCATCTCTCAATGAATTTCTGCATAGAATCCTCCTCTAGTTCGCGAATTGCAATTTCGTCGAATCTGATTATAATCAATTTCCAATCCAAAATGAAAGGATGGGATTTGCGTGGCTTTCTATTACAGCGAACCTTCTCACACTTTCGGCGAATATTTACTCGTTCCAGGATACTCGTCAACTGACTGCATTCCAAAAAATGTCTCGCTCAAAACTCCACTCGTCAAATTTTCTCGCGGAGAAGAACCAAAACTTTCGATGAATATTCCAATGACTTCCGCGATAATGCAAGCCGTCTCGAATGACACGATGGCAATTGCGTTAGCTCGAGAAGGTGGAGTTTCATTCATCTACGGCTCGCAATCGATTAAAGATCAAGCAGCAATGGTCGCTCGAGTTAAAAGTTATAAATCCGGATTTGTTTCGAGCGATTCAAATATCAAACCGACAACAACTCTCGGCGAGATTCTCGAACTTCTCAAGCAAACTGGACATTCAACGATGGCAGTCACTGAAGATGGAAAACCGACTGGAAAACTCCTCGGAATCGTGACATCGCGCGATTATCGTCTGTCGCGAATGAGTCTCGATGAACAAGCCGGAACATTTATGACGCCGTTCGAAAAATTGATTTATGCAGACGCCGATTCAACCACGCTCCCGATGGCAAACGATTTGATTTGGGAACATAAATTGAATATGCTCCCGCTTGTCGATAAAAAACAGCGTTTGAGGTACATGGTTTTTCGCAAGGATTACACTGACAACAAGGAAAATGAATTTGAATTGATCGATAAACGCAAGCGATATATCGTCGGCGCAGGTATCAACACTCGAGATTATGCAGAGCGAGTTCCTGCATTGATCAAAGCCGGCGCAGATGTTCTATGTATCGATTCATCTGAAGGATTTTCCGAATGGCAAAAATTGACGCTCGAATATATTCACGAGAATTTCGGTTCAGATGTGAAAGTCGGTGCGGGAAATGTTGTCGATGCGGAAGGATTCAGATTTTTAGCGGACGCCGGAGCTGATTTTATCAAAGTCGGAATCGGCGGCGGCTCGATCTGTATAACTCGCGAGACAAAAGGAATCGGTCGCGGGCAGGCTACTGCAGTCATCGATGTTTGCAACGCGCGCGATCAATATTTCAAAGAGACTGGAGTCTATATTCCAATTTGTTCAGACGGCGGAATTGTCTTCGATTATCACATGACTCTGGCTTTAGCGATGGGCGCAGATTTTCTGATGCTCGGAAGATATTTTGCACGATTTGATGAATCTCCTTCCGCAAAAATTCAAATCAATGGAACATATTACAAAGAATATTGGGGCGAGGGATCTAATCGTGCTCGCAATTGGCAGCGATATGATCTCGGCGGCGATAAAAAATTGTCATTCGAAGAAGGTGTTGATTCATATGTTCCGTATGCAGGACATCTCAAGGATAATCTGCAAGTCAGTCTCTCGAAAATCAGATCGACGATGTGTAATTGCGGCGCGTTGAATCTCGAAGAATTCCGCGATAAAGCAAAAATCACTCTCGTCTCTGAAACTTCAATCGTCGAGGGCGGCAGTCATGATGTTATCCTTCGCGATCAATTTTCTGTGACAAGTCGATGAGAGAAGCAAAATTCGCTCGAGTGATTCGCGAGATGGGCGGTCGAGCTTATCTGGTCGGTGGATATGTGCGCGATTTGATTCGCGGAGTTCAAGCCAAGGACAAAGATTATTCATTGGTAGGAATTCGCGAGGAGGATTTTGTAAAAAGATTTCCAAAGGCTGAGCGAGTCGGTCGAAGTTTTCCAGTTTATATCGTGTTTGTAGATGGACAAGCTTGCGAAGTTGCATTTGCTCGCCGTGAAAAAAAATCCGGAATCGGTTATCGAGGATTTGAAATGACATTCACGCCGTCGATAACAATCGAAGAGGATCTCTATCGGCGCGATACAACGATGAACGCGATAGCTCTTGAATTGCCAGATCGAATTTTCGTCGATCCATTTCACGGAATCGATGACATTCGCGCGAAAAAAATTCGAGCAGTCTCCAAACATTTTTTAGATGATCCAGTGCGAGCATTGCGAGCGGCTCGACAGTCCACGGAATTGAATTTCGAAATCACTCCGGAAACTTACAATTACATGGAAGCTTGTCGGGATGAATTGAAACTCGAGCCAGGCGATCGAATTCTCGGTGAATTGAAACGCGCTCTGAATTCAAAAATTCCCTCAACATTTTTTCGAAATTTGAATCGAGCTAATCTCCTCGAATCGATTTTCCCCGAAATTTTTGATCTGATTGGAAAATCTCAGCCGTCAAAATTTCATCCGGAAGGCGATGCTTTCGAGCATTCAATGCAGATTCTCGATGAAGTTTCAAAATCGCGAACGAGTGCCGAGATTCGATTTGCGGCACTCTGTCACGATCTCGGAAAAGGTACAACTCCGATTGACATGCTCCCGCATCATTATCAGCATGAAACGCGCGGAATCGAAGTCTTGGAGCGGTGGAATCATCGAATGACGCTCCCGAAAAATTGGTTGAAAGTCGCAAAATTCGTGATGCTCGAGCATATGCGTGCTCCTCAAATGGAAAAACCTGGAAAAATCGTCGAAATGCTTTTTGCACTTCAAAAATCTGGAATTCCAATCGAGGATTTTGTTGAAGTGATTCGAATCGATAATCATGGAAATCTGCCGTTTCACCTTGAACATGCGCGGGAGATCTTGGAAGTCTTATCGAAAATCTCAGGACGAAAAGCTCCAAAACGTCTGCATGGTGAAGAGGTTGGCGAATGGGTTTTGAAAAAGCGAATCGATAAATATTTGGAATTCAAGGATTCGATCTTGAATTGATTTTTACTCACAAAATAAAAAAATCCCCGACAGATCAATCGGCGATCTATCGGGGATCTTTTTTTATTCGGAAATTATTTCAAATCTTTTCCAGCCAATTCGAGGATTCTCATTTGTTCCATCGTCTGCTCTTCAGTGACAAGCTGAGGAGCTCCATTGATGATCGTTTCATACAGCGCGTCATGGAATTTTCCATAATCTCCACGTTCAGAGATAACTTTCTCCTCGTGATAATTTCCATCTGCATCGTAATAGATCAGCGTTCCAAAATTCTCCGGCAGATCAATTCCAAAATCTGCATGATCCGGCATGTAAAATTTTTTCAGATCAGCTTCCTGGCGATCTTGTTCAGCCTTGACAAAATATCCCCGGCGTCCCCAGACTTCAAAACTCGGTCTAACTTTTGCACGGAAATAGCTCGATTGAACTGAAACTTTCAAATTTCCATAGATGAAATCGAGATCGAAATAGTCATTCATTCGACCTTCGCCTAATAACTGTTTGACATCGCAGCGAACTTCATCCGGCTTTCCAAATAGCGCAATGACTTGATCCGTGGTATGACAGGCGTGAGTGTAGATGAATGCATGATCCCGCGAATAGCTCGATTCATTTTCTGGAACTTGCGGACGATAATAATCATAATGCATACAGACCTCGAACAATTCGCCGAGCTTGCCAGACTGAATCACTTTTTGCGTCGTGAGATAATCGGAATCAAATCGACGATTCTGATAGCATTGCACCATCAGATTTTTCGACTTTGCAATTTGAAACAGCTCGCGAGCCTCTTCGACAGATGTTGCGAATGGTTTTTCGACGACACAATGTTTGCCCGCCTCGAGAACTTTTTTCGCCATGGGATAATGTTGATCGCTTGGCGTATTGACGACGATAACTTGAATCTCCGGATCGTGCAGCAATTTTTCAAGATCGTCAGTATATTCGACTCCAGGAATTTTATCCCATCCAAATTTTTGGAGATTCCGCTGATAGATCATTTTGATTCGAATTTTATCTGGACGCTGAAGTTCAAATGGCGCGTGATATCGATTCGTGCTTTTTCCGTTTCCGATGTGACCAATGACTAGCATTTCAATTCTCCTTCCAAAAATTTTTCGAGTGAAATCGCGACGTTGTCAGTGACAAATTTGCCAATCGATTGAATCGCGGGATTCGAAATTTTCATCACGATAGGACAGCCGACCAATTCCAACATCTCGCGATCGTTTTCATTGTCACCGAACGCTATCACATCTTTCGGCGAAATGTTGAGTGTCTCAAGAATTTTTTTGAGAGCTGTCGCTTTATTGACATTGGGCGGAACGATATCGATCAAATTATGACCGCTCGTCTGAACTGTGCATTTTGAACTCAATCGATCTCTCCAATATGCAAGATCATCAGCACTTCGATTGTCATTGAAGATCGAGATTTTCATGCAAGGCTCAGGCAGTTCAAAAAGTGAATCGACACGCGTGATTTTTGCATGATCCACGTCGCGAATATGCTCGAACAGATCCATCTTTCGCGGATTCATGTAATAACTTTTCTCGCCGGATACAACAATCTCGCAATTCTCGATTTTCAAAACTGTCTCGAGGATTTCGCGTGAAAGATCTTCAGACATCGCCGCTCGATAGATCAATTTTCCATTGTGATAAGCTAAACATCCATTTTCAGCGATATAATCGATTTCATCTGCAACGCTTGAAAAGAATCGCCGCATCTGATGATACTGCCGCCCGCTCGCTAAAATGAATCGAATTCCTCGATCAATCACTTTTTGAATTGCATCGATCGATCGTTTTGGAATTTCATTCGAGCCGAACGGCAACAGTGTTCCATCGATATCGCTCGCAATTAATTTTATACTCATTCAAATTCACCGTCTAAAATTTTTCTCAGAGATTTTGCAACATTCTCAGTAACAAATTTTCCGAGAGATTCAACTTTGGAATTTTTCATCGCGACAGGATTTCCAACGAATTCCAACATCTCTCGATCATTTTCATTATCTCCAAATGCTACAACTTCCGTCGAATCAATTCCGAGTCGCTCGATAATCTTTTTGAGAGCCGATGCTTTATTGACTCCAAGCGGAACAAGATCCATCCATGGCGTTCCATTCGTTTGAACGGTGCATCGAGAACCAAATCGATTTTTCCAATACGCGACATCCTCTTCGGAAAATCCAGGCTCTTGGCAAATCGAAATTCTCATATATGGTTTTGAATGCTCAAGCAAATTTTCTCTAAAAACTCTCGTCCGCGAATTTTTAACTTGATCCTCGAAAAATTCCTCGCGCTTCGGCTGCAAAAAATATCCCTCTTCGCTCGAAATTATCGCTTCACATGAATCTTTTTCGAGAATCGCTTGAATAATTTCGCGCCCTAGCTCCATATTCATAAATTCCTGCGATATCACTTCGCCCTCGAGAATTGCTAAACATCCATTCTCAGAGATAAATCCAATTTCATTTTTAACTTCCGCGAAAAGATTTATGAGTTGTCGATATTGTCTTCCGCTCGCTGCAAAAAATCGAATTCCTTGAGACTTCAAACGCCGGATCAGATCAAAAATTTCGGACGGAATTTCTTCAACTCCAAACGGCAGCAATGTTCCATCGAGATCGCTCGCGATTATTTTAATCTGTCTCAAAAAAATTTCTCCTTCCGATTTAAGATGAAGGATTTTATTTTTGGAAAATAGAATCGATTTAGCACCACCTATCGAGGAGTGAAAATTCTTGCTTGATATAATAGCCGCGCGGAAGGAAACTATCAAATCTTTTTTCGAATACAGCCGGATTAATCCGTTTTTGATTCCGGAGTATCAACGTCCATATGAATGGCAGACGACGGAAGTCACAGATTTGTTTAATGATCTCAAGGCGTTCAATGAGGATGAAATCGCGTCGCAAAAAAAAGATCCCAGCGCACCGGAGAATCGATATTTTCTCGGTTCGATAATTTATTTCGTGAATGATCGAAATCAGCGTGAGATTGTCGATGGACAGCAGCGAATCATTTCGATCTTTTTACTGTTCAGATCGATTTGCGAGCGTCTCAAGGAAAAACCGAGATCTGAAGTTTACAAACATTTTTTGGAGGAGATCGAGGAGATCATTTGGCAGACAAATAAATTCAACGGCAAAGTTGATGATCCGTCGCGAATTTTGATTTCATCGGAAGCAATTTCAGATCGCGAGCATAAAATTTTCACAGATATTTTGGCGACTGGCGAAGCAGATCCAATCGCAATGGATTTTTATTCGCGAAATTATTTGACGATGAAAAGTCTGCTCGAGGATTTGACAGACGATCTTTTCACTCATTTCGTCTATCGACTGCTGAATTGCGTGATAATTTTACCGATTGAAGCATCGACATTCAACGCGACGCTCGAGATTTTTGAACGTCTGAACGATCGCGGTCGACAATTGACTGATGCTGATATTTTGAAAGCGAAAATATATACGAGCATAAAATCTGAATCTCGGGATCGATTCATAAATCGCTGGAGACTTTTGGATGATCGAGCGCAGGCTGTCGGTGAATCAATGCATAATCTCTTTGCGTATTATGTTTTCTATGTTCGTGCGAGAGATAAAGATGCTCGAGTTTTGGATAAGATCAATCTGCGAAAATATTTCCTCGATAAAAATTCGATCGCTCTTCACGATGAAAATCTCATGACACATTTGGAAAAGATTTTGAGCGTGTTGTTAGTCATGAAATCGCGGCAGATAATCGATGGAGCGTCATGGTCTCGGAATTTTGAGATTCGCAAATCGCTCGATATCATTTGGCGCGCACCATCTGACTGGTGGAAATATCCAGTGATCGTTTATTACGTCGCACATTCCGGCGAAGATGATTTCGATCGAAATTTTCTGTGTTTCCTGCATAAATTGATCGCAAATCTATCGCGGCGATATGTCACCGATAACACTTCGAATTCAATCAAAAAGACAGTGATTCAGCTCAACATTCGAATTCTCGCAGGAAATCATCCATCATTCGCGCGGCAGACAATCGATGAACAGAAACTCATGAAAAACCTTCGAATTCCTCGCAACGCTGCAACTCCAACACTTCTTCGATTGTTAGCATATGAGGATCTCGGTCAATTGACACTTCTGCCATCGGTTTGGGAGACAGATCATATTTATCCCGAAGTTGCAGATAAAGATCAATCGTCTGGACTCGTTGAAAAAGTCATGCGCGATAAAATCAAAGAGCTCGGAAATTTGATTCCATTCGAGAAAAAGTTGAAAATCGCGGCAGATGATAATTATTTCACGAAGAAAAAAGCGATGTATAAAAATTCAAAGATCTCAATGACAAAAAAATTCAGTGAGCTTTCCAATTGGACAACAAAGGATATCAGTCTTCGAACTGAAATTCTCGTTCAAACTCTACTCGCGACTTGGCAGCACTGGGATGAGGATTATGATTCGGAGGGAAAATCATGAATGTTGGATTTATTCAGCCGACGAATATTCCCAAACCTCTCGGAGATGTAGTAATTGAAACTTCATTCAATATCAACATCGATTATTTTCGCGAATTGTCGCATGCACTTCTATTGAAAAAAGTTCGTGGATTTGACTTCATTCGCGCGGGGCGTGATGGCGATGGTGGATATCTACTACTCAATGATTTCAAACCGAATGGAATTGCATATTCATTCGGAATTTCAACCGATGTCACGTGGGATAATGACATGGCAAATTGCGTATATCAGATTTTCATGTATGATATGACAATTGACGATATTCCAAAACATCGTCCGGAATTTCATTTTTTCAAAGAAGGAATTGGTGGAAAAAAAGATCCGATCAAGCGTCTCGATACTTTGGAAAATTTTATCGCTCGAAATGGACATCAGAATCAACGCAACATGATTTTGAAAATGGATGTTGAGGGGGCTGAATGGGATTTTCTAGAAACTGTCAAATCTGAAACTCTCGAACAATTCGATCAAATCATTCTTGAGATTCATGGATTGGTGCTCGAAATGAATGTCGTTAAAAGCGGGAGATTTATATCACGTCTGCAAAAACTGAATCAAACTCACCAAGTTATTCATATTCATGGGCACAATGGAGATGCTGCGATAAAATTGGAGGAGATGATTTTTCCAAATTGTCTCGAAGTGACATATGCAAATCAGAAAAATTATGAATTCGAGGACGCAGAGATCATTCTGCCACATCCTCTCGATAAACCAAATGGATCTTGGCTACCTGAATATATTCTCGGGAATTGGAATTCGCGATTCAGATAGGAGATGTTTTTGTGAAAGTAGGAGCTCGGATTCGAGACTTTCAAATCGATTTTGAAGTCATTCCCGAATATTTCAGAACGCTTGTCGAAACATTGCAAATCAAACGTGTCAAAGATTATCGATTAGCTCGCGCTGGCGATGATCACGATGGTGGTTACATCTTGATCGACAATTTGGATTCTCAAGGTGGAATTGCATATTCATTTGGGATTGAACGTGAGATTTCATGGGATCATGATATGGCTGAATGCGGCTATCAAATCTTCATGTATGATATGACAATCGATGATCTTCCATACCACCGTCCAGAATTTCACTTTTTCCAAGAAGGAATTGGTCGCGAATTAGATCTGTCGCAAAGACTCGATACTTTGGAAAATTTCATCGAGCGCAACGGACATCAGAATCAACGCAACATGATTTTGAAAATGGATGTTGAAGGTGCAGAATGGGATTTTCTCGAGACTGTCAAATCTGAAACACTCATGAAATTCGATCAGATCATTTTTGAATTTCATAATCTCGTGACTGATATGGATTTTGAGCGAATTGGAAGACGGATCGCGGCTCTTCGAAAATTGAATCAGACTCACCAAGTTGTTCATATTCATGCGAATAATAACTGTCCGGCAGTTATATATGAAGACGATTTTTATGGTGACGTCATTGAAGTGACTTACGCGAATCGAGCGAATTATGAATTTGAAGACGCAGAAATCATTTTGCCAAATCCAACAGTCGATGCGCCAAATATTCCTGAATATCCAGAAATCGAGCTTGGAAATTGGAATGCTCGGTTCAAAAATTCGTGACAGGAAAATTTTTCATAGATGTCGAAAACTCTCGAAGATCAAAAAAATCTTCGGGAGTCTTTTTTATAGAAGGTGATCTTGTGTCAAAAATCATTCGAGCCGCGCTGGCTCAAATGGAAATCATTCCTGGAAATCCTGAAAAAAATGCTGCAAAAATTCTCAAATACATCGAGCAGGCAAAATCTCACAATGCAGACATGATTTTTCTGCCGAACTATCCAATCGCAGGAGAATTCAGTGGATACACGGAAGGACAAAATCCATTCGCTGAAGAGTGCCGTGAGTTTGAACATGAAATTCTTGCGGCGGCTGATAAAAAAATTCGAATCATTTTAGGGGATAATGAAACGATCAAATCTGAAAATGATCCGCTGATTTATGTCAATGCAGTCGGAATTCAGAATCAAGGCAAAACATTTTTCGTTTTCAACGGCGAATCGAAAATTTTCTCACCACTTGGACAGCTCGTTTTGACTCTTCCCTCGTTCGAAGAATCATTTCAGATTTTCGAATTGACTCTCGAGCCGAGTTTCAGCTGTAAAAAAATCTTTGGCGATTCGAATTTGCCGAATCAAAAAAATCCAGTAAAAGATCAGCGTGCAAAAATCTACAACACACTTTTCTATGGGACAAAAAAATTTCTCGAGCAAATCAAAGTGAATCGCGTGGTTATTGGAGTATCGGGCGGAATCGATTCAGCGATCGCCGCGGCGCTGTATTCACAAATTCTCGGCTCGGAAAATGTTTTATTGGTCAATATGCCGAGTAAATTCAATTCAGATACAACCAAAAATCTCGCGCAAAAATTGGCTGAAAATCTCGGCTGCCGCTATGAAGTTGTGCCAATTCAAGAATCGGTCGATCTCTCGGTGAATCAATTCGAAAAAATTCCTAGGCTCGATGTGAGTGGATTTGTCAAAGAGAATATTCAAGCTCGCGACAGAGGATCGAGAATTTTGGCAGGAATTGCGGCGGCGTTCGGTGGAGTTTTCACATGCAACGCGAATAAAACTGAATTGACGATCGGCTATGCAACTTTATATGGCGATTGCGCTGGATTTTTTGCCGCGACAGCAGATCTTTGGAAATTCCAGGTCTACGATCTCGCGCGATATATGAATGAGGAGATTTTTCATCACGAAGTCATTCCGCAGGGAATTATTGATATCATTCCATCGGCAGAGCTTTCCGAGGCGCAGAATGTTGACGAGGGCAAAGGCGATCCGCTGCATTATGACTATCACGATTATTTGTTCCGCGCGTTTGTTGAATCTCAAAAAACTCCGAGCGATATTTTGCATTATTATTCGGAGGGAAATCTCGAATCTCAAATCGGCTGTAAATCTGGACTTGTCAAAAAATATTTCCCGACGGCGAAAGAATTTGTGGAAGATCTCGAACGCTGGTGGAATCGATTCCGCGGATTAGCTGTCGCGAAGAGATTACAAGCTCCTCCATTGCTCGCGATTTGCGATCGTCCATTTGGATTTCCAGAGTCGCAAAATGAGATTTATTACACGCGCGAATATCGCAAGCTCAAATCGAAACTTTTGGAGGGAAATTCATGATAAGAGTTCTAGTCAACGGCGCAAATGGTCGAATGGGTCGAACGGTTTGCGAGGCAGTTAAGAATGATCCAGATTTGGAATTTGTCGGCGGAGTCGATGTTTTTGGAGATGGAGTTGAACGCGATCTCAAAACAGCGATTGAAAAATTTCAGCCTCAAGTCATGATAGATTTCACGCGTCCCGATGTAGTTTTGGAAAATGTTTTGACTGCATTGAATTTGAAAGTCGCGGTGGTAGTTGGAACGACAGGATTGAACGATGAATCTAAAGAAAAAATTCGATTGGCGGCTGAATCGAATCAAACTCCTGCATTTATCGCGCCAAATTTCGCAATTGGTGCAGTTTTGATGATGTTATTCGCTCGTCAAGCAGCAAAATATCTTCCAGACGTCGAGATAATCGAATTGCATCACGACAAAAAACTCGATGCGCCCTCTGGAACAGCGATTCAAACTGCCGCAATGATTTCCGAAGTTCGCGAAAAACATACTCAAGGTCATCCCGATGAAGTTGAAAAAATTCCATGTGCTCGCGGTGCGCAAATCGATGGAATTCGAATTCACAGCGTGAGATTGCCTGGATATGTAGCTCATCAGGAAGTAATTTTCGGCGGATTGGGACAGACTCTATCAATTCGTCACGATTCAATGGATCGAAATTCGTTCATGCCTGGCGTAGTTCTCGCGGCGAAAAAAGTTCTTGATCTTAAAGGATTGACCGTTGGGCTTGAAAAAATTTTAGATTGATCTCGATTCAAAAAATTTGTACTAAAATTGATCAATCAGTATAATTTTAAGGATCAAATCGAAATGGTTTGAGATTTAAAATTTTGATATTGGAGTGATTCGATGAAAAAATATAATGTCGCAATTCTCGGTGCAACTGGAGCAGTTGGTCAGGAATTTTTGAAATTGATCGAGGAGCGGAATTTTCCATTTAATGAATTGAAACTGCTTGCATCTTCACGATCTGCCGGCAAAAAAATTCAATTCATGGGCAAAGAATATACAGTTGAAGAGGCGACTGAAAAATCGTTCGAGGGAGTTCAAATCGCGCTGTTCGCTGGAGGAGCAGCCAGCAAAACATTCGCAAAACCTGCAGTCGATGCGGGCGCAGTTGTCATTGACAATTCATCCGCGTTTCGAATGGATAAAGATGTGCCGCTGATTGTTCCGGAAGTCAATCCAGAAAAAATCGCCGAGCATCATGGAATCATTGCAAATCCAAATTGTTCGACGATTATCATGGTTATGGCTCTGAAACCGTTGTATGATCTTTCGAAAATCAAGCGAATCGTTGTATCGACTTATCAAGCAGTCAGTGGCGCAGGTCGAGAAGCAATGGCTGAACTCGAGTCGCAAGTCAAGGATTTAGTCGATGGAAAAGCTCCCACGGCTGAAATTCTTCCGAGAGCCGCGGCAGATAAACATTATCAAATCGCGTTCAATTTGATTCCGCAGATCGATGTATTTCTCGAAAATGGATATACAAAAGAGGAAATGAAAATGGTCAACGAGACTCGAAAAATTCTCGGCGATGAATCGATTGGAATCACGGCGACAACGATTCGAGTGCCGGTGTATCGATCTCACGCGGAATCAGTCAACGTCGAATTCGAATCGGAAGTTTCAATTGACGATGCAAAATCTGCGCTCGAAAAATTTCCTGGAGTTATTTTGACAGATAATCCTGCTGAGATGATTTATCCAATGCCGCTCGAAACTTCCGGCAAAAATGATGTTGAAGTTGGAAGATTGCGTCGCGATGAATCGATTGCGCATGGATTGAATTTCTGGGTTTGCGGAGATCAAATTCGAAAAGGTGCTGCTCTCAATGCTTTGCAAATCGCGGAATATATGATTGAAAAAGATATGATTCGGAAATAAAAAAAGAGATCCCTTGAGCTCAAACAAGTTCGGGGGATCTTTTTTTGTTCGGATTCAAAATTACTGTCACAGAATGAATTGCGAGAGATCTTTATCTTTGGAAATATCTTTCAATTTTTGATCGACGTATTCTGAATCGATTGAGATTTTTTTCTCCTCGAGATCCGGCGCGTCGAATGAAATTTCTTCCAATAATTTTTCGAGTAGTGTGTGAAGTCTTCGAGCACCGATATCTTCCGCTTGATCGTTGACATGTTCGGCGAGCTCTGCGATTCGCTTGATTGCCGATTCATCGAAATCGATCTCAAGCCCTTCAGTTTTCAAAAGCTCGATATATTGTTTCGTGAGCGCGTTTTGAGGTTCAGTGAGAATTTTTTCAAAATCTGCCTGCTTGAGCGATTCAAGTTCAACGCGAATTGGAAATCTGCCCTGCAGCTCTGGAATCAAATCAGACGGCTTAGCTGAACTGAATGCTCCCGCGGCGATGAATAAAATGTGATCCGTTTTCACTGGACCATATTTTGTCATGACGGTTGAGCCTTCGACAATCGGCAGGATATCGCGCTGAACTCCTTCTCTCGAAACGTCCGCGCCATATGAATTTTTCGACGCGATTTTGTCAATTTCATCGAGAAAGACAATTCCATTTCGTTCCGTGAGTTGAACTGCAATGTCCGCGACGTCTTCCATATCGATCAATTTTTCAGCTTCTTCCTGCTGCAAAATTTTTCGAGCTGCTTCAACTGTCACGCGGCGTTTGCGAGTTCTTTTAGGCATCAATCCGCCAATCATGTCTTGCAGGTTATCGCCCATCGAGCCGAGATTCGATCCATAAGTCGGTTTGACTGTATCTTCGACGGAAATTTCGATCATTTCATTCTCGAGCTCACCAGCATCGAGACGCTTTTTGACCCATGCACGTCCCGCGGGATATTTAGATTTTTTCTCCTCGTCAGATTGATCGTCCGATTTTTTATCCGAGCCATCGACCGCCTCGAGCAATTTCATCAATGGATTTTTTTCCTCGCGCGATTCTGGAACAAATGCATCAATGATTCGTTCCTTCGCCAATTCCGCCGCGCGATCTTGAACTTCTTCCATTTTTTTCTCGCGAACCATTCGAACAGCCATCTGAACCAAATCGCGAATAATCGATTCGACATCGCGACCGACATATCCAACTTCAGTGAATTTTGTCGCTTCGACTTTTATGAATGGAGCTTTTACCAATTTTGCAAGCCGTCGAGCGATTTCAGTTTTTCCAACGCCGGTTGAGCCGATCATCAAAATATTTTTCGGAATGACATCGTCGCGAATTTTTTCTGGAAGTTGACGAGATCTCCATCGATTTCTCAATGCAACCGCAACAGATCTCTTCGCGCTAGTCTGTCCAACGATGTATTTATCCAATTCCGCAACAATTTCTCGCGGAGTCTGCTCCTTCGAATTCAAAAAATCTTGATCGTTTTCTGCCATTAAACTTCCTCCACTCTGATATTGCTATTCGTGAAGACGCAAATATCTGACGCGATCGATAGAGCCTCTTTCGCAATTTCTGACGCGCTAAGTTCAGTGTGACGCAGCATCGCTCGACCTGCCGCCAATGCATAAAATCCGCCAGATCCAATCGCCGCAACATCTCCATCCGGCTCGATGACTTCACCATTTCCCGAGAGCATCAAAATTTGATCTTTATCCGCGACCAATAATAACGCCTCGAGACGTCTGAGAATTTTATCAGTTCGCCAATCCTTTGCAAGTTCAACTGCTGCCCGCTGAAGATTTCCGTGATAAGTCTCCAATTTCTCCTCGAATTTTTCAAACAGCGTGAATGCATCTGCAACTGATCCCGCAAATCCAGCCACGACTTTGTCGTGATGAAGTCGACGAATCTTGTTTGCAGTGCTTTTCATAATCGTGCTGTTTCCAAAGGTCACCTGTCCATCGCCAGCGATTGCAGTCTTTCCATCTCTATGAACTGCAACGATTGTCGTCGCATGAAATTCGCTCATCGATAAACCTCCTAATCGAATTCAACGCCCGCTCACCGAGAATTCGTTTTTTATCCTTCTTTTTTACTCGATTCTCAAGCGGCGGCAATAATCCAAAATTTACATTCATCGGCTGAAAATTTTTTGATTCTGCAGTTTCCAAATAATTTCCCAGCGATCCAATACAAGTATCAATTGGAAATTCAAGCGGATCAAGTCCTCGAAAAATTCTCGATGCATTGATTCCCGCGATCAATCCTGACGCCGCTGATTCGACATATCCCTCGACGCCTGTGATTTGTCCCGCGAAAAATTTTGTCGGATCGATTCGAGTTTGAAAAGTTCGACGCAAAATTTTCGGGGCGTTCAAAAATGAATTGCGATGCATGACTCCCAATCGCGCGAATTCTGCATGCTCCAATCCCGGAATCATTCGAAAAATTCGAGTCTGTTCATTCCATTTCAATCGAGTCTGAAATCCTACCAAATTGTAAAGATTTCCATTCTGATCCTCGCGGCGAAGCTGTACAACTGCATAAGGAATTTCACCAGTCGCTGGATCTTTCAAGCCGACAGGTTTCATTGGCGCGAATCTCAAAACATCTTCACCGCGTCGAGCCATCTCTTCAATCGGTAAACAGCCATCGAAAAAAATCTCGCGATCGAATTCATGAACTGGAATTTTTTCAGCCGCCATCAATTCCGCGTAAAATTTTTTGTAAGTCGATTCATCCATTGGACAGTTAAGATAAGCCGGCTCGCCTTTATCATATCGCGACGCCTCGAAAACTTTGGTGAAATCGATTGATTCGCGAGTCACAATCGGTGCTGCTGAATCGTAAAAATAGAAATATTCCTCACCAGTGAATTCTCGAATCGATTCCGCAAGTGAATCAGAGGTCAATGGTCCTGACGCAATGATCAGAATTTGATCATTCGTCGGGATTTTTTTTATTTCCGCCGCAACGATTTCAATGTTGGGAATTGATCGAATTTTTTCAGTGATCGCTCGAGAAAATTTGGATCGATCGACCGCCAAAGCTCCTCCCGCAGGAATTTGATTTTCGTCTGCAGTTGAAATTATCAGCGAATCGAGGAGTCTCATTTCTTCTTTCAAAACTCCAACGGCATTTTCCAATCCTGCCGCACGAAGTGAATTACTGCAGACCAATTCCGCGAATTCGCCGGTTTTATGTGCAGGAGTCAATTTCGCCGGACGCATTTCATACAAAACGACTTCCGCACCGGATTTTGATGCTTGATATGCCGCTTCAGCTCCAGCCAATCCCGCGCCGATGATTTCGATTCGCGTCATTAATCCTCATCTCGCTTTGGAAGATTCCACGTCGTGTAATCACATTCCGGATAATTCGAGCAGCCATAAAAGACTCGACGTTTGCCTTTTTTCATTTTCTTTTCGACGAGCGAGCCTCCACATTTTGGACATTTATGCCCAGTATCTTTTTGAATTGGCTTTGTATTTTTGCATTCCGGATAGCCTGGACACGCTAAAAAATTTCCAAATCGCCCATGCTTGATAATCATATGACGTCCACATTTTTCGCAAATCACATCAGTCTCTTGAGGTTTTGCATCCTCGATCGATTCACTTGCTGCCTCGACCTGCTTTTCGAATGGAGTATAAAATTCTCGCAAAACATTTTCAGTTTCGATTTTTCCCTCGGCGATTTCATCGAGCTCGCTTTCCATGTTTGCCGTGAATTTCACATCGACAATCTCGCCGAAATATTGCTGCAGTAAATCGAGCACATCGAATCCCAATTCCGTCGGATGAAATTGCTTTTCCTCACGCTTAACATAACCGCGATTGATGATTGTATCGATTGTCGGCGCATATGTACTCGGACGCCCGATTTCCTTTTCCTCGAGCAATTTTACCAGCGATGCATCGTTATATCTTGGCGGCGGTTCAGTGAAATGCTGCAACGGCAGAATCTTTTTCAGATCGAGATCGTCGCCAATCTCGAGAGATGGGATCACGATATCTTTTTCCTTTTTCGAATCGCCATAAACGCGCAAAAATCCATCGAATTCGAGTTTTGAGCCGTTCGATTTTGCCAAAAATTTTTTATCGCGCGATGTGATTGTCACTGAAACTGTATTGTAAATCGCTGGAGTCATTTGGCTCGCGGCGAATCTCTGCCAAATCAATCGATAGAGTTTGAATTGCTCCGGCGTCAAAAATTGTTCAACTGATTCCGGCGTTCTGAGAATCGAAGTCGGACGAATCGCTTCATGCGCGTCTTGAGCCTTTTTCCCCGATGCATAGATATTGAAATTTTCCGGCACATATTTTTCACCGAATGTTTCGAGGAAAAATTTTTTAGCTTCAGATTGAGCGAGATCCGAGACTCGAGTTGAATCGGTGCGCATGTAAGTTATCAAGCCGACTGTTTCATTCGCGAGTTTCAATCCCTCGTAAAGCTGCTGAGCGACTGCCATCGTTCGTTTCGATGTGAATCCAAGTTTATGAGCGGCATCCTGCTGCATCGAGCTCGTCGTGAATGGTGCTGGAGTTTTTTTCTTCCGAGTTCCAATTTTCACTGATTCGACGATGAATTGCGATTTCTCGATCTCCGCAACGATTTTCTGAGCTGTTTTTTCATCGTGAATCTCGAGCTTTTCACCATCAATTTTTTCGAGTTCCGCTTGAAACAGAGTTCCATGCTTGAACTGTAGATCGATTGTCCAATATTCTTCTGGATTGAACGCTTGAATCTCGCGCTCGCGATCGCAAATCATTTTTAACGCGACAGATTGAACTCGCCCCGCTGATAATCCCTTCTGAATTTTTTTCCAGAGAAGCGGACTCAATTTATAGCCGACTATTCTATCGAGCAATCGACGCGCCTGTTGAGCATTGACTCGCGACATATCGATTGGATGTGGAGTCTTTATCGCCGCTTGAATCGCTGGCTTTGTGATTTCATTGAAAACGATTCGACAATCTGTATCAGGATTGATTCCCAAAATGTGCGACAGATGCCATGCGATTGCCTCGCCCTCACGATCTGGATCGCTCGCGAGAAAAATTCTGTCAGATTGATCCGCATATTTTTTCAAATCGCGAATCAGATCTCCCTTGCCGCGAATGTTGATATATTTCGGCTCGAATCCATGCTCAACATCGATTCCAAATTGACTTTTCGGCAAGTCGCGAAGATGTCCCATCGATGCTCGCACGATGAAATTTTTGCCGAGATATTTTTCGATTGTCTTAGCTTTTGCCGGCGATTCAACTACAACGAGAATTTTTTTCTTTCCGACAGGCTTTTTAATTGTAGCTTTTTGAATCGTGGATTTTTGAACTGCAGGTTTTTTGACAGTGGATTTTTTTGCTGTCTTTTGAACAGGCAAATTTCTCACACTCCTTGAGTTTTCGAATTAGATTCTTGTATATCGGTCGAGATCATCTTTGAGAATCAATCCAGAATTCTCGAGTTTCAATAGATTCTGCATGATTTTTCCAACTGGAATTTGAGTTCGATTGATTATCTCGTCAACTGATCTCGGCTCGCTTGATAATGCATCGAGAATTTTTTGTTCGGTTTCAGATATCTGAATCGATTTTGGTTGATCAACTCCGATTTTTGAATATCGATCGAGATCGTCTTTCAAAATCAATCCAGAATTTTCGAGCGTCAATAGATTCTGCATAATTTTCCCAACTGGAATTTGAGTTTGATTGATTATCTCGTCAACTGATATCGGCTCGCTCGATAATGCATTGAGGATTTTTCTTTCAGTTTCGAACAATTGAATCGGTTTTGGAGGATTGATTTCAGTTTTTAATTGATCGAGAATCTCGCGATCTTCAGTTGAAATTTTGATCGAAGTTTTGGAAGGCTGATCAATTCGCCGCGAAATTTTTACATCGCCTTCGAATTTCAATTTTCCTGCGTAATAATCGACAACATCCTGCGGCTTGGCGATCAAAATTGCACCGCGCTGCGCCAATCGATGACAGCCTCGCATCGATTCCGCGTCAACATCTCCAGGAATTGCAAAAACATCTCGTCCCTGTTGACGTGCTAAATCTGCTGTGATTATCGCGCCGCTGGTTTCCGATGCTTCAACGACAATCGTTCCGAGCGACAATCCACTCACGATTCGATTTCGCGCAGGAAAAAATCCAGTGTTCGGTTGAGTCGTCGGAGAATATTCCGAAATGACTGCGCCTCGTTCAGAAATTCTTTGAAGAAGTTCTCGATTTTCCTTTGGATAAGCGATATCGATTCCACAGCCGAGAACTGCAACAGTTCGTCCAGTTTTCAATGCTCCCCAGTGAGATGATGTATCGATTCCTGCGGCTGCTCCACTGACAATTGTGAATCCAGCGCGAGCTAAAAATTCCGCCAATTCATTCGCAACGCGACGCCCATAACTCGAGACTCGACGCGTTCCAACCATTGCGATTCGTTTTGCATAGGGATCAAGTGTTCCATAATAAAATAAAATTGTCGGTGGATTTTTGATCTGTCGAAGCGATTCTGGATAAATCTCGTCGCGAATTGTTATCAGATGAATATTTCGAGCGTGACAATGTTCAAACATTTTCTCTGGTGCGTCTGGAAATTTTTTTCGATATTCCAAAAACGAATCGATTTGCGCGGGCGGAAGTTCAGATTCTTTCAAATCATCGAGCGTTGCATTCCAAATCGCCGCGGGATTTTGAAAAAAATCGAGGAGCAGTTTCAATCGCCCTCCACCGATTCCTGCGACTCTCGAAACTGCCGCGAGATAGAAATTTTCTTCTGGCGGATCGATTTCAATCAACTCCCTTCGATTTCACCATGAAAAATTAACCGAGCGGGAATATTATAAAAAAGGATTTCTGCTTGCAAGAAAATTTTCGCGATTCACTTTTCAGTTCCGAACAAAAAAAGAAGTCCACCGATTTCTCGATGGACTTTCGACAAAAAATTTGACACTTTTTCAATCGACATAATCGACAGGATTTCCAGTGATAGGTCTTTCCGTTCGAATTGGAAGCCCATCTTTGCTATCCGCCTTTCCAACTACCATTGACGCAAAAATTCTTTCATCTTCAGCCAGCCCCAATTTCAACATGTATGCTCTGACATTTTCATCATCGCTTAACCAATTGAGTTGATTTATGTAACAGCATCCCAAATCCAAATCATTCGCTTCGAGCATCATATTTTCAATCGCGCAGGCACAATCTGCCATCGAGTTATCGTAATTGATTTTGTTTGCCGTCACGATTAACACTGGCGCGTTGTAATGAAATACATAACTGCCTTTCTTAGACGATAGAATCGACATTTTCAGCGATTTATATGTGTCTTCATGAACTTCCATTTTTGCAAATGCATCGCGAGCAAGATTCGCGAGATCATCCAGCACTTTTTTATTTCGAATGACGATGAAATGAGTTGATTGACTATTGCCGCCGCATGGTGCAGCTCGTCCCGCGTCGATAATTTTTGAGAGCTGCTCGTTATCGATTTGTTCCGATTTAAATTTTCGAGTGCTGCGTCTAGTTTTTATCGCGTCATATGTGTTCAAATTTCTGCCTCCAAAATAAAAAGGAATCCACCGATTTCTCGATGGACTCCTCGATTGCATTCAATTGAAATTCGATTTGGAAAAAATTATTTGATTCCTGCGCCGTCGAGAGCACTGCGAACACTCTGAGCAGCTTTATGCATCGCTTCAAGCTCTTCGTCATTGAGATGAATTTCGAAGGTGCGCATAATTCCATCAGCGCAAATCATGCGAGGCATCGAGAGAGCAACATCTTTGATTCCATATTCGCCGTTCATGACTGCAGACGCTGGGAGAATGGTGTGCTCATCGTAGAGGACACTCTTGACGAAACGGCATGCAGCCATTGCGACGCCGGTGTTGGTGAATCCTTTGCGATTGATAACATCGTACGCGACTTGAATAAGTTCCTGCTCGACTGCTTTTTTATCGAGTCTTTCGGTGTGATGGAAATACTCGTCGAGATAGTCGATTGGGAATCCAGCGCAGCCAGTTGTGCTCCATGCGACGAATGCAGCGTTTCCATGCTCGCCGAGAACATAACCGTTGATGTTTTTCGGATCGATCTCATATTTATTCGCGAGGATACGACGGAAACGATAAGTCTCGAGCATCGTGCCAGTTCCGAGGATCAAATTGCGCGGATAATCGAATTGAGTTGAGACGACGTAAGTTGCAACATCGAGAGGATTGGTGATGAGGATGATGACAGCATCTTTGGTGCGTTTTTGAACTTCACCGAAGACAGAATTCATGATTTTTGCATTCGTGCCGGCGAGTTTCAAACGATCTGGAGTTTCGCCCGGACGAATCGATGGACCAGCGCAGATGATAACGATGTTCGCGCCTTTGCAATCATCATAATCGCCCTGATGAATTTTGATGTTTGTCGAATAGATACATGCAGTTGCATGGCTCGAATCAACAGCCTCGCCCCATGCTCTATCGACGTTGAGATCGATAAGAACGATTTCGCTTGCGAGTTGGAAATCAGCGATTTTGTTGACGACTGCCGAGCCGACGTTTGAAGTTCCGATGACGACGATCTTTCTGCGGTTGTTTGTCATTGAAAAATTTCCTCCTTCGAATTCGGAATTGATCCTCTGAAATTGTCTGAAATTTTATCACCGTTGAGAATTCATGTCAACGAAGTAAAAAATTTTAGATAGATTCTTTTTGTTGATTCAATATATAATAGTAAAAATCAATTTTGGGAGTGTTATATATGATCAATTGGGGAATAATCGGCTTGGGATATATCGCTGGACGATTTGCAGCGAGTTTGAAAAATGAAAATCGCAGTCAAATTTTTGCAGTGAGTTCTCGAAGTCAAAATAAAGCTGATGAATTTGCGAAAAAATATTCCGCATCGAAGGCTTATGCAAGTCATGATTTGTTGCTCGCCGATGAAAGTATTCAAGCAGTTTATATCGCTCTGCCTCACTCGATGCACAAAGATTTTTCAATTCGCGCGTTGAGATCTGGCAAAGCTGTCCTCTGTGAAAAACCTGCGACGTTGAATCCGGAAGAGATGAATGAAATCATTTCTGTCAGCCGCGAGGAGAAAATTTTATTTATGGAAGCGATGAAACCTCGATTTGAACCGATTTATCGAAAATTGAAATCGATCGTCGCGGAAAATGTTATCGGCGAAATTGTTAAAGTCGAAACGAGTTTATGCAATGAAATGAATCTCAACGGCAAAACTTATCACACTCAAAAAGGACAGGGCGGATCTCTACTAGATGTCGGGATTTATTGCGCGAGCTGGCTCGATGATTTTCTCGGCAAAGTCACTGATTCGAAAAATGTTGTTTCAGATGTACGCGATGGAATCGATTATTACATCGACGCGGAATTGAATTTCTCGGGGAAAATCGGTCAAATGGAATGTGCTTTCGATAGAAAAAAACCTCGCCAAGCAATTTTACATGGAACGCTCGGTCGAATTGTTATCGATGAAATGCATCGCCCGCAATCAATCACGATTTTGAAAAACAATGAGCCGCCGATGAAAATCGAGATTCCATATGAAGTTGATGATTTCTTCGGCGAGATAAAACATTTCACGGATCTCTTGGAGAATCGAAGAATTGAAAGCGATTTGATGTCTCTCGATTCATCTTTGAATTGCGCCGAGATTTTAGAAGTGATTCGAAAAAATTTTTGATTCGGAAGTAAAAAAGATCCTCGATCGATCGCGAGATCAATCGGGGATCTTTTTTTGTTCGGAATTCAAAACGAGCATCAAAGTCACGCTCGATCGATCCGATTCAATTTCACCGTGATATTTTTCCACGATATCGAGAATTTCTGAATCGATTTCGATGTTTGAAAAAATTTCGATCACAAAAATTTTTCCGCGAATGAAAGATCGAGTTTTGATTCCATTCAATTTTTTAGAAATGATCTCGGCGTCTTGAGGATCAATTGGAATTTCTGGATCGATTTGCACCATCGATTCGATCTCTGGAAATTTTGATCGCGCAACAGCTTGAATCGTCGCAAGTCGATCTCGAAAATCGTGACGCATGATTTGAGTTTGATTTTCGAGTTGCAGCCGTCGAATCAGATTTCGAAAAAGAGTGATGTGATTGGCAAGAATTCCAATCAATAGCAGACTCGAAATTGGAAGCAGAATCATTGTGCTCGGAACGCGATCATAAATCAATCGAGCCGCGCCATTTTCAATCGAAAACGCCATCAGTCGAATTGTTAAATCAATTATCAAAACTGTGACGCATGGAAGTGCAAGCAATCGAGAATCCTGCATGGTCAATTCATGTTCATGCGGAAAATTTTTTGAAACGAATCTCAAATACATCGCCAAAATTCCGAGTTGAATCGCGCGGCAGAAAATCAAAACTCCATCGACGACGAATCGATTCAGATTCAAAATTAAATCCAGATCGGTTATGGAATATGCAAATCGCTCGAAAATTGGATTCCATGCGAGAAAAATCAGTGCGCTCATTGGACTTGCGAGAAATTTTAAAATCTCCCACGCCGCGATGAAATTCACGATCAAAAAAATCTGCCGCGGAAGATCTTTTTCGAAAAATATCCTCTGCAGCAGAAAAATCAGAATCGCCATCGGCAGAATCAGCGCGATTGAATTGTATGGAAGGATTAGATCCATTGCGCGATTGATCAGAATTTCTACAACGATGAAAATTCCAATCCAAATCGATTTTCCCCAAGTTTTTCGATTCAAAAATCTCGATGAAAATTCAAAACTCAATGCGCCAAGAAATCCATAAACAATCCAGCTTAAAATTTCAGACTCGATCATTTTTCAGCACCGAATATAATGTAGGAAAATTTTTCTGAACTCGCGAGATTTGTTCCGCGAAAGCAAAATTCGATCGCCATTCGACAACTCAATCTCGCTCGATGAATATGAAACGATCTTTTCGAGATTCACGATGAAACATCGATGACATCTGAAAAATCGCGAGCCGAGTTCAGATTCGATTGAATCCATCGTTGAATAAGTCTCGATAGTTGAGTTTTCAAGATGAATTCGAATTCGCTTGTCGTCAGATTCGATGTAAAAAATCTCACTTACAAAAATTTTTCGAGAGATTCCGCCCGCTCGAATCAAAATCGATCGATGAAATTCCGAGACCTCCTCGACCGCTCGATTGAAAATTTTCTCAAATCGTTCAGAATCAATCGGCTTTAAAAGATAATGGAAGGCATTGACATCGAAAGCATCCTCCATGAATTCGCGAAATCCTGTGACAAAAATTATCACGCTGTGAATTTTTCGACGCCGAATCTCTCGCGCAATTGACATTCCATCGACGCCGCAGATATCCAAGTAAAAAATCTCGAAATCAAAATCGCGCAATTGATCTCTCGATTCAAAAACCTCGATTGTTGAATTCGAATCGAGTTTCAAAATTCGTCGAGCCAGATCTTCACGCTGAGCCGGATTCGATTCGACAACTGCAATTCTCATTTTTGCGACAGCGCGAGGAGCATTTCACGAAGAATTTTCAACGCGACAGCAGTCGAATTTCCAGATGGATCATACGGCGGCGAGAGTTCGACGAGATCGCATGCAACGACATCGCAATTTTGAATCACTTGCAACGCTGATTTGAGCAAATCGAGAAATGACACTCCACCAGGTTCAGGCGTTCCAGTTCCTGGAAAAATTGACGGATCTAGTACATCGAGATCGATTGTAAGATAGACTCGCTTTCCAAAAACTTTTTCGAGATTCGTGAAATCGAATTTTTGAAGCGATGTATGTTCCTTCGCAAATTGAAATTCCTCGCGCAATCCACTTCGAATTCCAAATTGAAAAATCTTTCCATCGCCTAAAAGATCCCACGCTCGACGAATCACTGTCGCATGCGAAAATCTCACGCCGAGATATTCCTCGCGAAGATCGGTATGTGCATCGAAATGGACAATCGATAAATCCTCGAAAAATTTATGAGCCGCTCGAATTCCGCTGAGACTGACGAGATGTTCTCCGCCAATCATCAGCGGAATTTTTTTGTCCTCGAGAATCTCTGTTGAAAAATTCTCGAGCATTTTCAAAGCTTGAGTGGGATCTCCAAATGGCAATTCGATATCTCCCGCGTCAAAAATTTTTATTGATTCATCCTCGAGATCCAAATCTTGCGACGGCGAATATGTTTCCAATCCATACGATTCAGCGCGCATTTTTTTCGACGCGAATCTTGTGCCTGGTCGATAAGATGTTGTCGAATCGAACGGCGCACCGAATATCACGATTGAACTTTCTTCATATGAATTGTCGCAGCCGAGAAATGTTTCGAGATTCTGCTGCATTTCTATTCCACCTTCCGCAAAATTTTTTCAACATAATTCGGAAGCGCAAATGATCCTCGATGTAAATTTGGATTGTAATATTTCGTCTCAATTCCGAGTTGCAACCACGAATCGAAATTCACATCGCGAATTGGATGAATCGATTTCGATGCAAATCCAAACAGCCAATATCCAGAGGGATAAGTTGGAATTTGCGCTTGATAAACTTTGGCGATTGGAAATGACGCGACGATTCTCGCATGCGCCCTCTGCATCGCGACAGCATCCGCCGGATAAAATGGATTCTCATGCTGATTCACCATGACTCCATCAGCATGCAGCGCGTTGAAACAGTTTCCATAAAATTCCTTCGTAAACAGCCCTTCGCCTGGTCCAAATGGATCTGTCGAATCAACAATGATCAAATCATATTCGTCAACTTTATGACGCACGAATTTCAATCCATCCTCATAAAAAATTTGAACTCGCGGATCATCGAGACAGCCGGCAGTCTGTGGAATAAATTTTTTGCATGACTCGACAACTTTTTCATCGATTTCAACCAGATCGATTCGCTCGATTGTTTTATATCTCAACAATTCTCGAGCAGTTCCACCATCTCCGCCGCCGATCACCAAAACTTTTTTCGCATCGAGTTTTGCACACATCGGAACATGTACAATCATCTCGTGATAGATGAATTCATCTTTCTCCGTCAACATCATGCAGCCGTCGAGCGTCAAAAATCTCCCGAACTCAAACGAATCGAAAATGTCGATCTGTTGAAACTCACTCACTTCATGATAAAGATGCTCCTCGATTTCAATCGCAAATTTCACATGCTTTGTATGCTTTTCATAAAACCAAAGATCCATTTTTTTACCTCGCAACGATATTCAAATTTTGAACGCTCATATCCTCTGGACCAGTCATTTGACATCCCTTTTTCTTCGCGAATCGAATGTAATTCAAAATCTCGCGAGTGAATCTTTCTCCCGGCGCGATTATTGGAATTCCTGGAGGATAACACATCACAAATTCAGCCGCGACTTCACCAATCAATCGCTCGTCAATCGGTTTAGAAATTTTTTCCGAATAGAATGCATCTTGAGGAGGCAATACAACTTCCGGCTCGATGTATTCAGCCTTGAGCATTTTCGAGGGATCTTTTCGATAGTTGCGACGAATTTCTCCAAGCGCAGCAACAAGTCTCTCGATATCCTTCAATCGATCTCCAACTGAAACATAAGCGAGAATGTTTGCAATGTCTCCAAATTCCGCTTGAATATCATATTCATCGCGCAAAAGATCATAGACTTCGATTCCAGCTAATCCTGTCGGTCGAGTGAAAATCGATAGCTTCGTGATATCAAAATCGAAAATCGAATCGCCATCGATCAATTCGCGGCTGTATGCATAATAATCGCCGAGCGCATTGATTTCATTCCGAGCATATTCGACAAGCTCAATGACTTTATCGAAAATCTTTTCACCATTCAACGCGAGATTTTTTCGAGAGATATCCAGACTCGATAGCAACAGATAAGATCCGCTCGTTGTTTGTGAAAGATTGATTATCTGATGAACGTATCCAGTGTTGATATTTTTTCCAGTCAATAGCAATGAACTTTGAGTCAGTGATCCTCCGGATTTATGCATGCTAATCGATGCAAAATCTGCGCCAGCATCCATCGCTGAGATTGGTAACTTCGAGCTGAAATAAAAATGAGTTCCATGCGCTTCATCCGCCAACACTTTCATTCCATGATCATGCGCGATTTTGACAATCTCCTCGAGATTCGAACAGATTCCATAATAAGTAGGATTGTTGACTAATACTGCTTTGGCGTCTGGATTTTTTTCAATCGCTGATTTGAGATCCTCGATTTTCATTCCGAGCGAGATTCCCAAATTCTCTTCAGTTTGAGGATTGACATAAATTGGAATCGCACCGCAGAGAATCAATGCATTAATCGCGGATCGATGAACGTTTCGAGGCAAAATGATTTTTTCACCGCGTTTGCAAGTCGATAAAACCATCGCTTGAACTGCGGAAGTCGTTCCGCCAACCATGAAAAATGCATTCGCCGCATGAAACGCTTCCGCCGCTAAAATTTCTGCATCGCGAATCACTGAAACCGGATGACAAAGATTATCGAGGAGTTTCATCGAATTCACATCGACGCTCAAACAATCCTCGCCCAAAAATTCTGTGAGCATTGGATTTCCTCGACCGCGTTTATGACCTGGCACATCGAACGGCACAAGTCGAATCGCTTTCATTTTTTCCAGTGCCTCTTGAATTGGCACGCGATCTTGATTTAAATATTCGATTCTGTGAAGATTTTCCAATTATCATTCCTCCCCAGAAAATTTGAAGAATGTCACATCGATCCTTGAAAACCGAATCCAATCCTCCGGAAATTTTTCACGGAGTTGATTTCCAGAGTTGAACTCGAGAATTTTTATTGTTGAGATTCGTCCGGAATTTTGAATCTCTCGGAAAAAATTGTTGAGACTGAAAAAATCTCCAACGCACTCGATTCGAATTATCAAACACTCCGGATTTTCTTCGATGAAATTGAGATTCAGCATTTGAATTTCAGACTTCCGCGACGCTCGATCAATCAATTCGAGTGCTTGATTCGTTGAAAATTCATCCGGCAACGAAAATCGAATTTGATCTTCACGCTCCGATAAAAGTGTTTGATAGATTTTGATCGTTCCGAATTCATTCCGAACTCTAGACATGAATTTTTCTCGTCGAGCAAGTTCAACTTTCAATTCAGATGTTCGCGATTCGATTAGAGATTTTGATTCGAGGATTGAAACATGAATTCGATTATAAAATTCAATTGAGCCGAGAATCAGAATCAAAATTGAGCCGATGAAAATTTTTTGCCACATTGAATTCGACATCGATCAAAACTCCGGAAGTTTTTTTCCGAAATATACAGCCATCGTTCCGCGTAAAAGTGAGATCGATATTGGCTTTTTCTTACTCGGATCAAAATTTTTCGGGAGTCGATTACTGACTGTGCTCGGAAGTTTTCGCTGAAGCATTGCACCATCGAGTTTCCAATGCACATTATCAATCGAGACACCGAGACAATTTTCAGTGATTGGAATCAGTGAGACAATATCGAAATGCTCGTTGAGAATTACCTGCGCCTCCTCACAACTTTTAAGGAAGAAAATCGTTTCATATTGATCCGACAACACGACGAAATTTCTAAGATACGCGCAGGTGAAAATGTTTGATAGAGTCATATCAAGACGCCCGCCAAAAATTCCAGTGATTATAATCGGTGAGAAAAATTTTGTCGTGAAACTTTTAATTGCGAGCTGAAAATCTGTGAGATCTTTGTCGCGAGGATGCATTTCAGATCGAAAATCCTTTGTGCAAACCCAATCGATTGCCGCCTGCGATGCTGAATCCAAATCTCCAATCAAAAAATCCGGCGCGAGATTCATCTGATAACAAAGATCGATTCCGCGATCGATTGCCCAAATTTTTCGATGTCCATTGAGGAGCGTCGCGAGCCATTCGAGAGATGGAGGTCTTCCGCCGCATAAAAAAACTGTTTCCTGCGTATGAAGATTTTTTTTCGGCATTCGATCCTCATACGCGATTTTGAGCTGTGGGAGCTCTAAAAATTTTATCGACACTCAATCGCCTCCATGTGTTAAAATTCATCGCAAAAATTTTGAAGGGAAGTTTTCGAATGGTAAATTATACTTATCTTGGGCATGCATGTTTCATGCTTGACGATGGAAATTCCAAAATTCTCGTCGATCCATATTTGACGGGGAATCCAAAGGCATTAATCGCCGCGGACAAAGTGAAATGTGATTACATTTTGATCTCTCACGCGCATGGAGATCATCTCGGCGACGCTCCAGAAATCGCTAAGAAAAATGATGCTCAGATCGTCGCAATTCCAGAGATTTTGGCGATTTGCGAAGATCGTGTTCGCGGACTCAAAGGAATTCCAATGAATCTCGGCGGAACTGTGAAACTCCCATTTGGATTTGTTCGCATGACTTTGGCATTTCATTCATCTGGAGTTGCGGGCGGAGTTGCATGTGGATTTGTTATCAACATCGGCGGAAAGAATTTTTATTATGCTGGAGATACCGCGCTGTTTTCAGACATGAAATCGATCGGTCAGCGCGATAAACTTACTGCGGCAATTCTTCCAATCGGTGACAATTACACGATGGGAATCGATGATGCTGCAATCGCGGCGCAAATGTTGAATGTTCCATATGTTTTCCCGATTCATTATGATACGTGGGAAATTATCTCGCAAGACGTCAACGAATTCAAATCTCGAGCGGAAGAAATTGCTCGAACTGAAGTCGAAATTTTGCAGCCTGGCGAGTCGTGGGAGTTTGAATGATCGATTCAGATTCATTGCTCGTAATTCTCGGCGCAACCGCAGCTGGAAAAACTCAATTCGCAATTGATCTAGCGGAAGAAATTGGAAACGTCGAAATAATTTCTGCTGATTCTCAACTCGTCTATAAAGGATTTGATATCGGAACAGCTAAACCGAGTCGCGATGAAATGCATGGAATTCCACATCATTTAATTGATGTTTTTGATCCCAAAATCGAGCCGTATCGAAAATTCAGTGTCGGTGAATTTCAAATTCGAGCGACGGAATTGATTCAAAAAATTCGATCTCGCGGAAATTTCCCGATCCTAGTCGGCGGCACTGGACTCTATATTCAAGCATTAATCGAAGGATATTCATTCGCGGCAGATGGAAAAAAATCCACGGATAAAATTTTCAATCGCGACGGAAATCTTCAATTTAATGCTCAAGTTCTCGGCTTGACGTTGAGACGGGAAGAAATCTATAATCGAATCAATCGCCGCGTCGAAAAAATGTTTGAGCTCGGTCTGATCGATGAAGTTCAAAATCTCCTCGATTCTGGAATTCCTCGAGACGCTCAAGCAATGCTCGGAATCGGTTATCGCGAAGTTGTCGACTTTCTCGACGGAAAATTTTCCAAAGATGAAACCATCGAGCGAATTCAAATCGCGACGAGACATTATGCAAAGAGGCAGTTCACTTGGTTCAAACGAATGCATTATATCAATTGGACTAAGCCTCTAGAATTTTTGGGAGGTCTGACCAATGCCGGAAGAAAAAGCTAAACAATCTCAAAATTATCTCCAAGACAGTTTTTTGAATCAAGCGCGCAAAGAAAATATCAACGTCACGATTCATCTTGTGAATGGATTCCAAATCAAAGGATTCATTCGCTCTTTCGATAGTTTCAGCGTCCTCGTCGATACTGTCCAAAAGCAGCAGCAGCTCGTCTACAAACATGCGATTTCGACAATCACCGTCAACAATTCGCGATTCAGCATGCCAAAAGATCGCGCGGCTGAATCTCAAGCTCAAGCGGACGAGTGAATCTCACAATCGAAGAAGTGACGAGGGATGAGCGTCTATCTCGACGTTTATCCCTCGTTTTTGCTCGATATAAATTTTTCTGATAGAATCGCTCGAAAATCGAAAGCTGGAGTGATTGAAGTTGTCATCTCTGCCGTTTGAAATTTTGCAAGCAGATCTCGCACGTTGTGAAAAAGTGTTATTCGATTCGCTGAAAATCGGTGATGAATTCGTCGAAACAATTTCGCAGCATCTTTTAAAATCTGGAGGGAAAAGACTTCGTCCAGGACTTTGCATTTTATCAGCGCGATCTGGCAAAAATTTCAATCTCGAAAGAATTTTGCCGATAGCTGCCGCACTCGAATTGATTCACACGGCAAGCTTAGTTCATGACGATGTAATCGACGAATCTCCTCTCAGACGCGGTCGGAAAACTACAAATTCGCTCTGGGGAAATCAAGCGGCAATTTTATCGGGAGATTTTTTATTCGCTCGAGCATTCAAATTGATAGCATCGCATGATTATGGAACTCGAATCTCTGAAAGTTTGGCTGAACTTGTCGAAAATTTGAGCGTCGGAGAAATTTTGCAGGATCGATATTCGTTTCAAGTCGTGAAAGAGTTCGAATATTTAAGACGAATCGAGATGAAAACTGCAGGATTTTTATCGACTGCCTGCGAGCTCGGTGCAATTGTCGGCGGCTTGACTGATTCAGACGTCAAAAAATTGTCGAATTATGGAAAATTCATCGGCATGGCTTTTCAATTGACAGACGACATCCTCGATATTGTTGGCAATGAAAAGAATCTTGGTAAAAAAGCTGGAACAGATCTCAAACAGGGAATCATTACTCTTCCAGTCATTTATGCAGTTGAGAATTCAGAAAAACTTCGAGAGATCGTAACAAATCCCAACATTAGTGATGCGGAGATCGAAGATGCGATCGATCTGATTCTCGTGAGTGATGGAATCGATCGATCGAAAATTTTAGCGGATGAATTTTTGGATCGCGCTAAGAAAAATCTTCCGAATAATCTGCCGCCCGAGATTCTCGAGACGTTTATTGATGCCGCAAATTTCATTGGGAAGAGGAATTTCTGATGTTTGGAATTGGAATGGGCGAACTGATTCTGATTTTAATCGTGGGATTGGTTTTATTCGGCGCGGAAGGATTGAGAGACGTCGCTCGATTGTTCGGCAAAGTCATGAAAGAATTCAGAAAAGCTCAGGCATCTCTTCAGGAGACGCTCGATGATATCGATGAAAAAAATCCCGCACCGAAAAAATCTGCAGAATCGAAATCGCCAGAAACTGATCCAGTTGCAACTTATCAACCGCCAACTCAAGAATCTGTCCGCGCGTCGCTGGAAAAATTGTCGGTCGAAAATTCAGCGGTCGCGAATCAATCGATAAATCAATCTCAATCTAAGGAGGAAAAAAATCTTGGCTGAACAAAATGAAAAACTCGCCGCGCTCGAAGCAGTTATCAAGCAAATCGAAAAGGATTTCGGCAAGGGATCAATCATGCGGCTCGGCGATGCTGCGGCTCGAATGAAAGTCGATGTGATTCCAACTGGAATTTTGCCGCTCGATATCGCGCTGGGAGTCGGTGGAGTTCCGCGTGGAAGAATCATCGAGATTTTTGGTCCAGAATCCAGTGGAAAAACTACTGTCGCGCTGCATATGATCGCAAGTGCTCAAGCTCTCGGTGGAAATGCTGCGTTTATCGATGCGGAACATGCTCTCGATCCTCAATATGCTCGGGCGTTGGGAGTTAAAATCGATGAACTGTTGATTTCTCAGCCGGATAATGGTGAACAAGCGCTCGATATCGCTGATTCTCTCGTTAGATCTGGCGCGATCGATATCATTGTTATCGATTCAGTTGCCGCGCTCGTTCCAAAATCTGAAATCGAGGGCGAGATGAGTGATTTCAGTGTTGGAGTTCAAGCTCGTCTGATGAGTAAAGCGATGAGAAAGCTCGCTGGAATTTTGAGCAAGCATGGAACTGTTGCAGTTTTCATCAATCAGATTCGCGAAAAGGTCGGCGTGATGTTTGGATCTCCGGAAACGACAACTGGCGGTCGAGCATTGAAATTCTACGCATCAGTTCGACTCGATGTTCGTCGCACTGACACGATCAAAAATGGTACGCAGATGATTGGAAATCGCACGCGAATCAAAGTTGTCAAAAATAAAGTTGCTCCTCCATTTCAACAAGCCGAATTCGATATTTTCTATGGACAAGGAGTTTCAAAACTCGGCGCGATGCTCGATGTTGCAGTTGGATTTGAAGTCGTTGAAAAATCTGGAGCATTCTATTCATTCAATGGAAATCGACTCGGTCAAGGTCGAGAAAAATCGATCGCAACTCTTCAATCTCAGCCGGAAGTTGTCGCTGAAATCGATGCAAAAGTTCGCGAGAAATTACAATCGTTGAGAGAAATTCCGGAATCAACTTCAGATTCTCAAGATTCCGATGAAACGATAGTTCCGGAAATTGTTGCAAACGAGTAATTTTTAAATTCCGAATAAAAAAGATCCCCGATAGATCGTTTGATCTGTCGAGGATCTTTTTTTATTTCCGACGCATGAATGTAGGAAGTTCAATTCCAACACCACCGCCGCCCGATGTACCAGTTCTCGGTGGAGTTGGAGGCTGCGGCTGAGTTGAATTGTTTGATTCTTGAAATGCAGACAATCCAAATGAATCTTTCGTTGACGGTTGAGCCTGCACAGATTCTCCTTGAGCTTCATCGCCCTCGAATCTTGTCGCGACGATTGTAACTCGAACAGTCTCGCCGAGCGAATCATCAAGCGATGCGCCCCAAATGATTTCTGCATCCGGTGACGCTGATTCTTGAACTGTCGTGCTGGCTGCATAAACTTCAGACATTGAAAGACTTTCATTCGAGCCGACGATGTTAAGGATAATTCCTCTCGCGCCTTGAATTCCAGTTTCAAGCAATGGAGAACTGATTGCCGCTTTGACTGCATTAACAGCTGCGCCCTCACCAGTTGCCTCGCCGATTCCCATCAACGCTGAGCCGGAATTGCTCATAATCGTTTGAACATCCGCGAAATCGAGATTGACTAATCCATCGCGCGTAATCAGATCCGAGATTCCTTGAACTCCTTGACGAAGGATATCATCTGCCATCGAAAAGGCTTGAGTGATTGGAGTTTTTTTATCGACAACCTGCAACAATCGATCATTTGGAATCGTTATGATTGTATCGACTGCCGCTTTGAGATTTCGAATTCCATCTTCTGCATTTCGACGGCGTTTTGGTCCTTCAAATGCAAATGGTTTTGTAACAACTCCGACAGTTAACGCGCCAATTTCTCGAGCACATTGAGCGACAATCGGTGCTGCTCCAGTTCCAGTTCCCCCGCCCATTCCTGCAGTTATGAAAACCATGTCCGCTTTATTGAGAGCCTCGAGAATATCCTCGCGAGATTCTTTAGCGGCATTTTCTCCAACTTCAGGACGAGCTCCAGCTCCAAGTCCTCGAGTCAATTTCTCGCCAATTTGAATTTTTTTCGACGCCATGGATTTCAGCAGAGCTTGAGCATCAGTGTTCACAGCGATGAAATCAACGCCTTCAAGACCGAGCGAGATCATTCGATTGACAGCATTGCTTCCACCGCCGCCAACTCCGATAACTTTTATCTTAGCGAAACTTTCGACTTTCGAGTCAGTATCCAGTTCGATTAAAGCCATCTATAAAATTCTCCTTTCCAAAAGAATTTTGCGATAGATCAAAAATTCCCCTAAAAAATTTCGATTAGAATCGCGGGAGAATTCTAACATTGCGAAATATTGCTCGCAAGGGAAAAAGTTTCAATTGCAAAATTCAATTTAAATCAGTTCAAATCAATCGCAAAATCCAATTGCAAATTTAATATAACGTGTACTCTTTCCACGGAATTTGATCGACGCGAATCGATTTTAAAAATTCCACGATATCTTTCCTTCCATAATAATGAGGCTCACCATTTTGATCCCGCGACATCAGAATGATTGGCATGTTTGGAAAGAATTGCGAGAGTTCATTCCGAGTTTGAACAAGTCGATAAGTGTATTGAGTCACATAATGTTTGACTGAAATCACTGCGAAAGTGACTCCCTGCTCGATTATCACTGCGCCGTAGATTTTCATGCGGATCGTCCTTTCTAAAAATTTTTCATCGAATATATCTCGACTTTAAGACGTTTTTAAACTTCCGAGCGAATGTTATATGTTATAATTCGATTCGCAACGAGATAGCAAATATTTTTTTGAGGAGGTTGCATTGATATGTTTGGAAATTTGAAACCATTTATCGCAACATTTTCTGCAGTTGCAATTGTTGCATCGACTGCATTCGCCGCGGGATCTATCGATTACAGCGGCGTCGGAATTGTCACAGGAACTGGTGCTGGAGTTGCGCCGCCGACAGCGATTAGCCCTGCACATGCAAAACTTTTAGCTCGTGAAGCAGCTATCGCAATGGCTCAAAGAGATCTTGCCGCAACAATCAACGGCGTTCAAGTCGATGCTGAAACCACTGTCGAAAACATGATGACAACCAGCGTTGCAGTTCGCACGAGAGTTTCTGGATTGCTCCGCGGTGCTCGAGTTGTCGATGAAGTTTATCAAGATGGCGCATGCTATGTCACGATGGAAATTCCAATCTTCGGCGCAACTGGATCTCTCGCAAGCACAGTTCTCGAGCGTCCTCCAGTTGTCGAAAAATTCCCTGAGCCAGTTAAAACTGTCGAGCCAGCTGTCCCGAATGTTGATGTTAGAGTGACAATCGGCGGAAATCAAATCCAGCCGCCGCCAGCTCCTCCAAAGAAAGGCAAAGCTTATGGACATTTCACTGGTTTGATTGTTGACTGCCGCGGTCTCGGTTTGAAAACTGTTATGTCGCCAGTTATCAAAAACGCGAATGGAACTCCAGTCTATGGCTACAAAAATCTCGACTATGACAAAGTTGTCGCCGAAGGAATGGCAGATTACAGCGAGGATTTCAACGATACAGCTCGCGCAGGATCTAATCCTCTCGTCGTGAAAGCTGTAACGCTCGAAGATCACAACGGCAATCCAGTCATTTCAGTTGCAGACGCGAATCGAATCTTGATTGAAAACGATCAATCCGGTTTCCTCGATAATTGCAATGTCGTTTTCATCCGCTAAAAATCATAATAAATTCAAAATAGAATATCTAGCCAATTTGAAATAAGCGGCGAAAACGCAAATCCCGATAGCAACTGGAGCTGCTGTTGGGATTTGTTTTTTCCCGATCAATTTTTAGGAAGGTGCTCAAAATGAAGGTGATAAAACTCCTTTTCACATTGATATTATCGATTCTGTTTCTGTTTCCAGCTCCAAAAGCAGAGGCAGGAATTTTGGGGGAAATTGTAGATTTCATCGGCGACATGGGAAAAGATCCCAAGGAAGTCGCTGAAAAACATGCAGACGAGATTCTCGATGCACTTTGGAAATCTGCCGTGTTAATGGAAGAATCGAAACTTTGTATCGCTGAAGCATTGGAACTCGATCCTCGAGAAATTGCCGCATCGCAGGCATCGATTCGCGCAATGACTTCGGATCGTCACGACTTGAATGCAATTCGACAGTCAACTTACAATTCGATTTCCGAAGATGAATTGAGAGTAAAAACTGCGCAACTTCTTTCAATCGAAGATCAAGTCCGCTATGATCAGATCAATCGTTTGTTGCAAAAATCGAAAGATGCTCGAACTGCCGCGCATGCATATAACATCGGCGCGATTGGAAGAATCACTCAAGCGACTATTCACATCAATCGAATCGATGGAAGTGACGAGGATCAACTCAGACAAGTTGCTCAACATTTAAGTGCGCGAATCAATGAGGCGAAAAAGCTTTTGCAGATTCAAAAACAGCAGAGCGAAATGTTTCACGAAGTTTTGGAGGATCTAGAGGAGCGATGGAATATCAAAGAGCCGAGTAAAGCTGAGCAGCAAAAAATCGAGCGTGAGATTTTGCCGGAATAATTTTTCTAATCGAGAAAGGATTGGAGGAGATGAAAAAACTATTTTTTGGAATCTTAGTTGCAGGTTCAATCATATTTCCAACGCAAGCATCCGCAGGATCATTTATCGATTTAGATGGCGGTTTTATCCTCAGAGACATCCCAGATGCAGACGTTGAAAATTCTACTCTAAAAAATGCAAATAAAATTCTCGACGAACTTTGGAAATCTGCTGTGTTAATGGAAGAATCGAAACTCTGTATCGCTGAAGCTTTGGAATTTGATCCTCGATATATCAATACGTCTCAAGAAATTCTTCGTGATTTGAATTTCAACCGAAAAGACATGAATGCAATTCGCAAATCGATTTATCACAAAATGCCGGAATATGAACTCCAAGCAAGAATCGAAAAATTAAAGACAATCAACGATCAAACAAAATCAGATCAATTCTCGAAATTACTCAAACGATCGAAAGATATCAGAGTCGCCGCATATTCTTACAATTCCGACGCGATTGGAAACATTGTCAAAACGCTAGAAATGATCACAAATCTTCACGATATTAATCCATCTGCGGAAGATCGACTCAATGAATCTTTCTTGTCTCAAATCAAAGATTCTTGCGAATTGCTATATTATCAAAGGCGGCAGATGAAAATGTTTTATAAAACTTTCAATGCTATCGAGAAAAAATTGAACATCGAGACTCCATCGCGGAAGGAACTCAAACAAATCGAACGTGAGATTTTGCCGAAATAATTTTTTGTCCTGAGTGAGAGGATGGTAGGAGATGAAGAAACTAATCTGTGGATTCATGGTAGCAATGTCAATAACATTCGTCCCGATGCAAGCGTCGGCAGGATTTCTCGGAGATTTAGCGGGAGATTTCGCTGGAAATTTACTTGTCGACGGACTTGAGCATTCCGCGCGGAAGAATGCAGATAAAATTTTAGTTGCACTCTGGAAATCTGCCGTGTTAATGGAAGAATCGAAACTTTGTATCGCTGAAGCTTTGGAATTGAATCCTCGCGAAATTGCCGCATCGAAAGAGGCACTTCGAGCAATGACACTCGATCATAAAGACATGAAAGCAATTCGCAAATCGATTCGTCACGAGCTCCCAGAATCTGAATTGCAATCGAAAACTGCAAAATTAATGACAATCACCGATCAAGCAAAATTGGATCAACTTTCAAAATTACTCAAACGATCGAAAGATGCTAGATCTGCCGCACATTCCTACAATTCCGACGCGATTGGACACATTCTCAGCACAATTGGACACATCGCAGTCCTTCACGAATTAGATCCAGCCGCGGAAGATCGAATCATGGGATATTTTTTGTCGCGAATCATGGATTCTCGCGAATTGCTAGATTATCAAAAACAGCAGAGCAAGATGTTTCATCAGACTTTCGATATTGTCGAGCGCAAAATGAATATCAAAGAGCCGTCGAAGAAAGAGATCAAAAAGATTGAGAAGGAGTTGCTTCCGCAATGAAAAAAATCTTGTCAGCATTGTGGATTATCCTTCTAATCTCGCTGATAGTCGCAAATTTCGCGGAGGCAAAATCCACAGAAAAATTTTCAGTCATATGGTCAGCCGATGTCTTATCGATGAATGATTCTGCCGATTCGCTTTTGAATTGCAAAGATTTTTCGGGGAAATTCATCGCGCGGGATCGAATCGCGGAAGCATTGACTCAAAAACTTCATCAATTGGCTCGCGATGGAAATTTGCCGTTTGAACTTCAAGAATCGATGTCAGATTACAGTTTGCATGCGATTTCCGGCGACGATCCAATCGGCTTGATTCCAATGGCGACGCTCGATACTTCATTCGATACAAGCTATGTCGCGAGCGGGAAAACTTATTATCGATCGCTGATTTTCTGTGGATTATCAATCGCAATTTGCGCGGCTGATCCTCTCAACAATTCATGGAAAATCTTGGCGACAATTCCATTGAACGGCTATGATTTTATCGGCGATGATATCAACAATCCTCGAACTCAACCGATATCGCAGCAGGAAAAAGCTGAATGTTTCGCTCGAATCGCAGTTTCAATGATTCGAAACGATCTCGATTTCTCTCAATATAAAGATCGGAAATTGTTCCGCGATCTAGATTTGAAATCTCTCGGCGGAGAAAAATTTCAAACTTATCAAGTCACAGACGTCAAACTCTCATCGAAAAAAGCTCAAGATGTTTTTCGAGGACGCGAGGATGAAATCAAAAATATTGTCGCAGCATTTTACACCAGCAACTATCAACGTCGGACTCGAAACATAGTCTATCCACCAGTCACCGGCGCAGGATCTCGATGGAAGCAAAACGTCTCGCAAAATCTCTACACCTATCAAATGCAGACTCCAAACGGCACGATCAATTTTTCATTCGAATCGCCGGATCAAAAAATCCAGCTTGATATCTATGGATTGAATTCTGGAGAAATCGATACTGAAAAGAGATCTGAAGTCAAGCGCGATATCATTTACAAGGCATGGATTCGAAAATTTCCGGAGGAGAAAGTTAGCGATTTAAGTGATTCGACAAGACGTCGCGAGATCATTACTGACAACGCGTCGATTAATTATGATCCCGCGGATGTTTACACGATTCTTTTAATCAACATCGCAGGAAATCTCGGCAGTGGAAAATCGAAATGAGGTGATGAAGTTGCAAATTCACAAAATAATCGCGGCAGGAATTTTTTCAATGTTCATGGCAACTGGAATTTGTTCGGCGGAAGTTGTCACTGGATATGCGGCAATAACAAATGGCAACATCGAAACAGCTCGCGAACAGGCTCGAAATAATGCAATGCGAGCATTCGTCGAACAAGAAATCGGTGTGCAAATCAATTCTCAAATGGATGTTTCGATGGGAATGGTTATCCGCGATAAAATTTCCAAAGAATCAAACGGTTATGTCAAACTCAATCGCGTTATCAATGAATATGAAGAAGGCGGGATCTTCGTTTCGAAAATCGATGTCACGGCAAGCGATACATTGATTCGAATCGATCTTCGCGACGTGAAAAGAAGTCTCGAAATGCTCTCGGAAAATTCGAATTACAGTGGAGTTGCAGTCGCGGTTTCTGGACGGGATGAAAATGGACGCGTCGAAGATATGGCGCGAATCAATTACTACGTTCAAGACAAAATTCAAGAGGCAGGATTTCGAACGGTTGTCAACGATACAGTGAGATCTTACATGGATCGCACGACAGATTTTTCGAATTTGAATGTTGGCGCGGAGATTCGACGACTTGCCAGAACAAATCGCGAGGCGGAAGAGAATGCATTAGTTCGCGGAACTTTAAACACAGTCGATGTTCATTCAGTAGGCTCTCGATATGTTGCGACGGTAAATGCATCATTTGAACTTGTCGCGCTGGATTCGAATTACTCGGCGAGCTTCTCGGATTATTTTTCAGCAGTTGGACGCGATCGATTCGACGCAATTGCAAACGCTGAAGAAATTGCCGCTCGAACTGCATCGGAAAATTTAGGACGAAAAGCCCTTGAATATGAACAAAGCAAAATCGCACGAGGAATCAAAACTACAATTGTCATAACTGGAATCTCGAATACTGATCCTCGGGCGGAAGATATTTTGCAAAGTTTAGAGGGACTTCGATGCAAAATCGGTCGTAGCAGTTTCAATTCCAGAGGAGAATTTGTCATAGCAGTTAGCGCGCCATATACATCGCTTGAGGATCTTCGCCGCGAAATTTTGAGATCGATTCCAAGTCTGCATCGCGGTATCGACAACGAAACATCTTACAGCGAAAAATTGTACTTTTCCTTCCAATGAGGAGGTAAGTTCTATGAAAATTTCATTTTGGGCACTCGTTATGAGCTGCCTATTTTTTTTGTCCGGATTCGAGATAGTTCATGCCGAATCGATGGTTGCAGTTCAAGCGGTCGGCGTCGAATCGAATGAATCGCAAGCCGTTGAATCTGCCAAGCGTCAAGCCGTTGAAAAAATCCTCGCGCGATTTTTAGCTCCCTCGAAAGATCCAAATTCAGATTTTCAAAAAATTTCCGCCCGATATCGAGAATTCGTTGGAGGATTTGAAATCACGAAGAAACAAAAATCGAACGGCAAAATCTCGATCTATTCCAAAGTTCAAGTTGACGCTGAAAAAATCCAATCGACAGTTCAATCGCTCGGAAAATCTGCTCAAGAATTGAACGAGGATCTCGAGGCCTGCTTTTTGATTCGAGTTGTCGGCTCGAATGACAATGCTCGAGTCTATCGATCTTGCAACGATTCATTTCAGCGAATGGGATTTCGAGTTGTAAATTCTGACGAGGTTTTGACTCAAATCGATGGCGATTCATCTTCGGAAAAATTTTTTGATCGGTTGACGCAATTAGTTTATCAAGATTTTCCAGAAATCACGATGGCGGTTATCGGTGAAATCGAAGTCGAAAAATCTGGAGAGGATGGCGCAAATTCAATTGTTCATCTTCGCGCGATCGATATGTTATCGCGTCGAGTGATTGCAGATTTCCAGGAAACTTATCGAGCTCGCGGCTCAAATTCAGATGAATCGATTATGCTTGTGCTCGATAAATCTGCCAAAAATTCTTCCGAGACTCTAGCGGACAAATCAATAAATTATTTCAGAAAGGAGGGATCTCGTTGAAAAAATTTCTATCAATTCTTGTGTGCGGAATGATTCTTGCGAGTTTCAATCAAGTCGAGGCGAGCCGATTCAAAGACGTCATGGGATATGATGTCGAATTTGAACATCGTGCACCGATTCCGGATCATTCAACTCACATCGTCGGCAAAATCACCGATTCAAATGGCGAGCTGATTGACGATGCGCAGATCGAATTTGCGTTTATCGATGGCAGAACATTTTTCGCGGAAGCTGATTATCGCGGGCGTTATGAAATCTATGTACCGAGCAATTTGTCTTGCGATATTTTTGTCAACAGCGGAGGATATCGCTCGATTCATCAGGAGCGGCATGGATTTTCGCGCGATTATTATCCGACGGAATTGAATTTCACACTTTATCACGACTGGATCAGCGGAAAGATTCTCGATGAATTTGATTATCCAATTGAGAACGCGCGAATCACGATTGAACAAAATGGTGGTGAGAATTCGATCCGTGAAAATTTTACTGATTTTCGAGGAAATTATCGAATCTATCTGCCGGAAGATGGTGCGAGCTACTTTGTCGAGATTTATTGTCCAGGATATCGAATCTATCGGACGCAAATGAGATTTCGCGATGAGGATGTTCAAAATTTTCGGTTGTCTCGTGAATAATGGAAGGGGGAATTATCAATGAAGAAAAAAATCTTGTCATTATTGCTCGGCTCGATGCTTTTTGCGATGAATCCAGCATCGGCTCAAGAAGTCACGGTCGATGGAGTGGGAATCGATCGCGCGTCGGCTCTCAGAGATGCTGAACGAAATGCCGTCGAAGTTGTCGTTGGAACTTTCATCGATTCGCGAACAGTTGTCTCGCAAGCTGTCGTGATGCTCGATGATATCTATTCGAAGTCGCATGGATTCGTTCGCAATTCTCGAGTTATCAATGAATATCCAGAAAATGGATCTTATCGCGTCACGGCAACTGTCGATGTTGATACAAATCCAGATGCAAAATTGATTGATTCACTCACGACAGTCATGCGTCTGAATGATCCGCGAATTTCCGTGATAATTTTGAAAGAGAATGTATCGCCAGCTCAAAACGATGATCTCACGGAATCAGTTCTCAACGAAAAATTGCTCGATTTGAATTTTTCTCACGTTGTCGATGCAGATCACATAATCAAACTTTACAACGCGGATCTTCTCAACGCGAAATTCAATGATGTCCGCGGAAAAACTGATTTCAACAATGATCATGTTGTCGATTATCTCGTGATTGGAAAAAGTGAACTGGATACGATGAACGCTCAGATTCCAGATGGCAAAGGCGGCTTGAAAAATTCGATAATGCAAAACACTCAAGCCAATATCACGCTGAAAATTTATAAATACGAGACAGGCGATATCATTGGGACTTTCCACGTCGAAGGCTCGAGCAATGACAATTCTGCAAAGCGAGCTGAAAAGCGGGCAATGGAAATCGCAGCGACTCGAGCAGCTGATAAACTCGAGGAGAAATTCAAAAAGCTCGGCGCGAATAATATTCAAGGAATTCAAATCATTTTCACAGCGAGCGATTATGCAAAAGTTGAACAGCTCGTTCGAGATCTTCAAAATATTTCCGGAGTCGAGAGTGCAACAATTCGAAAATTTGAAGGCGGCCGCGGAATGATTGAACTCGATTCAACTCAAAATCCTCGAACGATCGTTGCATTGTTGAGGAGCAATTCGAAACAGACTTACTTTGTCGATGGAATCACTGGAAACACGATCAATCTTTCGATTTCATGATTCGAGGAGGGGGGGCTTATATAATGAAGCGAATTTTTTCATTGGCAGTTTTATTTCTGCTATTGAGTGCGCGAGTCACATTCGCTGGATTGATGGATTATCCAACAGTCGCAGTTCTTCCATTCGCAAACAAAGGAATCGTTTCGAAAGGCATGGGGATCGAGGATGCTCAGCTTGTCTCGGAATTTGTCATTGAAGATATGCTCGATAGCGGGCTATTCGATATCATTGAGCGCGAGCAGCTCGATCAAGTTTTAGCGGAACAGGCATTCGGCTCGAGTGGATTGGTTGACGCCTCGACTGCTCCTCAAGCTGGACAACTTCTCGGCGCACAATATATTGTCTATGGAAATGTAACTGGACTCACGACGAAGGAAAGCGGCGCATCAGCAACTGGGATGGGAGCTACAGCTGGAGTTCAAAAACACAAAGTCACAGCGAATATCTCGGCACGAATCATTGAAGTTGCAACTGGTCGAGTCGTTTTAGCTGGTCGCGGAACTGGAGAATCGAGCTCCTCGAATTTCGAATTTGCGATCAAAAAAACTTACATGACTCCATATTCCGGCTTGAATATCGATTGGAAAAAGGGAACTGTTCGATATGGCACTGGCGCGAATGTTCAACAAGTTGACACGATGAAAATCACAATCGGCACGACGGAAGTTGCGATGGTTCAAGTTCATAACGCGATTTCGAAAGCTGTCTATGATTTGGTTTATGGAAAGGAACGCGGGCTCGTTACAAAAATCAAAGGCGAGGCTAAAGTTCAAAGAAGGAAGTGATCTCGATGCGAAAGATCCTCCTAATTCTCACAATGATTTTTGCGATGTCGATTCAAATTTCCGAAGCCGCTGAAACTCCAATCGTCGCGGTGATGGATCTCGGAACACATCCCGGTGCAGTTCCAATCGATATAAATATTTTGAACGCGGGACGAGTTGCGAGCGATTATACAGTCGAAAAATTGCTCGATGATAATCAATTCATCGTGATGGAGCGCACGATAATCGATGAACAGCTCGAAGAAGAAAATCTCAAATACGAGGGGATAATCGATCCAGACACTGCTCAAAGGATCGGAAAAATGCTCGGCGCGAAATATTTGATTTATGGAAATGTCAACGATGTCACTTTGAGCGATGTTGGAACTCAAGTTTTGACGAGCGGAGTCACAGTCTGCACCGTCGGATCTCATGTGATTTTGCGAATGATGGATGTTGAAACCGGCGCGATTGTTTCGATGTCAAAAGGCGAAGGCAAATCGAAAAGTTCATTCACTCAAATCGGCAGTCCTATGTATATGATAACTGTCGGGACAAAAACTGTGACTCAAGACAGCGTTCATAATGCAATCCAAAAAGCGGCTTATCAAGCGACAGAAATTTTGGTCGATCGAATGCTCAACGGCGTTTCGAAATCGAATGACAAATCGAAAGATAAATCGAAGAGGAAAAAGTCATGAAGAAAAAAATTCTTATAGCGATTCTGCTTGCGATGAATTCAACATCGATTGTCAGCGCGGCAGAAAATCCCTCGGCAGAAAAATATCGACAGATGTTCGCGTCGCCAAATTTTTATTTTGAGTACAAAGATAAGACAGTCAATCGAATCATTGCATCGAACAATGGACAGCGCATGGAGCGGGCAGCATTGAGTTCTCAAATGATCACTTTGTTTTCAGTGTTGAATCCATTGGGAGCATTATTCGGCGGAGGAGATTCAGATCGATTTCCGGAGGCATTGAACGTCGGCGACAAATATTTTCAATTTGCCGATGAAAAATATGCAACGATGATTGAAGCGTCTCACATGAATGACGAAAAATTGAATCCTCGCGAGGGCTGGAGTTCAGTGAAATCGAAACTTGCATTGCCGACTGAACTTGCACCGCTGGCGTGGGATGATCCTTATCGCGAGCATGCAAAGTCATTTGGAAAGCCGGAATATCGCGAGACTTTCAAAAAAACTGTACATCGGAAGGAATATAGCTGCGATCGATACATTTCAGACGTCGCGAATGGATTGGGAAATCGCGAGGCGAGCTTGGCTTATGATCTTTGTTACGATGAAGATGGCGAGCTGAAATTTTCTCAAATGATCATTCTTCGCGGCGGAAAGGATTATCTAGTCAACGAATTGGAGATCGATCGAATTTTGGATAAAGTTCCGGAGAAAAAATTCTACATTCGAGATAAAGCGAAAGCATATTCCGCGGGATTCGGCGATATGAATGATCTCCTCGAAACGCCGATTGATTTGGGATTTGTCAAAGATATTATCGGGGAGGGAAAATCATGAAAAAATTTGTGATGATCCTTCTTGCAATGATCTTTTTCTCGAGTCAAGTTGATGCGGCGAAAATCGATCATTATCGCGAAATTCTGTTGAGCGGGCGATATTCGATCAAATATGAAAATATCACTCCTCTTCCGCGGCAGACAAATAAAGACAAGATCGATATCTTCGGCAAAAGTGGATTGGCTGTTGAGACGACAGATTATTTCACGAATCGAAGTGTTTCTGGAATTTTGATAGCGGATGGCGAGGATCATAGATATCAAGAAGTTGGGCGCAGTGATTTCATTCAATGCATTCTGACTCAAGACGACGAGACTTTCATTTTCACGAAGTATAAGAATAAAAAAGGCGATGGATTCGATTATTTTGGATCTCGAAAGGGAAGAGTTGAGGCGAATTCTCGAAACTATCTCGCGGAATTGATCGCTGGAGTTTCATATGGCGACGCGACTTTCTCTCGAGTTTTGAATGCGATTCTTCCAGACGAGGCAAAATCTTCAGACATGCCTCAATATGAATTCGTGACAAGTGGAACTCTCGAGGATGGAAGAACGTTCGAGGATTTCAAAATCAAGTCGAGCGGCTCAATGGATTCCGACGGCAAAATTTTTTCCGCGATTCGATACTATTTCAACGGCGACACTCTCGAGAAAATCGCTTATGCGTCATACACAATCGATTCGAATGGCAAAGCATCCGGTGAAAAATTCATCGCCAAAATTTCCGAATTCTCCGAGACGCCGGATCAATCATTGTTGAAACTCCCCGACGGTTTGAAAGATGTTACAAAGCGAGATAAGGAGAAGTGATTTCGATGAAAAAATTTTTGTCTGGAATATGTCTCGGAATCGCTTCCATGATCATGCTGCCGTCTGTGAGTTCTGCGAATCCGACTTGCGTGCTGATGCGATTCACTGACGACACGCGATTCGATGCAATTGATTCCGCCGAGTCGCTGTCAGATCTGCTGATGGAAAAACTTTTCGAGACAGGCAAATTCAATTTCCAGGAAACTCGCCCAATCGATGAAAACATGGAAACGATTTTGTATGATGAAAAAATGCGCGATCTTCAACAACTTCAAGCGGCTGAATCGACTGGAGATTATTCACCGCTGTTCGAGGGCGAGGGATTCAATGAGAAAAAAGCTCAATCAATCGCGACGGCTCAAGTCGGTCAATTTGTCACTCCGGAAGTCACATCGAAAATCGGACAGGATCACAACGCGGAATATTTGATTCAAGGGACAATCATAAATCTCGGGACGGGCGATTGGACAAATGACGATTTCGAAAAAATTTCTGGAGTTATCAACGTCGCGGCGAATTTAATGACTTCGACAGCCGCGCCAGCTCTTGCATCAGCTCTAGGACCATTTGGAAGCATTTTGCAGATGAGTGAGATCGTTGAAACTGGAATTGGAGTTCAAGCGGATATTCGAATTATCAAAGCATCGACGGGCGAAGTTGTTTGGAGCGATCGATTCGTCGGCATGGGATCTCAAAAACAGGTGAATCTTGGCGGCGTCGTGAAAATCGGTTCAGCTAAACTCAGCAATAAACTCTATTCGGAAGGCATGAATAAATGCGTTCAGAAAATTGTCGATGCGCTCGTTAAAGACATGGAATCGGGAAATCTTTTCAAATAATCCGAACAAAAAAGAGATCCATCGATCGAAAATGATCGGTGGATCTTTTCTTTTTGAATAAATCTCGATGAATTTTAATTTTATATTTTGAAGAATTTCATACAAGCGATCTAAAATTCCCGCGCGAGCTCGAGAATCTCGTGATTTAAAAAATTTTTTAGGAGGTTTTTTCATATGAAAGTTAGCAAAAAATTATCAGCTGCACTAGCTCTCAGCATGGCAGTTTCTTTCACTGCGACAAGCTCACTCGCATTCGCTGAAGGAGTCAATGTCAACGTCAACATCAACACAACTCAACAGCCAGCAGCATTGGTTCAAGGCGGCGACGTCGATTGGACAAATCTTCAAATGATCGTTGCAGTCGGTGTTGGAAGTGCGCCGGAAGGAATGGCAGCAGGTCGCGCAAATGCTTTAGCTCGCCGCGCAGCTCTTGTCGATGCGCAGCGTACCTTGGCAGAAATGATCAAAGGCGTTCAAGTCGATGCTGAAACTACCGTTGACATGCTCGAAGTTCAAAGCGATGTCATTCGTACCAAAGTCAGCGCGTTGATTCGTGGATTCCAAGTCATGGGCGAAGAAGTCGGTGCAGATGGACTTTATTACGTCAAAATCGGCGTGCCTCTATTCGGAAACAATTCGCTCGCCTCGATTGTCATTCCTGAAGTGAAACCTCAAGCCGCTCCAGAACCAATTCGTGAAATCGATACAAGCAAAGCATCTATCACTTTCGACGAAATGGATTCTCTCCGCGCAGAAAATTATACTGGACTTGTTATCATCGCGGCAAATATGAATCTTATGCCGACCTACTCGCCAGTCATTTATGATATGGATGGCAATGCAATTTATGGAATCAAAAATGTTGACTCCGATTTCGCGATTTCCAAAGGCATGGTTGAATATGCAAATTCGCCAGATAAACCGTTCGATCTTGCAGAGACCAATTATGGCGGACGTGTTGGAAATCATCCGCTCGTTATCAATGCAGAATCAGTTCGTAGCGGCTCGAACAGCGTCAATCCTGTCAACATCGTTGTGACAAAAGATGATGCTGAGAGAATTATCGTTGCAAATAAGAGCAGTCAGTTCCTCGAACATTGCGCAGTTGTCTTTGTCCGTTGATAAATTCATCGCCCCGATTCTTTAACGAGGGTGATCTATTATGAAGAAAAAATTTCTCACTAAATTGCTCGTGGCGATCTTTTTCGTCGCGAGTTTTTTTTCAACTTCAATAATAAATGCCGCTCGAAGTAGTGATATTGCAGAAAAATATTTCGAGGAGGCACGCGCTGCATTCTATAGCTCGCAAATTCAACAATTGATTTTGCAGGATTCTCCAAATGATTCAAATGCTCGAAATTTGGCAAATGCATATTCCACTGAAGCAATTAAATTGATTGGACAGGCAACAGCACTCGATCCAACGTCGGCAGATTATGCATTTCTCGCGTCGCAAATCTATCGAGGACGTGGCGCAGGTCGATATGCAGAAAAATCTTTCGCAACAGCTGAATCGCTTTATCGTGAAGAACTCAAAAAAAATTCCAATGGAATCGGCGAAAATCTGGATTTGGCAATTGCATTATTCGCGGGAGATGCTCGCAATGGACAAAATTATGATACATATAAAAAGGAATCTCGACATCTAGCTGACAACGTTATCAAGATGTGCAAGAAAAAGCGTCGCGATGGAATTCATCTTCGAGCGTATGCGATGGCTTGCATTGTGAAAGATAAAATCAAAGAGGCTCGCGATACTCTTGACAAGGCAGTCAAAGAAGATCCGTCGCTCGAATCATTCAAGCAGGATTTTGAAGATTCGCTGAAAACTGATCCGAGCGGACGCAGATTTCTCCTTTATTACATGACAATTCGAGATCGCAACGAGAATCTTTGATCAAATCAATCGCTGAAAACGAATCCGCGATCTCCAATCCAAACAGTCATTCCATCTTTGATACCTCGCTCGCGCAATAACGAGTCGAGGTTTTTTTTTCGCAAAATTTGCTGGAATCGACGAACTCCTTCCTCATTATCGAAATTTGTCATTGCGACGAGTTTCTCGACCGATTTGCCGCTCACGATAAAATCTCCAGCATCGTTTCGAGTTATCGAAATCGCCTCGATATCTTCCTTCGAATCGAGATTGAAAATTGGAGTCTCTTCATGAATTTCTTCCGGAACATATTGATCAAGCCAGCTCGCAACATAATTTTTTAAATCCTCGACGCCCTCGAGAGTTGCCGCTGATATCGCAAAAAATTTCAAATCATGTTCAGCCGCTAATTTTTCGAGACGCGGAAGATTTTCCGATGCTGTTGGAAGATCGATTTTATTCGCGACGAGAATTTGAGTCCGAGTTGCAAGATGTTCGCTGTATTTTTTGAGCTCGCGATTTATTGCATGAAAATCTTCGACTGGATCTCGTCCCTCGATTCCCGATGCATCGACTAAATGCAGGATCAATTTTGTCCGCTCGATGTGCCGCAAAAAATCATGTCCCAATCCTGCGCCATCCGCTGCGCCCTCGATTAATCCTGGAATATCTGCCCAGACGCTCGATTTTTCATAATCAGTTTGAACGACGCCGAGAACTGGAGTCAACGTTGTGAAATGATAATCGGCGATTTCTGGCTTAGCTGCTGAAACGACAGAAATCAAGCTCGATTTTCCTACACTTGGAAATCCTACCAATCCAACATCGGCTAAAAGTTTCAATTCGAGCAATAACTCGCGAGATTCTCCAGGCGCACCAAGTTCCGCGAATGTTGGAGCGCGTCGAGCTGCAGATTTGAATCGAGCATTTCCGCGACCTCCTCGACCTCCACGCGCTAAAATTTCTCGCTGTCCCTCAGATACTAGATCTGCCAATTTTTCTCCAGATTCCGCATCGAAAATCATCGTTCCGGGCGGGACATGAATTTCGAGAGGCTCAGCAGATTTTCCAAATTGATCCTTGATATCGCCATTGCCGCCGTTCTCACCGATAAATTTGCGCTTGAATCGAAAATTCAACAGCGTGTTGAGATTCGAATCGACAACAAAAACGATATCAGCTCCACGCCCGCCATCTCCTCCCGATGGACCTCCTTTCGGAATGTATTTTTCATGGCGGAAGGCAGATTTTCCATTGCCGCCGTTGCCAGCTTTCACAAAAATTTTCGCGCGATCTATGAATTGCATAATCATTCCTCCTCAACGAGAAAAGATCCTCGATCGATGCTGAATCGGTCGGGGATCTTTTTTTATTTCCGATAAAAATTTTTAAGCTTCAGCGACTTTTTCCTCGACAGGATAAACGCTGACTTGACGACGGAATTTATCCTTGCGCTCGAATGCAACTCGTCCAGAAATTTTGGCGAAGAGTGTATCATCGCCGCCGATTCCAACGTTGTGACCTGGATGAAAATGAGTTCCACGCTGGCGAACGAGAATATTTCCCGCTTTGACGATCATTCCGTCATGCTTTTTCGCGCCGAGACGTTTCGATTCGCTGTCACGTCCGTTGCGAGTCGAGCTGACTCCTTTTTTATGCGCAAACAGTTGAAGATCAAAGCCGAATTTCTTCATACTGAATCCCTCCTTCTTCGTATTCAATCTTAATAATTTTTGGATAGAGTCTTTCGATTTCCTTCAGCCCGAGGATCATCGTTCGCAAAATTGCTTCAGTTAAATCGTCCGGATTTGAATTAAGTTTCATCGATAGGAAACCGCCTCTATCTGGAGGAGCTTGTTCATAATCGACGTCACGTTTGAGATATGCTCCGATTCCCATCAATGCAGTTTGAGAAATTGATGAAACTCCAGCGCAAACGATATCTTGACCTCGCGGCGCAGTATTTGCATGTCCCGAGATTTCGAATCCAACGATTTTAGATTTTTGAAGGGAAATCTTGATATTTATCATCAGCCCTCAATCTTTTCGATTTGAACTTTGGTGAATGGCTGACGATGTCCTTGGCGTTTGCGATAATTGGATTTTGCTTTGTATTTGAAAACGAGGATCTTTTTCGCTTTGCCATGTTCAACGATTTTCGCGGTGACTTTTGCGCCATCGATGAATGGTTTGCCAAATTTGCAGTCATCGCCGTCGCAAATCGAGAGAACTTTATCGAATGTAACAGTTGAATCGACTTCGCCCTCGAGCTTTTCAATGACGAGGACATCACCGACAGACGCTTTGTATTGTTTGCCGCCGGTTTGAATAATTGCGTACAAGGAAAGCACCTCCATGCAATAAACTCGCCGATGTTGGTCGCTCAAAATTTTTGAACGTTGAAACCTCATCGTGCGGTTGACTTGCAAATCCTAGCATTTCAAAATTTTCTTGTCAATCGATAGCTTGCGTTGCAAAATCTCGATGAAAATTTTTCGAGGAGGAGTCTCGATTGAATCAAAAAATCTCGACTCGAGTTTTGATATCAGTTGCATTAATGCTCGCACTCACATTCATACTTCAACAGATCAAACTATTTCACATGCCGCAAGGTGGATCTGTCACGCCGGGCGGAATGATTCCATTGATTTTGATTTCGCTTCGATATGGAATGAAAATCGGTGCAATGGCCGGATTTATGTTTGGATTGATCGAAATGATCATTGATCCTTTTCTAGTTCATCCGATTCAAATTCTATTCGATTATCCACTTCCTTACATGTCAATGGCACTCGCGGGATTGTTGAAAGAACATCGATTCATATCCGTCGTGATAGCTTTCGATGCGCGATTTACATGTCATTTCATTTCTGGAGTAGCATTTTTCGGATCATATGCTCCGGAGGGAATGTCACCATTCATATATTCCGCAATTTTCAACGCGACGTATTTGATTCCAGAATTGATCATTTCACTAGTGATTTTGAAATTACTTCCATTAGATCGACTTTTCAAAGCAATGCATGACTGAAATTTATACTCGGAATCGATTTTCAGTATAATTTTTGAAATTCGATGCGAGAATAGTATGACAATTGAATTTCCTTGATACCATTCAAATACGGGTGATATAATTTTCGAAGTCATTCTGTCGAATTCATTTTGCAAGGAGGATCACATTTTGAAAATCGTCTTTTCGATTCCGGTTCACGAGCGCGCTGAATCGGTCTTTGATCTAATCGAAAATCTCTTAACATATCACGACGACTGCGGAATCGTTTTGCACATCTCTCAATCGTTCGAAATCAGCAGTCCATATTTCTCGGAAAAAAGTTTCTTCAGAATTCTATCGACTTGTGAGCCATATAAATCGCGCGTGATTATCAATCCTGTGCGATGGAATACAACGCGCGTCAATGGTGGAGTTCATCTGTTTTTGAACGCACATTTTGGAAACTTTGATTATGCTTGCGAAAAATTTGGTGACTTCGAATATTTTGTTTTCGCGGCGAGCAATGAATTGTATTTCAAACGCGGTGCATATGACATCATGAAGAATTATGATGCTGGACTTGACAATCTCAAATATAACAATTGGACTCAAGCCAAGCTCGCGCAAGATGATCTTCGTCCGCGTCGAATGCTTAGAGAGCTCGGAATTCCTGATTTCACGATTTCGATGTGTGAGGGATCTTTCTACAAGCGTGAAGTTTTCAAAAAGATCAAAGATATTTTGACGCCATGGATCGATCCAAAACTTCCGCCGACTGGATATGCACTCGAAGAAATTTATCTACCAACAGTCGCGCGAAAAGTCGTTCCAGCTGATCGAATTTACAACGGCAGATTTACTCGAATCAATCTCAATCAACTTGCGACAATTCCGCTAGTCGACGAACTCATTAATCTCCCGAACGTTTTTGCATATAAACGCGTCGATCGGTATTTCGATAACAAAGCGCGTCGATATCTCGGCGAAAAAATCGGACACTATCGCGAACGCGTCGAAAAATTATTCTGGATTTTCCCAACTCCAATTGATCCAGTTGCAAATCCAAATGTATCGCAAATCGTCATTCAAGTTAGCAAGGTGCTCTTTACAGTGAAACTTCATGTCGCACGTGGTCGAATTAATGGAGAAGAGGGCACTCACGATATCGATGCACTGAATCTCTTTTTCAGAATCATGAACGAGCCGCAGATTACTCTCGATGTTTGGAAAATTTTCGTGGAGGATCTATTTAATATCGTACGCATGCTTTTCATTCGATTAGTATTGAATCCGCGAAGCATGCAACTCAAAATTCTCGAAGATTTAATCTATCGAAAAATTTCTGAAGTGTATAAAGAATTTTCATCTCAACTTGAGACTTGGCAAATTGAAGATGGTATTATGCTCGCGAACAATACTAGGTATTGGAAACGACTTCCGCCACAGGATTTTGAAGTTGAGACTGGAAAACTCGCATGTATTATGGCTAATGATTATCTGCAAAAAGATCAAACGCAAAAGGCTCTGAATCTATTGACAAAAATGCAGTCACTCGAAACAGGACTCTCGAAGGATTTTTATTATGTTCTCTCGAATGTTTATCGCAAGCTGAATCGCAAAGACGACGCGATCAAGGCGTATGAAAAATCGTTCTGACGGAGGAATTTCATCTTGGCGTCAAATATGGTCGCACCTCGTTCATTTCATTTCATCGAAGTTGACGAGGCACGCGGAATTCTCAAAAAGACGAATCAAATTGGCAATGATATCCTCCGTGAAATCAATTATTACCAAAGTCTCCCGCATGAATTGCAATATCTTTTTCCGCGAATCATTTCAACTTCATCGGAATCTGAACTGCCTTCCGTTGAAATCGAATACTACGGCTATCCAACGCTGCATAGATTTTTCATGGATTACGATTCAAACAATGTTTTGGATGCTGGGAGTGCAATGGATTCAACAATCAACGCTGATAATTTCGACGAGGAGATTTTCGCAGGGACTGAAAATGTTTTCGATTCTGACGCTGAAATTGAAATCGAAGTTGAATCGCGATTCAGTATTTGGCGAAAAATTTTCAGCCGAATCAAATCTGCCGTCGATGATATGAAGCGATTCATTCCTGAATCGACTGTTGAAGAATTCGAGGAAGCAGCTCGGGAGATCTATATCAAAAAAGTTTTGACGCGATTCGAGCGAATCAAATCAGATCCGACAATCGCTGAACCGATCAAAAATCGAGTCGCGAAGATCATGGAAAAACTTCCGAACATGGTTGAAGAAATTTTGATTCCTGACACTGCAAAAAATTTCCATGTCATTCACGGCGATCTTTGTCTTCCGAATATAATGATGGAGCGGGAATTGAATTTCATTCGTCTAATTGATCCGCGCGGTGAATTTGGGAAGTTCAAAATTCATGGCGATGGGCGTTATGATCTCGCGAAAATTTTGCATTCAATCGAGGGCGGTTATGATTTCATAATCGAGGATCGATTCATTGCGAGACGGCGCGGAGATCAGATCATTTTGAAACTCGATTCAGCATTTGAGGATAAAACTCACGAGATCGTTAGAATTTTTGCGGAAGTATTTGATCTCGATGCGAATCAAATGCGTCAAATTCGTCTAATCGAATCAACTCTGTTTTTGAGTATGGTGCCGCTCCACAGCGATGCTCCAAAACGTCAGCTTGCAATGCTCGCGCGGGGAATTGAACTCTTCGAGCGCGTTGAAAAATTTTAGCGGGGAGTTGAAGTCATGAACATCATAATCACGATGGCGGGACGCGGTCAGCGATTCAAAGATGCCGGCTATGACGTTCCAAAATATCAAATCGAAGTCAAAGGCAAAACACTCTTCGAATGGTCAATGACAAGTTTGAAATCGTTTTTCAAAGATAAATTCATCTTCATCGTGCTGAAAGAGGATCAATGCAAAGATTTCATCGCGGATCAATGCAAAAAACTCGGAATCGAAAAATTTGCAGTGATCGAAATCGATGAAGTCACTCGCGGACAAGCTGAATCTGCAATGCTCGCTCGAACTGAATGGAATTTCATCGAGCCAATGATCATTTACAACATCGATACATATGTCGAGGCTGGTGAGATGTCGCCGGATAAAATTCCAGACTGCAACGGCTGGATTCCATGTTTCAACGCGGCAGGAGATCATTGGAGTTTTGTCTCGCTCGATGAAAATGGCAAGGCGATTGAAGTTCGAGAGAAAAAGAGAATTAGTGACAATTGTTCAATCGGTGCATATTATTTCAAATCTGCCGGCGAATTCGAATATCTATACAACGAATTCTATTCGGAATCGAATGCTGAAAAAAATTCCGAACGCGGTGAGAGATATATCGCGCCGATGTACAATTTTTTAATCGAAGCGGGCGGAGATGTTCGAATCATGTCAATCGATTCGAGCAAAGTTCATGTTCTTGGAACGCCTGCCGAAGTAAAGATCTTCGCTGAAACTTAGAAGGGGGAATCTCTATGGTGGAAGCCGCTCATCTTGCGACTGAAGCAGTTCAAGCCACATCGTTATCCAAAAAATTATTCGTCGGTGCAACGGCAATCACATCGTTCTCCGCTGTCGTCGGTGCATCTCTTTCACTGTCAATTTCAACTTCACCGACAGTTATCAGCGGCGTCACAGCTTACGGAACGGATCTCTCGGGAATGACTAAGACTCAAGTTCATGACTTTCTTTATAGATATTACAAGGATCATGCAGATCCGATTCAATTGATCGACGGCGACAAGACTTGGTATATCAATCCGGAAGATGTTGATTATGTCGCGAATGTCGATCAAGTCACCGATGAAATTTTCAATCTTGGACGCAGCGGAAGTTTTTTCCATAATCTCAACGAGCAGATCAATTGTTACATGCATCCGCGCGATTTTTCACTCGTCGGAACTTACAGTCCTGATAAACTCAACGCAAAATTGAATTCTATCGCAACAGAAATTCATGTTGATCCGGTCAATGCCGATGTTTACATGAATTCAGCGGGCGAGATTGTTCATGTCGCGGGGGTTGTCGGAAGAAATTGGACTCCAGATCCAGTTGCGCAATCGCTCGATGCGCCATATAGAAATCTCGATACACCGAAGCAAATTCCAATCTATCCGACAAGCATTCAGCCTTTCATCACGACTGAAGATGTGAATGCAGTTGATACAATCATCGGACAATACACGACTTATTATTATCCAGGAAATCGCGGCGACAATATTTGGATTGCAGCGAGCAAACTCAATGCCTCAGTTATCAAGCCTGGCACGAGTTTTTCGTTCAATGATACAGTTGGAAATCGAACTTACTCGAATGGATTTCTGCCTGCACCAGTTATCGTCAACGGCAAACATGAAATCGGAATCGGCGGAGGAGTCTGCCAAGTGAGCACGACTCTTTATAATGCAGTTTTGTTAGCTGGATTAACTCCAACTGAACGCACGCCTCACTATTTTCCATCGAGCTATGTATCCCCGGGACGCGATGCAACTGTCGCCGATGACGTTGTAGATTTCAAATTCCGCAACGATCTAAATCACGTCGTGGCATTAGCCGCTAGAGCTGATGGAAATGCAATTACATGCTACATTCTCGGCTCGAGTGCTGATATCGCCGGCAAAGAAATTTCAATCGTGACAGACGGCTCGAGCATGCATCCCTCGGTCTATCGAGTCACTCGAACTGGCGATTCTGTTGTCGAAGAATATTTGCACACTGACGATTATTATGCCGATTAATTCGAGGAAAAAATTTTGAAATGGATTAATCATGAAATTGTCACGGGAGTTGTAATCTATACCGCGACAAATGATCCGTTCTTTGTGATTTGCAGTATGATTGGCGCGATTATTCCGGATCGAGTTGAAGGCAGTCCGCCAAAAGAATCCAAAGCTTATTGGAAATGGCGAAGCTCTCATCGCACTTATTCACATCTCCCGATAATTTATCTCTCGATCTTCGCGCTGTTTTCGATTTTGACAATCGCAGAAATCCAGGAACAGATCAAAATTTTTCGAATGGCGTCAGAGAATCCCGCGGGATTTGAATTGCTGATGAAATGTATCAACGCGATTCGATATATTTGCGTGGGATGTCTATTGCATATTGCGGAAGATGGAATCTGTGGGAAAGTTCCGATCTTCTTTCCAAAGAAAAAACATGGAATCAAATTGTTCAAAGTTGGATCGACAGGTGAAACGATCGCTGTTGGATTTATAATTTTTTTATGCATCGTGATAAACAATCTGGAATTTTTTACGTCG
>JAFUTY010000060.1 GCA_017484005.1 Selenomonadaceae bacterium | reverse complement strand
TCCAATCGTCCAGATCGATCCATTTTGAGACACAGTTCCAGATCCGACAATCGTGACCGTTGTCGTTTCGAGATAGATTTGATCTGCGCCAGATCCTCCATCGATCGTTCCAGTTCCGGACATGACTGAAATAATATCTGAACCTGCGCCGGCATTGATTGAAGTCGAGAGATTTGTTGCATAGATCGTATCGTCATAATTTGTAGCAACAGATCCATTTTCAATTTTAGTGACGGTTGAGCCGTTGATCGAGAAATAGTTTCCAACTGGTGCTCCATAGACAAATAATCCATCGCCAAGACTTCGAACGCTATCTGCAACTCCGGTGAGAGTGATACTTCTATCTGAATCGATTTGAATGATGTAATCGCTGCCATTGACAGATCCAGTTGCGCCGGAGAATTTCAATGAATCGCCAATTCCAAAATCTGTAACTTGAGCGATAACTGTTGAGGCTGATGAATTGAATTCGAGATAATCAGATCCATCGCCAGCTGAAATCGTGTTATTGACTACATTATTTCCGAAATAAATCGAATCGTTTTCAGTTCCAGCATCGATCGTGTTTGCACCTGCTGTTCCTTGATTATTGAAAACGATCGAATCATTTCCAGCTCCGATATTGATTGAGTTTTTAGACGCCAAATCACCACTAAGAGAAATCAGATCATTTCCGTCACCAGTATTGATTGAGTTTTCAGATGCCGTTCCATTGAAAAAGATCGAGTCATCGCCCTCACCTAGATCAATCGAGTTTGGAAATGCATTGCCATTGATAGAGATCAAATCATCGCCAGCTCCGGCATTAATAGAGTTTTCATTTACATTATAATTGAAATAGATCGAGTCATTGCCCGCACCAGCATCGATCGATGTTTTCAGTGCCCAACCATTTAAAGAGACTAGATCATTTCCGTCGCCAGCACTGATTGAGTTTTCGGTTGATTGAGCACCAAGATAAATCGAGTCATCGCCAGCTCCGGCATCAATTGTATTATCGTTTGACATACCAACGATAGAGATAAGATCAGATCCCGCGCCGGCATTGATTACATTTTTGGAGGGCAGATTTGTGAAATAAATTGAGTCATTTCCAGATCCAGCATTAATTGTGTTATCAAGTGCGTTTTGATCTAAACGGATCAAGTCATTTCCGTCGCCAGTATTGATCGAGTTGTAGTTTGATTGACTTGCGATAGAGATCAAATCATCGCCAATTCCGCCATCGATAGAAACTGAAGCCACAGCATCGCTGAAATAGATCGAATCATTCCCTGCTCCGGCATTAATCGAAAGTGACTCTGCTCGAGCTGCAAAATAGATCGAGTCATTTCCGGCGAGAGCATTGATCGTTGCTCCAGATACAGATGAATCATATGTTTTTGAATCATTGCCTTCAGTCCATGTTGGTGCGATGTAATAATAGACTCGCGAAGATCCAACTGTTGCAACTTGAATATTCGCGCCAGCATCAACAATTGTGACAGCTCCGCCTGAATTTCCAGCACCACTAATAGAGATGACATAATCATTTCCGACGATTGATCCTTCGGTGTAAGTAATGGTAATACCGTACAAATCAACGGAAATAGGAATTTGAATCGAATCGCCAACACCGAAATTTATGATTCGGTTGCCTGTAGCCTGACCATTGAATTGAATGAAGTCAGCAGCATTATCATTCAATCCAGCATCGATTGTGTTTGAAGCTGCCACGCCATTGATAACGATCGAGTCACTGCCAGATCCTAAAGAGATCGAGCTATTGCTTGCATCAGTATTGAGAGAAATCAGATCATTTCCATTGCCAGCATCGATCTAGGAGTCGGTGATGTCAGTACCGTAGGAAGCATTCGCATTGATAATGATCGAATCATTTCCAGATCCGCCATATATCGAGGAACTGGAGATGTAAGCATTTCTAGTAGAAGAATTCAGATTGATATTGATTAAATCATCATCGTCTCCACCTTCAATCGAGGAGTTTTGGATGTGAGTACTACTATCACTTGAACTCAGATTGATACGGATCGAGTCATTTCCGCCCAATGCATTGATTGTTTGATCTTGAACAGTTTCACCAGTGATCGCATCCGGATTATCATCGCCGTCAGTCCAAGCTACGCCTGCAAAAAGTTGAAGATCAAAATCTTTCAATTTATAAACCTCCTTTTTATATTTTATAGAAAAATTCAGCCCCCAATTTTGTCCCCCCCCCCCGAAAATCAAGTCCCTTTCTAAAAAATTTTTTCACAAATTAAAAAAAGATCCCCGACAGATCTCAATTGATCTATCAGGGATCTCTTTTTTTATTTCCGGATCAGATTTTGAATTTGCTCGTTTCAGTTTGCAATTCATTCGCGATATCTGCCAACGTTCGAGATGATGCCGCGATTTCTTCAGTCGATGCAGTTTGTTCTTGAGTCGATGCGGAGATCGTTTGAGTTTGATCTGCAGTCGTTCGACTAGATTCATCGATTTTCTCTACAACTTGAACGATTCGATTTGCCTCGCTCGAAACTTCTTGAACCGTTCCGCCCACATCTTCGATTCGCCGTTTATTTTCATTGAGCATTCGAATTATCTCGGCGAATTGCGCACCGACATCATTCATCGCTTGAGATCCAAGTTCAACGTTCTGAGTTCCAGTTTTCATCGCTCGAACTGCCTGCTCTGTATCGACTTGAATTCCATGGATTCGCGCATTGATTTTTTCCGCCGCCTCTTGAGACGATGTTGCAAGCTTTCGAACTTCATCAGCAACAACTGCAAATCCTCGACCTGCATCTCCCGCGCGCGCTGCCTCAATCGCTGCATTCAACGCTAAAAGATTTGTCTGTTCCGCAATGCTAGAGATCGCTTCAACAATCGAGCCGATCTCTTTGGAATTTTCACCGAGCTTTTCAACCATTCTTGCAGAATCTGAAACACTTTGCTCGATGCTCGACATCTTTTCAATCGCATCCTGCATTAATCGATCTCCCGCGCGAGCTGATTCTTCCATCGATTGAGTGTTTTGAGTTATGACGAGCGATTTTTCCAACATCGAATTGATATCGCCATTGATTCGCTCGATATTCTCCCGCGCTTGAATGATATTCTGCATTTGATTATCGAGAGCCTCGGCAACTTTAATCGTTGTATCGGCAACATAATTCGCTGAATCCGCAGATTGATGCGCACTTGCATTCAATTCTTCCGAGGATTTTGCAACATCTTCCGAAGTTTTGGCGACTTTCTGAATCAGATTTCGAACGTTTTGAGTCATTGAATTGAACTCTCGCGCTAGATCTCCAAATTCATCCTGCGACTCAATTTTCATTTCCGAGATTTTGAAATTCCCGCGCGATAAATTTTCAATTCGATCTTTGAGATTCGCGATGTAATTTGTGATTCGAGTTGCAAATCTCAAGCAAAATAGAATTGTGACGATGATTCCGAGGAGTGTCACGGCGATTAGAATCGTATATGCCATTTGCAGACGATCCATTGATTCGAAAACGATTTCATGCGGGACGGAAATTGCAACGATCCAACCAGTTGATTCAAGTTTTTGATACGCGACAACATTTTGATCCGCCGTCACGAAAAATCCTTCAGACTGATTCGATTTGAATTCATCGGAAAAATTTTGCGAGACTGGTTCAGCTGAAACGATCACTTTTCCATTTTGATCGAGAATCATTCCGATTCCTGCACCGCGATATTTGAGCTTTTTGATTTCATCATTGAGTGTATCGATTGAGATATCAACGCAAACCGATCCGAGAAAATTTCCGCTCGGATCAAAATATGGATGCGCCGCTGAAACTACAGCTTTCCCACTCACAACATCGACATAAACATCGGTGAAAATCAATTTGCGTTCAGATTTTGATCTCTGATACCAATCGCGATTTCGAATCTCCAGCTGCCCAGTGTAATCATTTTCGTTTGAAATGACTAATCCATTTTCATCGCAATTCGTGACTGCCATGATTTCTGGATCACTTTGCGAGAGTTGCATGAGTTTTTGAATCGATGCTCTATCAGTTCCGAAAAATTTTCCCATGAGATTCGCAGAATTGATTGCAGTTTGAGATTTTTCTCGAATCCAGCCATCGAGCACTTTTTCTTGAATATGAATCGTCGCGATTAATTCATGCTCGATACTTTCCTGCAAATTCGACGATGCCGCTCGATATCCAAGAATCGATACAACTATCAAGATGATTCCAACGACGCCGGATAGAAGTATAAATTGCGCACGAATGTTCAATTTGATCACACCTAATCATTTTTATGCAGCAGGTAATTCATATATGCGAGCTTCGATTCGCGGCGATATCGCTGGCTCATTGGCACTTTGATTCCATTGCTCAAAATAAAATCCTCCGATTTCATCGACTGCACGCGATCCATGTTGATGATGATTCGATAATGACACTCCAAAAACCGCTGATCCTGCAGCAGAATCTCCTGACAATCTCGATAATTCATCGTCGTGAAGATTTCTTGATTCAATGTCACGATTCGAACTTTATGATTTGGACTGATATCGACGAGCAAAATTTCTTTGAATGGAATATCGAGTTTCAAATTTCCAATCGCCATGACTTTGAGCGTTCGATTTTTCTCCAAAATTTTCGGAAGTATGAATTCAAACGTCCGCTTGAGATCTCCTTCATGATCTTGAATCGGTTTCAAAAAATATCCAATTGCAAAAACTGAATAGCCATCGATCAAAAAATCCTCGCTGCTCGTCACAAAAATTATTGAACAATCGCGATCGATCTCTCGAATTCTTTGTGCCGCTTGAATTCCATTCATCGTTTCCATTATGATATCAAGCAAAATCAGATCAAATTTACCGCGCTCAAATTCATCCAAAAATTTTTCGGGATCTTCAAATGACTCGATTTTTATTTCCAGCTCCGGATAATTTTTCGAGATGTAAGTTTTGAGAAAATCAATTCCCTGCGAAAGATCTTCCGCGGCGTCATCGACAATTGCAATTCTCATTCAATCAGCCTCCGCGAGTCATTTTAGAAAAATCTCGAATCCATGCAAGTCACAATTGAAAATTGATTTGTACATTGAGAAATCGATTCAAATTCCGAATAAAAAAGAGATCCTCGATCTGAAAAACGATCGGGGATCTTTTTTCATTTCCGGAAAGATTTTTTAAAAAAGCACTTGACACTCGGGGGGGGGGGACTAAAATCTATCCTCGTTTTAACACTCAAGATTTTTGTCGTGATTGATTAGGAGAGATTCATTTGCAAAAAAATTATCCTGATATTTTAAAACAATGGATCGGTGAAACGCGCATCGATGTTGCTCGTATCGAAATTCAGAATCAAGGCACTTCTGAAAATGATGTTCAAATATCTGTAACGAATGACGCTGAATGCAAAATCGATAGCTCTGATTCGAAAAACGGAAAGATCTATCATCTCAACAGCACTTCGCGATCTGTCACGTTTGATATTGTCTGCGTCAAAAATGGACTTCTCAAAGTTTCATTGCAAGGAATTCAACTCATTATCAACGGAGAAAAGCTCACGATTATTCCAGACTATGTAAAATTTATCGCAAATGGAACTGAAATTCTTTCCAATGAGAAACCGGATTCTCCAAAAAATACTTCCGTCGTGAAAAATGTGGTTGATGGCGAAATCTTGAAGATCGAAGTTTCATGGAATCCGCATGTTTTTACGAATAATGATCTGGGAAAAATTGGCGATGAACGATTCATGGAAATTTCATGCCTGCCGTCTCAATTACAACTTCCGAAAGTCGGATTCAAAAAAAGTATCGAGCTTTTCGAGAATGGTGCGGAGTATATCTACATTTTGGATGATGACAAGCACTACGATTGGTGGGCAATTTGGAATGGAAATCAAAAACTATCATTCGATTCTGAAGGCGTTATGCAACTCGCGATGTCATATCTTCCGCCGATCTCATTGAAATCCTCAATGGATAAAATTGACGATGCAGATTTATTCAAACTTTGCAAAACTGAATTCGAGAAAAATCCAAAATCGATTGAATTGCCGATAATTGATACTGACGGAAAAATTATCGCTAGAGTCAAAAAGATCTCGAAGAATGCAGATGAATCTTTGGATTGGAGTAAATTGTCAACAGTCAATCTCAATTGGTTGAATGGAAAAATTTATGTTGCATCTGATTCAGGAATCAAACTTCATGGGCTATTCGATTTTCTCAAAAGATGTGGCGGCGATGTGGAGATCCTTTCGAATGAAAACATCAAGGAGATTTTCCAGGATAAAAAAGGCACTCTGATTTATGGAAAGGATCTGTATCCAGATATTCCAAAGATGTCGGCGGATCAACTCTATCAGAAAGTTGTATCGCTGAAAAAACAATATGCAGATTATCTATCGATGTTACGCAATTATGAGGGATTCCATTCTGATTTGTCGCACACGGAATTCCCAACCGATAAATTTGAACTGCCGATCAAATCTTGTATGAAAGAATTTCTCGCGCAAGTTGAATCTGATTTGCCTGTGATTTTGAAAGATGCATATAACATCGAAGAATTGACATGGATCTGTGACAAACTTCGAACGACAGATCGATTCAATTCAGACAATCACCTCTATCTGCAATACTCATCATTGAAAGATTTTCTGAAATCCATGACTGTGATTGATTGGACATATGTAATTGGAACGAAGAAAGTTGTCTTCCTATTCAGTGATGAGGAGAAATCGAAATATTATCCGACGAAGATCGAACGAAAAGATCCGAAGTTATTAATGATCGACGAAATCAATGAATTTATAAATTCACTTCCGCGAGGATTTTCAGGTTCTGATTTCTTCAACATGATATTGGATAGTCATCCTTCACTTCTAACGATAGGTTGGCATGGATTGTCTTCATTTGTATTGGTGTGGAAAATTTTTTGCGAGGGAAAATCTGTAAAAGATGCAATAGATCGTATGAGCAATCCGATCAATGAAGATGAAGTTAAATTGCTGAATGAAAATTTAAATCATGCTTTGAAACATAAACATAAAAATGACAGAAAAACATTTTTTAAATCAATAAGTAACTATCTTGATCCTGATAAACAATATGAGTTATGTGACTGGTTCAAAGCATTTTATCTATCCATAAATGAAATTGTCGGAAGAAAATTCAATCAAAGAATAGCTCCAGCAATCTTTTGGGATAAACATGGAATGCATCAGTCAACTTTCGCTCGGAATTTTCATATAACTAATATGAATGAATTGGAACAAAAACTATTTAGCAATTTCAAGCATAAAAAACGTGTTGGAGTCACTCGAAGTCCTTTTACTCAATGCGGATGCATGCACAATGCTAGATTGAAAGGTAATAGAGGAGTGAATGGAACACCGCTCACTCCATATGATGTAGTGAAGCATTTTTCAAAAGGAAATTATATGGGACAAAGCTTTTATGGGAGATATGTAAAATCTGACGATCCCAATTTTGAAATCATGAGACAAGTTCGTTTTGAAGATTTGAAACTCTATCCTCGAGAAACTACCGAAAAACTCTGCGAGTTCCTTAGAATCCCATGGTCAGAAACATGCTTGCATGTCACTACAAATGGTGAGGATTCTGGAATTGTCGATGGAACAGCTGGTTTCGATGTCAGACCTGTCTTTAATCCTCATTCTGAACATATGTCTTCTTTCGATTTCTATCGCATCGAACTCTTGAATTATCAAAATTTTTCGGTCTGGGGATATAAGCCAAAATTCTACGATGGCATGAAATACACTCGAGAGGAATTGGAAAAACTCTATGCAATTCCATTCAAGATCGAGACTCAGAAATTGGAAAAATATCCCGATTGGCCAAATGAAAAAGAATCGAAAGAATTTCATGAATGGATATTGGCGCGGGCGATCGATGTTATGGAAAATGGCGAAAAACAGCCAGTCGATTCTGATGGAAAACCGATGCGACTTGTCGAATGTCTATTCCCAGATCTGAAACTAGGACAAAGATTGTTTGAGTGTTAAGGAGTCGATATGTTAGTCGTAAACAAAGATCAATTGACTTGCATCGAAGGAAATTTTTCAAAAATCTCTGTCGCATCGATACTCGGCTTGATAATGGAGGGAAAATGTCACGAGGATATTTTCTTGACGATCCACAAAAAGCTCTATGGACAGATCTCGTTGCGAAATCCTAAGTATACAGATGACAAAAAACATCTGATCGTTGATAACGATGTCAAACCGATTTGCGGCTGGAAATATAAAGATGCTCGCGATTTATTTCTCCTTGGAAAAGTGAAAAATGTTCCTGTCATTGATAGCGATGGAATCTTAATGGGCGCGTATATCGATGGCAACTCGACGACAAATATCAATCAAAGACGATCGATCTTGAAATGGATTAGTGAGACTGAATACATCAACAAAAAGACGATGGTATTGTTGCCAACAGATTCAGACAAAGAATCAATCAAACCGTTTTCGAGTGATTTGGAAAAATATGTGCCTCTCACAATTTCAACTTGGAAAGAATTGATCGTTTCCGGAGATTGGTCGCGGAAATATGATTTGATTTTATGTCTCAACGAAGAATTGAGAATCTGTGCAAAATTTTTATTTGGAAAACTTGGAATCAGAATGAAAAATAATTGGCTCACTTGCACGGAATTTTTGAATTCGATCACTCAAACACATCGACGAGTAGCTTTCGCGAATAGCATGGAGGGCTGTCATTTATTTACATTCAATTACGATTTTGGAGATCCTGAAATTGCAAATACTGACTACGTTCAAAAATATCGAAAACTTATGGTCAATCGCCGAAAACTCTGTCTTTCAAAACGTAAAGCTCCAGAAAGAGATTGGGTAATTCCTTCCGAATTGAGAGAGGGATTTTTGCAAGAATTAAATTCTCCGGAATATTGGAAAGAATTTAATTCGCGAACTTATCCTCAATATAAGATGAATGGAATAACTTGGCTCAAAACTCAGAAATCGAAGTATGTAAATATTTCAGACGGGCATCGAGTCGAGTTGTTCTATGACGTCACTCGCGGGGGGGGGGGGGCATAAAATTTGGCTCTTCGGTCGATGTGTCTTCGTAGGATCGCGCGTTGAAGATAAAAATACAATGAGCAGTGTTTTGCAATTGGAATGTAATCAAAACGATCACGGCGATTGTCGAGTCATGAATCGGGCGGCATGGGAAGATGAAACTGGAAGAATTTGGAAAATGGTAAATACAGAATTTTCACAAGGCGACATCTTGATTATGCATGAAACTGGAGACATGCCTAGAGCTCAAAAAATCAATCCTGCAAAAATCGCTTATGAACATTCTATGCCGTTTGACTGGTTTACTGATCAAATGCCGCATGCAAATCATCGCGCGATAAAAATTTGGGGGCAATCGATATACAAAGTCATTGAAAAATATTTGGGTGAAACTCCAACTGATAAAAAATTCATTCCGCGAAAAAATTACATCAAAAATTATTATCTCGATACATATTTTTCTGACTTTGATTTCTCTAACAAATCGCGAATCGGCTCTATCGTTATGAATTGTAATCCTTTCACAAAGGGACATCGATATCTGATTGAACAAGCGCGAAAATCTGTCGATGTTTTGATTATCTTTGTAGTTGAAGAGGACAAATCATATTTTGATTTCACAGATCGTTTTGCGATGGTTTGCGCGGGAGTTGAAGATTTGGATGGAGTTATTGTAGTTCCATCCGGCGATTTTATACTCTCAGCGTCAACATTTCCCGAGTATTTCATGAAAATCGAGGACAAAGATATTCAGCAAAACGTGGAATTCGATGTTTCACTTTTTGGAGAATGTATCGCCAATCCTTTGAAAATCAACTATCGATTTGTTGGCGAAGAATTATCAGATCCTGTCACCGAAAAATATAATCGCGCAATGGAAAAGATTTTGCCGAGTTATGGAGTTGAAGTTGTAGAAATTCCGAGAATCAAAACTCAAAGCGATGTGATTAGTGCCTCGCTTGTCAGAAAATATCTCGACTCTGGAGAATTTTCGAAGTTAAGTGACTTGTTGCCTGATACTACGTTGCGATATCTCGAGAGCATCTACAAAAAATCATCTGAAATCGAAGAAAGTTATCGAAAGATATCCTTGAATTGAATGGAAAGGATCAATGTTTTCAATGGATAAAGGAAGATTATACTGGATCACTGGATTGTCTGGAGCTGGAAAAACCACGATCGGAACGGCTCTTTACAATAAAATTCGCACGGAAAAACCAAATGTTTGCATGTTTGATGGAGACAAATTGCGCGATGCATACGGCGGAGCTTTTGGATATACTGAATCTGAGAGACGAAAAGGAGCTCTCTGCAATGCTAAATTGTGCAGACTATTGACGGCTCAAGGGATCGATGTTGTCTGTTGCACAATCAGCATGTATGATAGCGTTCGAGATTGGAATCGCGCGAACAATGAAAATTACACTGAAATCTATTTGAAAGTGACAATGGAAACACTAGTCAAACGCGACAAAAAGGGACTCTATTCATCCAAAGCGGATAATGTCGTGGGAGTCAATCAATCAATGGAAGAACCTAAGCATCCCGATATCTTGATTAACAATGACGGTCAGGAAAAAGTTGAAGATATTGTCAATAAAATTCTAGCGACTGTCGAATCTTAAAAAAAAGAACTCTCGACCAATTTTTGATCGGGAGTTCTTTTTATTTCCGTGAAGGATTTCATGTTTCATATGGATAATATTCAAATTGGAGGGGATGTTAATGAATCAAAATGAAATTCTTCGAGCGAAAAATCCATTAGTTCATTGCATAACGAATTATGTCACGGTCAACGATGTTGCGAATTCAATTCTGGCGGTCGGTGGATCTCCAATCATGGCGGACGATGAATCTGAAGTCGCGGAAATTTCATCAATCGCAAATTCGCTCGTGATAAACATTGGAACTCTCAATTCGCGGACGATCAAATCGATGGAAATCGCTGGACGAATTGCAAATTCACGAAACATTCCAGTGATTCTCGATCCAGTCGGCGCAGGAGTTTCAAAATTGAGAAATCAAACTGTCGAGAATCTTTTGCGGAATATAAAATTCGCGGCGATTCGAGGAAATCTTTCTGAAATTGGATTTTGCGCAGGAAAAAATTCATCGGCGCGAGGAGTAGATACTAATGAAGAAAAAAATCTCGAATCAATGGAAGTCGCCTCGATTGTCGCGAAAAAATTCAATTGCATTGCGATAATTACTGGCGCGGAAGATGTTGTCACTGATGGAAAAAATTTTGCATTCATTCAAAACGGCGTTTCAGAAATGAGAAAAATCACTGGCACTGGATGCATGCTCTCGGGAATTTTGGGAGCATATATCGGCGCGTCTGAAAATCATTTTGATTCGTCGGTGAGTGCTGTTGCATCGATGGGAATTGCTGGCGAAATCTCCGCTGAAAATTGTCGAGGGACTGGAAGTTTGCACATCGGAATCATTGACGCGTTGAGTCAAATCAATGACGATACAATTTCAAAACGAGGAAAAATTCGATATGAGAAAAATTGATTGGTCGCTGTATCTATGTACCGATCAGAATTTGACGCGGAATCGATCTTTGGAAGAATCAGTCGAGCTTGCAATTCGCGGCGGAGTGACTGTCGTTCAAGTTCGAGAAAAAGATTCAACCGATCGAGAGTTTTTCGAGACTGCGTTGAGAATTCGATCTATAACTTCTCGATACAAAATTCCGCTGATAATCAACGATCGAATTGATATTGCGATGGCAGCTGCCGCTGATGGAGTTCATGTCGGTCAAACAGATTTGCCATGCTCGATTCTCAAAAAAATTTCTAAGGATTTGATTGTTGGAGTTTCAGTTTCGACGGTCGAAGAGGCGATTCGCGCTGAATCAGATGGCGCAGATTATCTTGGAGTTGGCGCGATTTTTTCAACGAATACAAAATCCGATGCAGATTCAGTCTCGATTGAAACTCTCAAAAAAATTCGAGAGTCAGTAAAAATTCCAGTTATAGCGATTGGCGGAATCAATTCGCAAAATTTATCGATTGTAAAGTCTGCAAATGTCGATGGAGTTGCAGTTGTCTCGGCGATAATTTCTTCAGACGATCCGGAAAGATCCGCGCGAGATCTAATAAATCAATGGAAAAGCGAGTGAGGATTTTTGAAAACAGCTTTGACGATAGCCGGAAGCGATTCGAGTGGAGGCGCAGGAATTCAAGCAGATCTCAAGACAATGACTATGCTCGGCGTTTATGGTATGAGTGCAATAACAGCTCTGACTGCTCAAAATACAACCGGAGTTTTTGAAATTTTTGAAGTCACTCCGAAATTTTTGAGAGCGCAAATCGATGCAGTTTTCACCGATATCCCTCCCGACGCTGTAAAAATTGGAATGGTTTCATCGAGCGATTTGATTGTCACGATAGCTGATTCATTAAAACATTATGACGCGAAAAATATTGTTGTTGATCCTGTGATGGCTGCGACGAGCGGCTCGAAATTGATTGACGATGATGCAATTGAAACTCTGAAAAAATGTCTACTGCCGATTGCGAAAGTTATCACGCCGAACATTCCTGAATCTGAAGTGTTGGCTGAAATTCAAATTCACAACGCCGATGATATGATTCGCGCCGCTGAATTGATTCACAAAAAATTCGGCCGTGCAGTTTTATGTAAAGGCGGACACAATTTGAACGATGCAAATGATATTCTGTTTGACGAAAATGGATCGCAAATTTTCCATGGCGAGCGAATTGATAATCCAAACACTCATGGAACTGGATGCACATTATCGAGCGCGATCGCTTCATATTTAGCTCAAGATTTGTCACTGACTGAATCGATTTCGCAAGCCAAGAAATATTTATCCGGTGCGCTGTCTGATATGCTGCATCTCGGAAGCGGTCGAGGACCAATGAATCATTCATTTTTATTGAAGAATCTCGGGAGGATTTGAATTGAAAAAATTTCTATCAATACTGCTCGCGATGATTTTCACAATCGGAATTTCATCGATGGTTTATGCAGAATCGCAGCAAAAAATGAATCATGTCTTTCTCGATTCCAGAGATCCTCAAAAATTCAAAACTTCGCTCGATAAATTTTTGAAGAAGAAGAAGAAAGATTTTCAAATCGAATTGAGTGAATTGATTGTTGACGAGACTTTCAAAGATAAAATCGAATTGCCGGTTTGGTGTTGTCAATTTCGACAAATCGGAATGGAGGAGCGCGATGGATCTCTGATTCTCTTTGAAGATCGTAAAAATCGATTGAATTTCATCTCAATATTAAGAGATGCAACAAATCCAGATCCAAATGTCGAGGCGGAAGTTTTTGAAAAGATGATGCGGGCGATCTTGCAAAATCTCGGAATGAATTCCAATGAAATCGAGGAACTTTTGAATTCGCCTGGGAATGATAAGACTGCATTCTGTCAGAAATTGGGAAGATACATAACGATTTCACTCGGACAAAGTGGAGCGATCTTTAGAATTTATGCATCGACTCCCGCACAATGAAAAAAAGATCGGGGATCAATTGCGATTCTCGATCTCTTTTTTGTTTGTGGAAGTTCAAAGATTATCCAACTCGTATAAAAGTTCATCGATATCGTAGAAAATTTTAAAATCCAAATCGCGCTCACTGAAGAAATCGGCAATTTCTTCAGCCAATTCGTCAGAATTTCGCCATCCATCATCGTTGATAAATACGATGAATTTTTTGACTTTGAAATATTCCGCTCGACGAACTGTCTTTCGAGCCCACCATGTTAGTCCTTTTTGGGTTGAAATGACTAAAATCGCAACATCAACATTTGCATTGAAACTCCATTTTTGAAATTCAATGAACTCAAACGCACGACTCGCCGAAGATTTTTCCGAGATAGCTTCCTCAAGCAATGAAATTGTTGTAGATTTGCCGCAATTGTCATCTCCAATTGCTCCGATAGTCAATGGTAATTTACTCGGCGATGCTGATTGTGACGATCTCGCATCCATCTTCGTCGAGTATGTTTCTAACTCCTCCGATTGTGATGTAGTCACCGATTCCGTCTCGATTTTTTTCGTTTCAATTTTTGTTCGGGGAGGGGGGCTGATTTGTATCTATTTCATCAAGTAAACGATTCGCGAGCAACAATCTCAAAATCTCCTCGATTTGATCTGTGCGTCGCATCTGAGATTCGATCGATTGTTGAATACTCTGTTGCGTTCGAATTACATCGTGGAGAATTTGCAACGAGTTAGCATTTGCATCGATGAGTCGAGAGATCATACGTTGAGATTCAGTCATTGAATCTGAAATTTGATCTGTACGTCTTGAATGTTCATCGAATTTTTGATTGAGTTGATTGAATTGAGAATCATGCGAATCTGAGATTTCTATCAGATCCGTCGCGATTTGATCAACTTTATTCGTGACTTCATCGAGATTTATCGGTTCATCGATCTTTTTCGAGATTTGATCGAGTGTCTCAAAAATCGCAGTGAATTTTAAATTTATCGCTTCGGAACTTTCATCGAGTTTCGCTGTGAATTGATCTGTTGAGGAATTTTCATCGATTCTTGTCGCAATTTGATCAATTTTGCTCGTGATTTCATCGAGATTTATCGGTTCATCGATCTTTTTCGAGATTTGATCAAGCGTCTCAAAAATCGCAGTGAATTTTAAATTTGTTGCCTCGGAACTTTCATCGAGTTTTGCCGTGAATTGATCTGTTGAGGAATTTTCATCAATTCTCGTCGTGATTTGATCAATTTTGCTCGTGATTTCATCGAGATTTATCGGTTCATCGATCTTTTTCGAGATTTGATCAAGCGTCTCAAAAATCGCAGTGAATTTTAAATTTGTCGCCTCGGAACTTTCATCGAGTTTCGCTGTGAATTGATCTGTTGAGGAATTTTCATCAATTCTTGTCGCGACTTGATCAATTTTGCTCGTGATTTCATCAAGATTTATCTGTTCATCGATCTTCGCAGAAATTTCATCGAGTTTTGAATTTGTATTTTGAGTTTGCGAATCCAATAATCCCTTGAGCCGATGTTGATTTTCGAGAAGTGCATTCAGAATTTGCGAATTGTTTCCGCTCGAGATTTGATCGATCTGCGAAATGATCCTCTGTAAATTCTCGCGCTGATCTTCAATCGATTCCGATGCCTGTTGAATTCCGATAATCGTTTCTTTGATCGCTTCAAGTTGCAAATTCGACGCGTCTTGCGATTTTGTTGAATTTGATTGAATCAGATCGAGCTTTCGATTATGCAGAGCTAAAACTTGTGAGATTTTTTTCAGCGTTTCATTCGATTCGATGATTGTCTGTTGACTCTCGCTATTCGAACGAAGTGAATCGGAAATTTGATTGAGTTGAACTTTCAGATTTCGAATTTCTTGCTTGCGAGCATCCATTTCAGTCGCAAGATTATTCGCTTTATCGACGATGAATTGTCGCATCGATTCAAGATCAATCTTCATGTGCCGAGTTTCTCCTCAATCAATTGAATCGCGAAGAGTTTTTCCGCTGGAATGAGTTGAGCTTGATCTCTATCAAAATTTTTCTGATCGAGATCACTTTCCCATTTCGCAAAAATCTCGCGCTGATTCTGAATATTTTGCTCGGTCTCCTCAACTCGATCTTGCATGAATCGCTCAATATCTTGACTTAGAGATGTTAATCCCTCGCGAACAGTTCCTGCCACAGAATTTAGAGTATCTTTTTGAACGTCATTCATTTTGCGTAAAAGTTGTCGGCGCATTTCAGAATAATCATCGATTCCAAGAATTCGTCTCGTTTCACTATCGTTGAGAGATATAGTACTCGAAACTCGACTCGTAAGAGTTCCATCAATGTCCCATAGAATTGAATCTTTTTTTCGGCGAAGTCGATCGAGATTATATCCTTGAACACTCGGTTCATCGCGAAATTTTGAATCGTATATATCGAAAAATTCTTCGATTATACGTTTGCAATCTTTTTCATTGCGACGAGCAACGTTTTCAAATTCTTGGCGAGCATCTCTCAATCGTTCTGCAGTATAATCCACCTGACTTGCGCTTGAATTGGCAGTGTATCTCGGTGGAGGAGGTGGCGGTGATTGTTGATAATTGTTACTGGATGAATTGTTGCTTGAAGAAGAAGAATTCGATGATCCAAAAAGTTTATCTGCAGCAACAGCAGCTTAATCCAGCAGGCACCCAAATTGGAGCAGTTACAACAGCTGCAGCGGCTTTTGCAACACTTTTAACGCCATTCCAAAGACTGCTAAAAAATCCCATGTCATTCCCTCGCTTTCTCAATTAATTTTTCACAGACAAAGATTTTCAATTGTGCGCGAGCAATCATCGATTCGAATTTTTCATCGTCACCAGAATTCATTGCATCGACAAGATCCGAATATTCCTTCGCTTTCGATTCAGCTCTTGCAACAGATCTTTTAGCGTCAGACATGATTCCGTCATAAATTCCAGTGATCGATTTTTGAAAATATTCCGCGTAACTCTCGAGCGATTCTCTCAAAACATCTTCGATAAATTTTTGAGTGTCAGATTCTTTTTTCGCACCGGATGGAAGTTTCAAAATCGCGCGGCAGGCTGGATTATCAAGCGAGATCTTTCGACGAATTTGATCCTCCCAAAATTCTTTGGCTCGTCGCGGAATTTCATTGAGTCGAGCTTTAGCGTCATGAATCGAAATCTGATTCCTCTCGATAACTTCCGCGTTATCTTCGAACATCGTGAATTGATCCGCTATGTATTCAGTGATTTCATCGTCTGCATTTTTCATCGATGGCTGAATCTCGCGCAAAATTGTCTCGCGCAATCCACTCAATGCCTCACCGATGTCCTCGATTGTCTGAACTGGTGTATCTGGTTTCACTTGTGGAGTTTCGCCGAGATTTTTGAACCAATTGATTCCCGCTTTGATTATAGATGGAATTGCAGTTTTCAACAGCGTGCCGAGTGCTCCGAGTATCGACATTCAAAATCACCCCGCATTCTTGATTTGATTGACAACATCATTGATTCGACGCTCGGTCTCTTGACGCAAATCGCGAATAAATAGCTCGAGATCCCGTTTATCTGCTTGAACATTTGCGAGCAATCTTTCTTGATTCTCACGTTCCTTGCGAATCTGATCGAGATCCAATTCACTTTTACGAATCAATTCTTCCTGTTCAGATTTTTGATTTTGCGCGAGTTCTCTAATTCCAGATAAACATTGCTCATATTTTCCACGAATATCCTGCAACACAATCTCGCGATATTTCGGAACGATATCATTTTGCAATTTCACATGAACTGCACGAATTCCAGTTTTCTCGATCAATTCATCGAAATGCTCATCGATATCTCGACGCACTCCAAATTTTCGAGCTGCCCAATAAAGATCTTCCTCAGTTTCAGATTCTTCCTCGATCTCATTGTTGCGGTATTTTTCTAAGAGCGAATAGACAAATGCCGCTGTTGGAATGATATTTCTCTGCGCGAGATTTGGATCTCCATAACAGTTTTTCGATTTGAGATATTTCGTCCATTCAACAACTTGCTTTGCCCAATCTTTTTCCGGATGATTCAATGTATCGAGTTGCGTTGCGATGACATAAACTTTCTCCGGATGACCAAATGTATTGGTGAAAATGCTTTGAAGAGTCTGCAATTCTCCGCCAGTCAGTGAATCAGATTTGACGCATGCGAGCACTGCATTCGCTCGATTGATATAATCGCGAGTGATATTCGATCGAAATTCAACAACGTCATCGAGTCCCGGTGTATCGACAAGAATCATTCCCTCCGGCAGTTGAAAATTCTTCAATCCAACGATAACCTCTTTGACGAAATAATGAACTGGCGATTTTGATGAAGTCCATCGCTCGATTTCAGTTTTGAGCTCTTGACGACTTCCAAAATGATCGTGACGAATTGGAGCTTTGCCAATCCAATTTGATTTCTCAGATTCCGCGTTTAATCTATTATAATCTTCGACGAAAACGCTCGATGAATCTTTAGCTGCGCTTGCCCATAATTGATCCCATTCCGCCGAAGTGTAGAATGAAATTGTCACTGAATCTTCAACGTCGCGCATGAATTTTGTGAGAGCAGCAGTTTCTGGAGTGACATTTGTTGACGCGAGATCGTCATTGAGAATCGCGTTGATCAATGTTGATTTTCCGGCTTTGATTGTTCCAACCAGCGCGATGTGAAATTCTGGATTTGCACAGCGTTTGAGAAATGCATCGATATCAGTTGTGAGATTTCGCGATGAATTTTTCACAGTATCGCTCAATAATTCATCGCCGAGAACTTTCTTGATTTGCTCGATTTTCACTGCGGCTTTTTGAACTGTTGCATCCCAAGCGTAGCGAGTGTCATCGATTGGCGCATCAATCAATTGTTGAATTTGCGCAACTTTATCTTGATACTCCTGCGCGACTTGTTGATTTTTGAATTCCATAAACATCCCCCCTTTAATTTGAAAAAGTTTTTTAGATTGCGAAATTTTTGCGCGAAGAGTTGGGATTCCAGTTTTTCTCGACAAGATCGATCAATTCTGGAATATGATCATTGAGATCTCCTTCGATACCGAATCCTTTTTCATAGTGATGATGAATGATCGCCAGGATAATGAATGCGATTTTGAAATATATCGGCGGATTCTCAAAATCCAAATTTGTCGGTATTAATTCATCATCGAGGAGTGCGTTGACCAGTGTTGATTGACCAGTTTTTCTAAATCAAGTCACTGCAACTTTGAAAGACACAAATTTATCTCCTTTCGAAAAGATAGTTAGAATTAATTTTACAAAAATCGAAATTAGAATTGCTGTTTAATGAGGACAATCAAGAAATTTTTCCGAACAAAAAAGAGATCGAGGATCGATATGTTGATCCCCGATCTTTTTTAATCCAGGATTGATCTTACGAGTATTTCTTATCGAGAGCTTGACGAATATCAGAAACAAACTTCATCGCATCGTCAAATCTTCCATCCATTAATCGACTCACGACAGCTGAGCCAATAATGATCGCATCAGCAGCTTCCGCCGCATCGATTGCAGATTCAGTTCCGCCAATTCCAAATCCAACAGCCATCGGAGTTTTTGTGAATTCTCGAGCTTTTTCGATAACCGAATTGATTTTCGAAAAATCGATCTTCTTAACGCCAGTGACTCCAGTATTCGAGACGCCATAGATGAATCCATTCGCGCTCGAGCATGTTTCTTTCATTCGTTCCGGAGTTGTGAGTGGAGTCAGAAATTCCATCAAATGAAAATCTTTCTCCGCACAAATTTTTCTCATAACTTCCGATTCTTCATGCGGAACATCGGGCAGAATCACTCCATCCATGCCGACAGATTTGCTATCTGCAACGAATTTTTCGAATCCATAACTCAACAGATTGTTGATATATCCCATCGCAACGATTGGAATTTGAGATTTCTCGCGAATTTTTTTGACAACTTCCAAAACTCCCGCGACAGTCATTCCATTTCGAATTGCGGCGGTCGAGCTTTTCAAAATCACTGGACCATCTGCCATTGGATCTGAAAATGGAATTCCGATTTCGATAACATCCGCGCCATTTTTTTCAGCTTCTAACACCGCGCGAATCGATGTTTCAACATCTGGAGCTCCTGCAGTGATGTAAATTATGATTCCCTTTCGATTCGCAGATTTGAGCTCCGCGAATTTTTTCTCCAAATTTGTCATTCAATATTCTCCCCCAAATATTTCGCAACATGCGCAACATCTTTATCGCCGCGTCCTGATAAACATACGACGACGATTTCATCCTCGCGAGTTTTCGGCATCAATTTTTCAAGATAAGCGATCGCATGTGAAGATTCCATCGCCGGAATGATTCCTTCAGTTTTCGATAGAAGCTGGAATCCCGCGATAGCTTCAGCATCTGTCACGAAATCATAAGTCGCTGCGCCGGTGTCTTTGAAATATGAATGCTCTGGACCAATTCCAGGATAATCGAGCCCCGCGGAAATTGAATAAGCCTCGATAACTTGTCCATCTGGAGTCTGCAATAAATATGAGTAAGCTCCATGCAAAATTCCAGGGCGGCCAGTTCCAGAAAGCGATCGAGCATTTTTCGAATCGTCAATTCCTCCGCCCTCGACTCCAAATTTTTTGATCTCCGGATTCTTCATAAAATCATGGAAAAGTCCAATCGAATTACTTCCGCCACCGATACATGCAACGAGATAATTTGGAAGTCTTCCGAGTTTTTCCATGGATTGCTGACGAACTTCCTCGCCGATAACTTTTTGAAAATCGCGAACCATTAATGGATATGGATGAGGACCTACTGCTGAGCCAATGACGTAATAAGTGTCAGTGATATTTGACGCCCAGAACCTGATCGCTTCGCTCGTTGCATCTTTGAGAGTTGCAGTTCCTGATGTGACTGGAACGACTTCCGCGCCGAGGAGTTTCATTCGAAAGACATTGAGCTTTTGACGCTCGGTATCCTCTTTGCCCATGAAGATGTGACATTCCATATCGAATAACGCGGCGACTGTTGCAGTTGCGACTCCATGCTGTCCCGCTCCAGTTTCAGCGACAACTTTCGATTTTCCCATGCGTTTTGCGAGTAACGCTTGTCCCAATGCATTATTGATTTTATGTGCGCCGGTGTGAAGTAGATCCTCGCGTTTCAAAAAGATCTTTGCGCGTCCATAATGACGAGTCAATTTTTCGGCGAAATAGAGATTCGATGGACGTCCTGCATATTCGCGGAGATATTTTTTGAATTCCGCCAAAAATTCTGGATCGTTATGGAATTTTTCATAAGCTTCCTCGAGCTCGATTAATGCATGCATTGCGAGCTCTGGAACATATTGTCCGCCGTAAACTCCAAATCGACCTTTCCCAGTTTTTTCTGCCACGTTGATCAAACACGATCATCCTTTCAAATTTTTCTAACATTAACAAGCCATTGATACGTTGTGAAATTGTTCAATGGAATATTAAACCTCGCGCTCAATTCTTGTGCAAATCGATAATCTGTTTCAGAACTAACCAATTGTTTCGGCAACATTACTCCAGCCATATTTTCTGACTGAAACATCGTTTGAATGCTTTCGAGCGTAAAAAATCGCAAATGAGTTCGATCCAAAATTCCAGCATCTTGATATCGCCAATGCCCATGCAAATAATCGCGGACAACTTCGATATGACAAACGTTCGGAATGCTCGCTAAAAGATGTCCATCCGGCTTTAACATCGCTCGAATATTTTTCACTGCTGCCCAAGGATCTACAAGATGCTCGATAACATCGCCACAAATAATGTAGTCAAAATTTTCATGCCAATGCTCCGGCGCAAATTTTTCGATATCCACATTTTCAATTTCCGCAAAACATGACGAGATTTTTGCAGATTTTGAATTGATTTCGATTCCATGGAGTTTAGCTTTGTGATATCGATTCTTGATTTCGATTAGAGTTCCGCCCGATGCACATCCAATTTCGAGAAAATCGGGAGAATCACTCACCGGCTCTTGAATCATATTCAAAATATCGAGTCGCACATTTGTTGAATATTGAATCGAAAATCCCCATTTATCTTTGAAAAGCTGTTCCTCTTTGGATAGTTGCTCGACAGTTATTGAATTTGATTTCTGCCAATGAACGAATGTCGGTGCGAGTTGAAGTTTGAATCCAGCTAGCCAAATCTTGAATGACAAATCAATCGCGTCATAAATTCCATGCTGAAAAATTTCATTCGCGAAGTTTCCATTTTTAAATTTGATTCGATCTAGCGCATTTCGACGAATCATCAAACATTCGCCTTCAAGAAAAATATTCAGCCGTGATTTTGTTTCCGATTCAAATTTATCGACAGCCGGCTGAATTTCATCAAAATCTTTATAACTAAGATTCATAGTCTGTCGATTTTGTTGCGAAAACTTCTGCCATGCTCCAACTGCTCCAGTGAGTTCATCAGATTCGAGAGTATCGAGCATTTTATTGATTGAATTTTTCGTTAGCCAGATCTCTGAACTCAAAAACAAAATGTATTTTGAATCCGTCGAGATTTCTTCGAAGGCAGAATTCCAAAATTTCGGGCGTGGAAGATTTTGATCATTTCGAATTATCTCCAGATCAATTTCAGCCCTCTCCCCCTCGAGAATTTGTTGCTCGATTCAAATGTTCAATACAAGAATCAACTTGTGAATTTGGTTTGATATCGAGCAGAACTGAGATTCTCAAATTGCATTCCTCCTTTCCGAGCGTGAATTATAGATCCGAATAAAAAAATCCCCGAGCATTTTTTACTCGAGGAGTATGTTGTAAAATTCGAGAGAGGTGATTCGATGCGCGAGAAAATAGATCTTGAAGCAAAATGGGAATCTCTAACGATCACTGATAATTTCATTTTCAGCGCGACAATGCATAAATTTCCTGATCTCTGCCGACGTCTTATCGAGGAAATTCTGCAGATCAGAATTATCGAGATTTTTGATCCAGATCGTGAAAAATCTATAAAATCTCGACGAGATTCAAAGGGAATTCGGCTCGATGTTTATGCCGAAGATCATGGAAAACGCCGAATGTTCGATCTTGAAATGCAGACTTCGGAAGAAAAAGATCTTCCCGAGCGATTGAGATACTATCAAGGTTTGATCGATCAAAATCGATTGGAGAAGGGAAAATCTTATCGCGAGCTTTGGGATTCATACATCATTTTCATTTGCACATTTGATTTCTGTGGATATGGAGATTATGTCTACAGTTTCAGTGATCGTTGCGATACTCATCCGGAGTATGTATTGAAAACTCGAGCGCGGAAATTTTTGATCAACACGAAGGGAACGCATGGTGAAGTCAGTCCGAATTTGAAGGAATTCATCGATTATGTTGAAAGGAGAGTTGTGTCTGGAAAATTTTCGAGAGAATTTGATGAAGCAGTTCAAGATGTGAAAATGGAAAAGGAAGCGAGGTTGGAATTCATGAATTTGGAAATGGAGATACTCGATCGTGAATATCTTGCACGAAGAGAAGGTCGAGCTGAAGGTCGAGTCGAAGGAATTGCTGAAGGTCGAGTTGAAGGTCGAGCCGAAGGACAAAATGAAGCGAGAAGATCTATCGCATTTGACATGATTCAGATGGGAAAATCTGTCGACGAGATTCAAATGATCACAAAACTTCCAACCGAAATAATTCTTGAATTGAATAAATCGCATCGAGGTTGGAATTCATGAATTTGGAAATGGAAATACGCGATCGTGAATATCTTGCACGAAGAGAAGGTCGAGCCGAAGAAAAAGAATTCACAGCGATGAATTTGCTCGAGATGAATATGACTTTGGAGCAAGTTTATCGTGCAACAAAACTTCCGATGGATCGAATTATCGAACTTGCAAATCGATTGAAAAAATGATCAATCACTACAAAAGAAGATCCCCGATCTATTTATAGACCGAGGATCTTTTTTTATATATTCAAACAAGCTCTATGCTTGAATTAGAAGAAGAATTCAACGCGACCGAAGAGTTTTTCAGCATCATTTCCACTCAAAAGATCTTCGCCGTTGAAGTACTTCGCGAGCAAACCAACATTTTTCATTGGAGCATATGAAACTCCAACTTCCCAGCCTTTTTGTCCCCAATCAACACCATCGCCGGTTGGGAAAATTGAGGAGCGGCGTCCATATCTGCGGTATGCACCGTAAATTCCCCATTGACCTTTCTCGGATGCATCGTCGTAAGTTCCATAGTCGAATTCAGCCTGCCAAGAATATTTTGCAGAGCTAGGAATTGAATACGGCTCGTACATATCCGCATCGAATCGAGCGTAAGATCCCCAAAGTTTGGCTCTATCAGTAAAGTTATATCCGGTGTTTACTGACCAAATTTTGCTTTTATCATCGCCTGCAGTGACAACATTGCCATTCTTGAGTACTCCCAGCGCGAGCATATCAGACGTGAGTTGATAATATCCTGCACCGAGCTCAAATCCTGTTGGATGTGCATATTGGAGATTGACTCCCCAAACGTTTGCAACATCGTCGCCATTAGTCGTGCCAAGAGCATCAGCGAGTTGAGAATCCTCCTCCATATCAAGGCGACCACCGAGTGCTGTCACAGTGAAATCACCAGCATGATAATCGATTTGACCGCCGGAGAGTTCATCATCGAAAACTAGACCATTCTCATTCGTATAGAGCTCGAATTTACCAGCTTTGATCGTGAAATTATCATAATCGCCTTGAGCCCAGACACGTTTTCCAGAAACTTTTCCATCGAAATCGCCGTTATCATCTTTATCGCCAGTTGCATCATGTTTCATATCGCCATCGATATCAATACGTGCATGTGCTGACCAGTGATCATTGATTTCTGCATTCGGCTCGAGACGGAAGACATAATGGTTATCATTGGTTTTAGTCTTGTGCCCATTACCATCTTCATCGCGACGATCGCTAGTATAAGTATATTCGATTTTTCCGCCCCAAGTGATCTTGTCGGAATATTTCTCGAGATTTGAAACTCTTACGCCGAGGTTATTGAGTTCATCCGCAAACTCAGCAGCCAAGCGATCGAGCATTGCTTTATCTGCACCGACGTTTTGAACAACCGGTTTCTGACCTGCAAGTCCCTTGACCTGCTCATCGAATTGATCCATCGCGCGAGCGATCATTTGAGCCATTTCATAACGGGTGATTGTTCTTTCACCGCGATAAGTTCCATCGCCATAACCTTCGATAACTCCGTCTTGACGAAGCTGTTCAACTGCATCGTAAGCCCAATGACCTTTCGGCACGTCGGTGAAAGGATTCGACGCTGCAAAGCTCGTTCCCATCGAACCGAGAAGAAGTGCACCAGTAAGTCCAGCCATAAGAGTTTTTTTCATAAGAAAAACACCTCCAAAGATCCATTCGCCGCAAAATCTTTCGCGAATGATTCAATTAAGAAGTGTCCATGTTTCCTTCTCGCGAATCAATCGCTTTCCCTTGCGACGAGCGAAATATAGCAGATCGAAAATCTGAAGTCAAAAATCATTCTCAATTAAAAAGAATTGATTCGAGAATTGTTTCGATCGTATTCCCGAACAAAAAAAGAACGAGAGATCGCGAGGATCTCCCGTTCCGATTGGATTTTTGGAGTTTTGAATTTCAAATTAATGGAGTCATGTTTCTCAGAAGAAGAATTCAACACGTCCGAAGAGTTTTTCAGCGTCATTACCATTCGCAAGCTCTTCGCCGTTGAAATATTTAGCGAGCAAGCCGATATTTTTGAACGGAGCATAGGAAACTCCAGCTTCCCAACCTTTTTGTCCCCAGCTAACACCATCGCCAGTTGGGAAAATCGAGGAGGAAAATCCATAACGACGATATGCGCCATAGACTTTCCATTGACCTTTTTCAGACGCATCATCGTAGTTGCCAAAATCGAGTTCCGCCTGCCATGAATATTTTGCATCTGCGGCGATTGGAAGTCCTTCATAATCTGTAAATGCCTCATAATCTGAGCGAGCGTATGATCCCCAGAGTTTAGCTTTATCGCTGAAATTGTATCCAGCATTCACCGACCAGATCTGATTCTTTCCTTTGTTGGATTTGTAAAGATCGCCATCAAAAACTCTGTATTCAGTGAAAGCATCGGATTTGAGTTGATAGAATCCTGCACCGATTTCAAATCCGGTTGGATGTGCATATTGAGCATTGACGCCCCAGACATTCGCTTTGTCGTCTCCAGATGCTGCAGCCATATCGAGCGCACCGGCATTAAAATTATCTGCCAAGTTAGCATAAAGCAATGCGCTGGTATAATCCCCTTCTGCAACTGCATCGTAAGCTAACGCCGTAGCTGCACTTCCCCAAAGAGCCATGTTGATAGCAGAATTTTGGAGATAATTAATAAAGCCGGCGTCATAAATATCCATGCGACCGCCATATGCACTCAACGAAAAATCTCCAGCTTTGTATGTGAGTTGTCCGCCGGAGATTTCATCATCAAAGACAAGTCCTTTTTCATTTGGATAGAATTCGATCTTACCAGCTTTGATTTGAAAATGATCATAATCGCCTTGAGCCCAGACACGTTTTCCAGAAACTTTCCCATCGAAATCGCCGTTAGCATCTTGATCTCCAGTTGCATCATGTTTCATATCGCCATCGATATCAATACGTGCATGTGCTGACCAGTGATCATTGATTTCTGCATTTGGCTCGAGACGAAATACGTAGTGGTTATCGTTTGTTTTTGTCTTTCTCTCAGCAAGTCCATAAGTATCAGCAAAATCTCTGCTATCCAAACGATTTGTATTGTAGCGACCACTGGTATAAGTATATTCGATTTTGCCGTTCCATTTGATCTTATCGGAATATTTTTCGAGATTAGAAACTCTCACGCCGAGACTGTTGAGTTCATCTGCAAACTCTGCCGCAAGTCTGTCGAGCATTGCTTTATCTGCACCGACGTTTTGAACAACTGGTTTTTGACCTGCAAGTCCTTTGACTTGTTGATCAAATTGATCCATTGCACGAGCGATCATTTGAGCCATTTCATAACGAGTGATCGTTCTCTCACCGCGATAAGTGCCATCGCCATAACCTTCGATAACTCCATCTTGACGAAGTTGCTCGACTGCGTCATAAGCCCAGTGTCCGCGAGGAACATCGGTGAAAGGATTCGATGCTGCAAAGCTTGTTCCCATCGAACCGAGAAGAAGTGCACCAGTGAGACCTGCCATGAGAGATTTCTTCATGAGATATCTCCTCCAAAAAATTTTAGTCACGATTTGGAGAATCTCACGCGAAAAAACTCACGATGAAGTGTCCACGTTTCCTTCTCGAATATGTCCTCCGCGTCGATCCGTCTTGATCGTGCCGGGCGATCATGTAGCACTGCGATTTTTTGAAGTCAACATGGATTTTTATAAATTTGATTAGAGTGAACTACTCACCGCCTATAGATGCGGGAGCTTCCTGAATCAACGAAAAATGCACCGATGCTGCGTCTTACTTCTTCTCATACAGGCTTGACTTCCCGTAGTCCCTACGGTAGTTGTGATTTGTCTGCAATCCTGACTTCGCACATGTTACATCCCGAATGATTACGGGAAAAAGAGGATAATCACAAAACCATTATTCTACCCGCTGAGAGCTTACTGTCTTGGTTTTCGACGTTTCAGACTCCTTTAGCGCAGGTCTTCTCCCTTCTTCATTGTTATAACGCATCGAGTTTATTATTGCGAATAGTAGAAGTCAAGAAGAAAAAGCGCGATTCATCCCACCGCCTAAAGAAGCAGGGGAATTCTCGCGCACGGAGGTTAAATAAAAAGAAGATCGAGAATCAATTCGATCCCCGATCTTTAAGGAGTATATTAGAAGAATAATTCAACGCGTCCAAAGAGTTTTTTAAATCTTCCGTCGACATCTGAAGTTATTGCGCTGTTGGTGTATTTGGCAACTAAACCGATATTTTTGAACGGTGCATATGACGCTCCAAATTCCCAGCCCTTCTGTCCCCATTCGACTCCATCTTCAGTTGGCGCGATTGATGCATAGAATCCCAAATGCCGATATGCGCCATAGATTTTCCACTGACCTTTTTCGGAGGCGTCATTGTAATTGCCAAGATCCAATTCTGCCTGCCATGAATTTTTTGCATAGCTTGGAAGAGTCGGGCTGCCATCTGCAAGCTCAACCTTGCCGTGAGAATATGCGCCCCAGAGTTTTGCTTTATCGCTGAAATTATATCCTGCGTTCACTGAAAAAATGTTATGTGTATCGCTGTCAGCTACATAACTTGGATGAACGCGATACATGCTGGTGTTGAATCGATAATATCCCGCGCCAAGTTCAAATCCGGTTGGATGTGCATATTGCAGATTCACGCTCCAAATATTTGCAGCTGGATCGTTATTATTTCCATACATCGAAACGCGCATGACATCAGTGGTATCGGGATCTAGAGTTATTCGTCCGCCAATTCCTGTGATTGAAAAATCTCCAGATTTGTATGTGAGCTGCCCGCCTGAAACATTAGTATCAAAAATTAAACCATTTTCATTTGGATAGAATTCAAATTTACCAGCTTTGATTTGAAAATGATCATAATCACCCTGCGCCCAGACTCTTTTTCCTTTGACATCGCTCATCGAATCATCTTTGAAATCGCCGTCGACATCGAGTCGAGCATTTGCTGTCCAATGATCATTGATCTCTGCTTTTGGTTCAAGTCTAAAAACATATTTATTTGAATTTGTTCTGTATTTTTGATTTCCATACTTTAAACGATCGCTGATGTAAGTGTATTCGATCTTTCCATTCCAAACGATTTTATCGGAATATTTTTCAAGATTCGAGACTCTAACTCCAAGCGATTCGAGTTCATCATGGAATTCCGCGGCAAGTCGATCTAACATCGCACGATCTGCGCCGACATTTTGAACGACTGGTTTTTGACCTGCAAGACCTTTGACCTGCTGATCAAACTGATCCATTGCACGAGCGATCATTTGCGCCATTTCATAACGAGTGATCGTTCTCTCACCGCGATAAGTGCCATCGCCATAACCTTCGATAACTCCATCTTGACGGAGCTGCTCGACTGCATCATAAGCCCAGTGTCCGCGAGGAACATCGGTGAAAGGATTCGATGCTGCAAAGCTCGTTCCCATAGTTCCGAGAAGAAGTGCACCAGTGAGACCTGCCATGAGAGATTTCTTCATTCTTCAAATTGCCTCCAAATTTTAAATCCGCTTGATTATATAATTAAAGTTTGAAGACATTGATAAATAAATGTTTATTGTTTCGAGCGTAAATTTGACATTGGTAAAATTTGCGTGCTAGAATCGACTCGCGCGGATGTGGCGGAATTGGCAGACGCGCTGGACTTAGGATCCAGTGTCGCAAGACGTAAGGGTTCAACCCCCTTCATCCGCACCAATTTTTGAAAATCAAACGCCTGTGGAAAAATCCATGGGCGATTTTTTTTGTTCGGGAGGGATTCGCGATGAATGAAACTCTGAAACGAAAACTCGAAATGCTCCCAGAATCGCCTGGCGTGTATCTGATGAAAAATTCCGAGGGCGAGATAATTTATGTTGGCAAGGCGATCGTTTTGAAAAATCGAGTCTCACAATATTTCGGCGAAAAGAAAAATCGATCGCCAAAAGAGTCAGCAATGATTCGCAACGTCGCAGATTTGGAATTGCGATTGACTTCCACCGAGACTGAAGCTCTGATACTCGAATGCAAATTGATCAAACAATTCCGCCCGCGATATAACATTCTCTTGAAAGATGATAAAGCTTATCCATTCGTGAAATTGACACTCAATGAAAAATTTCCGCGAGTCATGATTTGCCGGCGTCGCAAAAATTCCAAGGAGATCGAGGGCGAGAGATATTTTGGAGCTTTCACTGATTCCGGAGCAATTCGCGAGAATTTGAATTTACTTCGAAAAATCTTTCCAATTCGAACTTGCAAAAATTTCCAATCGCGTCCATGTCTCGAGTATCATTTGAATCGATGCAGCGCGCCATGTGTTGGCAAAATCTCGGAATCAGATTATCGCACGATAATTGATGGAGCAATTTTGTTTTTGGAAGGGAAAACTCAATCGCTCGAAGAAAATTTGCGTCGAAAAATGTTGGAAGCGTCAGATCGATTGAACTTTGAACTCGCGGCAAAAATTCGAGATCAGATTTCAGCGTTGCAAAAAATTTCCGAACAAAAACAGATTCATCGCCGTGAAAAATCAGATCAATTCGAGATTCAAACTCATGGCGCGGTCGAGGAGCTCGGAAAATATTTGCAAATTCAGACGCCGTATCGAATGGAATGTTTCGATATATCTCACAACCAGGGATCTGAAACAGTTGCATCGATGGTAGTTTTTGAGGATGGATTGCCGCGGAAGTCTGATTATCGGCGATTCAAAATTCAAACAACGGAAGGATCTCCCGACGATTTCAGATCGATGCGTGAAGTGATAGCGCGGCGATATTCTCAAATCGAAGAGTTTCCAAATTTGATCGTGATCGACGGCGGAATCGGTCAATTGAATTCAGCGTTAGAAATTTTGCGGGGACTAGATTTAAAAATTCCAACGATCGGATTGGCGAAAAGACTCGAGCTGGTTTATGTCGAAGGATCTTCCGAGCCGATTGAACTGCCTCGAAGATCTCAAGCGTTGTATTTATTGCAGAGAATTCGCGACGAGGCTCATCGATTCGCAATAACTTATCATCGATTGCTCCGCGGAAAAAGAAATCTCCGATCAATCCTCGATTCTATTGAAGGAATCGGGAAAGTTCGGAGATCTGCATTGAGAAAACATTTTGCGACGATCGATCAAATTCGAAAAGCTACATTAGAGGAGCTGTCGAAAATTGATGGAATGAATCGAAAAGCTGCGGAATCAGTTTTCAATTTTTTCCATAACGATCAAGCGTGAAACTTTGCGCTGATTCGATAACCTGCGATTCGAGTTTTGGATCATTTTCTGCCGGAATGATGTAGAGAATCTGATAGAGTTTATAATTTTGGATAAACAGGAAATGATACATATATGCAAAGTGATTTTTCTTGTCATCTTTTATCGCGCCGAGAACTTTGACGAACAGCGCATTACTCTGCTGCATTTTGAAGATCTCTTTTTTCTCGGTACGAATTACATCGAAGCCTGCGACAGATGATCCAGACCAAATTTCATCATATTTTGTCGCGAATTGATTGAGCTGTTCATCTGAAGTTTGTTCGATTTGAAAACCGCCGAGAATTGAAACTAGAGTTACAGGAATATTTGAGTGAGATAAAATTCCGCCTTTTTTTGCCGCGAATAATTTGATTCCCAATCCGCCGTCAGTATCGATTTCAGATGTTGGGAAAGTGCTTGTGCGATTCAAAAGCTTGATGCTGAAGTGATTGGTATCATCGCGATAAGTTTTCAATTCAGCCGCGGAAGCTGCCGATGAAATTGCGAATGAAATCAAAAACAGAATCGCGAGTAATCGAAGGATCGAATCTTTCATAAAATCATCTCCTCGAAAAATTTTCTACATTATATATTGAGATTTGGAGGTTGAAAATTGAAATTCGATCAATTTCAGAATCGAGTGGATCATTTCTTCGATTCGCCAAGGCATGCCGATGAAAAAATCGATGTGCGTCAAATGAATCCAGTGATCTTGGCGTTTATCGGCGATGCATATTTCAATCTTTTCATTCGAATGAGACTGCTTGATTTCGAAAGATCGAGCGTGCGAGTTCTGAATGAGATTTCAAATGAAATTGTCAGTGCAAAATTTCAAGCTCGAGCCGTTGAAAAGATCAAATCTCAGCTCACGGAAGAGGAGACCGATATCATTCGCCGCGGGAGAAATGCAAAAACTCATTCTCCAAAAACTTCGACGATCGAGGAATATCATTTATCAACAGGATTCGAAGCATTGCTCGGAAGTTTGTATTTGGAAAATCGAATCGAGCGGCTCGATGAAATTTGCGAAATATCTTTTCAATCATTAATCGGAGAGTGAATCATGAAAAATTTTGTATCATTAATCGGCGCGGGAGCTGGCTCAATCGATCTGTTGACGTTGAAAGCGGCGGATCGATTGAAATCTGCAGACGTGATAATTTTCGACAGGCTCGCTGATAATCGAATTCTCGAATTGACGCGCACCGATTCAGAAAAAATCTACGTCGGAAAATCTCCAGCACGTCACACACTTTCTCAGGATCAAATCAATCAATTGCTAGTCGATAAAGCGTCTGAAGGAAAATCGGTTGTCAGATTGAAGGGAGGAGATCCATTTGTTTTTGGACGCGGAGGAGAGGAGGCAGTCTATCTTCGCGAACATGGAATCGAATTCGAATTGATTCCTGGAATTTCATCGGCAATCGCTGTGCCCGAATATGCAGGAATTCCAGTCACTCACCGCGGAATCGCTAAAAGTTTTGCAGTGATAACCGGACATGAAATGGATGGAGATTCTCAAATCAATTGGAAAAATCTCGCGACGGCAGTTGATACATTGATTTTTCTGATGGGCGTCGCGAATCTTGAAAAAATCGTCGAGAATTTAATCGCGAATGATCGAGATTCAAAAACTCCCGCGGCTTTGATTCAATGGGGAACTCGCGCGAATCAAAAAACGATCGTTGGAACTCTCGAGACAATCGCAAATCTCGCTCGGGAACAAAAAATGACTTCCCCCGCAATTTTCATCGTGGGAGAAGTCGTCAATCTTCGCGAGAAATTGGAATGGTTTGAGCGTCGAAGATTGTTCGGTAAAAAAATAATCGTGACTCGATCTCGCAAGCAGGCATCGAAATTGACTCGAAAATTGGAAAATCTCGGTGCGGAAGTTATCGAAATCCCAACAATCGAAATCGAGCCGATCGAATTCAAAATCGATAATATCCAAAATTTCGATTGGATCATTTTCACGAGTCAAAATGGAGTCGATCAATTTTTCTCGAAATTGGAAGATGTTCGAATGCTCGGTGGAATCAAAATCGCGGTGATTGGAAATGCAACGGCTGAATCTCTAAAATCACATGGAATTCGTCCGGATCTGATTCCGAAAAATTTTGTCGCGGAATCCTTAATCGATGAATTTTCGAAAATCAATATCTCCAGACAAAAAATATTGATCCCTCGCGCGGAAATTGCTCGAGATATTTTGCCGGCTGGATTAAAAAATCTCGGCGCGGAAGTTGAAGTGATCGCGACGTATCGAACGATCAATCCCAAAATCGATCAAACAGATATCGATGCAGATTTGATAACATTCACAAGCTCCTCGACAGTCAAAAATTTCGTTGAGAGTTTTGGAATCGATCCTCTGAAAAAAATTCCGAGCGCGTCGATTGGCAAAATTACTTCCGAGACTCTTCGAAATTTTGGAGTTGAGCCGATTATCGAAGCTCAAGAATTTACAATCGATGGACTTGTCGAATCAATCGAGGAATTTTATCGATGAAAGTCATTCAAATTTTCGAATCAGGAATTCAGCTCATTGACATGATAATTTTGAGGCGGAATCTATGAAAAATTTTTCAGTCGGAGAATATCCCTATAAAATCTCAGCGACAATTTTCGAGCAGGGATCAGATCTGATTTTATGTATATCGGGCGGAACGAAATCTCACATCGGTGCAGTTGCAATTGCAGAGCCGGATGAACTCAATTCTGCAACTGCATCGATTTTTTCATTCCGAGGACATCGCGAGGATCTTTTAGCTCGAGAGGCAGCATTGAAATTCGCACGGGAAAAAAAATGCCGCGTGGTATCGATTGTCGGAATTCATATCGACAACGCATCACGCGAGCAAATCGAGATTCTTCAAAAAAATTTTCGAGAGCTGTTGAATCTTATCGAAACGTAGATCAATTTCGAGCTTTGTTGATAATTTCATCGATCTTCCAATTGCCATCTTCAAATATGAGATTCGCCGTACCATTGAAATAATTGACGACTTCTCTTCCATTGAAATTATCTGTAGCTTTCAAAATGTAAGTGAGAACGATGAAATTGCTGTTTTCGGAATAAATTTTGATATCCTGCGCTTCGCTCGAAACAGTCGTTCGAAATCCTTGAGCCCAGCCATCGAAATCCATATGAGTTCTGAAATTGTAGCTCAAGCAAGAATATGCTGCGGAATAATTTCGATTCGTTATATTCCGATGAAAATCTGTCAAAGTTTGAATCGCGGGATGCTGAGGCTGCTCAACAATTGGTTGAGGTTTTGGAATTTCTTGAACTGATGCTTGAGTCGAAACATTTTCATGACTCACTTGAGCTGCTGATTGATTTGAAACTGCAACTTGAGTAGATGATTGATTTGTCTGAGACTTGTTACTCACGCTCAAAAATGCAGGCACTAGGAAAAATACAGCCGCCGCGCAAATAATAATTCCAGTCGACTGCGCGAACGATGCATCTTCTTCAATCCACTGAATTGCCGCAAGAATTTTGTTTGAATCTTTTGGAATACTCGCCATATATCCAGTTGGATTATATCCATATTCATTGTCGTCGTCAGATCCCGATGTGAAAATCAATCGGAATATCGCAAAAATCCCTAACACGATATATTGGATGAACGTGAAAATCATTTGAATGATATGATATGAGCCGCTGTCGGCTGTATACAAATAATCTCCATCTTTATCAAAAAAGATAATTTTACTGTCGCCAGTCATGCTACCGATCATATGAAATATAACCTTTAGCAATGCATAAAAACAGGGAATGATCAATATCACGATATGCCATGCAGGTTCATTCATGTCATGGCAGCGACGTACCGATAGAGATAGAGTTGAAATCATTATGACAATTGTGACGATCTGAAAAATAACTTCAACCGTGCGCGTCGATACATTCATGTAAACGTTTGCAAAATACAGTGGGATCAAAAATGATATTGGAAACAGTGTCCAAATGAATAGAAATCTGAGCAAAAATCTACGAGGATTCAGACGTCCTTTCCACTGAAAAAACATCTGCCAAATTCCACGATCTGGAATATATTTTTCTTCGAGTTGTGAGACGGAATCAGAATCATAAATCGGTTCGGAATCTGGAATTGAAATTGGTTCGGGAATTGATTCGGGAATTGATTTTGAGATCGAAACTTTTTTCTGGTTTGGAATTTGCTGCAGTGAATAACCGCAGTTTCGGCAGAATTTACTTCCGCGGTCGACTGGCTCACCACATTCTGGACAAAAATTTGTACCTGCCATGAATTTCACCTCCGCCCGATCGATCCGAGGGCAAGATGAAAAATCCTGCTAAAATATTTTGAATTTAATCTGTAATTAATTTTTCCGAACAAAAAAGTCGCGTGATGCATGTCGAGAAAAACTCAACAATTACATCACGCGATCGAGTTTTTGGATCTCACCGAATGACTTGATACATCTCCCACTCAATTGGAGTTTCATAACGATCGATCGTTCCAGAAAATCCCTGCGAATTTCTGAAATATACCGAGCCCTGTTCGATGAATGTATAATCAAGATATTGAACATTTCCATCGGATTGACGCACCATTTTCAACGTGACATCGATATTTCGGCGTGCGCCAGTGCGATTGACAATCGTTTCAGTCATAACGTAGCAATCGCGTCCAGTGACATTTGACGTTCCGACATAGACATCGCGAGCTTCAGCATTTCCATTGAACAGCATCGCAAATCCCAAAACGAGCATCGCCAAAAATTTTTTCAACATAGATCAAGCACCTCCATACCAAGTTCTCCATTGTTTACAAACCTCGGCATAAATTGAATCATAGAATGAGCTGTAGCCGACATGATTTCCTTTCGAAAAGACATATGCCCGCCCATTAGATGACGCACAAAAATAAAATTCATGATCGTTGTCATCGTATACCAGAGTGCATTTGAATGCTAACTGATTCTGATCAGCACCGCGCACGTTGGCTTCCTCTAATGTGAAAGATCGCGCCTTGAGATAGATCGATTTTCCATTCCAATCCAAAATCCATACATCTTTTTTCGGAACGATATCCGGCTCAGTTAAAAGGAAATCCCAAACTTTCTGCGCCAATTCTTTCAACATCTCGTCATGCGGCAGCGATTCGAATCTATTGGAAACAAAACGCTGAGCATCATAATTCACAGTTCCATTTTTGAATCTGGTAAAATACAAAGTCAACCTTTGATTTTTCGAATTTGAACGATAAACCAGATTCACACTCGCCGTAGTTGTATTTTCAACATCTTTGGCTCTTATGTTGAGAGGTTCAGAATTTCGATTTATGCCTTGAACATTGACGTAGCAATCAATCGAATTGTTTTGAATCGTTCCGATGTGAACATCTTTCGCCGAGGCAAGATTACCAATTAAAATTCCGAGAGTCAATGTGAGAATCGCGAAAATTTTTCTGAACATATCAACCGCTCCCTTCCAAAATTTGATTTGAAAATATTTTACATCAGGAAGGGATCGGAAAAATTACTCGGCAGGTGATATTTTCTGTTTATAATCGATTCCAAAAGATTCCATCGCCGCGATAATCTCCCGCATCGATTCGCCAAGTTTCGATAGACGATACTCGACATGCAGCGGACGTTCAGAAATGACTCGACGCTCAATGATTCCATCAGCCTCCATCGATCTCAAACTGCTCGTCAAAACTCGAGCACTGATTCCCTCGAGCGATTTTTGCAATTCGCCAAATCTCCACGGTCTCACCAATAAATTTCGAAGAATTAAGAGTTTCCATTTGCTCCCGATTAAATTGATCGTCGTCGCAACTGGACAATCTGGAAGTTCATCTTTCCTGCGCAAAATCGATTCCTCCTCAAATTTCGAGTGATAAAAATGTAACTAATTGATCGCTCGAAAAAATTTTTGTAAAATTCAACCGTCAACCGAATATCTTGTGAGGAGGAATTTCAATGGCACTTTCGAATCTCGTTCAATGGAATCGCAAAATCTCGTCGTCGAATTCTGCATGCGGCGCAGGTGACAAACGCTCGGCATGTGGAGCTGGCGACAAAAAATCAGCATGCGGCGCGGGAGATAAAAAATCTGCCTGCGGTGCTGGAGACAAATAATTTCGATCGATTTTCTATGCTCCTCGATTCGCCGTCGAGGAGTCTTTTTTTTTGTTCGGAGTTGATAAAATGAAATCAAATTTTTCGTTTCAATGGCATATCACTGACGAGTGCGATCAACGTTGCAAGCATTGTTATATTTTTGCGGAGGATAATTCGAAACCGATTGATCGAATGAGCTGGGAATCGATGCTCGCGACGCTCGAGAATTGTGAGGATTTTTGCCGCGAATTCGATCGACAGCCATATTTTTTTCTGACGGGCGGAGATCCAATTTTGCACGATCGATTTTGGGATCTCGCGGAACTGCTGAAATCGAAACAGATCTCGTTTTCGATTCTCGGAAATCCATTTCATCTCGATTTGGAAATATGTCGAAGATTGAAATCACTCGGCTGCGAGCGTTATCAACTCTCAATCGATGGGCTCGAAAAGATTCATGATTTTTTTAGAAAACCTGGATCTTTCGAGACGACGTTCGAGAAAATTCCAATTCTGCAAGCCGCTGGAATTCGAGTTGCAATAATGACAACAGTATCGAAACTCAATTCGAAAGATCTGCCGAAAATTATTGATCGAGTTGTTAAATCCGGCGCAGATATATTTTCATTCGCGAGATACTGTCCAACCAGTTCTGAAAAATCTGCAGGAATTTCTCCGGAAGAATATCGCGATTTATTGAAAATTGTCGATAAAAAATTCGCGGAATATGAATCGAGTCAAACTTATTTCGATCGGAAGGATCATTTATGGACGCTGTTTGATTTTGAGAATGGACGATTCAAAATTCCGGAAGATGCAGAGCCTGAAATGATTTATGACGGCTGCAATTGTGGAAATTCTCATTTGACAATTTTGCCGTCGGGAGATGTTTTGGCTTGTCGAAGAGTCAGAAATTCTCGCGTCGGAAATGTTTTGAAAGATCGGCTCGTGGATTTATGGCTGAATGAAATTGAAAAATATCGCGACTATGATCGATTTGAAAAATGCTCGCGATGTGAATTGCTGCGATTCTGTCGAGGATGTCCCGCGACGGCTGAAAATTTTTACGCGGCAGATCCTCAATGCTGGAAGGAGATTTGAATTATGAAAGCGGTCGTATTGAATCGAATCACTCGGGCGGAAGAAATTGAATTGACTGAAGTTGAAACTCCAAAAGTGAAATTGGGATGGGTTTTGATTCGAGTTAGAGCGTTTGGAATGAATCATTCTGAACAGATTTTGCGGCTCGAAGAATTTGTCGAGGAATATATTCAAAAACCAGTGATTCCAGGAATTGAATGTGTCGGTGAAATTGTCGATGCGTCTGATTCGAATTTCAAAATCGGACAGAAAGTTATCGCGATGATGGGAGGCATGGGGCGCAGTTTCGATGGAAGTTATGCTGAATTTGCACTGCTACCGATTCATCATGTTTTCGCGGTTGAATCGAATTTGGATTGGGCACATCTCGCGGCGATTCCAGAAACATATTTCACGGCATGGGGATCGCTGTTTGAATGTTTGCAGTTGAAATCTTCTGATTCGATTTTGATTCGCGGAGCAACTTGTGCATTGGGATTCGTCGTGATTCAAATTGCAAAATCGCTCGGCTGTCGAGTTCTTGCAACAACTCACCGAACAAAAAAACTTCCTCTGCTCGAGGAAGCTGATGAAAAAATTTTCGACGAGGGAAAGCTCGAGGGAAAAATCCATGTCGATAAAATTTTGGATTTGATTGGTGCTCGAGATTTGAGAGATACAATGCGGCTTTTGAATCCTGGCGGAATATGCTGCACGACTGGAATTCTCGGCGGAGTTGAAACTCTCAACAATTTTGATCCGATCACTTTCATTCCGAACGGAACTTATCTGACTGGATTCTATTCGAATTATCCAACTCAAAAAATCGTCGACGAGATTTTCCAATTCATTCGCGATAAAAATTTGAATCCACCGATCGGAAAAATTTTCGATTTTGGAAATATTCGAGAGGCTTGCATTGCTCAAGATAATCATTCAATCACTGGAAAAATCGTCGTGAAAATTTAACTGATCGATTCAGATTTGATATCGATTTTGAATTTGATTCGATCTTTGATTCGCTGTTCAACTTTTTCACAGATCTCCGGCGTTGCATCCATTAACAACACTAGAAATTGATCTGGCGCGTTTTGAGTCATGCAATCGCTGCGTCGAAGTGAATGAATCAGAGTCTCTCGAAATTCCTCTGAAAATTGCTCAGATTCGATTGTGATTTGCAAAATTTGATTTTCAGTCGGATGATTTTCTCTCATTCGAATCAAATGACGATACAACAATTGAAATCCATTGAAGTCAACTGCATATGCTCCAGGAATTTTATTTCGCTCTCCGAGAATCGTTTTGATCTCGGAGAGATTATTTTTTGTGTCTGACGCCGCCGCAGATTTTTTCGATTCGCCGAAAAATGCACATCCATGCTTTCCACGCTGCTTGACATTATATAACGCTTGATCCGCTTTTTGATACAACGCTGAAAAACTTGTGCCTTCATTTGGAACAAACACGACGCCGATTGAAGTTCCGAGCGGGATTTGCATATCGTCGCCCATGAACTTCTTCGCCGCGAGCAATAATTCATCATTGAGATATTTCGTCTTTTCAACGACAACCGATTCATCTTGAATATTATGGCAAAACGCGATGAATTCATCCCCGCCCATGCGTCCCGCGAGATCTGACGATCGAATCACGCGCTTTATCAGTTCTGAAAAATGAATCAGAATTTTGTCACCCATATTGTGTCCATAGATATCGTTGACAAGTTTGAACGAATCGAGATCGAGCATCATCAAAACGCCCTCGCGAGTCTCACAGAGCTTTGCGATTTCTCGTTGCGATGCGGCTTTATTGAGCAATCCAGTCATTAAATCGACATCGACAGCCTTTTTGAGCGCGTGAATTTTGTCGAGATTATCGATAACATTTTTCACGCGGCGAAGGAGAATCTCAGGTTTCAGCGGCTTGCGAATATAATCCATCGCGCCAACCTCGAAACTTCGACTCTCACTCTCATCACTTTCGTCGGCTGTCATAAACATCACCGGCACGGGCTCAAGACTTCTATCCTGCAGCTCGCGATGAAGTTCATATCCATCCATCTCCGGCATCATTAAATCTGACAAAACCATGTCTGGATGCTGCTGTTCGAAAAGATCAATCGCTTCCGCTCCTGAGGACGCGCAAAATGTTTCATAATCCTTCGACAGAATTCGCGTCGCGATTCGAAGCATCATTTTTTCGTCGTCAACGATGAGAATTTTACGCACGAGCATCAGCCTCCAAATACTTTTTCAAATTCGCGAGAAGTTTTCGATAAGCGTCAATCATTTCGGAGTGCTTTGTTTCGTCTAAAATTTGATTTTTTGCATTGAGCTCAAGCGATTTTGAGATTTCACTAAGCTCAATTGCCCCGATAACTTGCGATGTTGATTTTAATGCATGAGTTTGAATTTGGTAATTTTTCAAATCCTTCGATTCAAACAGTTTATCGAGTTCGGAAGTCTTATCATTCGCAATAAATTCTTCCATCATCTCTCGAAGAAATTCTGGATCTTCCATGCAATTTGATAATCCAACTTCAAAATCGATCCCTGGACATTTCTCGATTTGCTCTTCAACTTGATCCTCGACAGATTCTTCTTCAATTCCAAAGATCAATTTCAATTGATGTAACAGCTCTCGATATTTCTTCAATAAATCATGATGTTTCGATTCGTCGAATTTCTGATCTTTCGCCAACATCTCGAGACTCTTTGCAATTTCACTAACTTCGATTGCACCAATCACTTGAGCCGTCGATTTCAATGCATGAGTCTGAATCTGATAATTCTTCAAATCCTTCGATTCAAAGAGTTTTTCGAGTTCGGAAGTTTTATCATTCGCAACAAACTCTTTCATCTTCTCACGAAGAGAATCCCGATCATTCATGCAATTTGATAATCCAACTTCAAAATCGATCCCT
>JAFUTY010000059.1 GCA_017484005.1 Selenomonadaceae bacterium | reverse complement strand
TGTCCTGGGCGATCGTCAAAGATTTTTAAAATTTCCTGACGCGCCGGAGTCATTTTGTGATCCCGCGATTTGAGCCGCTGTCTTAGATCCTCAATTCGAGCATTTGAATCCAATTCATTCATCTCCTTTTTCCGGATTGATGAAAGGCGCGTCGCAAACTCGTGATTTTAGTCGTGAGTTAGACGCGTCTTTCTCTTTTATCATTGTTACATATAAAAATATAGTTATTTCGCGAAAGCTATAGATTTATTTGCCTGCATATATTAAAGTAAATACATTCAGAATCAAAAAAAGAAATGATGTGATTCTATGGAAAAGGCTTTCAAGTTCAGAATTTATCCAACTGCCGCTCAAAAAGTTCAAATAGCAAAGACAATTGGATGTGCTCGATTCGTATATAACGATGCGCTTGACTGTAGAAAAGTTGCTTGGGAAGTCGCTTGCATTTCTCTGAATTACAATTGGACAAGTCAATCTCTTAGTTCCATGAAAAATTATCTAACTTTCTTGAAAGATGTTGATAGATCTGCCCTTCAAAATGCATTGAGAGATCTGGATGTTGCATACAAAAATTTCTTTGCAGGTAGAGCAAAATATCCAAAACTCAAGAAAAAGCATTCCAAAAATCAAAGTTATCGAACGAATTTCATGCATGGCAATATCGCAGTGGCTAATAACGCTGTGAAACTTCCAAAACTCGGTAAAGTGAAAGCTAAAATTTCTCAACCGATACAAGGCAGGATAATCAATGCAACAGTATCTCGAACAAAATCTGGGAAATATTTTGTATCGATATGTTGCGCCGATGTTGAAATTCAAAAATTAAAACCATCGAATCGTGAAGTTGGAATCGATTTAGGAATCAAAAACTTCGCAATAACATCCGACGGTGAGAAAATCGCAAATCCGAAATATTTAAAGAAATCGCTATCGAGACTCAAGATGTTGCAGAGGAGATTGTCACGAAAATCAAGTGGCAGTCATAATCGGAACAAAGCGAGAATTCGATTAGCGAGAATGTATGAATATATTTCAAATCAGCGAGAGAATTTTCTACATCAGATAACGACGCGATTGATCCGAAATTACGATCTGATATGCATAGAAGATCTGAATGTGCGCGGAATGATGTCGAATCATTGTTTGGCACAATCGATCGGTGATATCGGAATCGGGAAATTCGTCGAGATATTGGAATATAAATCGCAATGGTATGGAAGAGTTGTGCAGAGTGTTGGTAGATTTTATGCATCGAGTCAGATCTGTTCATGTTGCGGCTATCAGAATCCGGAGACGAAAGATCTATCGGTGAGAGAATGGAAATGTCCGGAATGTGGCGCAATCCATGACCGCGATATCAATGCGGCAGTGAATATATTGGTAGAAGGTAAAAGAGTTCTCGAAAGATTTGCGTCTTAGAAATCTTTTTTTTTGTACCGCAGGAACTGTGGGAAGTTAAGCCTGTGGAGACTCGGGATAGTCTCACGATGAATCCTGATCTAAGAAGCAGGAATCCCGCGACTTTTAGTCGTGAGAGGTTCAATCGAAGTTTATCTCGCAAAAATCTATTTCGCAATTTTTTCCGCAAGGATTAATGAATCGAAACGAGAATAGATTTAAAGTTTGTTTTTGAATTTAAAAATGAGGAGAGCTTGAGAGAATGTCATTTGGTGTTTTCGATTTTCTGATGCATTTTCAACTGCAGTTTCATGGAATGCTTTCGACAATTGGTGTTTTGGACGTCATAGACATTCTCATTATCACGTTTATTCTTTACAAAATTTACGTGATGGTCAAAGACACTCGCGCGATAACATTGCTCAAAGGCGTTGGAGTTTTAATCGTTATCACGGCGATTGCAACATGGCTGAATCTGCATTCAACTTCATGGCTGCTGCAGAGAACTGTGACGCTGTTATTTGTCGCGATGCCTATTGTATTTCAGCCGGAACTTCGTCGAGCATTGGAACATATCGGACAAGGAAGATTTTTAAAGACGACAACAAATCTGAATTATGATACTCGATCCGTTGTCGATGAATTGGTAAAAGCATCGAAAAATCTTTCCGCAACAAAAACTGGAGCATTAATTGTAATCGAGCGAGACATGCGGCTCAATGATATTTCTTCGACTGGAGTTCCAATCGATGGATTAGTCACCGCGGAATTTTTGATCAACATTTTTGTAAAAAATACTCCATTGCATGACGGTGCAGTAGTGATTCGAGAAAATCGAGTCATTGCGGCGGGATGTTTACTTCCATTAACTGAATCGCGGGATCTTTCCACGGAATTAGGAACTCGGCATCGATCTGCAATTGGACTTTCCGAACAATGTGACGCGCTGATTATAATTGTCAGTGAAGAGACTGGAACGATTTCAGTTGCGGAAGAGGGACATATAATGAGACATCTCGATAGCGATACTCTCAAAGCAGTTCTGATGCCGCTGTATGAAGTCGAGCAGCATGGATTGTTCGATCGTTTTGATTTCTTGACTCGAAAGCGCAAATGAGTCGAGGAGGGATAGTCTTTGATAACATATATTCGACACAAGATTCAGCATAACCTCATCGCCAAAGTTTCATGCTTTATCATTTCGATTTTCATTTGGCTTTTCGTCATGAATGATATCAATCCACAGACTGAAGGGACTTATACAGTTCCATTGACGCGATGGCATGCACCGGATAATTTCAAAATCACGCAGGCAGATGAATCGGTGAGAATCAAAGTTCGAGCGACGAGATCATATTTCATCGATACATCTGCGGACGATTTTCGAGCATATGTAAATTTCGATGGAGCAGTCGCAGGTGAGCAGCAGCTTCCAATCGTGCCAGTTCCTCCTCAAGGATTTCAAGTGATATCGACGTCTCCGGAATCGACGAAAGTCACTCTCGAGCCGTATGTGACTCGCGATATCAAAATCGATTTAATCGCCTCGGGAGCAGCAGGTCGAGGATTATCGCTCGATGAAATGTATCCCGAGACTTACAGCGTTGCAGTGACTGGACCTCAATCTGTCGTCGAATCAGTTTCGCAATTGATAGGACATGTTGAACTTTCTGGACAGACAAATGATTTCACGATTGGAGTTCCATTATTGCCAGTCGATGAATCTGGAAGATCTGTGCCAGGATTAACAATCGCGCCGGAAAAAGTTATGGTCGATGTATTTTTGAAACAGGGAATCGAAAAGAAAACTGTTCCGATTCAGCCGAATATCAATGGCGAGCCTGCCAATGGATTCAAACTCGGAACGGTATCGATGAATCCTGCACGCGTTGAAATTTCTGGATCGCGCGAAAATATCGATGGAGTCAATTCAATTTCGACGGAAGAAATTTCTGTCGCGGGAGAAAATTCAACAGTCAAAAAGGATGTTCAATTAATTCTGCCGGATGGAATTACAGTCGAAAATCCAAGTGTGACAATCGAAATCAAAATCACGTCAACATCGATTTCAAGATTCATGGATCATGTCGGAAATCAAAATGGGAATGAAGGAGCTGCATGAAATTGGGAAGACTTTTTGGAACTGATGGAGTTCGAGGCGAGGCGAATGTAGATCTCAAGCCGGAGCTGGCGTATCGATTGGGACGAGCGGCAACTCTATATTTCGGAAAAAAATCCAGCGGAAGAATTTTGATCGGTCGAGACACTCGAATCTCCGGCGAGATGTTCGAGGCAGCATTAGTCGCAGGAATCTGTTCAGCGGGCGGTCGAGCGATTCGAGCGGGAGTCATTCCAACTCCAGGAATTGCTTATCTGACTAAAAAGCATGGATTGGATGCAGGAATTGTAATTTCCGCGAGCCACAATCCATTTCGCGACAACGGGATCAAATTTTTCGGCGGCGATGGATTCAAACTTCCCGACGCTGTTGAAGATGAAATCGAATCCTTAGTTCATCGAATCGAATCGAATGACGATCTCCCGAGACCGAATGGTGAGTTGATCGGTCGCACTGAAAAAATTCCAAATCTCGCAAGGGAATACATCGATTTTGTCGCGTCAACTACAGATGTTGATCTCTCGGGATTGAAGATCGTTTTGGATTGTGCAAATGGTGCAGCTTATGAAATCATGCCCAAGGTTTTGAGAAAATTAGGCGCAGATCCAATCGTGATTTTCGCTGAACCGGACGGAATAAATATGAATGAAAACTGCGGCTCGACACATTTGGAAAATCTTCGAAATCGAGTTTTAGCCGAGCATGCAGATATTGGAATTGCTCACGATGGCGACGCGGATAGATGTCTTTGTATCGATGAAAATGGAAATGTTATCGATGGAGATCACATCTTGATCATGTGCGCAAAATCTATGAATCTGAAAACGATCGTCACGACTGTCATGGCGAATGTTGGATTTCATGAAGCGGCTAAAAATTTTGGATTGAATGTCGAAGTTACAAAAGTCGGCGATCGATACGTTTTGGAATCGATGAAAGCGCATGGCTATCGATTGGGCGGCGAACAATCCGGACACATCATTTTCTCTGATTTTTCGACAACCGGAGATGGATTAATCACTGCGCTGCAGGTTTTGACTGCAATGAAAAAAAGTGATAAAACTGCCGCCGATCTCAATTCGCTGATGACGACTTATCCTCAAGTTTTGATAAATGTCCGCGTCAAATCGAAGGATGGCTGGGATTCGAATCAAAAAATCCTCGATTCAATTCGCGATGGAGAATCAAAACTCGATGGCGGGAGAATTTTGGTTAGACCGTCAGGCACTGAACCTCTGATTCGCGTTATGGCTGAAGGAAAAGATCGATCCCAGCTCGAAAAAATTTGTAATGAGATCGCACAAGTCGTTCAAAAAGAGTTGAGTTAAAATATGAAGGAGGCGGAATTTTGAAACAGGCGATAATCCTCGCGAGCTTCGGTGTATCAGATCCAAAAATTCGCGCTGATACTCTCGATCTAATCGAATCTGAAATTCGGCAAAATTTTTCAGAAATCGAAGTTGTTCAGACTTTCACATCAAATTCGATTCGTCAAAGTCTCGGAATGACTTCAATTGATGATCTTCTGCGGCAATTCGCCGAGAAAAAAGTCGAGCGGACAATAATCCTGCCGATACTGCTGACACCTGGCGAGGAGTATTACAACAAAATTTTGAGTGCAGGCGATTCATTCGTCTCAAAATCAAACGCAATGCGAATTCTGACGCTTCCTCCAGTTTTTTCAGACGAAGATGAACCGACTGAAAATGATCTCAACGCGCTCGACACAATCCTGCAAATCTTTCCATTCAAATTGAACGAGGAATTGATTTTGCTCGGGCATGGATCTCCGCACGAACATAATCCAACATTCGAAACACTGCAGGAAATTTCAGATCAGCGCGCAAAAAAATCTCGGAAGAAAACTCGAATCAATTTTGGAGTTTTCGAACCGAGCGATTATCCAAATTTCGACGATGTGCTTGAACGTCTGAAATCTCACAATGCCAAGCGAATATTGCTCGGATCTTTGTTGATATCGGGCGGAAGTCATGTCGAAGACGTTTTGAATTGGAAATCGAAATTGGAGTCTGAAGGATTCATCGTGCGCACTGAAACTCGAGGACTCGCAACGTTTCCAGAGTTCAGAAAAATTTTCCTCGATCGAATTCAAGCCGCGCAGCCGAAGGAAATGGAAAAAGTTCCGCTATTCGTCCAAATGTATGGATATTAATTTAGATGAGGTGAGTTCATGGGGCATCCTGTAACAACAAATCCGTTCATCATCATGCTGATTAACATGACCGTCGTTTTCATCGTATTGATTTCGCTGAGCTTTTTGATTCGCGCGATTCATTATTTCGATCCGACCGCACCGAAGGAAGAATCGAAACCTGAAGTCGCTCCAGCTCCAGCACCTGAACCTGTTGCCGCTCCAGAACCTGCACCAGTTATCGAGGAGGGAATTTCTTCCGAAACTGTTGCAGTTATCATGGCAGCATTGGCAAGCTGTGGATATGGCGCGAGTTCTGTTCATGGAATTCGAATCGCAAATCACAATTCGACTCCATGGGAGCAGTCGACGCGATTCCAACCTCACGATTTTTGATTTTCGAAAGGAGTTGATTGAGTGGAACTGTTAAACGCTTTTGCCGTATCTCTTCAATCAGTTTGGCTTGATAGCGGCTTCTCTGCATTCACTTGGGGCAATGGAGTCATGATTGCTGTTGGACTTCTATTGCTTTACATGGCTTTCGTCAAGGAATTCGAGCCATTACTTCTTGGACCAATTGCGTTCGGATGTATTTTGGCAAACTTCCCTCGAACTGGATTTTTCGATGAAATGGGACTTATGCTCGCAATTCATTATGGAATTCAAAACGAGATTTTTCCTCCGCTGATTTTCCTTGGAATTGGCGCAATGACAGATTTTGGACCATTGCTCGCTAGACCTTCGACGTTGTTACTCGGTGCAGCAGCTCAAATTGGAGTTTTCGTTGCATTGGTTGGCGCGATGCTCGTTGGATTCGATGTTAAAGAGGCCGCAGCAATTGGAATCATCGGCGGCGCAGATGGACCTACATCGATCTATCTATCGATCAAACTTGCACCACATCTCCTCGGTGCGATTGCAGTTGCCGCATATACATACATGTCGCTCGTCCCACTGATTCAACCGCCAATCATGAAGATGCTTACATCTCAAAAAGAGCGTGAGATCGTCATGACTGAATTGCGTCCAGTGACAAAATTCGAGCGAGTCGTTTTCCCAATTGTCGCAACGATTTTCATCAGCCTTTTACTTCCACCGATTGCCGCACTTCTTGGCTGTTTGATGCTCGGAAATCTTTTGCGTGAATCTGGAGTCACCGATAGACTTTCAGACACCGCGCAAAATTCTCTCTGCAACATGGTTACAATCTTCCTCGCAACTGGAACTGGAATGACAATGAGTGCTGAATCCTTCCTCGTTCCAGAAACTTTGTTGATTATCTGCTTGGGACTTGTTGCATTCATGGGAGGCACAGCTGGCGGAGTTCTGTTTGGAAAATTGATGTGCCGCGCGACTGATTGGAAAGTCAATCCGTTGATTGGATCTGCTGGAGTTTCTGCAGTTCCAATGGCAGCTCGAGTTTCCCAGCTTGTCGGTATGAAATCGAAACCAGGAAACTATCTGCTTATGCATGCGATGGGACCAAATGTCGCGGGAGTTATCGGAACAGCTGTTGCCGCTGGAACTATGCTTGCAATGTTGAAATAAAATTTTGAATCGAGTCGAGGTCGAGCAATCGATCTCGACTTTTTTTGTTCGGTAAAATATGATCTGAAAAAACTTGAGGAGGATTTTGAAATGGAAGATAAAAATGCAAGAATCGCAGAGATCAAATCTCAAATCCAAAAACTTCAATCTGAACTCGATGAATTGGAAAAAGATCAATCAACGAATGATCAATCGAAATCTGAACCGATCGATCGCACGGTGGATTTTTTACATTCTCAAATTTTCGAGGAGTTGTGGGATGAAATTTCGAGAGGAGAGTGGGAACCAGGTGGAAAACATTGGAAAAATTGCTGAAAAGCTTCGAGAGATTGCCAATCGCGTTATAAATTACTCAAAGGCTGGATGAAAATCCTGATACACGATCTGTTAATGAAATCTTTGCTCTGACAATTGTGAATGATGCATTGAAATACAGACTCAATGATCCGGAGCATTATTCGATACAGCAGAGTCGAGAAATCATGAAAACGCTTTTCGAATATATCCTTGACGGCAATAACGATGTCGAAGTGTTTTATCATTTTATTCGGTGCATGAATCAACTCGCATGAATGAGGAGGATTTGAAATGGAAGACAAGAATGCAAGAATCGCGGAAATCGAATCTCAAATCAAGCAGCTTCAATCTGAAATTACTGATCTCAAATCGGATCAATTTGAAGCCGCCGAAAAATCGATCGACGAACGCACCACCAGAATTTTACGTCTGCCGGTGATGAAAGAAATTTTCGATGAGATTGAAAGAGGAGAGTGGTCGCCAGGTGGAAAACACTATCCTGCGTGATATTGCAAAACGCGTTATTGAAGAGCGCGAAATCGAATCGGTTGTTCATGTCGACGAATTTGAAATGGAGAACTGCAGTAAATTCATCAACAAAAACTTTCCAAATGATGAATGCGAAGAATGGTTATATTCATTGATTGCTGCCGCCGTTTCAAGATATCATCCAATCCAACGGATAAAGGATGATGCTCGTTCGCGACACATCAACGAAATCTTCGCCTTGACATGTGTGCTTGAAGTTTTGAATTTTGACTTGATGGATGAAAATATTTATCCACGCGAAAAATCTGGAGCAATCGCTCGACAAATTCTCAAATACTTTATCGATGGCAGCAATGATCCTCATGCAATTCTTTGTATGATCCGTTGCATGAATCATATTGTTTGAATCGGAATCAAAAATTTTTATCGAGGAGAATTTTAAAATGGAAGACAAGAATGCAAGAATCGCAGAGATCGAATCTCAGATCAAACAGCTCCAATCTGAACTCGCGGAACTCCGAAAAGATCAATCTGAAGAGCAATCTTCCAAATATCCAAACAGCAAATTGCCCGATGTTGTCAATGAAATTTGGGATGAAATTGAGAGAGGAGAGTGGTCACCAGGTGGAAAATATTGGGAAAAATATTGCGGCAGAGCTCGATGAAATCGCAAAGCGCGTGATCGATGAACGAAAAATTAATTCGATTGTGCGCATCGATGGGGATGCAATGTCAAATTGTATCAAATTTATCAATCGGAAAATTTTTGAAATCGATGATTTCGCATGGATGAAATCGTTGATGGTGACGGCAGTCATAAAATTCCGCCCGATTCAAAGATTATCTGACAACATTCGAACAGACAACATCAACGAGATTTTCGCGATAACAATAATCACGGATTTCATGCCTCATGTTTTCAAAACTGAGAAATATTATCCACGCGAAAGATCCGGCTCGTTCCTTCGAAATTTGTTCGGTTATTTTTTGAATGGCAGCAATGATCCTCACGCAATTCTCTTGACACTTCAATGCATCACATCGCCCGAATCTGAATAGGAGGATTTTAAAATGGAAGACAAAAATGCAAGAATCGCGGAGATCGAATCTCAAATCCAAAAACTTCAATCTGAACTTGCGGAACTCAAAGAAGATCAGCCGCAAACAAATCGAAATGTGTGGAAAGTGGCACTGGATGAACTCTATGATGAAATTGTGAGAGGAGAGTGGGAACCAGGTGGAAAGGCTTGGGAAAAATATAGCCGCTGAACTCGAAAAAATTGCGAATCGAGTTATTTCGGAACGCAGAATCGAATCCATTACGCGAATTGATAGACGTGCAATATCATATTGCGTCGAATGGATCGAGCAAAGATTTTCGGAACAAAATGATTTTGAATGGCCTCGAGCATTAATGATCACGGCGATCATTAAATTTCATCCAATCCAGCGGCTGACAGAGGATTTTGAATCAAATCGAATCAATGAAATTTTCGCGATCACGATAATAACGGATTTTCTGAATCCAAAATTGGAGAAAGATTCTTCTCGAAATCAATCGGGAATTTTTTTGCGAGAGATTTTTCGATATTTCACAACCGGCAACAGTGAGCCGCATGCAATATTCTGCATGATTCGATGCATGAATCAGCTCGTTTGAATTGAAGTCGTCGATGAAAATTCATTGACGGCTTTTTTCATTTCCGATTTCTCGTTTCGATTGAAGGAAATCACTAAACTTTTTCGAAAATCCAAATCTGATAAAATTAAAGGAGGTGATAAATTGAAGAATGTCATGCTGATATCACTAAGTAAAACGCCGACAAATTCAAATGGCGCACCGATTCATCACATCTTTCATTGGGATTCGAAAAAGATCGGCTGCCTGCATCCAAATGAGCCGGCGATTCAATTCGTGCAGGATCAATTGCGAAGAAAATCTGAAACAATCGATTCGATCTTCTATTTCGCGAGTCAAAATGTGAAATCGAATCTCCCGACACAGAAAATCTCTCACGAAAAATTTTTCAGATCACTTCCGATTTGCCGCGGAAAAAAATTGCAGGCGATCGAAGCTGAATCGGAAGATGGACTCGATTCAATTTTGAAAATGTCGCAGTTGATTCAAAATGTCGTGGAACAATTTGGTGAAAATGTTCGACTGCATGTAGATTTGACGTGCGGAAATTCATCAATACTTTTGGCGATTTCACAGATTCTCAATCGCAGTGGAATCGAATCTGGATTGATTGTCTATTCGAATTTCGAGACACATCGAGTCGAAAACTCTTCCGAAGTTTGTCGATTGTTCAATCTGTTCGCCGGCGTTGGAGAATTCATCAATTTTTGCGACGTTCGATCGATCGAGAAATATTTTGCGAATCGAAAATCGAGTCCAGAATTGCAGAGATTGCTCGATAAAATCAGACAGTTTGATTATGCAATTGAAATTTGTCGAACGGCAGAAATGGAATCGCTCGCCGCGGAACTTCGAGAAGCAATGATGGATTTTGCATTCGTTGAAAATAAAACGATGCAGGAAAAAATTTTTGTGAATCTACTGGAGATTTTCGAGGCAGAGTATCGCGATATTTTGAACGAGGATCTGTCGCGGCTCGACATCATTCACTATTGCGCACGGAAAAATTTTCTACAGCAGGCAATGACGCTTTGCACGGAATGGCTGCCTGTATATTTTGTCCAGAAAAAATTCTGTTATCCGCAAAATCCGGAAGTGAAAAATTTTGTCGAGCCGATGCATTCGCGCTGGGAGCAGACTTTCATCGTGAATTTTTCATTCATAGCGTCGCGATTCGTTCCAAAAAAAGATCCGCCGCCTGAATCGAAATCGACGCCAGATCCCAAGCCGTCAGAAATCGCTAAAAAACTCAAAGCTGTCGCGGCTAAACTCGTCGAAACTGATGAAAAATTCAATGCATCGAAAATCGGGATCGTCAATTCCAAAGTCGATCGAATTTTTGCCGCGATATCTCGAGCTGAAAAAATTTTGCAGGCCGCCAGAGAATCGAATCAAACATCAACAGAATTCGTTCAGAAACATGACCGCGAGATTTTTCAGCTGTCGCAATATACATTCAAAAAATATATTCAGCCGCCAGGTACAACTTTCGAGGATTTTTTGAAAAAGCGAGCCTCTCGAAAACTGTTTCTCAGAGCGATTCAGGGGACAAGCGATGCAAACATGATTCAAATGTTTGAACTCAATTCGTCGGAATCAGCTCCGCAGAAAGTCGAGACACCGTCTGAAAAAATTCGTTGGCGAAAATTGTTCGATCTCAAGGGAATTTTGACAGATTTCGATTTTGCAATTGAGAAAGTCGCGCTGGTTTTGAAAAAATATTCAGCGATTCGAGAACAGCGGAATTTGATAAATCATGCGAGCGAAAAGACAGTTCTGACAAACGATCAGATTCGCGAAATGATCCTCGATTGCATAAATTCGATTCGCGATTTAGAAAAAATTCCGGAGGGATCATTTATCAATCATACGCAGCAGCCATCGAGACTTTGGACTCCAGAAAAAATTTCCGCCGCGGAAAATTATGGAGAGATTGTCGATTTACTCTTTCCGGAAATCGATCCGGCGTGGGATGAGGAAAAAATCTCAATGCTTGCTAAATCAACGGCAGATCGAATCGAATCGCTGAATCCCTCGGCAGTTTTATGTCAAGGCGACGATCTTTCATATGTTTTCGCGATCGTCTCGGAATTGAAATCGCGCGGGATTTTAGTTTTATTCGCCTCGGGGAAAGTCGATTTTGCGCAATTCAGATCCTACGAAGCTTTGCCTCTCGCTTGAAATTGAATGTCGCGAGGAGTATAATTCAGACAAATCCAAAATCAATTTCAAGGAGGCAAAATTTCTATGAAAGTTACTGTTGTCGGTGCTGGAAATGTCGGTGCTACTGCCGCGGATGTCATTGCGAAGAAAAATTTCGCGGACGAAGTCGTTCTCATTGATATCAAAGAAGGTTTGTCGGAAGGCAAAGCAATGGATATCATGCAGACCGCACACATGTTGAACTTCGACACGACTGTCACCGGCGTCACCAACGATTATTCCAAAACTGCAAATTCCCAAGTCATCGTTATCACCAGCGGAATTCCTCGCAAACCTGGAATGAGCCGCGAAGATCTCATCGGCACGAATGCTAAAATCGTCAAAAGCGTTGTCGATCAAGCGATCAAATATTCTCCCGATGCGATTTTCATCATCATCTCCAATCCAATGGATGCAATGACTTATCTCACGCTCAAAGATTCCAAACTTCCGCGCAATCGAATTTTGGGACAGGGCGGAATGCTCGATTCAAGCCGCTTTCGTTATTTCCTCGCACAAGCTCTCACGAAAGCAGGATATCCTGCAACTGTCACCGATGTCGATGGGATGGTTGTCGGCGGTCACAGCGATAAGACGATGGTTCCTCTCGTTTCGAAAGCAACCTATCGCGGAATTCCTGTCACCGATCTTTTGACGGCAGAACAGATTTCCGAAGCAGTCGAGGCAACTAAAGTCGGCGGTGCAACTTTGACAAAATTGCTCGGAACGTCTGCATGGTATGCTCCAGGTGCAGCAGCTGCCGCGATGGTCGAAGCAATTGCACTCGATGCTAAAAAATTGATTCCATGCTGCGTCTATCTTGATGGCGAGTATGGCGAAAAAGATCTTTGCATCGGCGTGCCAGTCATTCTCGGCAAATCCGGCTGTGAAAAGATCGTCGAAGTCAAATTCTCTGACGAAGAAAAAGCAAAATTCGATGAATCAGTTGCCGCGGCTCGTGATACAAATTCAAAACTCGGCGACGCATTGAAATGATCTAAATTTGCCGAAAAAATGGATGAAACGTCACGTTTCAATTCGAAACTCGGCGATGCTCTCAAATATTTATACTGAATCGATTCGATCAGTATAAATTTCAAAATGAAAAAGATCCTCGACCTATACACAGATCGGGGATCTTTTTTATATTTTGAAGGAAAATTCGATTGTCTACTTCTTTAAAAATATCAATGCGTCAATGAATCTGGAGCATTTGCGACGATAATGATAAATGCTCAATATGACGATTATTCTGAGGATATTCGAGATTTGGCGCAGATCTCTCATCAAAATGACTCGAAATTGATCGTACAGCTCAATCACTGCGGCAAAAATGACGATATGACTGTCGAGGATTTGCAAAAAATCGCTCGAGATTTTGGATCTGCAGCGTCAAAATGCAAAATCGGAGGAGCAGATGGAGTTCAAATTCATGCGGGACATGGATTTCTGATTAATTCACTTTTATCGCCGTCAACGAATAATCGAAATGATATCTATGGAGGAGAAATCGAAAATCGCGCACGAATGTTATTCGATGCATATTCAGAAATCAGAAAATCTGTCGGAAATGATTTCGTCGTTGGAGTCAAAATTCCATTCAGTGATCTAATCGAAAATTCAATTTCGCCGGAAGAATCGATGTTTGCGATGAAACGTCTGGAAGAAATGGGAATCGATTTTGTCGAAATTACATCGGGCATGGTTATGGATGGCTCGAAAGCATCATTCACTCCTCGAATTGGAAAAAATGAAGCACCATTTCTAAAAAATGCAGAAATCGCGGCAGATGGATTGAATATTCCAGTTATCAGCGTTTGCGGATATCGAACTCCTCAATTTGTCAATCAAGTTTTGGAAAATACAAAAATCGCGGCAATATCATTTGGACGCGCAACAGTCAGAGAACCAAATTTAGCATCGAAATGGATGAATAGTTCGGAGAAAGCAACATGTATTTCCTGCAATCAATGCGCAAATTCTTTCAACGGTGGAGTAATCACTTGCCAAGTCGCCAAAAAATTAGCTCACAAATAAAAAAAGATCCCCGATTGATCCGCAAAAGATCTGTCGGGGATTTTTTTATTTCCGGAGGATTTTATTTTTTATACGTTCTGAGAATCACATCGCCAATCAAACCATAGTTATCAACGTCACGCTTATCTTTAACATTTTCCTTCAAAACGGCGTTGAGAAGTGTCGATGCAACTGAAATTTTCAACTGATTCTGCCCAGCTTGAACAAATCGCGAGATATCAACTCGACCTTCAATCGGATCTAACGCGACAATTTGATCGTTGACTCGAATTTCGATTGTATCTTTCGCCTTTGGAATTTGAAGTTCCGCGCCCTGATTCGATGAAAGCTCGAAACTCGTCGTATAAATTCCAATTCCCGAAACATTTTTCAAGCCATCGATTTCATTCCACGCAGCAAGTCGATTCAATTTGCCAACATCGATAAGCTCTTTGCGATTTTCAGCGGGAGAATTTCCCTTCGACCAGCTCTCAATTTGCAAATTCCAATCGTTCAAAATGATCGGTTCAGAAAATTTCCGATCGATTTCAACAGCGTCAGAAATTTTTTCATTCGTCAAAGCGATTATCGTCGAATCATTCCCGACAAGATGAAGATCGATTTCGACTCGATCTTTGTTGCGATTGAAATTTTGAATCTGAGTGATTTCGCCAGTCCATGCGTTAAATCTGTAAGGATTTCCCGCGCCAGTCAAAGAGATTTTCGAATCAACTGCAGGGACGCTCGGCATATCTCCAAAGTTTCCGACGTCGCCATAATTGTAGAGATAGTAATAATCGACATTTACATCGCTGCGATGAACTGCCAATAAATTATTTTTCGAATAGCTCGCGTCTGAATTGATTCCGCGCGATTGCAGAGTCTCGAAAATTTGATCCGCGCTGTCAACTCGAATCACTGCAGGCATTTTCAACAAATCTTGAATCGGTTCTGTCGAAATTTTTTCGGTGAATGCATAACTCTCCGGCGATTTTCCTACAATTATGATCGGCAATCCAGATTTTGCGAATTCGATCAATTTTTCTGTCGCATCGGGAGTCAGATTCGATTGATTGTTCAAGATCAATGCTTTATAACTCGCGCCGTCGAAATCGAGTCTTTTATTTTTCACCGACAAATTTTTCAACGCCGCAGGACTCAAAAAATCATAACTGAATCCATGCTGCTCGAGATTTCCTCCGTCATCTAAAATCTTTTTCGAGGCGATGAAATCGATTGTCTCGTAATAACTTTGATAATAAATCGCGAGATCGACTTTCGGAGTTCCCTGCCGCAATATGAATTGATTTCGAGTCAGAAAATCCAAATATGTTCGTGCGAATTTCCAATTTGGCTGTCTCTCACCGAAACTGTTTGACCATGTCGTTGGAGAAAATCCATCGAATCCAGGCCATTTAACGCTCGCGATGAATCCATTGACGGAATTTTTTCCATCGAATTGTCCGTTGTATGCATATCCATGGAAGACAACTTGATTGATCCCCGTCGAAAATGCTCGCTGATCGTGCCAGATGTGATCCTGAAATGTCTGCTGATAATTTCCACAGCTGTTTTCACCATTGCCGCGCGTCTTGAATTTTCCAGTCACAGGATCTCGCGGATTCCATTGCTCCGTCCATTCAGCTGCCGCCTCGAGCGAATAGATCTTTTTCCCCGTCACATGAACTGCACCGCTCTGCAGTCTGTAAAAATCCAAAAGATCATTTCCGTACAAACTTTCAGATTCTGGAATATCAGGATACATCGCTGTCTGTGCAGTTTCTAAACTCTTGCCGTATCCAGTCTGATATCGCAAATTTTTTCCATGACGCTTGCAAAATTCCTCGAGCGGCTTGACATGATTTTCGATATAAAGCTGTGTCAAAAATTCGCGAAAATCATTTTTGATCTGCTCATTGTTCTTGTCGAATCTGAAATCCGGCGCGGGATCTCCCATGAAATTTCCATATGCATCCGCGTCATAAACTGCCGGCAGATATTTTATCAAATCATAGCCGAGCGACTTCTCAAAATCATTCTGCAGATTGTAAGTCCAATCCAAATGCGTCTCGAATTCCAGCGAATCGATGAAAAGCGATCGAACATTTTTGAAATTGTTTCCATAAGCCGGAATCAGATTTTTCTCCCAATAATCAATGATCATTTGCGAGCCGGCGCGACTGAAATGATCAACTTGATTGTTTCCATATTTCACATTTCCGGAAGGATGCTGATACCATGCGAACAAAACATATTCACCATCATCTTCCGGCGTAAAATTCACTTTTCCATTTTTGATTTCCAAACTTCGCGCGCTGTCATAATCGAGAATTTTTTGATCTTTATCGATGTACTTCGCGACAGTCACGCCAATCAATTCAACTTTGCCATGAACTTTTTTTGAATCTTGAACTGCCTCTTTCGATTTTGGAAGTTTGCCTTTGAATGGATGCTGTTTCGAAATTCCATCAATCCACGCGCCATCCAATTCCATCTGTCCGCCTTGATTTGGATCGTTGACATTTTGAATCGTCGGAAGAGCTAGAGGCCATGCGGGAGTCATTGTGAAATCGATTGTGAAATTCAATTTGCCGGCAACTTCAAGCATGTAATTCGTCAGATCTTTCCAGTTGTCAGTTCCCCATTCGATTTTTCCATTTCCATCGCCGCCATCCATCGCAACTGGAACGACTTCAGCCCCGCCGAATCCAGCCGCAGCCATCGATTCGATTTCGCGACGAATTTCAGCCTTCGTCATATTCGCGCCAGGAATCCACCATCGAGTCAGCGGGCGATTGTCGACTGTTGGATTTGAAAACGTTTGCGAAAAATTTGCATCGACAGCAGCTTGAGCGGAGTTGAATCCATGAATCATCGCGAGCAGTGATAACGCCGTCAAAGTTTTTTTGAACATCCAATTCCCTCCTCAAAAAATTTTTAGATATTTTACAACACAAACAGAAAAAGATCCCCGACAGATGTTTGATCTATCGGGGATTTTTTCAATTCCGAAGGAATTTTTAGAATTTACTTCCGCGTTGAAAAAAAATATCGCAGTGATATACTCGTCAAAATTATTTTCAGTGAAATTTCATGAAGTATCGGGAATTTTCAGAAATATTTCGAGGAGGATTCGAAATGCATGTTCGTCGAAGTGCAATTTTATCGATGTTATTCGCCTGCATGTTTTCCGGAGCAGTCATCGCGTCGCCAGCTCTGCAGCGGGATTCAACAGGCAATGAAGTTCTCCTTCTGCAGAAAAAACTTCAGTCAATCGGTTATGAAATCAAGGAGCTCGATGGAGTTTTTGGCGATGAAACTGAGCGGGCGGTCGAGGAATTTCAGCGCGATCAAAATCTCGATGAAACTGGGATTGTGAATCATGAAACTTGGCGCGCGTTGAAAAATGCCAAAACGGATCGAAAAAAATTGCGCGATTTGATCGAGGAGAATTTCGACGAGCCAAAAATCGCTGAGCCAAAGATTCAATACGTTCCATATGGCGAGACACTTATCGATTCAGCAGTTGCGGGAGCGATAATCGAGACGGCGGAAGAATATCTCGGCGTGCCATATGTTTGGGGCGGAACGACTCCGAGTGGATTCGACTGCTCAGGATTTTTGCAATTCATTTTTGCAAAATTCGATTTGAACATTCCGCGGCTTGCAGATGAACAATATCTCCTCGGCAAAACATCTTCACTCGACGAACTTGTGCCTGGCGATTTGGTATTTTTCACGACGTATGAGCCTGGAGCATCGCATTGCGGCTTGTATCTCGGCGGCGGAGATTTTATTCACGCGGCGAGTTCAAAAGGAGTCAGCATCAGTTCAATTGACGATTATTATTGGCAGCCTAGATTTCTTGGCGGGAAACATATTGTCGAATAATCTCAAACACTTCGCGCGACACTGCAATCATTCGATTTATATCATCATCTGAATGCGCGAGGGACATGAATATCGTTTCGAATTGAGACGGCGGCAGATATATTCCACGATCCAGCATTTCTGAAAACCAAAGTTTGAATCGATTGAGATCCGATTTTTCGACGTCGGAAAAATTTTCAACTTTCGAATCGGTGAAAAATATACAGAACATCGCGCCGGCTTGAGTTGTCCGAATTGGAATTGAATTTTCCTCGGCGATTGATTTCCATGCGTCGAGGATTTTTTTTGTTCGTGAAGTCAAAATTTGAATTGCATCGGGAGTGTCTTTCAAAATTTTGAGAGTCTCGATTCCTGCAGTCATTGCGAGAGGATTGCCAGATAACGTTCCAGCTTGATAGACTTTTCCAGATGGCGAGACAAATTCCATGATATCTCGACGCCCGCCATATGCTGCACATGGAAGTCCTCCGCCGATAATTTTTCCGAGACATGTTAAATCCGGCTGAATTTTGAATCGAGGAGTTCTAAATCCAGTCATAACTTCATCGAAAATCAGAATCGATCCAGATTTTTGAGTCTCGGCTCGAAGTGTTTCCAAAAAATTTTCGCGAGGTGGAATCAATCCCATATTTCCGGCGACAGGTTCAACAATGACAGCGGCGATTTCATTTCCAAAATCTGCCATAACTTTTTTGAATGCATCGATATCGTTGTAATCGACGCAAATAGTGTCTCGCGCGACAGAATCCGTGACACCGGGGCTCGATGGAGTTCCAAAGGTCGCCGCACCAGATCCCGCGTTGACTAATAACGAATCGCTGTGCCCATGATAGCAGCCGATGAATTTCACGATCTTGTCTCGATTCGTGAATCCTCGCGCCAATCGAAGAGCACTCATCGTCGCTTCAGTTCCGGAATTGACAAATCGAATCATTTCAATCGCTGGATAAAATTCTTGAACCAATTCCGCAAGTTCAGATTCAAGTTTCGTCGGAGCTCCAAAGCTCGTTCCATTTTCAACAGCTTTCTGCAAAGCTCGAACGACTCGAGGATTTGCATGTCCAGCGATCATTGGTCCCCAAGATCCGACGAAATCGATGAATTCATTGCCATCGACGTCATAGATTTTTGATCCTTCCGCTCGCGCGATGAAAATTGGATCTCGATTTACATTTTTGAACGCTCGAACAGGAGAATTGACTCCTCCAGGCATCAAATTTTTTGCTCGATTGAATTCGCGCCGCGAGTTTTCAAAATTCATAAATATTCCTCCAAAAAATTGTTGACTTAGATTCGCGTCGAGGATATAGAATTCAGAAAACAAATTCAACAGAGGAGGAATTTTTCATGCCGTTCATCGCAATGGATACCAATAAAACTTCTCCGGAGAAAAAGAAAGCGTTGATCGAGGGATTTACCAAAGTCGCAAGTGAAGTTCTTGGAATGCCAGCCGCTGCATTTTATGTAACGATTCGCGAAATGCCCGATGAAAATTGGGGAGTCGGCGGAAAAGTTTTGACTGAACTGCATGCGAAGAAAGATTGATCCGAACTAAAAAGATCCTCGATAGATCAAAGCGATCTGTCGAGGATCTTTTTTTGTTGTTCGGAATTAGATTCGACGTGATGAAACTCTCGAGGGAGGATCAATCGCAAATTTGATCGTTCGATTTCGTCTCAATTCATCTTGCGCCTCGCGATTCAAATCCATGAAATTGAGATTTGGAATTCGCGAAGTCATTCGAATCGGCTCGCGCTCACCATCTTTCACATAATTCAAATCGTATGAAATCGAAAAATTTCTCTCGTCGCCAAAATCAATGAAAAGAGTTCCACGATCAAATCTAATTCCTTGACGCGACTCGGTATCGAGAATTTTTCGATTGATCTCCGAGATATAATTGTCCGCAATTTCATTGATCGATCGTCCGCCCGAGCTGGAGTTGAAATTCGAGTTGAAATTCGTATTTTGCGAGAGTCTCGATCTTTGTTCAGATGTTGGAGGATCGATTTCAAATTCGATTGTCCGCAAACGTCTCAATTCATCTTGTGCCTCTCGATTTAAGCTTCTCAAATCGAAATTTTTGCTCTGCGCCGATGTCAAATTTGGATCTTCCTGTCCCGCCTTTTCAAAATACAATTCGAGCGAGCAGTAATAACTCCGGTCGTCGACGTAATTGACTTTGAAACTTCCGCCGACAAATTCCGAGGATTGTTTCTTTTCTTCTTCGACAATCAATCGATTGATCTTGTCAATGTAATGCGCCGGAAGATCCTCGAGCGTGTTGACTCCACGAATCGAATTGAAACTTTTGCCGAGGATGTAATCGAGCAATATCTTCATTAGTTCAGACAACGGCATCGCGATTTCTCCTTTCACGCTGTAATTCCGAGTTCCATTTCGATATTTGTCTCGCGATTCGATTTGAGTTTATTTCGAATTCGAGCTGGAACTTTGTCTTTATCGATTTTGCGAGTTGTCGTTTCCTCATACCATTGATCCTCTTCCTCTTCATATCGAAAGAGCCGATGAATAATCGCTGCCATTGTTCCAACGATCGTTCCGACAATTTCCGCCGCGCCTTTGAACAAAATTCCAATGACATCTGCAAGTTTCGAGACAAGATTTTCCAGCCAATTAGTAATTTCATCCCAAAAATGTGCGACAGCGATTCCGCCGATGAATCCTAATCCCAAAGCAATGAGTGGTATCATTTTTCATTTTCCTTTCTATTTTTTCTGTGGATGATCAATCTCGAATTCGATTGTCCTCTCGCGACGAAGTTCAGCTTGAGATTCCGATGTGAGTTCCGAGATTTTTCGATTCTGACTCTGCGCCGTCGTGAGATTTGGATCTCGCTCGCCGTCAACCTCGAAATAGAGATCGTATGAGCATCGATATTCATCACTTCCAACGAGTTGAATCTTGAAACTCCCGCCCACATAATTCGAATTCTGTTTGCGCTCTTCATCGAGGATAATCTGATTGATTTTGTTGATATAAAAATCCGTGAGAGAATTGATTGTCTTTGAGCCAGATTTTTTCCCGAAGAATTTTGCAACGAGAACTGCTCCAGCGACAAATCCAATTCCGAGAATTATTAACGTCGACATGTCTCACCTCCTCTCAATTTCGTCAATCAATTTCATCAATCAGAGTTGAGAGAAAACATGATCGTCTTTCCTTCCGGCAGAGCATCTTGAACTGATTTTTCCAGTCTGTTTATCGAAAAAACTTTGCTTTGCAGCGTACAAACTTGAAACTCATCGAATTCATTGAAATACAATTCATAAATGCACCGACAATTTTTCGAATCAAGTCGAGAGATTTGAAAAATTGCACCGAAATATTGAATATTTTCATCTGATTCGAGTTCTGCAACTGCATTTCGATAAGCTGCATGAGATGCATGCAACAATTTTAAATCCTTGATCGTGCTCAAAACTACTTGATAAGGATTGAGTTCCATGGAATTCGACTCGGTATCGGCTGATTTTTCCGAAGTTAATTCTTGAGATTTCATTTTCTGTTTGATTCTGTCAGGTACTTTGTCAACAGGCTTACGAGTTTTAGTTTCCTTCGAATCTTCTGCAGGCTCGCTGGATGATGTGTTTGCGATTAGAACTCCAGCCGCGAGACCAGCGATTAAAACTGGGATCATTAAATCAACTCCTCAATTTTCAGATTGCGCCGGAGTTTATTAATTCGTCTAATTCAGCATTTGAAAGATTTTTAATATATACAACCAATTGACCATCTGTCGTCATGAGTCTGCTTCTTGCCCATCTTGGAATTAAAGACTGATTTTGCACAACAGCGGTACTTCCAGAAATACCTCCTTGCTGATGAATTGCCGCGAGATCTTGCGATTGATCTTGATTGTCATTCAAATCGAAAGAAACGATCTTTTCATTTCGCAATTGTCTTCTTGCATCGGGCGGGAGTTGATCGAAATCGAATGTATAACTTTTTGAAAGATCGTCATCGCTGAAATAGAGTTCATATGAAAGTTTGAATTTGTTTTCATCCATGTATCTTAATTTCACTGTGCCGCCGTAATATCCAATTCCACGACTTCCGCGAGAATCAATCTCCCGACGAATTTCATTCATGCAGCGATCTATGACTGATTCTTCGCGCTGAATATTTTCTTCATTACTTCTATTTGCATTGTATTTGTGAGCAAAATTGATCGACAATTTGCGTTCCTTTTCAAGAACTTTGCGTGCCTCATTTGTCAAATCTTTGATTGAAAAGCCTCTTTGATCTGCAACTATGAATCCAGGATCTCCATTGAAATACACATAAAAAGTGTATTCATAGCGACTAATATTAGATCCTTCAGGTATTTCGATTTCGAGAAGTCCACCGATAGGTTTCAGCTGCGGATGCTCTTCCAATGTTGATTCGTAAATCGATTCAAAACGTTCCAATAGTCGAGTGTTGTTTGGAATTACTTGATTGAGATCGTATACTGATTCGAGATGAAGTTCTGTATATGCTTCAGGAGCTCTATAAATTCCAGGATCATAATCTTCAGAAATTTGATATTCGCTCACATAGTCACTCGCCGAATAAGATCGAGAGTTAGAGTGAGACTGCATCTTTGCCATAATATGTGCAGGAACTCGACTTTCATCAACCGCCTTGACTCTTTTTGATTCAGATTGAGATGTGGATTTTTCATCGTCACTCGAGCTTGCAATTGCAATTCCAGCCGCCGCCGCTGCAGCTCCAATCAACAGTGGTATCATTTTTTCAACACAACTCCATTTCCTTTAGCAACTTGCTCCTCAACATACTCCTTCGAAACTGGACGAGTCTCGACTTCGACATTTTCATTTGCCCGCTTACTCGCTAAAGCTGCCTCAATCGATTCAAAAACCAATTCCTTTCGAACGATCGATTCTCGACGCCGAGCCGCTTTGAATGCTGCCATCAATATCGCATTCGAGATATCACTTCCAGAAATTCCTTCATATTTTGTCGCAAGCTCAACCGCATCAATATCATTCGGCATCTCTTTCGGAATATAATGTTCCCAAAGCTGCCGGCGGCATTTCAAATCTGGCAATGGAAATTCGATGTGTGATGAAATTCGACGCATGAATGCAGGATCAAAATTCTCGATGAAATTTGTTGCAAAGATCACAAAATCCTGATAATCATTCATCACCATTAACATCACGGATCGAGTTTGATTGACACTGACATCAGTCGCACTTGTCATATTCGTGACTCGCTTTGAAAGAATTGCATCGGCTTCATCGAAAAACAGAATCGAGTTTGTAGATTTAGCTGCTTCGAAAGCCTTCCGAATGTTTTTAGGAGTCTCGCCGACGTATTTGGATTCGATATCGGCATAATTGACAGCTAAAATTTTTCTACCGAGATGTTTAGCGATAGCATGAGCCGCCATGGTTTTGCCAGTTCCAGGTGCGCCGTAGAGATTGATTCCGACTCGTTTCGACTGCTTGAAAACTGATTGAAGATTCCAAGTCTCGAAAACGATCTTGCTATTCTCTGCATAATCAGCGACGTCGAGGATTTGATCTTTGACGTTCTCTGGAAGAATCAAATCGTTGAAAGAATATCGAGGTTCTTCCGGATAAAATTCGATCGAGGATTCCTTCGATTTGGATTCGGTTTTGGATTCAGTTTTTGAATTATCCTCAACTTGCGATGAATCGATTCGCCGATAATTTTTTTCTGCCGGCATAAAATCTCTCCTCAAAAAATGAATTTGACGAGATTATAATTCAGCCCCCCCCCCCCCCCGAGTCAATAGTCAAATTAATGAACTTTTTCTGTTTTTACTCTGGAAAATCACTGAATAGTTTTCCGAATAAAAAGAAGATCCGAATCTCACATCGAGACTCGGATCTTTTTTCATTTCCGCAAAACTTTTTTCAAAAATTGACCAGTGTAAGATTCTTTGACTTTCGCAATTTCTTCCGGAGTTCCAGTCGCAATAACAGATCCACCAGCATCGCCGCCCTCTAAACCGAGATCGATTATATGATCCGCGCATTTTATCACATCGAGATTATGCTCTATCACGATGACAGTATCGCCGCCATCAACCAATCTCTGTAAAATTCCGAGAAGTTTTTCGATATCCGCTGAATGCAATCCAGTTGTCGGTTCATCAAGAATATAGATTGTTTTTCCAGTCGGCTTTTTAGCTAATTCCGTTGCAAGTTTTACTCGTTGAGCTTCACCGCCCGATAAAGTCGTCGCGGATTGCCCAAGCTTGATATATCCCAAACCGACGTCTTGAATAATCTTGAGCTGCCGATAAATCTTTGGAACGTTTGAGAAAAAATCGACTGCCTCATCAACTGTCATTTCCAAAACGTCTGAAATCGATTTGCCTTTGTATTTGACTTCGAGCGTCTCGCGATTGTATCTCGCGCCGTGACAAACTTCGCATGGAACATAGACATCCGGCAGAAAATGCATCTCAATTCGCAAAATTCCATCGCCCGCGCAAGTCTCACATCGACCACCTTTCACATTGAACGAAAATCTCCCGACATTATATCCACGCATTTTAGCTGCTGGAGTTTGTGCGAAAAGTTCTCGAATGAAATTGAATGCTCCAGTATAAGTTGCAGGATTCGAGCGCGGAGTTCGACTAATCGGCTGCTGGTCGATGTTGATAACCTTGTCAATCAAATCGATTCCCAAGATATCGCGATGATTTCCAGGATTTTCTTTCGCGTGATAGAGTTTTTTCGCCAAGCCGTTGTAAAGAATATCGTTGACGAGCGTCGATTTTCCAGATCCCGAGACGCCGGTGACAAGAATCAATTTGCCGAGCGGAAATTTTACGTCGATATTTTTGAGATTGTTTTCCTGCGCGCCAATGACTTCTAAAAATTTTCCATTTCCAGCGCGTCGAATTTTTGGAACTGGAATCGATCTTCGCCCACTTAAAAATTGTCCGGTTATCGATTCTGCAACTTTCGAGATATCTTCGACAGATCCCTGCGCGACAACTGATCCACCATTTTCTCCCGCACCGATTCCGATATCGATGATTTGATCTGCCGCGCGAATTGTATCCTCGTCATGTTCAACGACGATCAAAGTGTTGCCGAGATCTCGAAGTCGTTTTAGCGTTTCAATCAATCGAGCGTTGTCTCGCTGATGTAAACCGATTGACGGCTCGTCGAGAATATATAACACTCCAACCAATCCCGAGCCGATTTGAGTTGCCAATCGAATTCGCTGCGCCTCTCCTCCAGACAATGTTCCGGATGACCTTGCGAGCGTCAGATAATCGAGTCCAACATCTCTCAAAAATTTCAGACGAGATCGAATCTCTCGGAGAATTTGTGCGGAGATTTTTTTCTCTCGAGCGGAAAACTGAATCGATTTGAAAAATTCGTCGACATCTCGAATCGATAGACTCGTGACTTCAAAAATATTTTTGCCATCGATTTTCACAGCCAGCGCTTCAGGTTTCAATCGCGCACCATGACAGACTGGACAGATTTTGCTCGCTTTCTCGTTGACTCGAAAATCATACATCGCGTACATATAATCGAAGTAATTTTTGAATTGCGACGGATCGAGATCCATTTTTCGACCGAGCCCAGTGCAATTTGGACATGCGCCGTATGGACTGTTGAATGAAAACAATCGCGGAGTGATTTCCGGCAAACTGATTCCGCAATCGATACATGCAAAATTTTCGCTGAATAGAATCTCCTCGTTCGAATCCGGCAAAAATATATGAGCAATTCCTCCAGCGATTTTCAACGCTGTCTCGATTGAATCTGCAATTCGAGTTCGAGATTCCGGACGCAAAATCAGTCGATCAATCACGACTTCAATTGTGTGCCGCGTCTTTTTATTGAGAGAAATTTCTTCATCGAGATCGCGCAGTTCCCCATCAATTCTGACTCGAACGAATCCATCGCGACGAATTTTTTCCAAAGTTTGAACATGCGATCCCTTTTTATCTCGAACGATTTGCGCCAATACGAAGATTTTTGTTCCAGTTGGAAGTTTTTCGAGTCTTGAAATCATTTGATCGATGCTTTGACTTTCGATTGGCTTGCCACATTTTGGACAATGAGCATGCCCAACTCGCGCGAATAAAAGTCGAAGATAATCGTAAATCTCGGTGACAGTTCCGACGGTCGATCGAGGATTTTTGCTTGTCGTTTTTTGATCGATTGAAATCGCCGGCGATAATCCCTCGATTTTTTCGACGTCCGGTTTATCCATCTGTCCCAAAAACTGCCGAGCATATGACGAAAGCGATTCGATGTATCGACGCTGTCCCTCGGCGAAAATTGTATCGAATGCTAAACTTGATTTTCCAGAACCGGACAATCCAGTTATCACGATTAATTTGTCGCGCGGAATTTCGAGCGAGATATTTTTGAGATTGTTGACGCGTGCATTTTGAATTTTGATTGTTGACTGCATTCAATTCACTTCCGAATAAAAAAACTCGCCCCGACTTTTTGAATCGAGACGAGTTAAATTTCGATTTCAATTTGAGATTTTCCTATGAATTGAAAGTTTGATTCGAAAAGTCTGCAGTGTATCTTCCACCGGCTAAACTGAATTGAGTCATTTCTGTCCCGACGATATTCAAACTCGATTCGCCAACTGAAATGATCAATCCTGAATCTGTGAATTCCGTCGAGATTTCGTCGATTGTATAACTCGAAAGATCCATAACGTCTCGAGAATCTCCATTCGAAATCGTTACATTTCCAGCGTCAGAAGTGTATCTGAAAACATCTCGACCAGTTCCATTCGATGCATCGATCATCGAAATATTTTCATACGTCGAACTTGATAGATCAATCGAAGTTCCTCGACTTGTATCGAGTATCAAATTCGATCCCGCGTAATATGTGACTGATCGATCATAGATCACATCACCATTTGAATCTCCAACTCTTAAGATTCCATCTGAATATCGAATGTTCGTCGAATTTGTAAATGATCCATCGATCAATAAAGTTCCATTTTCACTTTCCAAATACAGATCGCCATTTGAAATTGAAATGCTCGACGGCATTGAATCGAATTCGAGATAATCTGTCGAATTCCATCCATAAATCGTATCGTTGCCTTCGGAATTTCCAAATATCACATGGATATTTTTTCCATCGAGATAGATTTGATCATCGCCGCCGCCTGCATCGATCGTGTCATTTTTTCCTGCATGAATCGTGTCATTGAAATCTCCGCCGAGACTCACAATATCGCCTTTCGAATTTGTGTTCGTGAAGATCAATACTTCATCATCTTGAGACTCATAGAAATTGATTGTTCCGGAATTCGAATTTGCCCAAACAACATTATAAATTGAATCCTCATCGATCGAATTTTCATCGTCTACACTCGAACTCGATTTGTCTGCCATTCTTAACATCGAGAAACTCATTCCGAGATCTTCAACGAGATCTGAAGCATCGAGAATCGTCCCTGCATATATTCCATTTGTCGATGCATCTTCTGGCGTCGCATAGTTATAAAATTTCGAATCGCCGAAGAAATCTGCAGTCAAATTCTCGATTCCCGCATCGATCAAAACAATATCGGTTGCGTTGAAATTCACATCGGTTATCGTGATTTTCGATTGATCCGATGCGCTCGATACTGAATTCGATTCTGCGTAGAAATTATTTCCAGAATTCAGATCCTCATTCGATGCTCCTCCTGTCAATGATATATTTCCCTGCAAATTCTTCGTCACATGGAAATAATCCTTGCCATGACCTCCATCGAAATGACCGCCTTTGATATTCCCGATGTGCAATTTATCGTTGCCACTCGACAATCTTGCATTCCAATTCGCAACGATCGCTCCGCCATGGAATGTTAAATTATAACTTCGATTAGATTCATTCATGACGAGAGTTGCAGAATTTGTATTTGCATCGACGGAAATCACTGCATCGGAATCAGTCGAATTTGCAGCAGTCATCTCTCCGTTATCATTGATCATAACGCTGTTGGGCTGATCAATATCGACTTCCTCGCCATGAACTTCATTTGTTTCAATTGCCAAGCCCAAATTAGTCCATGAAATTGCGACAGTTGATCCCTCGACAGATCCCGTTCCTACAAGTGAATCGTCAACTGCCGACGCAAGATAATCATCGATTGAATTTATACTTCCATAGATAATTGATCCGGTTGAGCCATCGATTGTCGATCCAGAATCAGATCCTTGACTCGATTCGATACTTACAATTTCAAAAAGATTATCGCCAGCACTTACGACTGAATAATTTGAACCGACTCCATAAATCGAATCCTCGCCAATTGTCCAGATCGATCCGTTTTGAGATACATTTCCAGATCCAACAATCGTGACTGTTGTAGTTTCAAGATAAATTTGATCTGCACCCGATCCACCGTCAATTGTTCCAGATCCAGAGATCACTGAAATAATATCAGATCCATCTCCTGCATCGATATTTGTCGAGAGATTCTCTGCGTAGATCGTATCGTCATAATCAGTTGAGATTGATCCTCTGAGAATTTGAGTGACAGTTGATCCATTGATCGAGAAATAATTTCCGAGACTTTCTTCAGATTCATTCTCAATTTCGATGATCTTGTACAATCCATCGCCAGCACTAACTACCGAATAATTTGATCCGATTCCAGAAATTGTATC
>JAFUTY010000058.1 GCA_017484005.1 Selenomonadaceae bacterium | reverse complement strand
TTTTTCGAATGATAGGATCGCTCCGAATTTTTTTTGAGGAGTGATTTTATGAAAAACGTTTTGGTCATTTCCGGACATCCAAATTTGAAAAGATCCTACGCGAATATCACGATTCTCGATGAATTGCAAAAATTGATCCCGAACGTTGAGATTCGCAAACTCGATGAACTTTATCCGGATTACAAATTCGACATCGAGGCAGAACAGTCAGCACTTTTGAAAGCTGATGTGATCGTTTTCCAATTTCCGACGTATTGGTATTCTTGCCCTGGAATCATGAAACTCTACATCGATTTGATTTATGCACATGGCTGGGCATATGGATCGAAAGGCAAAAATCTCGTCGGAAAAACTTTGATCGCATCAACAACGACGGGCGGAAAAATCGAAGCATATGGACGCGATGCAATTGTCAAACATTCCATGGATGATTTCTGCGCTTATCTCGAGCAATTCGCCGCGCTCTGCAACATGAATTATGGAAAAGTTTTCTGCAGTTACAGCATGCGATACATTCCTGGAGTTTTCCCAGATGAAAAGAAACAAGACGTGATCGATCGCGCAAAAATTCAAGCACAGGATCTCGTCAAATATATCGAGACGCTATGAATCTGAAAAAATTTTTGATCTCGATATTCAGTGCAGGAATTTTTTTATCCTCGAATGTTTCCGCTGAGAGTCCATTCGCCGATGCTCCAGATTGGAGTTATCAGCCGGTTTCCGAATTGATCGATGCAAAATTGATCGATGGTGCAGATGCTCGAAATTTTTCCAAAGATGAAGTCATGACTCGATATGACATGGCGAGATTAGTAGGTCGAGCAGTTTATAAAATCGATCGCGCGAATTCAGATCAACGAAAATTGATTGAAAGACTCGCGGAAGAATTTTCTGAGGAGCTCGATTATTTCAAAACTCCTCTGATTCCGAAAAATCCTGAGCCGATCGAAAAATCTCCCGATGAAAAAACTGAAGAGCCGCTGGTTGATAGTTCAATTGGTGAGATTTCTCCAATTCGAAATGACGATGGATTCACTGCCGATAATTTTGAATTGCTCGCGCAGAGACTTCGTAAGGAAGGAAAGATTCCGCCGTTTGAAATTGCTGCATATGCTCGACAGCGTTGGGATTATATAAAAGATCCGCAAAATACAGCACTCAATCAAACTGCTTTCCGAGTTGATAATTTGAGTCATACCGATCAATCGTTCAGATACTTTTTGTATTTCATTTCAAGATTGCCGCGTGATTATCGATTCGCGGTGCGATTTGGAAATGATGCAGTAAGCGCGAATGATCGATCAACGCTGTCAAATCCAGTTATGCATTGGGCAGCATTGCTTGGCGATATTGGACATGGAACTCGCATGAAACTCGGACGTCAAGATTTGATGCTCGGTTATGGATTGGGAGTCGCAGTTGGCATGGCTTGGGATGGTGCAAGTTTCAAAATCAATCGTGGAGTTTCCAATTATCGATTTGGTGCATTTCAGCGGAGCGATTGGAGACATCGTCGATATTGGTTTGCAGGATATGAGGCAAAGATCAATCCTCAATTCGAAATCAAAGCGAATTATTTTCGTGACAGCGATTCAAAACTCCAATCTGACGCTCGATATGGACAGGGATCGCTCTATCATCTTTGGACGCTCGGAGCGCAGTATAAATTCAAAGATCCATTCACACTCACGGCAGAATATGGATACAACGAGAAAAATGATATTTATGACGCCGCGCATGGATATTACGCGCAGTTGAATTATCGAAACGCGAATCTCAAAAAGCCAAAATCATGGACAACTTGGATTCAATATCGCAACGCGGATCTTGGATTCAATCCGATGGGATTCACGGCACTCGATCAATCGTTCAAAATGAGTTATGATGCAAACGGAAATCTCGGCGCGGAAAATGTTCATGGCTGGGAATATGGATTCACTTACGTTCCGTTTGAAAATACAATGGCAACTCTCAAAGTTTGGGATTTGCGACGCGATGCAGATTCAACTCAACGCGGTGGAGTTTTGCAGCTCGAATATCTCTGGAGATAAAAAAGATCGGGGATCGCAAAATGATCCTCGATCTTTTTTTGTTTGTGATAATATATCTAAAAATTTTTTGAAAGGAGGAATTCGATGGATGAATTTATTGCGGAATGGAAATCGCGCGGCAATGAGAAATCTGACTGTCATCCATTTTGGATCGCAGCTTTCAAACGATTTTGGAAGAAAGTTGATCCAGAAACTGAAATGAAATTTGAAGTTCCCGTTCAAATTGGAGATTCTCAATGCTATATCGATATTTGGATTCCAAAAACTCGCGTCATTATCGAACAGAAATCTCGCGGAAAATCTCTCGATAAACTCGAAAGACAATCTGATGGATCGATGTTAAATCCATTCAATCAAGCGAAAAGATATGACGATCATCGCAAGACTTCCGAGAAAGCTCGATGGATCGTTACATGTAACTTCGACGAGATCTGGATTTACAATTTGGAGGCAGATCGTCCGGAAAAACATGTCAAAAAAATTTTGCTCGAGGAACTTCCGGAGCGATTCAGTGAGCTCGATTTTCTTGTTGATGAAAAGCAGTCTGATATCTACACCGCGGAATTTATATCTGCATCGGCTGGATCTCTCGTTCAAGATTTTCGCGATCTTTTTTTCGATTCAATTTCCGAAATGTCTCAAGATGAAATCGATTCGCTCAACAAATTCTGCATTCGATGCGTTTTTTGTATGTATTCCGAGGATGCTGAAGTTTTCAAGCGAAAAGCATTTCTAAATTACTTGAAAGACGCTCGAGACAAATCGCTTGAGGATGTGAAAACGGATTTATCGAATCTGTTTTGGCGATTGTCGTTGAAAGATGAAGAATTGCCGCGCGGAATCGATCCTCGGCTCAAAGAGTTTGATTATGTTGACGGCGATCTCTTCGATGGCGAGGATCTGTTAATTCTCGACCGGCTCGATGGAAATTTTGATCTCCGGAGAATGCTCGATAAATTGATTGATGCGGCTGAAAAAAATATCTGGCGCAAAATTTCTCCAACGATCTTCGGCTCGATCTTCGAATCAATAATGAATCCTGACAATCGTCGTGAGGGCGGAATTCATTTTACTTCCGAGAAAAATATTCACAAAGTCATTGATCCACTGTTTCTCGATAATTTGAATTCTGAATTTGAAACTTGCGAGGATCTCGAAAAATTCCATGACAAAATTGGCTCATTGATTTTCTTCGATCCTGCATGTGGATCTGGAAATTTTTTAACTGAAACATTCATCTCACTTCGAAAACTTGAAAATCGAGTCATTGAAAAAATCGGTGGAAAAATCAAAGTCACGATCGAAAATTTTTATGGAATCGAAATCAATGATTGGGCAGTACAAGTTGCAAAATTGGCACTCTGGATCTCGGAACATCAAATGAATGGCAATGAAAATTTTCTTCCATTGAAGAGAAATGCGAATATCACTGAGGCAAATTCTCTGACAACCGATTGGGATTCAGTGATTTCGCGGGATCGAGTCAATTTTGTCATGGGAAATCCTCCATATTCCGGCGCACGAGTTATGGGAGAATCGCAGAAATCCGATGTTCAAAAAGTTTTTGAGGGATGGAAAAATCTCGGAAATCTCGATTATGTTGCATGCTGGTTCAAGAAGGCATCGGATTATATTCGCGGAACGAAAATTGAATCTGCATTCGTCTCAACCGATTCAATCTGTCAAGGCGATTCAGTTGGAATTCTTTGGAAACCGCTTTTCGAGGATGAAATCAAAATCAATTTTGCATGGTCAAGTTTCAAATGGGAAAATGAAACTCATCTTCGAAAATTCATGGCGCAGGTTTTCTGTGTGATTGTTGGATTCTCAAGATTCGATCGATCAAAAAAATTTATCGATGGAGTCGAAGTCTCAAAAATCAATGCATACTTACTCGATGCGCCGATGGTTTGTGTCGAAGGAAGATCAGATCCAATTCGCGATGTTGCAAAAATGACAATGGGGAGCATGCCGAACGATGATGGAAATCTGATCATTGAATCGGAAGATCTCGATGAATTTTTGGAGAAAGATCCTCGATCAAAAAAATTCATTCGGCGATTTATGATGGGCAAGGAATTCATTCACAATCTGCCGAGATATTGTTTGTGGCTTGTCGATGCAAAACCGAATGAAATCAAATCGATCAAACCAATTTACAATCGAATCAACGAAGTTCGAAAATTTCGCAAGTCTAGCAAACGTGAAACGACTCGAAAACTCGCTGAAACTGCATATTTGTTTGGAGAAATTCGTCAGCCAACCGATGGAAGTTATATCGTCATGCCGCAAGTCACATCTGGAAATCGAAAGTATATTCCGATTGGATTTTTGGATTCAAAAGTCATTGCTGGCGATAAATTATTGATCATTCCGAACGGATCTCTCGATCTTTTTGGAGTTTTGACATCGCGAATTCATATGATTTGGACTCGAGCAATTGGCGGGCGTCTTGGAAATGGATACAGTTATTCGATTCGAATTGTCTATAATAATTTTCCATTTCCAAATCTCAATTCAAAACAGAAATCGAAAATCGAAAAGACTGCTCAAAAAATTCTCGATGTTAGATCAAAATATCCAGATTCATCGCTCGCTGAATTATATGATCCACTTTCGATGCCGATTGATCTTCAAAAAGCTCACAATGAAAATGATCGAGCAGTTTTAGATGC
>JAFUTY010000057.1 GCA_017484005.1 Selenomonadaceae bacterium | reverse complement strand
TGGATCGATCCATGAGTTTGATCGATTATTCGATTCTCAAGTTTTCGAAGTGAGATATAAGTTTCAGTCAAAAAATTTCCAGATCCACATGCAGGATCGAAGAATTTTAATCGAGCGATCTTGTCATGGAAATTTTCGAGATCGTCACAATTCTTGAATTCGGAATTCAAATTATCAAGGAACAATGGATCAATGACTTTATGAATATTATCGATCGAAGTGTAATGAATTCCGCCACCGCTTCTTGTATCATCCTGCAGCACTGATTCAAAAATCGATCCAAAAACTGTTGGCGAGATTTTCGACCAGATATTTTTCTCAGCCGCATCAATCAATCTGTTGATCAATTCTCGAAGATTGAAATGACCATCGAGCTGATCCAAAATTTCGAGAGATTTTCCATCGAATAGACTGATATTGACGTATGGAAATTTCTTCAATCGAGAATCAATACCGCGCGGCAGATCTTCATCTTTCAATGACAATCTCCAAAACAGATTCGAGAGATCCTCTTTGACTTCGACGAGCGATTTATCTGTCAAATCTCGCAAGTAGTTCAAAAAAATCTTCCGCGGAAAAATTCCAGAATCCTCGGCATACATGCAGAAAACCAATCTAACGCAGAGTTTATTGAGACTCTCGATTTCAGCGGGCGACATTCCATCTTTCGAATCGATAAACAGATCGCGAATTTCTTCGATTATAGATCCAGCCGATGCAGATACATATTCTGCCGTCTTGATTTCAGATGCATGCTCGTCAACGAGAAAATCCAATTCACCGAATCGCTCCGGAAGTTCTTCGAGTTTAATCTTCCGAACATGAAGTTCAGGACGATCTGCCTCGAGATTGTAAATCCAGAATTCATCGAAATTGCAAGTGATTATCCATCGAGCTTTCTCGGAAGTTTTGCGATGATCGTCATAACGTTTAGCTTGACCGAATGGATTGAGCATCGATCCATCAGATTGTCTTTCGATCTTATCGAGCTTTCGACCTCTCGATTTGTGCTCGATAATCACTCGCGTTTTAGGAATCCAAACATCGATGTAGCATTGAGAATCTCCGACTTGCACAGGAACTTCAAATTTCATTTCATTTTCTGGATCATTGATATTCCAACATCGTTTGAAAGTCGCAACCCAAAACGGATGACAGTCAGATTTTTCATTGCCGCGCGATTTCCATTCAGAAATAAATTCATCCATCGAATCCCTCCCGAACAAAAAATTCCTCGCTCATCGATTTGACAGATAAGATTAATTTCAATTTTGATCAATAATTTCCTTTTTTTGATATCATGTCTTTCAAAATTCAAACGAGGTGGAGCAATTGATCGAAGTCTGTCGAATCGATGTTGAACTCTATAAAATCGTGACTCCAGATATTCAAACTGATATCGTGATAATCACTGACGAGCGAATCGAGCATATCAGAGATCATCATCCAATATGACTACGAAAAATATGGAAAATATTTCTCGCAGATATTAACTGATCCGGATTTTATCATCGAAGGCAAATGGAAAAATACAGCGATGGTTCTCAAAGAGATTATTGAGGAGAATGAAAAACTTCGATTAATTCTCAAGATAAAAACTTCGAGCGATCCTGCAGAATTTCAAAACTCAATTACATCGTTTCATAAAATCAACGATAAAGAGTGGAGACGTTTATCGAGAAACAAAAAAATTCTGTACAAACGAGATAATTGAGGATAAAATTCACTTGGAATTTGAATTTCACTGCTGACAAATTCTGAGGTGGGAAAATTCGCCCCGCCCACACACCGATGGTATGACAAACTCCTCGCGAGTTGAGAGATGTAGTAGATTGGGGCGGCTGCCAAATTTGTCAGCGATAGATACGCACTTCTGAATTTCGATTCGGGAGTGCGTTTTTAATTTCCGGCTAAAGACTTTTTAAAATTGAATCGCTATAATCTCGCAAAGTTGAAACTCAATCAAAATCGAAAGGACGATATTTATGACTTTGAAAAAGCAGCTTCT
>JAFUTY010000056.1 GCA_017484005.1 Selenomonadaceae bacterium | reverse complement strand
ATCAATTTTGGAGATTCAAAAATTACTCCAGCTTTCGATTTGAATGCAAAATTTATCATTCATACCGTCGCACCAGTTTGGCATGATGGAAATTCCGGCGAGATTATAACTCTCAAAAAATGCTACAAAAATTCTCTCGAGCTTGCGTTAAATAATTCTTGCGAGAGCGTTGCATTTCCACTTCTTGCGACGGGAGTCAACAATTTTCCTCACGATGTCGCGTTGAAAGTTGCGATTGAGGAGATTCAAAAATTTTTATTCGATCATGATATGGAGATTTCTCTAGTCATATTTGGAAAGAATATCCTCGAATTGGCTCGAAAAATTTTATCTGGAATCGAAGAACATATTGACGATGCATATGTTAAATCGGCTGAATCGACGGAATACATGGGCGGATTGAAAATTGCTCGACAGAAACAGAAATCGAAATCTCCAAAAACTTTCGTGAAAAATTTCAGAGATTCGCTTTTCGAATTGATTGATCAGCGAAATTTGAATGATCCTGATGTCTATAAACCTGCAAATGTATCTTCAAAAGTGTTTTCTGATATCAGAACTCGAGCGAATTATCAACCGTCGAAAAAGACTGCTATCGCGCTAGCAATATCGCTAAAACTTTCACTGCAAGAAATTCAAGATCTGTTGGCGACGACAGGATATACTTTGAGCGACACTTTTGAATTCGATCGAGTGATTATGGATTGCATTCGTCGCGACATTTACGATATCGGCAAAATCGATGAGAAGTTGTATGCCAAAGGAATGAAAACATTTTCGCCTCACGATTGATTCTAAATTAGATGATAGTGGATTTTTGAAATTTAAAGTTTACTCACGAAGTAATTTTTTAATTCAAGATTCGAATGTCAATCGATCGATAGAAAAAAGATCCCCGATAGATCAAACGCGATCTGTCGGGGATCTTTTTTTGTCACTGATTTCGAGATTCGTAATAAGCTTTTGCAACATCGAGAGCAAATTGCTGACATTTTTCACCGGTATCTGGATTGAAATCCTCGTTCGTCAATTCATTATTCGATATCACTCTGATTCCGATAAATGGAATTTTATAGTCGTAACAGATTTGCGCGACAGTTGCAGTTTCCATTTCTTCGCACATTGTATCGAAATTTTTGTGGAAGTATTTGATTCGCGATTTTTGTTTATTCCAAGCACCACTCGTGCAGATTTTTCCCTCGACAACGTTTCCAAATTTGTAAGTCGGAGCAATTTTTCGAGCGATTTCGAGCAATTGTGAATCCGGCTGAAAATCTACAACTCTGATAAAATCGCCGCTCGATTCGTCATAAACCTTGACGCCTCTGAAAGTTGAATTACCTTTGCTATCAGTTTTGTAAGCTCCAAAATCGCAGGCGGAAGTTCCAATCACGATATCGAATGGATGAATTTCTAGAGCATGTGCTCCGGCTGTTCCTTGATTGATAATCGCGATAGGTTGGAATTTTTCGATTCCCAATGCTGTTGACGCGGCAGCATTCGCCTGACTCACCGATGTCACCGAGATTATCATTGGGCAACCTTGATATTCGCCAGTGACAAATCTCCACACGCCGAGCCGATGTTCCTGTCGATTTTGCAACGCGTTAATCATATATTCAGTTTCAACATCCATCGCACCAGATATCATGATTCCGCTCGCATATGCAATTTCACAAATACATGTTGCGAGCATCATCAGCGTCAAAAATAGAAATCGTTTGAACATAAAATCACCTCTACATTATTAAATCACATTCCATCAAAATAAAAAAGATCCTCGGTCAAAATGATCGGGGATCTTTTTTTTTTTTCGGATTATGAATTACGAGTTGAAAGTTTGATTCGAGAAGTCTGCAGTATATTTTCCGCTCGCTAAACTGAATGTTGTCATTTCCGTTCCGACAATATTCAGACTCGAGTCGCTGATTGAAATCACAAGTCCCGAATCTGTAAATTCTGTCGATATCTCATCGATCGTATAACTTGAAAGATCGACAACGTCTCTCGAGTCTCCGTTTGAAATTGTTACATCTCCTGCATCAGATGTGTATCTGAAAACATCCCGACCAGTTCCATTACTCGCATCGATCATCGAAATATTTTCATACGTCGAATCAGAAAGATCAATTGAAGTTCCGCGACTTGTATCCAGTATCAAATTCGATCCTGCATAATAATTTACAGATCGATCATAGATCACATCGCCATTTGAATCTCCAACTCTCAAGATTCCATTTGAATATCTGATGTTCGTCGAATTTGTAAATGATCCATCGATCAATAAAGTCCCATTTTCCGATTCCAAGTACAAATCTCCATTTGAAATTGAAATGCTCGATGGCAGCGAATCAAATTCTAGATAATCTGTCGAATTCCAGCCATAGATCGTGTCATTGCCTTCTGAACTTCCAAATATCACATGGACTTTATTTCCATCAAGATAGATTTGATCATTTCCGCCGCCGCCATCGATCGTGTCACTCTTGCCTGCATGGATTGTATCGTTGAAATCTCCACCAAGACTTACAATATCGCCTTTTGAATTTGTATCGGTAAAAATCAAGACATT
>JAFUTY010000055.1 GCA_017484005.1 Selenomonadaceae bacterium | reverse complement strand
GATCTTCAGGATAGCGTTCATCGATTCCACGTAATAGCAATTTGATTTGTCCATTTGCAGTGGCTTTAACAACGAATTCCAAATTTCCGGCGTAGGAATGAATTATGTATCCAGTAACGCCGTTTTGCCATGAATCAATTTTTTCAACACTCGATCTTTCATCAGAATTCGAAATGATTTGAAGATCTCCCAAGGCAGAAATCCAATTAATGTCTATTCGCGCAGTTATATATGGCAAAAATTTGCGATCTATTGGGATATCATCATTAATCTTTGCGAAGTCTTGTTCAATAAAACGTTGCATATAGCCATCCATGGGATGTTTTCGACTGATTTCAACATCTTCGATAACTTTTGCAACTCCGACCAAAGCAAACATGGGACGCTCACGTTCAAAAATGCGTCTTTCATAATAATAGGACACGAAATAATATAATTCTGAATTAAAATATGACGTGAAAAGTCCATAAGTTCTGCTCGAATCGAAAATCGCTTTCAGACAATCTTGCAACAAATTTTTTGGAAGTTTTGGATTGTTTTTGTTTGACGAGAGAAACTTTTCAACATCTTTATCGCGCGGCAATAAATGAAATGTTCCTTTCCGATTATTATCCTTGCGCCATATTGGGAATCTTTCATTTACTTTTTTTGCATAATCAATTGTCTCGGGAGCGATTGAACGTCCTCCTTGGAATGGAAAATTCAACAAATCCGGAGCATATCGAGCGAATAGCAAAGTTATCATTAAATTATAGTCAGGACATTCAGTCGAATTGAGTTTCAAAGTTCTGATATCTGGATCAATTGCAGGCGCAAGTCCTACAGAATCCGACAAACAGCCTGAAACTAATGCCTTTCCAAAATGGTATCGTCCGCGAGTCTCCAAATACATGAAATTCATTATATCAACAGAATTTTCGTCTTCGATACCATATTTATCGCGAATCTTACGAGCATTTGAATCAAAAATATTTTCAAATGAACGTCTCAATTCGGGAGCTAACGCCATTGAAAAACTATTCGCTTTCTGAATGTATATTTTCATAAATTCTTTCAGCGGAATTTGCCAATGATAGCGAAGAGTTTCTCCGTCATAGCCACTCAAACTATATAATTTATTAATTCGCCTAGGCAGTTGAAATGATGTGATATTGCTGAACAATTGACGAAAATACAAATTGATGTCAAATTCATCGGTCAGACTGTAATTTAACACTTGATTTTCTGGAAGAGGTTGATTCAATTTGAATCCGTAGTGCGACGCGATTTGAGATGCTATTGCATAGTCTTCCACGTGAGTATGAAGTTCATTCTTTGTAGACCGAATTCTTATTGTCTTTAAATCTACTCCTGAATTTAACAAAGGGACAAATGCAATTCGACTATCAAATCCTCCCGACAGATCTGCTTGAAAAAATTTCGTCTGTTGAATTAATCCATTAATAACGCCGCTCCATAAATCAATCCAACGATCTAAAATCGCGATTCCTTCTTCAGAATCCGGCGAAACACTCTGATCTTTATAATAAATCATCTCGATCTCAAAATTTTTTCTCGCTCTATCGATGTGGAGAACTGCACTTCTATCAATAGTTTGAATCTCATTCACAGCAGTTTCAGCGTAAGAAATTGCACAAAGTTGATTGGTCACTGCATAATGGCAAAAATCGCGATTCACTGTCAACGGATAACGATATTTCACATGATCCAGAAGTCGAAAGAATGAATTACTCAACGCGAAATAATTTCCATTTCGAAATAGATAAATTCCCCAACATCCATTCAAATCTTGCTTGATCGTGATTTCATTGTCTTTCACATCGATATAGATATAACATCCACGCCCATCGAGATTCGAGATCGCTTCCGGAGTCAAATTTTCTTCCTCATAAATTCCATCGCGTTGAATCGAATATCCATAGAATCGAGGGCGAACTTGTGACAGGTTCTCGGAATCGATAAGGAAAAATTCTTTCTCAACATCAAAATAATTGATGCTATTTCGCGAAAGTTCTTCAATTTGATCCAATAATTTTTTGTGATCTTCTGGATTTTTCATGCGATTTGTCCTTTCTGAATGAAGTTCAAACAGTGTATGAATTCTAGGATATTGAAAGTTTTTAATCAACATCGAGATTGTTATTCTATGAATCGAGATTTCAAACCGAGAGTCACAAAGAATCCAATCGCGAGAATCACAACAATCGTCGCACCTGTTGCCATGTTGAAATAATATGAGACGATCAATCCCAAAATTCCAGAGATCAAAGCGAGCATCACGGATATCAAATGATAATGTTTAACATCATTCGTAACATTTCGAGCTGACGCAGCAGGTAAAACTAACATTGCATTGATAATCAGAATTCCGACCCATTGAATCGAAATTGCAACAATGACAGCGAGCATCGCGGCAAAAATCGATTCGATCAGCAGAGAATTGATTCCTCTCGATCTCGCAAATGAGGGATTGATACTCATCACGAGGAGAGGATTAAAAATCCAAGCCCAGCTCAAAATCACGAGAACAGTGACAATTGCGAGCGAAATCAGATCTTCCGGAGTGATACTCAGAAGATCGCCAATCAGATAGCTCGAAAATTTATTGAACGATCCACCGCGCGATAAAATCATTAAACCCAGCGCGATAGCTGTCGATGAAAAAACGCCGATGATTGTATCTGCGCCGGCGAGCGATTTGTTTTTGACGAATGTTATCAAAAATGCAAACGCTATTGAAAAAATTATCAGCGATATCAATGGAGAATTCGAGCCGAGCAGAATTCCAATCGCGAGCCCTGTGAATGCTCCATGACCTAATGAATCAGAGAAAAACGCCATTCGATTCGAGACAACCATCGTGCTCAATAATCCAAATAGCGGCGTCACGAGGAGAATCGCGATGAATGCATTTTTCATGAACGCATGACGCATAAAATCGAACGGCAGTATCAAATCGAGTATCGAATAGAGAAAATCCATTAACCTAAAATCCTCCCGACGACAATTTCATATTGCATTTGAAGAATTGATAATTTAGAATTTAACTGGTGTTTGAATTCTATCACATGGAGGCGATGTTTTTGAATCAAGTTGTAATTTGCGGTGCGGGCGATTGGGGCTATCTTGCATATTGGGATTATTGCAAGGGCTCTGATGTCTTGGCGTTTGTTGATATCAATAATCGATACAAAAAAGATATCGTCAAAACGAATGTGCCTGTTCAATCGATGGATTATTTGCAGACGATTTCGAAGGAAACTCAAATCGTAGTTGCAATTGAAAATCCCGATGAGCGAAATCATGCAATCTCAACGATGTTGAGTCTAGGATTTTCGCTGTTCAAAGTCTATTCTCCACCCTCTGGATTAAATGAAGTTGAATTTATCAAAAAAGCTTCATTAGATCGGGCGGCATCCGTTTTGAAAGAATTGACGGATCATCATTCGATCAATTTAAGTGAATTTTTGATGAATGAAACTCGGGGGGGGGGGGGCTGTCAATTCCTCTGAAAGAGTTGACATTTATGATCGGCGGATCTGGAGTTTTCGATTATGCCCTGCTTTATTCTCTCGCAAGAAAATTCAATTGCAAAAAATATCTTGAAATCGGAACTTATATCGGTGTGAGTATCAATATTTTGACTGATATTTGTGACGAATTGCATAGTATAACTGCTGAACCTGGTGCGCCATATTCCATGAAAAATTGGTGTAAAGCGAGAAATATTCCCGATTATTCCGAACGATTAACATATTCTCCAAAAATTGTACATCATTATGGAGATTCAAAGACATTTAACTTCAATTCGATTCCTCAAAACATCGATCTTTATTTTATCGATGGTGATCATTCATTTAATGGAGTATATTGTGACACGATAAATGTATTCAAGCACCGCAAACCGAAATCGATAGTAGTATGGCATGATTTCAAGGGAGGCAATCGAGAGGTTGCATGGGCAGTGAAATCAGCATTGAGTCCAGAAGAATGGAAAAATGTCTTCTGTTTTGATATGAATATTTGCGGGATATATCTTGAGCCGGAATATCAAAGAGATTTGAAGTTCAACAATGTTCATTGGACAGAAGAGCGACAAGATCTTTGGTGTTATGATTTGGAGATCAAAAATATTCATACACGTTAAAAATCCTCGAAAAAAAGAGATCCGAAGATCGATTTGTAGTTTCGATCCTAGGATCTTTTTTTGATCAGCCTAAAAATCCTCCCCAGCGTGCAGAATCTTTCATCGAAAAATCTCCCGCGAGCATTCCGAAAATTTTCTTCGTCTTTTCATCTGCAAAAACTTCTTCCGGAGTTCCAGATGAAATTACTTTTTTATCGAGCAGCACGACTTGATCTGCATGCCGCGCGACGAGATTCAAATCGTGCGAAATCAAAATTATCGCGATATCTTCCTTCTCACGCAATTCCGCGACAATCTCATAAAATAATTCTAATCCATTTTGATCGACGCCGGAAACTGGTTCATCGAGGAGCAAAAGATCCGGAATTGGATCGAGCGCGAGAGCTAATAAAATTCTTTGCAATTCTCCTCCCGATAATGCACCGAGCCGTCGATCGATCAAATGCTCCGCCTTGACTCTCGATAAACTTTCCAAAACGCGGGGACGAATTTTTTTCGATGAACAAAACCAAACTGGACGTCGCGATAGACAAGCCATAAAAATATCCATGACGCTCGTCGGCGATGAAAGATCGAATCTTAAATATTGCGGAACATAACCAATGACTGGATGACCAGTGTGAACTCCCTTTGCATCGACGTAATGCAAATTTCCAGTATGAGGAATTTCTCCGAGAATCGCCTTTAACAATGTTGATTTTCCAGCTCCATTTGGGCCAATCAACGCTGTCAATTGTCCGCAATGAATATGAAGATTCACGCCATCGAAGATTGTCAATTTGCCGACATGAACTCCAAAATTTTCAATCTTGGTGCAGCAAAGTTTTCCGCAATCGAGAGAATCTTTGGCGCGATGATGAAGAATATTTTTGAACATAGATCCTCCAAAAATTTTTTCTCGATTATATACCGAATGAAAAAAAGATCCCCGATCGTTTTTTGATCGAGGATCTTTTTTATTTTGCGAGATAAGTTCGCAATCGATGAGAATCGTAGCCCAATAATGGATCAAACGTCACGTTTGTGGGTCAAGCGTCACGCTTGTTGAATTCAGTTATTGAAAATATTTTTGAGTGCCTGGATATTGACGTCGCGATTCAACTGCGCCAAATACGTCGTGAGTTTGATGAATTTTGGACAGACTTCGACGCAGTTTTGAGAATTTCCGCAGCTCGTGATTCCGCCTTTTTCCATCAATGCATTGAGACGTTTCGGCTTATCAAATTTTCCAAGCGGATGAAGATTGAACAAATATGCTTGAACTGTCGGTGCTGGACCAATGAAATCAGATTGAGGACCAACATTTGGACAAGCCTCGAGACAGCATCCGCAAGTCATGCAGTGCGAAATTTCATAAGCAGTCTGCGCGGTGTATGGATTTTGAATCGGCGCATCTTTTACATCCCACGAGCCGTCGAGCTCAACCCATCCTTGAATTTTTTTCAACGCCTCGAACATTCTCGTGCGATCGATCAGCAAATCGCGAATGACTGGGAAAGTTCTCGCCGGTGCAAGATGAATAGGCTGCTCGATTTCATCGACGAGCGCGCAGCAGGCTTGACGAGCTCTGCCATTGATAACCATCATGCATGCGCCGCAGACTTTTTCAAGACAGTTGCATTCCCAAACAACCGGCGCAACTTTTTTTCCATCGACAGTCACTGGATTTTTTTGAATTTCCATCAGCGCCGCGACAACATTCAAGCCGGGGCGGTAATCAACATCAAATTCCTGCGTGTACGGCTGACTCTCGGGCGAATCCTGCCGCTCGATGACAAACCGAACTTTTTTTTCTGCCATCAGTCAACGCTCCTCTCACTCTTTCTTGGCGACGGCATAAGATCTCGGACGCGGTTTAATCAACGAATGATCAAATTCGCGATAAGTCACAACTGGTTCTTCAGTTTTTGGATCGTAATTCACGATTGAAGTGAACATGAAATTTTTATCGTCGCGGGGCATGAAGACCAATTCGCCGTCTGCATCGTGAACCTGCTGACCATTCTCGAGCTTGATTTTTGCATGTGCGCCGCGAGATTCATCACGCATGCGGGCAGATTTTGTGATCGCCATCGCATAAAGAATCATGTTTCGAAGCTGACGGACAAACATTGCTTCTTGATTTGCAGTTTTCGAATGATCCGTCAAGCCGATATTATCCCAGCGTTTCAAAAGTTTTTTGAGTTCAATCAAACCTTGATCGAGTCCATTGTTATCACGTTCAATCGCGACATATTTATACATGATATCGCCCATCTCGTGATGAAGTTTATGAGCATTCTCCTCGCCGCTCATATTGACGATTCGATCATATTCTTCTTGAACTTCCGCGCGGGCTGCTTCCAATTCCGCGTCAGAGATTTCCGAACCTTTGTTTCCATTTTTAGCCCAATTCATCGCCTCTGGACCAGAAATCGTTCCGGAATATGCTGCGCTCAACAATGAATTTGCGCCGAGTCGATTTGCGCCGTGATATTGATAATCGCACTCTCCAGACGCCATCAATCCCGGGATGTTCGTGTTATGTTTGCGATCGACCCAAATTCCGCCCATCGAATAATGAACGCTCGGGAAAATTTCCATTGGAACTTTGCGGGGATCTTTGCCGACAAATTCCGAATACATTTCCAAAATTCCGCCGAGTTTTCTTTCGAGGTAATCAGCCGGAATGTGTGAGAGATCAAGATAAACCCGATTCTCGCCGTTGATTCCGAGTCCCATGTGCACGCAGACTTTGTAAATCGCACGCGACGCAATATCACGCGGCACGAGATTTCCATACGCTGGATACATCTCTTCCAAGAAATACCAAGGCTTTCCATCTTTATAAACCCAGACTCTACCGCCCTCACCACGGCATGCTTCAGACATCAATCGATTTTTGTCTGATCCTGGAATCGCAGTTGGATGAATTTGAATGAATTCTGGATTCGCGATTTCAGCTCCCTGTTGATACACCGCGGAAACTGCTGATCCGTTGCAGATTGTCGATGCAGTACATCTTCCGAAAACTTGTCCAGGTCCGCCGGTTGCAAGAATGACAGTATCCGCGCGGAAAGCTTCAATCTTCATCGTGTTCATTGACTGCGCAATGATTCCGCGGCAGATTCCTTCTTTATTCTTGACGATCTTGATGAATTCCCAGAACTCATATTTTTTGACAGATCCTTTGACTTCCCAGCGGCGAACCTGCTCATCGAGAGCATAGAGAATCTGCTGCCCAGTTGTTGATCCTGCAAAACATGTTCTCTTATTTTTCTGACCGCCGAAATTTCGAAGATCGAGGACGCCTTCCGGAGTTCTTGTGAATGGAACTCCCATGCGATCAAACATTTTTATTAATTTGGGAGCGGCTTCAACCATTCCTTTGACAGCGATTTGATCCGCCAAAAAGTCTCCGCCGTAAACTGTATCATCGAAATGCTCGTAAACTGAATCATGCTCGCCTTTGGTATCCATGCATGCATTGATTCCGCCCTGCGCACAGAGTGAGTGAGATCTTTTCACTGGGCAGTAGGAGAATAACAGAACTTCTCCGCCGAGTTCACAGACCTTAATCGCTGCGAGGAGTCCAGAGATTCCGCCGCCGACGATTATGATCTTTTTCTTAGTCATATCTTTCGCCATGATTTCTCTCCTAAAAAATTTTTAGATCAGATAACTTCCCATGAAAGTCAGAGTGATAAGGCATAGAATTGCGCAAAGTCCCATTGAAAGAACTGAAACGACATTTTGCGATCTCGGACCTTTGGTGATTCCCCAAGTCATGCAGAAAGTTGTGATTCCATTGCAGAAATGGAAAATCGCGGCAAACATTCCGAGAACATACAAGACAACGACGACTGGATTTTGGAAATAATTCTGTAAAAGTTCATAGGAAATTGGAGTTCCAGTGATTCCTTTTGTATAGAGACGAAGATAACCGACATGCCAAATCAGGAAAATCACGAGATACCATGCAGTCCAGCGTTGGAGTGTGAAATTGCGATTGCGGCAGTATCCATAATTCGATGCATTATTGTTCGCTTGAAGTGCGATATAAACTCCATAAATTGCATGGAAGAGGAGTGGAATTGCGATGCCGCCGAGTTCAAGTCCCAAAAAGATCGGTTTTGGAATGAGTTCCATCATTTCGAGAGCACCATTGAGTGCCGCTGGACCAAAAATCGCCATGGAGTTTGTAAAAATGTGCTCGAATAAAACCATTCCGAGCACCGCCAGACCGCAGATTGAATGCAGTCTTCGGATGTAGAAAGTTGTGTGAAACATCATGCGCCTCCTTATTGTGTTCGGAAAAAACGGAGGAAATCGTTTGATCTCCTCCAAAAATTTCCGTTGGAATCTATTTCAAACCGAGCGCGGCTTTATCGAGTTTTCGATATGGCTGCTGACCGATTTCATAATAATTGTTGCCTTCGGAATCAATGACAACAATCGCGGGGAAATCTACAACTTCCAGCGCTGCAACAGCTTCCGGACCTAATTCTGGATATGCCAAAACTTTGTAACTCTTCACGGATTTAGCGATCAATGCTGCTGCACCGCCGACTGCTGCGAAATATGTCACGCCGAATTTTTTCATCGCTTCGACAACTTCAGGTGCACGAGATCCTTTGCCGATCATTCCTTTGATTCCCTGCGCTAACATCGTTGGAGTGTATGCATCCATTCGACCGGAAGTTGTAGGTCCGCATGAACCGATTGGATCTCCAGGTTTTGCAGGAGTTGGACCAAGATAATAGACGATTTGATTTTGCCAATCGATCGGCAGTTTTTCGCCGCGAGAGAGTGCTTCAGTCATTGCTTTATGAGCAGCATCGCGGGCAGAGAAAATTGTTCCGGAGATCAAAACTGAATCGCCGGCTTTGAGTTTTCGAGAATCTTCTTCAGTGAAAGGCGTCGTGATTCGAATCGTTTCAGCCATCAATATCCCTCCAATTCAAATTTATACTCAATCTCGATTTTGAGTATAAGTTTCAGATTTCAATTTTGATCAAAGAACTGCATCCTTGTGACGCATCGCATGGCAGCAGATTGAAACTGCAACTGGAAGTCCTGCGATGTGAGTAGATCCCCATTCGATATTCACTGCAAGAGCTGAAGTTGTTCCGCCGAGCTGAGGACCAATTCCTGTTTGATTGATCAATTCGAGGAGTTCTTCTTCGAGCTTTGCATATTCCGGCATTGGATTTCTAACATTTGTCGGACGAGTCAGAGCTTTTTTCGATAGAACAGCCGCGCGATCCATCGTTCCGCCGATTCCAACACCTACAACCATTGGAGGACATGGATTCATGCTTGCGTGAAGAATGATTTCCATGACAGCTTTTTTGACTCCCGCGACGCCGTCAGCCGGCACAAGCATTTTGACGCCGGATTTATTTTCCGAGCCAAAACCTTTCGGTGCAACAGTGATTTTCAATTTATCGCCGGGAACGATTTGAGTATAAATGACGCCTGGAGTATTGTTTTGAGTGTTTTTGCGATTAAAGAGTGGCTCGCCGACGACTGATTTGCGAAGATATCCATCAACATAACCTTTCGCAATTCCCTCGTTGACTGCATCCTCAAGATTTCCGCCGACGATGTGAAGATCCTGTCCGACTTCCAAAAATACAATCGTCATGCCTGTATCTTGGCAGTATGGACGATCTTCCGCTTTAGCGATCTCCGCGTTTTTGATGATCTGATCGAGGACAACTTGCCCCACTGGAGACTCTTCAGTCTCGCGTCCGCGTTTCAATGCCTCGTAGACATCTTGCGGGAGATAATACGCTGCCTGCTTGCAAAGATCCGCGACGGTTTCGGTGATTAATTTTGCATCGAGCTCTCGCAATGTGAATCCCTCCTAAAAATTTGAATTGGAAAATTTCAAAAATGCTCGAACGAATAATTAGATAATTTCTCGAAGAATCCTGCCGATCTCAAAACAATTTAAAAATCTTGATATTGATTAAAAATTTCCCATGTCTTAAAATCCTAGCAGTTTTTACATTCGATTCTGACTTATATGGGAGTGTTAAATCATGATAGCTATTAAACAGCTTACTGAAGAAGATGAAAAAGCTTTCCAAGAATTTTTGAAGACTGAAAGAAAAGAATTGCCGAAACTTCATATTGCGCCACTGCCATTTCCACATGAAACGATGGCAGTGTTCTCGCATCTTCGCACGAATGATCTCGCGGAGTTGGCAAAATCTTGCGGAATGACTCTCAAGGAAATCGATTCGGAAACAACAGTTCTCACGCATCATCCAGTGTTTGAAAATTCCTCGGAAACTTATGCATTTTCCGGCTATGTTTTGAAAAATGGACATTTGACGTTCGGCGCAGATGAAATGTCTACGTCTGATTTGAAACCGGATGATTTGGATGGATGTTATGGCGAATTCAATCTTCTTCGAATTGCTGATGGACAGATCAAATTGATCGCCGATTTCTTCGGAATGTCGCCATGGTATTACTATGAAGATGGATCGATTTTTGCGGCCTCGAATCATTATCACTTATTGTTGGAATCCTTGAAACGATGCGGTGTGAAATTGTCGATGAATATCCGTCGTAGTCGAGTGAATATCATCACGAGCGGCTATACATATGGTAGCAATTTCACGACTGATATGGATGTTAATCATTGTTATTTGACTCTCCCGTTTGAGAAAATCATTTATAATTCGCGGGGGGGGGGGGCATTATCTAAAGAGAATACGGAGCTTTATAAAATCCTGACTGAATCTGAAGAATGGGATGAGGACGTCTATGAGGATTATTTGAGAAAGGCAAAAGATGAAATTTATGACAACACGTTGGCATATTTCACAAACGATCGATTCAAGCAAATTGTCATAGATGTCAGTGGTGGCTTTGATAGTCGAATCGTTTTTGCAACTGCGAATAATTTGCCGATTCGTTTACGTAAAAAAATTGTGACTCACACTCGTCGAAGTGGGACTCGGGATGATTTGGAAAAAGCCGCAGGAGTGACAAATCTTTACAGCTATGGAAAAGTAAACTATCGAGATACTGATGAGAGCGATGTGATGTGTGGAGATGAGGTAGATCTAGCGCAAATTTCTCGAAACTTGGGAAGTTTTGCTGTTAATTCGACATTGTATCTCAATCGTTACAGTAACAAAGATAGATTGCAATTGACAGGAGGAATTGGCGATGCTGTTTTCGGTTATAAAAGAATCAGAGGAAGTCTAGATTATTCATTAGGTGATAAGCGTTTATTATCGTATTTGGGCGGATGTTATCTTTGGAATAACGTCGAGCAATTGAAAGATGTATTTGCAGATCAAGAAAATATCATTTTGAAAACTTTAGAAGGATACAGTTGCAATGATCTCTTTCAAAAATTCCATGTGCTATATATCAACTATAGAAATAGAATGAATTTCGGTAACGCTCACAACATTGAATATAATAATTTTAGAGTTTCTCCATTGCACTCTAAATATGCATTGAAAGCAAAATGGATGTATTTCCGTCGATTCAGCAACAATAAAATTCCCGATGAAAAAATCTCGATCGATCTTCTCACAATGATCAATCCTTTGATGGCTGTCGTTCCTTTTGCCGCTAACAATGATGATGTCATTCCGCCAAAAGAAAATCTGTTATGGAAAATCAACGTCGATATCAAGCCGGATTCTGAAACTAAATCGAGCAAGCCTTTGGATGAAAAAGTCGAGCCGGAAAAACTCTATCGAACTAAAGTCATGGAATATATGTCGGATCTGTCGGTAGCGGAACAGATGCTCTTGCAGATTTATGATTATTCGCATGAATATGAGCCGGTGTGTTTGGGATTATATCGAGTCTTGCGAGAGTTCAAAGACAGTCCGGAAGATTTGAGGAGCGGGCATGGAATGGAGCAAATTCGAAAAATTTATGACGTTTATTATCAAATGACCGAATGCCAATCTGACAATATCGGGGGGTATCGAGTCTGAAGTAAAAAAAAAGCCCTTCGCAACAATCTTTGAACGAAAAGACAATAAAATTGTCATCGAATCAGTTTATGCAGACGGACAAAAATTGAAGGCAGATATCATCGATAACGGCGAAAAAAAGTGTCTATGGTTCTGCTATTCCGATAATTATCATCCCGTTGCAATGAATGCTGATGCTTTTCTGATCTATCTACTGCGATATGCAATGATTCACGATCGGGATATTGTGAGCAATGTGCCTGTTCATTATGAATTGTTGCATTCCATAAATCGATTATTGATTCCCTGTATGCAAATGTCTGACGGCAAGCATGCGAGAATGAAAGTATCTGCGCCAGTTTTGTCATGGGAAAACAGTTATCAAGCTCCAGGAGTTGCAACTGGATTATCATGTGGAGTTGATTCATTTTACGCGCTGTTGAATCATTATCAGACGGGCGACAGAAATTTAGACGTGACACATTTATTTTTCTTCGACATGTTTCACACGGATATAAATCATGAATGGGAGACTTTCAATTACTGTCAAAAAGTTGCGACGGAGATGGGATTTTCTCTTATCCGAATTTGTACAAATGTGTTGAAAGTTTTAGATCTGAATTGGTTTCCGACGCATTTATATTCTCTTTTTGCGGGAGTCAATTCGATGCAGGATATCATCGGAAAATACTATCTAGCCAGCTCTTTCCACGTTTCAGATGTCACAATGAATAATCCTCTTTGGACAGATCCGGCGCATTATGAATTGTTAATGATCAAAGCATTGCATCACAAAGATATGGAAATTCACATCGAAGGACCTGTCACGCGAATGGATAAGACTGATTTCATTGCAGATTTTCCAATTGTGCAGAATCGATTATCTGTATGTTGGCCGCGTCCATATAATTCATGCGGAATTTGTCCCAAATGTGTCAGAACGCTTGTTGATTTGGATGTACTTGGAAAACTGGATAAATTCGGTGCGATTTTTGATTTGCCTCATTACAAAGAGAATCGCGATTGGTATTTATCATTTGCGCGTACTGAACATGATTATGGCAATATATTTTTTCTGGAATCTGTTCGACGTTTGAAATCGCGCGGCGAAGAAATCACCGAGACTTTCGAGGATAAAATGGCAGAAATCATCTATCCTCAATCTGAAAAGTTGATTTCATATTTCGAAGGAAAAAATTTCAAATCGGTTCTATTTTTTGGGCGTCGTTATGATAAATTTGTCGATGAGCTTGCAGATATATTATCCGAGCATGGCGTCAAAATTTATGTTTATACAAAGGATAAGAATCCAAATTTCAATGCAGTTGCTCGCAATCGTGTTGAGTTTGTCAATTTGGAGCAATTGTCGCCAGATATTGGAATTGACGCGTTGATTTTGACTTCCATGACATTGAACATCAAAAATTACATGGGAGTTTTTAGTAGAATGGAAAGATCTCTCAGAAGTTCGATTCATCTGTCAGAGATTATCGATATTCCATTCTTCAAAGGAAAATCGACTGAAGTGGAAATCAACAAAGTTATTTAATCGGAAATGAAAAGAGATCCACCGATCAATTGCGATCGATGGATCTTTTTTTTGAAATAATTCATCTCACAATCGTCGAAAAACGATTTGATTCAAAAATATCGTCTCCATGTGGTAAAATTCAACCGGAATTCAAAATTCAACTCGAAGGGAGAAATTCAAATGGGACTTATTAGAGCGGCAATCGGTGCGGCAACTGGAGTGCTCTCGGATCAATGGAAGGATTACATCTACTGCGATTCGTTGAGCGCGGATATTCTTGTCGCGAAAGGACATCGCCGCAATACAACCGGCGGAAATCAAGGAAATGACAACGTCATCACGAACGGCTCGATTATCTCGATTAACAATGGGCAGTGCATGATCATTGTCGAATCGGGAAAAGTTGTCGATCTTTGCGCTGAACCTGGGCAGTACAAATATGATCAATCGAGCGAGCCATCAGTTTTCACCGGCGGAGATCTTGCGTCAAATGTGAAAATGATCTTTTCGCAAATCGGCAAAAGATTTTCATTCGGCGGCGAAGTTGGAAATGATCAGCGGGTTTACTACTTCAACACGAAGGAAATCATCGGCAACAAATATGGATCTCCAAGCCCAATCGCGTTTCGAATCATTGATCAAAATTTGGGAATCGATCAAGATATTCATATTCGCTGCTTCGGTGAATACAGCTATCGAATCTCGAATCCAATTCTATTTTACTCGAACGTCTGCGGAAATGTTTCGGAAGATTATCGGCGTTCGGAAATCGACAGCCAGCTCAAGACTGAATTAATGACAGCTCTTCAGCCTGCATTTGCTCGAATCGCGGCGCGTGGAATTCGATACAGTGAGCTCGCGGCTCATACAATGGAAATCGCCGATGAATTGAATGAAGCGTTGAGTCGTCAATGGGGACAGAAACGCGGAATCGAAGTCGTTTCGTTTGGAGTCAGCAGTGTCAACGTCAGTGAAGAAGATAAGGAAGTCTTGAAGAGAATTCAATCTTTGCAGACTGAATCGGCACTGCGAAATCCTGGAATGGCTGGAGCTCATCTAGTTGCGGCGCAGGCTGAAGCGATGAAAAATGCAGCTAACAATGCTGGAGGCGCGGCGATTGGATTCATGGGAATGAATCTAGCAGGACAAACCGGCGGATTCAATGCAAACAATCTATATGCGATGCAAAATCAACAAATGCAGCAATTCCAACAATCGCAGCAAGCTCAACAGACTCAGCAAAGATCTTCGAACGGCTGGAAATGTGAATGCGGACACGATGGAAATACTGGAAAATTCTGTGCGGAATGCGGCAAACCTCGTCCTGTCGATTCAAAATGGAAATGTCCAAAATGCGGAGTTGAGAATTCGGGAAAATTCTGCGCGGAATGTGGAACTCCAAAACCTGCGGGAGAATGGACTTGCGAATGCGGACAATCCGGCAATAAAGGAAAATTCTGTGCAAACTGCGGCAAACCTCGTCCATGAATTTGTACTAAATCGATTCAATTAGTATAAATTTTTGAGGAGGATTTGAATGGCGACAACTGTCAATTATCAATGTCCACACTGCAGCGCGCCATTGAGTTTTATCCCCGGCAATAAAACTGTCACATGTGAATATTGCGGCAATGAGTTCGAAATCGCGGCAATCGAAAAGATGTTCGAAGAACAGCAGAAGATGGCGGCGAAAGAGCTCGATGCTCAAAATGCAAAATGGGATACTCAAGAGGCTGGAGGTGAATGGTCTCAAGATGAAATCAAAAATCTTCGAGCGTTGACCTGCTCAGCATGCGGCGCGGAATTGGTTTGCGATGAAAATACAATGGCGACTGAATGCTGCTACTGCGGCAATCCAACGATGGTTCCTCAAAGATTTTCTGGAATGCTCAAGCCGGATCTCGTAATTCCATTCAAAAAATCGAAACAGGAAGCAGTTGCCGCGTTGAAAAAATTCTATGAAGGCAAAAAACTTCTTCCAGATGCATTTACAGCAAACAACCGCGTCGAATCAATTCAGCCGATGTATGTTCCATTCTGGCTTTTCGATTCGACAGTTGAAGCGCATCTCAACGTTCGGGCGGAAAAGGATCGAGTTCGAGAGAATTCGAGCGAAAGGATCACTGAGACGAGCGTTTATAACTGCACACGCGGCGGAACAATGAGATTCGAGAAAATTCCAGCTGACGGCAGTAAAAAAATGAATGATACTTACATGGAAAGCATCGAACCGTTTGATTACAGCGAGCTCGAGCCATTCAGCGCGGCGTATTTCACAGGATATCTCGCGGATAAATATGATGTCACGGCGGAAGAATCGGTTTCGCGAACTGATAAGCGGCTCGAGGAAACTGCAATCGATCTTCTAGCGCAGACAGTTCAAGGATATGACAGAGTGCGTCCGATGTCTCACGCAATTATCAAACAGAAAAGCAAAGTCATATATGCGATGGTGCCGGTTTGGATTTTGACAACGCGATACGAGAATCAGCCGTACACTTTCATGATGAATGGGCAGACTGGAAAATTTGTCGGAAGTCTGCCGTCTGATTCCGGCAAGGCGTTCAAATATTCAGCCGCGGCAACTCTGATTTCGTTTCCGATTCTCTATTTTCTGATTTCCATGCTGACGTGAGGTTTATATGAGACAGATTTTTTCAATTCTGATTCTGATTCTGATTTTGACGTCGCGGGGATTTGCGTCGCCAGTCAATGACAGCGCGGGACTTCTATCGCAGGACGAGATTTATTCGCTCGAGCAGAAAATCCGGAGCATTGAATCGAAACACGGGATTCGAATCGGAATTCAAACGACAACATCGATCCCCGGCGACATCGAAACAACTGCAAATCGAATTCTCGATCAACAATACGCGGGCGGGATGAATGGATCGATTCTGCTTTTAATCGATATGGGAAGCCGCAATTGGAGAATTTCGACTGATGATTTGATGCGCGATCGAATTTCGAGCGAGGATGGAGTCAATTTTCTATCGCAAAAATTCGTTTCATCTTTGAGCGGCGGAAATTATTTCAGTGCGTTTTCGAGTTTCATCGACGGCGTTGATACATTGATGAGTTATTACAAGAAAAATGATTCTGCATATACAGAGGATGAGGGAATTTTTGATCCGATGGCGGCGGGATTCTCTGGAATTTTTTCATTGATTCTCGGCGGAATGTATAAATCCTCGTTGAAAGCATCGATGAGCAATGTTAATCCAGCTCGAGGAGCGAGTTCATACTTGATTCAAAACAGTTTGAAACTCACTGAAAATCGAGACTCATTCCTCTTTCGAAACATTCGAAGGCAGCCAAAATCTCAGGGATCATCGTCACACTCCAGCGGAAATTCTGGAAGTCATGGTGGTGGCGGCGGAAGCTTTTAGTTTTGTGGTCACTGATCTCATCGAATTGCGAACTTATCTCATAAAAAAAAATCTCCCGACAGATCATATTGATCTATCGGGAGTCTTTTTTTGTTCGGATCATGCGAGACTTATTGGATCATGTGCATACCAAGTTTTGAAATCTTTCCCATTCAATAAGTCAATTGCTATAGATGAGCTGAATGCTTTCGTTGTGACAAGCACATCAGTTTCTAGCAATGCATCTTTAGAAAATTTTGTCACGATTATGTTCTGCGACAAATCCTCAACAAAATCGACAATACTTTGGAATTGTTCGCGGGAAATATTTCCATCCATTTCATGAAAAATCAACACTGAATCTTTCAAATTACTCGTAGCAAAATCTTCGGCGATTTTTTTCCACAATGGTTTTTTCATTTCGAGATCAAGTATCGAAGTGAAAATTCGAATTCCATGTGATTTTAATTCACGAACTAAATTTCCAATTTCATCAGGCGGACACTCTTCGAGCTCCGGAAAATAAAATCGATTTGCAAATTCTTCCGGCGAATCAACCATCAATTGTAAATTCTCATAAATTTTCTCGAGACTCCAATTCCACCATCGAATCGCTTGCAATTTTCGAATTGTTTCAGGATCAAATCGATATTTGATAACTCGCGCTGGATTTCCAACTGCAATTGCATATGGAGGAATATCTTTTGCGACAACTGCATTTGCGCCAATAACTGCTCCATTTCCAATTCGGTGTCCGGCTAAAATTGTCACGTGAGATCCAATCCAAACATCGTTGCCAATTATGACTTGATCATAGTTTGCCATGCGAGTTGGAAAATTAACAGGTGGAGGCAAAATTGGGCATTCAGTGTAAAATTGAGCACCATATCCTCTTGCATCCAAAATAAAGTTCATTGTTGATTTATAATCTTTACCTTGTCCGCAAAGAAATCTCTCACCTAAAGCTATCTCGGCAAATTTTCCAATCAATATATGAGGACCTTCACCAACCAGATTTTCCACATCGCCTTCAGAAATGTAACTCATATCTCCCAACGTTACTGTCGGTGAATCTGGATAAGCATATAACTCTTTAACTCCTGGCATAATTTTCATGAAATTAAACTTTGCCACAACATCACATCCTCAATAGAAAACAAGAGTATCGAATGCATAACGAATTTCGAAAATTTTTCCGTTGAGAGCATCGATCGCCAAAAGTGAATCATATTCTCTCGTCGTGATCAATATATCTGTTTCGAGCAATGCGTCAAGTTCAAATGGATTCTCATTTTGAGATCGAATTGCGAAAATCCATTTATCCGGAGTCGATGTGCATAATCCTTCGAGTTTCGATTGAATCTCTCCATATGAAAATCGATTTGACGAATGTAAAACTAAAGCGACATTTTTCAATGAACTCGATGAAAATCCTTGAATTGTTCTTTGCCATAATGCATCTGGCGCATCAAAATCAAGGATCGTCGAAAATATATTGAATCCTCTCGATTTTAGATTTCGCAAATCATTCCCGAGTTTAGTTTGTGGAACTTTCTCTAAATCGGCGGAATAAAATTGATCTGCAAATTCTTCCGGATAGTTCATATAAGGAAGATGTTCGTGAATTTTTTCGAGACTCCAATTCCACCATCGAATCGCTTGTAACTTTCGAATTGTCTCGGGATCAAATCGATACTTGATAATTCTGGCGGGATTTCCTACGACGATTGCATATGGAGGAACATTTTTAGCGACGACTGTATGTGCTCCAATAACTGCGCCATTTCCAATAAAAACTCCAGACATTATATGTGCGCCGCGAGAAATCCATACGTCATTGCCAATGATAGTTTGATTATGATTTGCCACGTAAATTTTTTTCAAAAAAGTACTTGACACTGGGGGGGGGGGGGGGGCAAAGTTTTTATATAACTCTTTCATTCCTGAGCCACGCATTGGAAATGTTGAAAGTAAACGATAATTATGATTTCTGCCGATAGTATATGTGACGTCACGAGAAATTGAACAAAATCTTCCAATCAAAATGTGATTATCACGCCGTGGAGTGTCAAATAAACTTGTATTATTTGTGTAAGTATATTCTCCAACTGTGACTGACGGAATCTCTTTTTCGGGAGATAGATAGATGTTTTGAATCGTGGGCTTACATCCTTCAACTTTAAAAAGACTTGGCAAACAAATCAGCTCCTCAGAAAAACTTTTCAACGAAGAAATAAATCACACCGGAGAGAATCGCGGTGATTGGAATTGTCATAATCCATGCAGTCACCATCTGCTGCGCGACTCCCCAATGAACTGCATTGACTCTTTTAGCTGTCCCGACGCCGAGAATCGAGCCGGAAACTACATGCGTCGTTGAAACTGGAAGATGAAACAGCGTCGCAGTCAAAATTGTCAGCGATGAATTCAAATCTGCGCTGAATCCAGAAATCGGTTCAAGTTTGAAAATTTTTCCGCCGACAGTTTTCACCATTCTCATTCCGCCGCATGCAACTCCCAATGCCATCGATGCTGCGCAGAGGATTTTTACAAACATTGGAACTTCAAATTCTTCCAAAAATCCTCCAGCTACTAACGCGAGAGTTATGATTCCCATTGATTTCTGCGCGTCATTTGATCCATGCGAGAAAGCCATCATCGCGGCGGAAACTATCTGCATTTTGCGAAATCTTTGATTCACGACGTGAGGATTCATCTTTCCAAAAATCAGAAGCAATAATCTCATCACGACAAAGCCGCTGGCTATCGCGATACATGGCGACGCTATCAATGCAATAACGATTTGCAGAATTCCTGCTGAATTCAAGCCGCCAAATCCAATTTCACCGAACGTCCCGACCAAAACTGCACCGATCAAGCCGCCGACCAATGCATGCGAGGAGCTCGATGGAATTGCAAAATACCACGTCGCGATATTCCAGACAACTGCACCAATCAACGCAGCGACAATGATTTTTTCATCGATCAATTCCGCGCTCGATACAACTCCCTCGCCGATAGTTTTTGCGACGCCGGTACTCACCATCGCGCCGGTGAAATCGAGAATCGCAGCCATGATTATTGCATTTCTCGGAGAAATTGCGCGAGTGGAAATCGATGTTGCAATTGCATTCGCTGAATCGTGAAAGCCGTTGATGAAATCGAAAAGCAGTGCGAGAGCTATGACTGTGAAAATCAACAATTGAAGTTCAATCATGAAATCCCTCCACGTTTTTCTCGAATCATAATCGCTCGACTGCATGTCTGTCAAAAAATACCGATCTGAAAATCAATCCATTTCATCGACGACGGAAATTTTTTGACATTTTTGACAGAAAAATGCATGTTCCCATTTTCGTTTTTTGATTGGGAATTTGTTGTCTTTGAAAATTACAAATGTGACAAAACCCAAGACGAGCAAGCCCATCGATAATTCCTGCGGCAATCCAGATTTTGAGCCGGCGACAGATCCCAGCATCATCGCTATTGATAAGACATGGAGAATCAATCGGCGTCGATCATATTTCGGCTGAGCGAATTTTGGATCGTCAGATTTCTCGGACAAAGTTTTCAAAGATCGAGCACCACTTGCGCCGCATCGAGGACAGAAAATTTTTTCATCAGACAAATCAATCACTCCAATACAAAGATCTGATCACATTTCGAACAAAAATAAGATCGATTCCAAATTTCGAGACGTTTATGCAATGTTTTATCGCGGCAGAAAATCGCAATGATCGATCCAATCAAAAACAAAAATCCTCCGAAATTAGTGTGAGACTGCAATTCCCACAAAACGAATGATATCAAATAGAAAATCGTCGCGACAATGATCAGTGCAAGTTTAAATCGATCATATCCCGGCGGTGCGAATCGAGAATCGCGAGTTTCCTCGAAAATATCTTTCAGCAGCTGAGCACCGTTGCCGCATCGAGGACAGGTTATCACAATTCCAAGCACATCGATCCCTCCTTGATTTTCGAGATTTTAGCAAAATTGAAATCTAAGTTCTAAAAATTTTTCAATTGCAAAGCCGCGTGATAGAATCTCCAAAAAATTTATGGAGGATGTTTTATGAATCAAAGACTAGCCGCGGGATTTTTGATCTCAGCGGTATTTTTTTTGTCTGCATGCGGAGATGAAGCTGCAATTGAGCCATCGATTCCGCTCGTTCGAACTCAAAAAGTTTTGCCGAGTCGAAATGATTCATCTGGACAAAATTACACTGGAACTGTTCAAGGGAGATATTCAACGAATTTAGCGTTTCAAGTTGGAGGACAAATCGCGAATCGAAATGTTGAAGTCGGCTCTCGAGTATTTCGGGGAGATCTGCTTTTCACAATAAATCCCCGCGATGTTTTGGAACAGAATCGGCAGGCATCAGCGCAGGTTTCATCGACGAAAGCTCAGCTCGATCTTGCAAAATCAAATCTCGATCGATTCGAAAAATTGTTTGCGGAAGAGGCGATCTCGGCATCAACTCTCGATCAATATCGGACGAATTTCGAGGCGGCAGAGGCTCAATATCGAGCGGCAGTCGCAGCGGAATCGGCAAGTCAAAATTCGCTTGGATATACAAATCTAACGGCGGATTCAGACGGAATTATCTCGGCAATCAATGCTGAAACGGGACAAATCGTCGCGGCAGGACAGACAATCTGCACTCTAACTCAAACTGCAGAGCTGGAAGTTTCAATCGATGTGCCGGAAAATCGGTTGTCAGAAGTCGAAATCGGGTCGGAAGTGACAGTTGATTTTTGGGCAGTCAATGGAAGATTCACTGGAATCGTTCGAGAGCTCTCGCCAATTGCAGATTCCGCGACGCGAACTTTCAATGCAAAAATCTCACTTCCAAATCCTCCCGCGAATTTGCAGCTTGGAATGACTGCAAGCGTTCAAACATTCGATTCCAAAATTGCGGATGGATCTGTTGAAATTCCAATTGCATCGATTTTTCAAACTGAATCGACTCCTCAAGTTTGGATTGTCGAATCGAATCGCGTTGCGAAAAAATCGATCGAAGTCATTTCACTCGGCGAAAAATTTGCGAGAGTCAAAGGATTGAATCCCGGCTCGATTATTGTCACGGCGGGAGTTCATAAACTCGTCGATGGGCAGTCGATTCGCTTGGAAGGTGAATCGCAATGAGAAATCTCACTGAACTCGCGCTGAAAAATCGATCGCTCGTTTGGTATTTTGTCGTGATGATTTTTCTCGGCGGAATTTTTTTCTATCAAAAACTCGGGCGAATGGAAGATCCAGCGTTCACGATTCGACAGATGGTCGTGTCATGTATCTGGGCTGGCGCGACGACTGAAGAAATGGAGCTGCAAGTCACTGATAAACTTGAAAAGACTTTGCAGGATATTCCAGGGCTCGATTTTGTCAAAAGTTATTCGAAACCTGGAGTCTGCGTGATATTTGTCAATCTTCGCGACGATTTCGAGACGGAAAAAATTCGATCGACTTGGCGCGATGTGAGAAATTATTGCAGCGATATAAAATCAGAACTGCCGAGCAATATTCAAGGCATATATTTCAACGACCGATTCGATGATGTTTATGGAACGATTTATGCATTGACCGGCGATGGATTCGATTATGAGGATTTGCGGCGTGAATCTGAAAATCTTCGTCGAAAACTTTTGGCGATATCGAGCGTTCAAAGAGTTGAATTGATTGGCGAGCAGACTGAAAAAATTTATGTGGAATTTGAACGGTCGAAACTTGAATCGCTCGGAATTTCTCCAACAACGATTTCGAATGCATTATCAGCGCAGAATTCCATGACTCCCTCGGGGAAAATCGAAACTGAATCTGACAATGTTTATATTCGATTCACGGGGAATTTTGAGGATGTTGACGAGATTCGAAATCTGCCGATTCGAGCTAATGGAAAAATTTTTCGATTGGAAGATGTTGCGGCTGTCGAGCGTCGATTCATCGATCCGCCCGATCCCAAAATGTTTTTCAACGGCGAGCCATGTGTTGGAATCGCAGTTTCAATGACGCCGGGTGGAAATATTCTCGAGCTCGGCGAATCTGAAGATCGATTAATCGCGGAAGTTCAAAAAAATCTCCCGCTCGGTTTGGAAATTCATGAAGTCGCAAATCAGCCTCAAGTTGTTCAAAAATCAATCGGCGAATTTGTCCGGACACTTTTCGAGGCAATCGTGATAGTCTTGGCAGTGAGTTTTTTATCATTGGGACTTCGAACTGGATTTGTCGTCGCATTATGTATACCGCTCGTTTTAGCTGGAACGTTTGTCTCGATGTATGCTGGCGGAATCGATTTGCATAAAGTTTCACTCGGCGCATTGATAATTTCATTGGGACTTCTCGTTGACGATGAAATCATTGCCGTCGAAATGATGAGTGTGCAGCTCGAGCGGGGATTAGACCGATTCAAAGCGGCATGCTATGCATTTGAAGCGACAGCTAAACCAATGCTGACCGGCACATTGATAACCTGCTCGGGATTCATTCCAATCGCTTTTTCGCATGGATTGGCGGCGGAATTTTGTTCAGCTCTGTTTCCAGTGATTTCCGCGGCGATGCTGATTTCATGGATTGTCTCAGTCTGCGTCGCACCGATGTTTGGATTTTATCTGATTCGCGTCGAAAAAGTTTCAGACGAAGAAAAATCCGGATTCTATCGAGTCTTTCGAAAATTTCTCGAATCCTGCTTGAATCATCGAATCACAGTTTTGCTCGCGACTGGAATTCTATTCGCAATTTCGATTTATGCATTCACATTCACACAGAAAGAATTTTTCCCAACATCGATTCGCCCCGAAATTCTTGTCGATTTGAGACTTCCAGCGGGAGCATCATTCAACTTGACAGAATCGCGAGCTCGAGATTTCGCCAAATTTTTAGATAAAAATAATGAATTGATCGATCATTATTCGTATTATGTCGGCGAAGGATCTCCGCGATTCGTTTTGACACTCCTTCCGCAATTGCAATTTGATAATTACATGCAGTTCATCGTCGTCGCGAAAAGTGAGGAATTGAGAAAAAATCTTGAGCCGATCATTCAATCTGCGCTCGATACAGATTTCGCGGATCTTCGAAGTCAAATGCATTTCATTCAGACTGGACCGCCTGCTGATTATCCAATAATGCTTAGAGTTTCCGGCGATGATAAAGAACTTGTCAAAAAATATGCAAATCAAGTCGCTCAAAAACTTCGTGAAGATCCGAACAATCTTGATGTGCATTTGAATTGGAGTGAGCAGGGAAAATCGCTGAAAATTGAAATCGATAATGATAAAATTCATGCGCTGGGAATTTCCAGACAGACAGCTCAGCAGATTCTTTACACTGAAATCACTGGAGCAAAAGTCGCGGAATTTTATGATGGAGATCGCACGCTCGATATCGATCTTCGGCTTGTCAAAAAGGATCGGGAGAATCTTGCGACGCTCGAGAATTTACCGATTTACATCGATGGAGTCGGACACGTTCCATTGTCTCAAATCGCTTCGATAAAATATTCCGGCGAGGATGTTTTGATTTGGCGGTATAATCTCAAGCCGACGATAACAGTTCAAGCAAACATCGCGGCTGGAACTGCTAACGATGCGGCGGCTCGAGCACTTGAATCTGTCTCGGAAATTGAAACGGGCATGCCTTTTGGATATTCAATCGAGCCGGATGGATCGCTGTCAAAATCCAATGACTCGATGAAATTTTTACTGATTCCCGTTCCATTCATGCTTTTCGCGATTCTGACGTTTTTAATGCTGCAGTTACAAAGTGCAAAACAGATTCTGCTGACCTTCATAACTGCACCGCTCGGAATGATTGGCGTCGCCTGGGGAATGCTGCTGTTTAATCAAGCGGTGGGATTTGTTGCATATTTAGGAATTCTCGCGCTGTTTGGAATGATCATTCGAAATTCTGTCATATTGATGGATCAAATTCAAAAACATCTGGCGGCTGGAGAAAATCCTCACGATGCAATTGTCGATTCAGCAATTCTTCGATTTCGTCCGATAATGTTGACTGCCGCGGCAGCGATTCTTGGAATGATCCCTCTTATGCGTTCAGAATTTTGGGGACCTATGGCAATCGCAATCGCCAGCGGATTGTTAGTTGCAACAGTTTTGACTTTGATCGTTTTGCCGGTGATTTATGCTGTCGCGTATCGAGTCGAAAGGAGTTGATCGATAAAAATTTTTCGATTCCCTACATTAAATAAGGAGTTGATCGAACTGAAAAAATTATTATTGATTCTCGCGGCAATTCTGATTCTCCCGATTCAAACTGCATTTGCATCGAGTCTTCCGATTTGTGATTTCACGCCGCAGGAATTACTCGATCGCTGCAATCAAATTCTCCTTGAAAATGAATTTCCGACGATCACTTTCGATTCGATTCAGCAGGGCAACAAATATCAGACATATACTCACACGCTCGGAAGTTCAAAAACATTGTTCATTGTGAATTCGCAAAATGAAATTTATCAAGTCACAGTCACATTTCAAACCGATTCCGAGGATTCTTCGAACGAGGGATATGCATCTGTCGAAGCAGTTTTGAGATCGATTGGACTCACGAGCGAGGATTTTGATACTCTGCCGGAGGATGAAAATCAAGCGGGCATTTGGATCTCTGATTTGAACCGCCGAATCATGCTTGAATATTCGACTGACGATTCAGGCTTGGCATATATCTCAATCACGGCGGAAGATCGATGAATTTCTCGATTCACTACATTAAATAAGGAGCTGATCAAATTGAAAAAATTGTTACTGATTCTCGCGGCGATTCTGATTCTCCCGATTCAAACTGCATTTGCATCGAGCCTTCCAGTGACCGATTCGAGTCTGCAGGATTTGGTTGACCGTTTCAATCGCGTTATCGCTGACGATGATTTTGCAAACTCTGTCGAATTCGTCGGGATTGAAGAGGGCGATGGATTCGAGATAAATGTTTACAAACGCGCAGATTCGAAGATCAATTTTGCGATGAATCAAAGCGGCAAAATCGATCACATCACGCTGGTTTTTCAAAGAGATTCCGAGGAGGCATCGACAATTTCCGGCGAATCGATGGGAATTTTGCTTGTATTGATTGGAGTATCCAGCGATGAAGTCGATCAATTGCTCGTTGACGCTGGAGAATCGGCGAATGTCTGGTGTTCCGCGGCAAATCGTCGAATTGTCATTGAAGGATCGGACGACAATTCTGGATTTTGTTTCATGACAATCGCGGCGGAAGATCGATGAAAAAGATTTTTTTGATTCTTGCGATTCTGATTCTGCCGATTCGAATTTGTTCCGCGGAAGTCGTTCAAGTTAGCGACGAAGTGATTGGAACATTTATCGCGCGGTGCAATGAAATTCTCGCGACAGAAAATCAGCGATTCAGAGTTGAAGCGCAGGAACGGCTCGGAATTTTTACATTGTACGTCGGAGGATTGGGAGATTCAGCGACAACTTTTTTTGTCAATGACGATGGAACGGTTTCAAAAATCGCAGTGATTTCGAAGAATGCATCCAAAACTTCAATTGAACTTGGAAAACTTTCGACGGCGGCATGCCTTCATGCGATTGGACTTTCTGAAACTGAAATTCGAACGCTGATGACAAGTACAAAAAATCCTCCAAGTCTTTGGTGTCCGGAGATTGAGCGGCGAATTTTTTTCGATGATGAAAAATCTACGCCTGGAGTTCGATTTCGAGTTATCAAAGCGAGCGACGATTGAGGTATCGGCATGAGATTCGATTCAATTCTGCAAAAAATTCTTGAGTCAGATTCGACGGTCGAGCAGGGAAATCGATTCGAGATTTTAATGCGAAATTTTTTACTCACAGATCCAATCCGGAATTTTTCCGAAGTTTGGATGTGGAATGATTTTCCATTAAAAAATTTAATCAGCGCGAATGATATTGGAATCGATCTCGTCGCGAAAAATGATTTGGGAGAATTCGTGGCGATTCAATGCAAATGCTACGATCCAAATTCAACCGTTCAAAAGCCAGATATCGATTCATTCCTCGCAACTTCGAGCAAGTCGTTCGGTGAAAATCAATTCATCGAGCGAATTTTGATTTCAACTGCACCGCTCGGTGAAAATGCTCGGAAGGCAACTGAAAATCAAAATCCTCCAGTGAAATTGATTGGGCTCGAGGAACTTCAAAATGCATCGGTTGATTGGGAAAAAATCGAGCATGGAGAATTTGGTAAATCAGCTAGACTTCCTCAAAAAATTTTGCGTGAAGATCAAAAAGATGCGATTGATGCAGTTCAAAAATATTTTCAAGATCATTCGCGTGGAAAATTGATCATGGCTTGCGGAACTGGAAAAACTCTAGTCTCATTAAAAATCGCGGAACAAGAATCGAGATTGGTTTTATATCTAGTTCCCTCGATTGCACTTCTATCGCAAGTTTTGAGTGAATTCATGCGCGAGACATCGATAAAGCTCAATCCGATTTGTGTTTGTTCAGATGACACATCGCAAAAATTTGAAGATGAAATCAAATTCAGCCGTGACGATCTTCCACTTCCTGCAACGACTGATTCATTGGAAATCAAATCGAGAATTCGTGACGGTCGACTCAATATAATTTTTTCAACGTATCAATCAATCGAGGCAGTCGCAGAAATCAAAGAAAATTTCGATCTGATAATTTGTGACGAGGCACATCGAACGACTGGACAATCGGCAGAATCTCCATTCGTCAGAGTTCATGATGAAAATTTTATCCATTCAAAAAAACGGTTATACATGACTGCAACGCCGCGATTCTATTCGAAACCTGCTCAAGCGAAAGCTAAGGAAAAAGATATCAATCTATGGTCAATGGATGATTCGAAAACTTATGGCGAGGAAATTTATCGGCTCGATTTCGGTGACGCTGTCGAAAAAGGAATTTTGTCAGATTACAAAGTCATAATCTGCAGACTTTCGACAATGGCAGTGCCTCCAGAAATTCAAAAAGCAGTTTCAGATTCCGATGGAAAAATTCCGGCGGGAGAATATGAAAAAATTCTCGGCGCAATTAATTCGCTGGAGAAAAAACTTCATGGCGCGGAATTTTTATCAGAAATCGATCCCGAACCGATGAATCGCGCAGTTGTATTTTCAAGCAGAATTTCTGATTCAAAACGTGTTTCGAAAATTTTCAACGCGCTCAATGTATCAACTGAGCATATCGATGGCTCGATGAAAGCGTCAGATCGAAATCAATCGATAGCAAAACTTCGCGATGGAAGAATCAAGCTTCTCTCGAATGTTCGATGTCTCTCGGAAGGAGTAGATGTTCCTGCGCTCGATGCAGTGATATTTTTATCGCCGCGAAAATCTCGAGTTGATATCGTGCAGGCTATCGGTCGAGTCATGCGAAAAGCTCCCGATAAAAAATATGGATACATAATCATTCCGATTTTTGTTGCCGCTGGAAATTCTCCCGAAAAAGTTTTGGCAGATTCTCCAGACACTCAAACAGTTTGGGAAGTCGCTCAAGCTCTTCGATCTCACGATTCGCGACGAGTGCTCGATGAACTTTTTACACTCGAGATGAATAAGAGAAAATCGAGCGAGCGATTCATCGTCACGCAAATCGATAATTTCGATGCGCCGGAAGATCTGAATTTTGTTTATCCATTTCCAATTTCTGAACTCCGCGACGCGATATATTCTGAACTCGTTTCGAGAGTTGGAAATCGTCATTATCTCGAGGATTGGGCTGAAGATATTGGAAAGATGGCATCGAGTCATAAAGATTTTATTGAATCGGAAATTCGCAGGGGAAATTCAAAATATATCAACGCACTCAATGAATTTCTCGACGAACTGCATTCGAGCGTCAATCCAAAAATCGATCGCGACGAGGCTCTCGATATGTTGTCACAGCATTTTATATCGCTGCCAGTTTTTCGAGCGTTATTCACCGATTCAATGGGAAAATCGATCATTGAGAAAAATCCAATTTCAATTTCGATGCAGAAAATGCTCGATTTGCTCGAGACGGATCGCCGCGATGAAGATCAAAATCGAATGCGAGAATTTTATGAATCGATAAAGCGATCTTGCGGAAATCTCGACAATTCTCAAGCGCGTCAAGAAATGATCATCAATCTCTATGATAAATTTTTCAAAGTTGCGATGCGAAAGACAACTGAAAAGCTCGGAATTGTTTATACTCCGACGGAAGTTGTCGATTTTATTCTGCGATCTGTCGATTCGATACTCAAAAAGGAATTCGATAAACATCTCACCGATGAAAATGTGCACATTCTCGATCCATTCACTGGGACTGGAACATTTATCACGCGATTATTTCAACTCGGGCTGATTGGATCGAAGGATCTCGAGCGCAAATTTCGATCTGAGCTGCATGCAAATGAGATTGTATTGCTTGCATATTACATCGCCAGCGTCAATATCGAGACAGCATTCAAAGATTCGGGCGGAAGTTATGAGCAGTTCGAGGGAATCTGTTTCACTGACACTTTCAATCATGGCGAGGAGGATTTTACAGATCAGCCGAATTTGTTCGGAAAATATCTTCGCAATGAATATCTGAAAATAAATTCGGAACGATCTTTGAATCAAGATGATCAGGATATTCAAATCATTATTGGAAATCCTCCATATGCTGTTGGAAAGACAAAATCCAATTATCCAAATCTCACGAATCGAATCACTCAAACATATGCAAAAGATTCAAATTCGGGATTAAAAAAATCTCTCTATGATTCATACGTCAAAGCATTTCGATGGGCGAGCGATCGTCTCGATAAAAAAGAATTTGGAATAATTGGTTTCATAACAAATGGAGGATGGATCGACAGCAGTTCATTTGATACGTTTCGAAAAGCTCTTTCTGAAGAATTTTCATCGATCTATGTCTTTAATTTGCGCGGAAATGCTTACGCTTCAGGTGAGTTAAGACGTCAAGGGGGGGGGGAAATTTTCGGTTCAGGTTCTCGTGTTACCGTAGCGATTACAATTCTTGTTCGGAATCCACATCGACTAACAGAGTCTGCGAAAATTTTCTATTGGGAAGTTGCAGATTATAAATCCCGAGAACAGAAATTCGAGATTCTCAAAAATTTAACTGAACGAGTGAAAATCGAAGGAATCGATGTCATTGATTTTAGAAAGATTATTCCAAATGAGCATGGAGATTGGATTAATCAGCGCGGCAATGAATTCTTTGAATTGAAATCGATCGAAGATTTTTTCAAAGCTAGATCGAATGGAATCGCAACGAATCGAGATGCATGGGTTTGGAATTTTTCTCGAAAGAAATTGATTGAGAATGTGAAACGCTCGATCGATTTTTACAATTCTCAACTCGGTTTTGAAGATCGAAACGAATCTCCAGATAAAATTTCATGGAGCGAGACTCTCGATAAAAAGCGAATTCGAAAGTTCGAAATCAAATTCAATGAAAAGAAAATTATCGAGGGATCATATCGTCCATTTTGTCGAGAGCTGATTTATTCTGCTGATATAGTTGATCGCCCATCATCAATGGAGCTTGTTCTTCATGGAGAAAATCTTTTGATATGTCTTCCACCGGCAAATTCTTCGAAAGATTTCATGCCATTCATCACAAATCGAATTCCAGATCTTCATTTCAATGTTGATACAAAATGTTTTCCGAGATATTACTTCGATGGAAATGAAATGATCGATGCAATTGATGGCGATGATCTTTTCTATTACATCTATGGATTTTTACATCTGCCGGAGTATCGAGAGAGATTTGCAAATGATCTCAAAAAATCTCTGCCG
>JAFUTY010000054.1 GCA_017484005.1 Selenomonadaceae bacterium | reverse complement strand
ATCAGACTTCAAAGACTCGATTCGTTGTTTATCCTGCGGAAGAGTTATCGGACGAATGTAAACTTGAAGATGCAGTTTTTGCAGAATCCCTACAATTAAATTCAAACTCAAACCGATTGGATTTGATTGATTTCGAATTTGTAGCGCGATTTGATCGATGAAAGAAGGATTTTCCAAATAAATCGTGATCTGTCCATCATCTTTCAAAAATCGAAGATGTTCCGAGATCTGTTTCTCGATTCGATTTGGATTCTGAAGAAAAAATTCTCCATGATAAAAAATGCAATCGATTGAATGATTTTGAGCCGGAAATTTTTCGATCGAGTAATTCGCATGCGGTTGAATTTGTAAAAATGTTTTTGAAGTATCTCCACCGAATTCGACTAAAGTTCGAGCGCGAGGAGGAAGAATCAGAAAATTCATCCAAAATCCTCCTTAACGAACGATTGAATACATTAGATCTTCCTGCTTGCGAAGACATTTATTGAGTTCAGTGCGTTCGAGAATTGTTTCGCGAGCTCTTTTACCCATTTCACGACCGCGATCTTGATTGTCAAGTTGCTCCTCGATTTTCAACGCGATGTGATGCGGAGATCTGAATTCAGCTAGAAGTGCATTTTCACCGTCAACTGCAAACTCTTCGACTGGAGGAGTTTTTGAACTGACAATTGGAACTGCAAAACTCATAGCTTCCAAGAATGACCATGAAAGTATAAATGGACGCGTGAGATATACATGGCAGCTCGATGCTCGGAGAATTTTTTGATAATCGCCGCGATTTCTCAATCCTACAAAATGAATCCGAGACTTGTCGAATCCCTTTTTCTCTTCCATTTGCAAATAAGTCGTGCCTTTGAGTTGAGCTCCATAACATACGCGATCTTTTCCAACTACAACGACGTGAGTTTTTGGACGACGTTTCAAGACTTCACGAATTGCATCCATGAAATATGGAAAACCGCGATACATCTCAAATCCACGTGCGACGTATGTGATTATCTCTGCATCGGGCGGAAAATTCAATTTCACGTCGTCAAGAATCAATCCCTGCTTTTTTCCATCGGGAGCTGGACTGCAAAATTGAGTGTCAGTTCCCTCATGCAAAACTTTGATTGAATCGCGATAGAGTTTTGGAAATTGTTGACGCTGCCATTCAGTTGGTGAAACTCCAACATCGCAAAGCTCGAGATTCGCTAGATGATGAAAATTTCTTGTGCGAATCGAGATTTTATTCTCCATCTTTGGAATTTCATCTGGCCACCAGAATGAATCGCCGTTTATCGCGTTGTAATACCATTCAAAATATCCCATAATCGGCACGTCGGGATAAATATCTTTCATATACAACGAAGATCCCCAACCAGTGTGACAAATTATGACATCTGGTTTGAAATTCTGCTCATTTCTCAACCAATCGATAGCTTTTGCGACATGCTGTCCGTCAACCATCGCCTCAGCAGCCGGACGAAGTGGTCCACATGATTCAAACCATTTTGTCGCCTCTTGATTCGGTTTTTGATAGATTCCCAATTTCACGCCTGGCAATTGAGATTTAATCGAGTTGTCCTTTGCGAGAAATACAACTTTATTTTCTGGATTTCGCGCGAGATATGGTGCGAGATATAAATATTGTCCAGGAAAAGATGGGTGGACGAAAAGAATATTCATCGCGATCCTCCTAAATCAGCCGTTTTGAGCCTCATACAATCGATGATAAATTCCATCGCGTTGCAATAAATCGTCATGCGTTCCAGCCTCAACAATTCTGCCTTTTTCGATGACAATAATCGCGTCGCAATCTCTAACTGTCGCAAGTCGATGCGCTATCATTAACATCGTTCGACCTTTAGAAATCGGTTCGATGTTATCCATAATTACTTTTTCTGATTCATAGTCAAGCGCGGAAGTTGCCTCGTCAAATATCAAGATTCGCGGATCTGAAATCAGAGCTCGAGCTATTGCGATTCTTTGACGCTGTCCGCCACTCAATAGAGATCCACGTTCCCCGACGAATGTTTCATATCCATGCGCTAATCCTTGAATGAATTCATCAGCTCCAGCTAATTTTGCCGCCGCAACTATATCTTCCATCGTCGCGTTTGGACATGCAATTTTGATATTCTCAGCGATTGTTCCTGCAAATAACATCGAATCTTGCAAAACTACTCCGATTTGTCGACGAAGCCATGCAGGTTCAACTTGCGCGATATCAACTCCGTCAATCAGAATCTTTCCTTGATCTGGTAAATACAGACGTTGAATCAATTTTGTCAATGTCGATTTTCCAGATCCAGATCTGCCGACAATTCCGATCTTTTTACCTGCCGGAATTTTGATGTTGAGATTATCGAGCACTCTTCCATATTCTTCTGAATAAGAAAATGACATATGATCAAGCGCGATTGATCCCTGCAAACTCGGCAAAGTCGTTCGAGAGGGATTGAATGCTGGCTCGCCCTCTTCATTCATGATATCGCCCAAACGATCCATCGAAACGTGAATTCGTTGAAAATGTTGCCATTGTCCCACGAGTCTCATAATTGGTCCAATCAGTTGTCCGGAAAGCATGCGGAACGCCATGAATTCGCCGATCGACATTTTGCCTGCCATGATTTGATATGCTCCAATCCATAAAATCATGAGAGTAAACATCGATTGAATGAATCCGCCGATTGTGCTCGTGATATTCGCAAGATTCACGACAGATAAATTCGATTTCACGAATCGAGCTAAAACTTCTTCATAGCGACTGATAAAATTTTGTTCGACGCTTGTGCCTTTGACTGTTTGAATTCCCGTCAATGTTTCAATCAAAAACGAATGACTTTCTGCACCAATCAAGAATCGATCGTTGATTAATCGGCGGAAAATTGGTGTCGCGATCAAATTCAATAAAATGAATAGCGGAATTGTGACTAGAACTATTGCGAGGAGTGTTCCGCTGAAATAAAAAAGCACTAGTAAATATAGCGTCGCGAAAACGATATCGATCACGATTGTCATTGATGATCCTGTCAAAAATCCGCGAAGAGTTTCAAGTTCTCTTAGACGTGAGACAACATCACCGACTTGCCATTTTGAAAAATATTTGACTGGGAGCGATGTGATTCTTGCAAAAAGTCGGCTTGATAATGCAACGTCCATTTTTGTTGTGATGTTTGCGAATAGATAAGTTCTAAGTACACTCATCCAACTGCTAAAAATCGAGCAAAGGAACATTCCAACTAGAAATGTTGTGAGAGCATCGGCGACATGGTGTCCCAATGCTTTATCAATGATATTCATCGTGAAAAATGGAGTTGCCAGTCCCAGTAAAAGCATCAGGAATGACAATCCCATGACACTCCGGAGAAAAGGCATGTATTTTGTTATGACGGGGAAAAACCATCTGAATCCAAACGTTTGGAATTTTTCCGGAATCTCATAGCGGCGCGTGAATAGAACGATCTCGCCCGACCAATTCGCCAAGAGTTTTTCTTTGTCTGCCAATTGAGGCGTCATGGAGAATCGCGGATCTAGAATGTAAAATTTTTGATCGCGAATCGTTGTCAAAACTATCGAATTTCCGTCATTCATTCGCAAAATCAAGGGATAAACGAGTCGATTCAACTCTTCAGCGGAAACATTTTGATACGCTTTTGCCTTGAGTTTTAGATCTCGGGCGGCACGAATGATTGTTGTTGTATCAATTGCACCGTCATCGAGAATATATGCGCGCTCGAGTTGTCGATATTCTGCGGGAATGTTGTAATATTTTGCGATTTGGATTAGACATGCGAGCCCTGTATCGAGCTGTCTTTGTTCCATTCGATCAAACTCCTTTTTGCGATCACTGATCGACGGCAAAAATGTAAGCGCAGGCAACTATAGAAATCACCTGCGCTTGTATCATTCAATATTATCTTTCATGCAATGCTTCGTGTCTGTAGCGGCGGAATGGATCGAGGAAGAAATCGATGATTCGTTTTTCTTTGATTTTGATTTCCGCACTGACATTCATGCCTGGAGTTAGATCCATCGGTTGCCCTTCAACTTCAACATTATTCTTGACAGGTTTGAGAATGAGTTTGAATTTTTCATTTTTCTGCTGATCGCTTGGATTTGATACTGCAGTTGCGGCGATTTCTGCGACTGTCGCCTCAACTAATCCATATCTTTGGAAGTTGAATGTACTGACTTTGACTTCGGCGTCTTGTCCAGTCCTGATAAAACCGATGTCTTTGTTATCTGCATAGACTTCGAATTCTAGCGGTGCGTCATTCGGAACAATCATCATCAACGGTTGAGCGTCTGTTACAATTCCGCCGATTGTGTGAATCGATAAATTGTAAACTTTTCCGGACGCTGGTGATACAACTGTCGCAAGTCGAGCATCTTCTTCAGCTTTTTTGAGAGCCTCTTCGACTGAATAGAGTTCTTTTTTCGATGCAACCATTGCCGTCATAATATCCTTTCGATAGTTTGCATCGACGTTTGCGAGTCGACTTTGAGCCTCTGCAATTTCTCCGCGAGTCGAAGTTATTGTATCCAATTCAGCTTGAGCATTCTTTTCATACTCGATTCGCTGAGATCTTTGTTCCAATAATTGAAATTCCGAGATCGCGCTCTGTTCAACTAAAGATTCGAGACGCTGTTCCTTGTCTTGAGCGATTTCAAGTCCGCGAGCATATTTTTCATAAGTCGCTTGAGTTGCGGCCAATCGAGCAACTTTTTGATCCACGATTTCTTGAGCGGCTCTTTTCTGAGTCTGATAATCGTTTGTCCGCGATTGATACAATGCAATTTCTGCCGCTAGATCGCTTGCTTCCAAATCTGGATCTGCAGTTGGAACGAAGGGCTCTCCACTCAATTCAGCTGTCAATCTTGCGATATCGAGTTTGTAATATGCAAGACGTTTTTTCAGACTTGCCATATCTGCGCCTGTCGAAGTCGGATCAAGTGTTACCAATACTTGACCTTCTTCAACTATGTCGCCTTCTTTGACGAGAATTTCTTGAACGATTCCCTTGTTTTTGACTTGAACGGTTTTCGCTTGTCCGGACGGAATCACTGTCCCTTGAGCCACTGCGACTTCGTTGATATGTCCGACGAATCCCCATACAATTGCAACGACGACTAATGCCAAAATCGACCATAAAACGAGTCGTCCCACTGGAGAAGGAGGCGATTCGGTGACTTCGAGGATTGCGGGAAGAAATTCAGTTTCCTTCTCGCGTTCTTCTCCTCGAGTGAGCCAATCCATAAATTTCATTCAATCTTCTCCTTAATAGCCTTGTTGTTGACGATACAGATGTGCGTATATTCCATTTTGCGCTAAGAGTTGATCGTGATTTCCGATTTCAACAATCTCGCCTTTTTCGACAACTATGATTCGATTTGCCTTTTTAACGGCGGAAAGTCTGTGAGCAATGACTAACATCGTTCGTTTCTCACCGATTGCATCCATATTTCGAAGAATTACTCGTTCAGATTCATAATCCAGGGCGGAAGTTGCCTCATCGAAAATCAAAATTGGAGGATTACTCAATAATGCTCGAGCTATCGCGATTCTTTGACGCTGTCCACCTGATAAACTTGCACCACGCTCGCCGACTTTTGTATCATAACCGTCTTTCAATTCAAGGATAAAATCATGCGCTCCTGCTAATTTCGAGGCGGCGATAATTTCGTCCATCGATGCATTTGGACGGCTGATCGCAATGTTATCTCGAACGCTCGCGTTAAACAGATAATTTTCTTGCATAACGACGCCGATTTGCGATCTGAGCCATGTAAGATTTGCTTCCTTAGTGTCTATCCCGTCAATCGTCACAGTTCCTGCTTCCGGAACATATAATTCTTGCAAAATTTTTGTGAAAGTCGATTTTCCAGATCCAGATCGCCCGACAATTCCGATAAACTCACCAGGTTGAATGTCAAGATTTATTCCTTTCAAGACTAGTGGGAGATCTGCGCGATATCTGAATGAAACATCGGCAAAGGTGATTCGACCGGTGACTCGATTTTTTCCGCGTTTACCAATATCTTGACGCACGACTGGTTCCATGCGAGTGTTTAAAATATCGCTGATTCTTTCAAGTGCCAAGCCGATCTGTTGAACTTCTGGCCACATTCCCATGAGAGATGTGAGAGGAGTCAATGCTTGTCCTGCTAGCATTTGGAAAGCGATCAACTGTCCGAGAGTCAATTCGCCGTCCATAACCATCATGCCGCCACGCCAAAAAACTCCCATCATTGCTATAGTTCGAAGAGTATTTGTTGCGCCATTGACAACTGTGCGGAATTTCAACATTTCGAAAGTTGCGCGAACGTATCGAGCCAATAAGCCTTCCCATTTGTGATTGAATTGCGGTTCAACTGCTAGGGCTTTAATCGTTTCGATGTTCGTGACAGATTCAATCATGAATGCATTATTTGCGCCGCCGCGACTCCACATTATCTCGAGTTTTCGCTTGATAATCGGGACGCTCCAGATGTTGACGATTAGGTAGAATGGAACGATTCCGAGCACGATCCACGTCAGAGTTGAGGAATACCAAAACATGAATCCGATGAATACGACTGAAAAAAATACATCGAGAACGGTTTGGAGTCCTGTTCCTGTCAAGAAGTTTCGAATGGATCGCAATGCATTAACGCGCATAGTTGTATCGCCGACGCGTCTTGATTCATAATACGGCAATGGCAGACTTATCAGATGATGAAAAAGTCGCGTTCCGAGAATCGCATCGAGTTTGTTTGTCGTGTGATTCATGATGTACGTTTTCATTGCGCTGAGGAGTGATTGGGCAATGTAAAAGATGATCATTGAGATGCCGATGACTGTCAGCGTTGAATATCCATGATTTCTAATGACTTTGTCGATGATGACTTGCATAATCATAGGTGACACGACGCCCATGGCTTGCATGAAAAATGACGCTGTCAAAACTTCATACAGTGAACGCCGATACGCCTTGATAACGTGTAAAAACCAATCGAGACTGTATCGCTTTTTGAAATATGCCCAACTGAATCTTGCGGAGAAAATCAGGAGTTCATTGTTCCATGACGCGAGAAAGTCTTTCAGAGTTAAGACAATCGGTTTATTGACGCGCGGATCTATGACGAAAACTGATTCCTGCGTTATGACTGCGATTGTTACAAATGTTCCATCAGCCATTTTTGCCATTGCGGGGAGTTGAACTTCGCGGAGTTCGTCAACTGTTGGGCGAATGACATAACTGCTGACTTTATATTTCTTTGCAATTTTTGAGATCTTCTTCCAATCCAATTCGGAATCTTTTTGAGGATTGTCGTCAATGACTTTTTGAAGATCTTTGACGCCGAAATGCTGCAATACTCGAACCAATGATATTATTGCGGTTCGATCACTTTTCGGCGGTGTTTGAGGTTGCTTTGTCAGATCTGGTTTTGTATCGGGCAAATCGATGCCTCCTTGTTTCAACAGATCAAAAAAAATGAAGCGATTCACTCGCTCCCGCAAAAAATTCGAGCGTTAATATACAACAAAGATTTTGCCGTTGCAACAAAAAGAGGAGACAGCATTGAACTGTCCCCTCTTCGTTGAGCGATCGATCATTAAGTTTTTCTTAGGAACGGAACTTGCGTTTGCGAGCTGCTTCAGATTTTTTCTTGCGACGGACTGATGGTTTTTCGTAATGCTCGCGTTTTCTGACCTCTGCCAGCGTTCCAGCTTTTTGACAGGTACGCTTGAAACGGCGAAGGGCACTGTCGATTGATTCGTTTTTACCAACCTTGACTTCGTTAGCCATGCTTTTTCCCTCCCTCCGCTGTTCCGTCTCTCTCGAGACTTCAAACGCAACGAATTATAACTTACACTCGCAATTCGGTCAACGAAAATTGAGAATGCAACTTTCTCGATGAAAATTAATGAATTTTTAACCTGGTGGCCAAGTCATATCTCGACCGCCCAATAAATGTACATGAAGATGTTCGACTGTTTGACCGCCTTGTTTTCCAGTATTTATAACGAGTCGAAATCCATTCGATTCAAGTCCAAATTTATCAACGAGAACTGGTACAACGTTTGAGAAAATATGTCCAGTAATCGATGCTGGAGCTTCTAAAATTTCTGCGAAATGTTCGCGCGGGACAATCAAAATATGAATCGGGGCTTGAGGATTTAAATCTTTAAATGCGACAACTTTATCATCCTCATAGACGAATTCAGTTTCGATTTTCTTCCAAGCGATTTTGCAAAATATACAATCTTGACTCATTCGATCAGCCTCCCAATTACTCCGTCGCGAAATATCGATTCCACTTTGATTTTCAATATTTTACCGAGTTTTACGGGATTTTTTGTGAAAACTTTGGAATAAAATTTATCATGTCCCGTTGAAAATTCATCGATTCGCTGTTCAAATAATACTTCTAATTCGCGACCGATTTGAGATTCATGGAAATTTTTTTCAAGCTCGCTCGATAATTTCAACAATTGATCGACACGAGCTTTTTTTATTTCCGAGGGAATTTGATTATCGAATTTGAACGCTGGAGTTCCTCGACGCGGTGAAAATGGAAATACATGAATTTTTGCAAATCCTATATCGCGGCAGAAATTCAGTGTGTCGCTGAAATCTGAATCCGATTCGCTTGGAAATCCTACAATTACATCAGTTGTCAATGTGATTCGCGGAACTTTTTCTCGAACACTATTTGTAATGTAGGAAAATTTTTTCCGATCATATGGACGCCGCATCAATTTCAAGATTCGATCCGATCCCGATTGAAGTGGAAGATGTAAATGCTGACATAATCGAGGATCTGAAAATAAATCGAGCAATTCAGATGAAAATTCGATCGATTCCAATGACGATAATCGAAGTCGCTTCAAATCTTGAACTTCTAAACATGCTCGAACTGCATCGGCTAAATTTTTTCCGAGATCTCGACCATATGCTCCTAGATGAATTCCTGTCAAAACGATTTCTTGAGTTCCATTCGATACTAGATTTTCAACGTCATTTCGAATTTCAGATAATTTTTTGGATCTGATTTTTCCACGTGCCAATGGAATTATACAATATGAACAGAAATTTTCACAGCCATCTTCGATTTTCAAATACGCGCGAGTGTGATAACTCGTTGAATTCATTGGAAAATCGATAGTCTTTGCACGGATTTCGATTCGCGGATCTATCGCGGAAATTTCATCGAAAGCTACATTAGAATAGCATCCCGTGACAATCACTCGAGCGGTTGGATTTTTCAGCGCACGTCGAATCATTTGTCGCGATTTCTGATCCGCTACCGATGTGACTGTGCATGTATTTATCACATACACATCTGCCGGCGAATCAAAATCGACAATCTCATTTCCATTTCGAATTTCTTCCGCAATCATGTTCTCCGTTTCGACTTGATTCACCTTGCACCCGAGTGTCAAGAATGCAACTTTCATTCTAAACTCCCCAGCTCATATTGAATTATTGACAGAGCTGAAATCGCCGCAGTATCTACCCTCAAAATGATTCTGCCGAGACTCGATGATTTTCCGCCCAAATTCTTAATAAATTCAGCTTCTTCAGGCTCAAATCCACCTTCAGATCCTATCAATAAAATTACGCGATCTATTTTTCGATTCGACAATTCATCTCTCAAATTCATTTTCAACGATCGATCTCGTTCTTCTTCATAACAAAAAATGAACAATGTATTCGATGAATTCAAATCTATATTCTCAGTAAGAGTTTTTTTGAGTGTTGAAATCGGTGCAACTTTCAATAAATCGTCACGTCCACATTGTTCAGCCGCGGAATTAGCGATTCTCTGCCATCTCAATCTTCGATTCGCCGATCTTACTTCATCGAAATTGACAACTGTCCGATTTGAAATGACTGGATAAATTTCTGAAACGCCCAATTCAGTCGATTTTTGAATGATCCATTCCATTCGTGTCGATTCCTTGCAAATTGATTGAACAAGAATGACTTTTGGAGTTGGAATTGACGGCGCGATTTCTTCAACCAATCTTGCACCGATCGCCCCGCGTGATAGATCTGTGATTTCGAATTTGCCGAGTTTGGATTTTGAATCGACCACAGTGAAAAATTGTCCCTTCTTAGCTCTCAAAACGTTTCGAAGATGATGCGCTGTCTGTCCCGTGAGAGTTATGTTGTCAGATAAGTCTCCATCGATGAATATTCTTCGCAATGCTATCCCTCCGTTGACAGTTTATCGCTTGAATGATTTGATTTCAAGTGATAGCATTCGCAATTTCAAGGGGGGATTCGATGCAGATTCGCGGAACATTGATGTTATTGCTTGCGGCGTTTATATGGGGAACAACATTCGTCGCGCAAATGACAGGAATGGAAAATCTTGAGCCGTTTTCATATGCCGCGTCGCGATTTTTTCTAGGATTCATTTTCCTACTAGGATTATGGATTTACAGATTGCGATTCAGAACTTCGAATCATGTATCAGGATTCAAGGCAGGACTCGGCGCAGGATTATTCATGTTCATTGCAAGTTCACTTCAACAGGTATCAATGCTTTATACCACTGCAGGAAAAGCAGCATTCATCACATGTTTGTACATCATCTTCGTTCCATTGGCGTCAGTATTACTTCGAAAAAAAATTCGCCCCGAAAATTGGATCGGCGCGATTTTAGCGATTTGCGGATTATATCTCCTTGCAATTCATGAAGATTTTTCAGTTGGCGCGGGAGATTTAATGTTGCTTGTGAGTTCATTTTTTTGGACGGCTCAAATTCTATTCATCGATCGATTTGCCGCGAAAGTCGATGTTGTTGAATTATCTACTGCGCAAATCTTTGTCTGTATGATATTGAGTTCAATTGTCGCGATTGGATTTGAATCACCGACTTTTGAATCGATTGGCTCGGCATGGTTTTCAATTTTTTACGGTGGAATTATGTCTGCAGGTGTTGCATTCACTTTGCAAATCATTGGACAGAAATACGCTGATCCATCGACTGCCGCCATTGTTATGAGTTTTGAATCGATCTTTGGTGCTTTATCTGCATGGATTCTTCTTAATGAAATCATGTCGAGCCGTGAATTATTTGGATGTTTTTTAATGTTGATCGGAATGATTGTGACTCAATTGAAATGGAGATTTCGAATTTGAAATTTATACTCGAATCGAGAATCTAGTACAAGTTTTAATGAAAAAACACTATCATTCGTTTTTCACAAAAATTCGCTAAACTTTCAACTGGTTTTTTATCTAACATTTGAAAAATTTCCTACGAATTGGAGTGGGTGAGAGACTAAATGGCTCAGGTAAACGATAGCGCAATCAAGCGTGCAGTTGTTACCATTAAAGTCTTTGGAGTTGGAGGCGGCGGCAATAGTGTCCTCGAGAGAATTGCTGAAAGCGATTTTTTGGATATCGAACTTGTTGCCGTGAATACCGATGAAAAAGCATTGGCGAAAGTGAATTTGCTCGGAATCAAGACTCTCCAAATTGGACAAGCTCTCACCAGAGGTCGTGGAACTGGAAATAAGCCTGAACTTGGTGAACTCGCAGCAAAAAATGAAGAAGCTCAAATCAAATCAATTATGCATGGCGCAGACATGATTTTTATCACTGCAGGAATGGGCGGAGGAGTTGGAACTGGAGCGACTCCAGTCATAGCTCGAATCGCTAAAGAATTGGGAATTCTAACCGTCGGAATTATGACAATTCCATTTTCATTCGAAGGAACTCGGAAGAAACGAATTGCTAATGAGGGAATCGTCAAAATGCAGTCATATCTTGACGCGCTGATCATTGTTCAAAACGATTCGCTGATGAAACTCGATAAACAATTGAAACTTGCCGATGCTTTCCATGTTGCAGATGAAGCGTTGAGGCAGGCGATTCGATGCATTACTGAATTGATTCTCACAACTGGACTTGTCAACGTCGATTTTGCCGATGTTACAACGATTTTCACTCAAAGCAAAAGTGCCGATGCGCTCCTCGGAATCGGTGAGAGTAAACGCAACGCTGTCGAGGCTGTCAAACAGGCGGCTCAATCGACTCTCACAGAAAAATCGCTGAAAGGTGCTCGCGGAATCATTCTCAATATCACCGGCGACGAATCGCTGTCACTCTATGACGTCAACGACGCGACAGATTATATCTATTCGCAAACTGAGGACGATGTGAATATCATATTCGGGCTCGTGATTGATAATTCGATGAATGGTTCAGTTCAAGCAATGATCATCGCGACAGATTTTGTCGATTCGCTGGCGATCAAAACTCCAACAGTTCAGCAGTCTAAATCGCAGGAAACTCTAAATCGTGGATTCAATCTCGATGTTCCAAATTTCATGGGCAATTCAAATTCTCAGACTGGTTTGAAAATGCCCTCGTTTTCACTTCTTTCGAATCGAGACGAAAAAACTTGAGCAGATCGAAATTTTTTCTGGAAAATTTTCGCAACAGTTAGAATGAATCAAAGATTTTTTCTCTCGAATTTTTTGAATCGGGGAATTAAAAAATGGAAGACAGATTTTATCGAACGCGGCTTTTAATCGGCGATGAATCAATGGAAATTCTCAAAAATAGCACAGTCGCGATTTTTGGAATTGGCGGCGTTGGATCTTTCACAGCGGAAGCATTGGCTCGCGCGGGAGTTGGAAATCTGATTTTGATCGATCACGATATAATCGATGAAACGAATATCAATCGACAGATTCACGCGCTCGAATCGACAATTGGACGCTCGAAAATCAAAGTCATGCATGATCGAATTCTTCAAATCAATCCCGATGCGAAAGTCGAAATGATCGATCAATTTTATGAATCGATTCGCGCTGAAGATTTCTTCCTTAATCATGAGAATCTCTCGTATGTTGTCGATGCTATCGATTTTGTCCGCGGAAAGATATCTCTAGCTTGCGAATGCTACAATCGAAACATCCCTATAGTTTCAGCGATGGGAGCAGCTGGAAAATTAGATCCGACGCAATTCGAAGTCACAGATATTTTCAAAACGAGCGAAGATCCATTGGCAAAGGTTATCAGACATGAACTTCGACGCCGCGGAATTCCTAGTCTCAAAGTTGTATATTCCAAAGAAACTCCTCAAGGCGATTCTACTACTTCCAACACTCGACGCTCTGTCCCCGGATCTATTTCATTCGTTCCCTCTGTCGCCGGATTGATTATCGCCAGCGTTGTCATTCGAGATATAATCGAAAGGAAGTGATAGATAAATGTTGAAGATCGGTGATGTGGTGGTATATCCAATGCATGGGGCAGGAACAATCGCCGGCGTCGAAAAAAATGAAATCAATGGCGAAGAAAAATCATATTATGTATTGGATATGCCAATGGGAAATCTCAAAGTCATGCTGCCCCTCGATTCCCTCGATAAATTAGGACTGCGCGATGTGATCGGTCAGGCAGAAGTTGACGAAATCGAAAAAGTATTACAGGGCGAGCCGGAATCACAGGCAGGCGGCTGGAATAAACGATATCATGCAACACTTGCGCGAATGAAAGATGGAGATCTGCTTGATATCGCGGCAATCGTGCGGAATCTCGAACTGCAAGATCGCAAGAAAAAGATTTCCGCGGGAGAACGTCGATTATTAGAACTCTCACGACAGATATTGATTAGTGAGCTGATGTTCGCCAAAAATCAAAGTGAAGAAGAAGTCGTGTCATGGATCGCCGAAATATTGGAACGCCCGCGAATTTGAGGTGGTTATATGCTCGATAAAACTCTCCGGCTATTGATAACTCTATTTCTCGCAATAGCACTCGCAACACTGTTAAGACTCGCAAGCCCACTTCTCGCAACATACATCAGCGAAGAATTTTTCTCCATGGATATCGAAATCTTTGAAACGACGCTCGCAAGTCTGATTTGTGTGTTGACGGGCGGAATATTAGGTGGAGTCAGTGGATGGCTGCTGTCTCCATTCCTAATCCGCAAACTCAAACTCTTTTCAATATTCGTCGAAAAACAACTCGGAATAATGCCTGTGCCTGATGTGATAGCTGGAGCGGCAGGGCTGGCAATTGGACTTATAATCGCAAATTTATTAAGCTATTCATTCGCGAAAATCCCCGTCGTTGGTGATTATATTCCCGTTGTATTTTCAATAATCATCGGCTATCTGGGGCTTCATGTGACAATCAAAAAACGAAGTGAGATATCAAGTCTATTCGATGCAATACCGAACAAATTCAGATCTCACGCGAAGATTGAGACTGAAAAAGTTGAAGAAATCCCTCTTGAAATTCCAAAAATCGAATTGGGATCGACGAATTACAAACTTCTAGATACAAGCGTGATAATCGATGGACGAATCGCTGATATTTGCGAAACTGGATTTCTTGAAGGAACTTTGTTGATTCCTGGATTTGTATTGGAAGAATTGCAGCACATCGCTGATTCTGCCGATTCATTGAAGAGAATTCGCGGACGTCGTGGATTGGATATTCTGCAGCGAATTCGAACTGGATCTAAGATTCACGTAGAAATTGGAAACACAGATTATCCCGAAATTCAAGAAGTCGATGCGAAATTAGTCAGGTTGGCGAGTGAAGTCAATGGAAAAATTTTGACAAACGATTTCAATCTGAACAAAGTTGCACAGCTCCGCGGCGTCGAAGTTCTGAATATCAATGAACTCTCGAACGCTGTGAAACCTGTAGTGATTCCAGGCGAAACGATGCTCGTTCAAGTTGTCAAAGATGGAAAAGAGCCAGGTCAAGGAGTAGCATATTTAGACGACGGAACAATGATAGTCGTTGAGAATGGGCATCGACATCTGAATCGGAAAATATCTGTTGAAGTTACATCTGCATTGCAAACAGCGGCAGGAAGAATGATCTTCGCTCGTCCTCGATAAAATTGAGATCCTCGACAAATCGGGGATCTTTTTTTATACTTTGGAAAAAATCGAGAGGGAATTCAAAAATGGTAACAGCGATTTTCCCCGCGGCGGGACGTGGATCAAGAATGAAAGCGGCTCGGAACAAAATTCTACTTGAATTGGCAGGAGAATCGATTCTCGTTCAAACATTAAAAAGATTTGCAAGAATCGATCGAATCTCGAAAATGATAATCGCAGTTTCAAAGGAAGAAATTCCAATAATCCAAAATCTCCTCGAATCGAAGAATTTTTCAAAACCGATTCAAATTGTCGAGGGCGGATCAGAGCGTCAATTCTCAATTTACAACGCTATCAAAAAACTTTCTCCCGAATCAGAAATCGTGTTGATTCATGACGCGGCACGTCCTCTAGTATCAACTGAGACAATCGAGCGAGTTATAGATTCCGCAATAGAATTTGGAGGATCGATCGCCGCCGTTCCAGAAAAAAATACAATAAAGATCGCGACGTCTGAAAGATTTGTTGATAAAACACTTCCTCGAAATTTGTTATGGGAAATTCAGACTCCTCAAGCCTTTCGACGTGAGATTATTGAAAAAGCATATGAATCGGCGATATCTGACAAGTTTTTAGGAACTGACGATTCATCGCTAGTTGAAAGAATTGGATATCCAGTGAAAATAGTCGAAAGCGAATCGAGCAACATCAAAATCACGACACCGGACGATTTATTATTCGCCAAAGAATTCATTAGGAGGCGCGATGATGGGATTATTTGAATTTAACATCGAAGACGCGAAATATTCATGGTGGAAAGATGGATTTCGTCAAGGATGCGCTGAAGTTCTCAAAATTTCATACCAAGATGCGAAAGAAAAAACGAAACATCTGACATCGCACGAATATTTCATGAATCGAATGGACATCGAAGAACATTTACTTTTGACGATGTTGAAAGCACGAATCTCGGTTGAAGTGATTCGCGGGAGAACATTCTTGACACGTGGCTGTATCGGTGAAGTCGCAAAGAAATATGGAATCGAAACGGAATTTTTCAACAAGCCGTCCGATCCGTTCATCGAATCAATGGAATATGAATTTTCATACAAAGATTTCGAGGACGCAGTGCGCGAGGATGGCAAAAAATACGGAAGAAAGTGGGCAGAGTCAACAAAATGAATCGCGTTGGATTTGGTTATGACGTACATCGATTGGTCGAGGGGCGCAAGTTGATACTTGGAGGCGTAGAAATTCCACACACGCATGGCTTATTGGGACACTCGGATGCCGATGTTTTGACTCACGCGATAATGGATTCATTGTTAGGCGCGGCAGCATTGGGAGACATCGGCGAGCTATTTCCGGACGACGATCCAAAATTCAAAGACGCAAATTCTCTCGAACTGTTGATATTTGTCGCCGAACTGTTGCGTGAAAATCGATTCTATATCTGCAACATCGACGGAACGATAGTCGCCCAGCGTCCGAAACTCGCACCATATCGAGAGCAAATGAGACAAAATTTCTCACGAATATTGAATTTGCCGATAAATCGCGTCAGTGTTAAAGCGACGACTGAAGAGCGACTTGGATTCACCGGAACAGGCAAGGGAATCGCGGCATATGCAGTATGTTGTCTCGAGAGGAATTGACGTGAAATTTAGATGGTTTGCGCGTCTTCGAAAAGATATTCGCGTCGTTTTCGAAAGAGATCCGGCCGCAAAATCGATTCTCGAGGTGCTATTCTGCTATTCCGGCTTGCATGCGATTTGGATACATCGAATCTCACACGCGTTATATCTCGACGGCTGGATTGTCGCGGCACGATTTTTATCGAATCTCGGAAGATTTTTGACGGGAATCGAAATACATCCAGGCGCGAAAATTGGAGCTGGATTATTCATCGATCACGGAACGGGAATAGTCATTGGCGAGACAGCAGAAATCGGACGAAATGTGACGCTGTATCAAGGAGTGACGCTCGGTGGAACTGGAAAGGAAACTGGCAAACGGCATCCGACGATTGGAAATAATGTAGTTATCGCGACGGGAGCGAAAGTCTTGGGATCGTTCAAAGTTGGGGATCATGCGAAAATCGGTGCAGGATCTGTAGTTTTGAAGGAAGTGCCGCCCTATGCGACGGTTGTAGGAATTCCAGGGCGAGTTGTCGTATTGCACGGAAAAAGGATTCACAACGCTGAAGATTATCGCGACGCGGTTATCGATTTTTGCGAGCGTCGGGGATATAATTTGAACGATCCGGAAGTTTACAATGAACTTTGCGACGAGATAGATGTTGATTTGGATCACAACATTTTGCCAGATCCGGAGACGGAAATGATACAGACAATGAGTCGACAGATTCAACGTTTGGAGGATCGAATTCGAATATTGGAGAAAAAACTTCAAAAACCGATTCGCGTTGATTCGATACCTGCGTCGACAGCTCAAGGAATTCCGCCGACAGTCGAAGAATTGAAACGCGAAAAGATATCATATGAAAAGGAGAATCAGAATGCTCAAGGTTTACAACACGATGACGAAGAAGAAGGAAATCTTTTATCCGCTACAAAAAGGTGAAGTATCGATATATTGTTGCGGAATCACGCCGTATAGCGATCCGCACATCGGCAACGCGCGCCCATTCATTTTTTGGGATATCGTGCGTCGATATTTCAAGCAAAATGATTATCGCGTGGTATATATTCAGAATTTCACAGACGTCGACGACAAAATAATCGCGGCGGCGAACGAGGAGGGCGTCGATTGGAAAAAGATATCGGATCGATACATCGCGACGTATTTTGAGGCGATGGACGCGCTGAACGTCAAGCATGCAGACACATATCCACGCGTTTCCGAGACGATGGACGACATTATCACGGTGATACAGGGCTTGATAGATAAAGGATTCGCGTATAAACTTGACAATGGGGACGTATTTTTCAGCGTCGAAAAAGATCCGAATTATGGAAAATTGAGCGGTCGAAAATTGGAGGATATGCAGGCTGGCGCGAGAGTTGACATCGATAATCGCAAGCATCATCCCATGGATTTCGCGCTATGGAAGTCGTCAAAACCTGGTGAGCCGTCTTGGGATTCGCCATTTGGAAAGGGACGTCCAGGCTGGCACATTGAATGTTCAACGATGTCATTGAAATATCTCGGCGAAAAGTTCGATTTTCATGGCGGCGGTTCAGATTTAATTTTCCCACATCATGAGAACGAAATCGCTCAATCTCAATGTTACATCGGCGACGAGCATTCATTTGCACAATATTGGCTGCATAATGGATTCATCACGATAAACAATGAAAAAGCGAGCAAATCGACTGAAAAAGCGAGCACAGTCAAAAATAATTTTTTCACACTGAAAGATATTTTGGCAAAGTATCCAGGCGAAGTTGTGAGATTTTTTATGCTCGGAACGCACTACAGATCTCCACTCGATTTTTCGGAAGAACGGCTGAAAGAGGCTCAAAAATCGCTCGCAAGACTTCAAACGACGAAAGATTACATCAAAACATTGTTAGCACGTCCGGAAAAAATTTCAACGAATCTCGCACAAACATTCAGAGATCACGCGCGAATGATATATCAAGACTTTTGCGATGCAATGGACGACGATTTCAACACCGCGCTAGCATTGGCATCAGTCTTTGCACTATCGAAAGAAATCAACGTTTATTATCAAAATGTGGTGTTGGAAAAGGAGATCTACGATCCGGCGAATTTTGAACATGTAGCGGGGCTGTTTACAAAAATGACAAACATGCTAGGAATTTTGGAGCAAGAAGTCGAGTTGCCAGAGGACGGTCAGCTTGCGAACAATCTAATGGATTTGATAATCGGACTGCGTCAAGAGGCTCGCGCGAAAAAGAATTGGGAGCTTGCGGATGAAATTCGCGACGCGTTGAAAGAGCTAGGAATCGCGCTAGAAGACATGCCGAACGGCGATGTACATTGGAAACGAATTTGAAAAAAATGGAGTCGGGAGATTTCAATAGATCTCTCGACTCTTTTTTAAATTAAGGAGATGATTTTGTGAAGTCTGATATAGAAGTTGCGCAATCGACTCAACTTGAAAAAATCTCGGCGATCGCTGAAAAATTGGGAGTCTCGGAAGAATTTCTCGAGCCATATGGAAAATCAAAAGCGAAAATAGATCTGCGAATTTTTGAGGATCTCGAATCAAAACCGAATGGAAAATTAGTTCTCGTGACAGCGATAAATCCAACTCCGGCTGGCGAGGGAAAAACGACAACATCGATCGGACTTGCTGATGCTCTTCGAAAAATCGGAAAAAGATCTGCCGTTGCATTGAGAGAGCCATCTTTAGGGCCTTGTTTTGGATTGAAAGGCGGAGCGGCGGGAGGGGGATTCGCGCAAGTTGCACCGATGGAGGATATCAATCTGCATTTCACGGGGGATTTCCACGCAGTGACAAGCGCGCACAATCTTTTAGCGGCGTGCATAGATAATCACCTGCAGCAGGGGAACGAATTGCGAATCGATCCGCGTCGAATATTATGGAAACGCGTCTTAGATTTGAACGATCGATCTTTGCGAAATATCGTTATTGGACTAGGCGGAAAGATTCATGGAATTCCGCGCGAATCTGGATTTGATATAACAGTCGCGTCAGAAATGATGGCGATTTTATGTCTATCGAAGGATTTGGAAGATTTAAAATCTCGACTCGGAAAAATTTTGATAGGATATACATTCGACGGAAAACCGATACATGCGGAAGATTTGAACGTGACAGGAGCATTGACACTTTTATTTAAAGACGCGATCAAGCCGAATCTAGTACAAACATTGGAAGGAACGCCGGCATTGATTCATGGAGGGCCATTTGCAAACATCGCTCACGGTTGCAATTCGATACTCGCGACAACGCTGGGGTTGAAACTTTCAGAAATATTGATAACTGAAGCGGGATTTGGAGCAGATCTCGGCGCAGAAAAATTTCTCGATATAAAATGTCGACAATTGGGAATACATCCCGACGCAGTTGTAATAGTCGCAACGATTCGTGCGTTGAAAATGCATGGCGGAATCTCAAAATCTCAACTCGATACATTCGATCTCGATGCATTATCTCGCGGTTTTGAAAATCTTCAGAAACACATCGAGACAATTCAAACGTTTGGACTTCCAATCGTCATAGCATTGAACTTATTCCCGACAGATCGCGAGGAAGAATTGAAATTAATCGAGCAAAAATGTTCAGAATTGGGAGTATCAATCGCTAGATCTGAAGTCTTTGCAAAGGGAGGATCAGGCGGAATAGATCTCGCACAAAAGGTTTGTGAGGCAGTTGAAAAATCATCAAACTTCCAATTCATGTACGATCTTTCGGAGTCAATTGAATCGAAATTGGAAAACATCGCTCGAAAAGTTTATGGATCTGATGGAATCATTTTGACGTCTCAAGCATTGAAAGATCTTCGGCAAATTGAATCATTGGGATTTGATAAACTTCCGATATGCATTGCGAAGACTCAAAATTCGTTGTCTGACGATACAGATAAAATTGGACGTCCTCGGAATTTCAAAATCACCGTTCGCGAATTGAAAATTTCTTCTGGAGCTGGATTCATCGTTGCATTGACTGGAAACATTTTGACGATGCCAGGACTTCCAAAACATCCTGCCGCAGAAAATATGGATATCGACAACACAGGAAAAATCACCGGATTATTTTAAGGAGTGGTAAATTTTGAGAAGAACATCATTCGAACTGGTGCAGCGTGACAAAGATTCATTGCTCGAGGAATTGCAACTCGTCTCGAAATACAAAGATCAAATCGATTTGATAAATTTTCCGGATCTGTTTAGACTGAAATTTCGTCCATGGGATGCCGCGCCAATCGCCAAACAATTTTTCAAATCTGCAATTCCACACATTCGCGCAATGGATATCGACTTGACAAAAGAACTCCCGATGAAATCTGCATTCGAAGAAAATTCACTCACGGAAGTCTTGATAATTGAAGGAGATCCTCCGCAAGTCGCCGAGCACATCGTCTATCCAACTCAAACGACAGACGTAATTCGAAAATTCAAAGATGAACTGCCGAACGTCAAGATTTATTGCGGCTTGGATCAATATCGGTCTGGAATGCGCGACGAACTTTATCGAATCGAGCGGAAATTGCAGGCTGGATGTTCTGGATTTTTCACTCAGCCGTTTTATGATTTGCGATTCGCGGAAATGTATTTTGACATGCTCGACGGAATGCTTCCTCATGACGAAATTTATTGGGGAATATCTCCAATTCTGTCGTCAAGCATGTTAAGCTATTGGGAGCGGAAAAATCGCGTCGTTTTCACTCAAGGATTTTCAGAATCGTTCGAGTGGAATGTGAATCTCGCAAAAAAGACGATGGATTTCGCTGAAAAGCATGATGGAAGTCTATATTTCATGCCGATTTCTGTGGATCTGAAAAAATATCTTGAAGGAATTTTCGGTTTGAGGTGAATCGAATGAAAATCCAAAAATTTTTCGCAGCGATCTTTTTAATTTCGATGATTTTTACAACGACTCCCGCGAGTGCTGAAATGCCAGATATCACAGCGGGAGAGACAAAATTCGATTTCAAATCTGGACGATATGTTCTGACTGGCAACGTCAAAGTAGTTTTCACGGATCGAACAATCACGGCTCAAGAGGCGAGCGTTGATCTTTACAACGAAGTCATGAATGCGTCGGGAGATGTGACAATGACTTCGGAAAATCTGACATTCCGATGCGACGAAATGAGTGGGGAATGGGCAAAACATGGCGTCGATGTTAATGGAAATGTGAAATTCGATGTGTTGAACGGGATTTCGATTTCTGCGGATCGCGGAAGTTTTTCATGGAAGACAAAACTCGCCGATTTTTACAACGCGACGGTTATCGAAAATGGCGTCGAAAAACATTTCAATCATGTGCAATATCACGTGATAGAGAATCAAATCACTGAAAGCGAGTGATCGAATGAAAAAATTTCTGATCGCGCTGATAATTTTGATTCTTGCGGGCGGAGGATATCATCGATATATAAATTCTCCGGAATATTCATTGAATCTGATTCGCGAATCGATAGAGTCTCACGATTGGGCTGAATTATCAAAGCGCGTCGATATTTCCGCGATTTCTGGCGATGCATTTGGATCAATCGTGACGACAGCTCTCACGGACAATTCGATGTTTGATTCGCATCGATTCAAATTTGTCGGGATTGACACATCGAATCAGCAGGATAATTTGGCGAGCGTTCAAATCAAATTGCACGATAATCAGACTGATTCGGAAAAAGTTCTCGAATTGGAAATGCAGAAACTTGACGATGGAACTTGGAAGATCGTCAAAATTCCAAATCTCAAACAATTTTTAAAGGGTGATTAATATGCAAACGATCAATCGGATTCACAATTTCAATCCTGGTCCAGCGACTCTTCCGGTGAGTGTCCTGTTCGATGTTCAAAAAGAATTTCTGAATTACAAAGACACAGGAATGTCAATTCTCGAGACGTCACATCGTTCAAAGCCGTATGAAGAAATGCAAAATCAAGTGAAATCGGATCTTTTGGAGCTCATGGGACTCGGCGACGATTATGATGTGCTGTTTATTCAAGGCGGAGCGTCGTTGCAATTCGCAATGATCCCGATGAATTTTGCAACTCCGGAGAAAAAAGGATCATACGTTTTGTCTGGATCATTTGCGTCGAAAGCGTATAAAGAGGCTGAATTGCTCGGCGTTGGATCGATTGCGGCGTCGTCGAAAGATCAGAATTTTTCACACGTTCCGACTCAAGACGAATTGAACATCGATCCGAATTCTGCATATGTACACATTTGTTCAAACAACACGATTTACGGAACGGAATATCATTACATTCCGGAGACGAATGGAATTCCTCTAATCGCAGATATGTCGTCGAATATTCTTTCGCGTCCGATGGATTTTTCGAAATTCGATATGATTTACGCCGGCGTCCAAAAAAATCTAGGTCCAGCTGGAGTTGTCGTTGTAATTGCGAAAAAATCGCTCATTGAAAAATCTCCGGAAAATATCCCGACGATGCTTCGATATGACACTTTCGCAAAAAACAATTCCCTCTATAACACACCGCCAACATTCACGATTTATTTTATCGGAAAAGTGTTGCAGTGGATCAAAAATGAGGGCGGGCTGGCTGAAATGCAGAAACGCAACGAACGCAAAGCAAATCTGATTTACAGAGTTATTGACGAATCGAATGGATTTTACATTGGACACGCAGATAAAGATTCGCGATCGACGATGAATGTCACATTCAATTTGCAAAATGAAGAGCTTGAGAAAAAATTCATCGCTGAATCGATTGAAAGAAAATTGAACGGCTTAAAAGGACATCGATCGGTTGGAGGAATTCGCGCCTCGATTTACAACGCGATGCCATATGACGGTGCAGTAGCTTTGGCGATGTATATGGATTCCTTCCGCAAGCGTAACGCTTGACCTATTTTTGTGGCAACGATTCTCACCGTTTGCTACTTATCTCGAATTCGGAAATAAAAAAGATCCCCGACAGATCAATTGCGATCTATCGGGGATTTTTCATTCGGTTTAGAAATTTACAGCTCGACCAATTTCCGCTGAAAAATACGATGCATAAATGATTTTTGTCGTCTCGAATGCAGTATCGAATCCAGACTTTGGCTCTCGATCAAAATAGACGCTCTCGATGAAATCTCTCATCTCGTCAACATAACCGCGAATGATTTCATCGGCTAAAAACAATGGATTCCAGCCGAGTTTCGAGGGAAGCATTTCGGAAATCTCGACGTCTTCCAATCCATCTTCATCGAGGAAATAGCTTGTCATTAAATTCGACATCGTGATTCTGCAATCGAGTGCCGCGTCTGAACAATAAAGCTCGACATAATTTTTACTGCCGCCCAGCAATGTATCAGTCGCAATAACTGCCGCTCGAGTTCCATCGGAAAATTTTATCAGCGAAGTTCCAAAATCTTCAACATCATTCGGTCGAGCAGCGATGTGTCGATGATCTCGCTCGCTCAATCGAGGAGTAATTTGACTCATATCTGCAAAGACGCTCGAGACTTCAATCGATTCTCCGCGCGCTCGAGCCTCAACCTGTTTCAAATACAAAATCGCTGAAAGTGGATGTGCTCCCGTTCGAATGAAAGTCCCGCCGCCAGTTTTATTCCATTCGCCTGCAACTGGTGAGCTCGATCCCTTCAAACTCTCCTCGCCTTTTGCGAATAGAATTTTGCTTTTCTTCTTTGAAATAATCTCGGCAGCTTTAACAATCGCCGGAGCATATATAAAATTCTCGGCATACATAAATTTTTTGCCGGAATTCTCAACAATCCTTTTCAAACGTTCCATCGATTCAATGACTCGACTGTACATCTTTTCTTTGGAAACTTTTAAACCGATTGGAGTTTCATCGTCCTCCTCGCCAAAATATCCAGTCAACGGCTTTTCACAGATAACATGTTTTCCTGCGTTGAGAATTTTTTCAATCATTGGCGCGTGGAGGTATGGAGGAGTGCAGATGTCAATGATATCGATTTCCGGATCGTTCAAAAGATCGTTGAAATCGAAAGTCGAATTTTGAAATCCAAATCGTTTTTGAACGGGAATCAATTGTTCCTTTCGACGCGCAAAAATCGTCTTGTAACAAATTGGAACGCCGCTGAATCGTTTGAGTCCTTCCATATGCAACTCGGTAGCTCGACCAGCTCCAGCCATTCCGATGCAAATCTCGCCCGCTCTATTCATGATTGCGCCTCCATTTCAACGAGATCGGTGCGATAATTTTCAATCATCACTCGATGCATCTCGTCTTGGGAGCGAAATCTGAAGAATTCGAAGCCTACTGGTTCAGATTCGAAGTGAGTAATCTCGTCTCCGGTCGATTTAAGCCAAAATTCGTCGAACAGAGCCTTCTGAAATGCTCCCCCCCCCCCGTAACTCGAATTCGCTTTATTTTTCCATTTCTATTTGCGAGAATTGTTTTATATGAGAAATATCCTTCCTGCTTGACATGAGTTGGAAAATCTTTGAGAGATAGATCAAGTCTTGCGCGAGTTTCCCAATATTCCCAATCGATTCCAGTCAATGCATTTCCAGGAATGAAATACATGTTGCCTAAAATTCGACGCATCGCCTCAATGATCCATGGCTTGCCATCTTGAAAAATGTATTGAACATGGAAAATTCCATCTTTGAGATTCAATTCGCCGGCAATCTTTTCAATCGATTCGACGAGATCTTTTTTGACGAGATCGAAATTGCTCGCTGGAAATGTATCGATTTCAACGCGCCATGGATGTGCAAAGGAATATTCATCATTCGAACAAATCGCGCGAACTTTTTGATTGACGAGAAATGTACAGAATCCATGCTGAGATCCGGTGAGAAATGGCTCAATTACAACGCGTCCAGATTTTGAATGATCAAACGCGATCGGTAAAAATTTTTGAGCAGATTCAAAATCGTCAGCTCGATTGACTCCTTTACCTCCAGCCGAATCAACTGGTTTCATAATTATTGGATATTTTGCCGTTGAGAGAAATTTTTCCGCGTCAGAAAAATTGTTGAATCCATGGGATCTCGGCGTTCGAATTCCTAATCTCAACGCCAAATCTTTGAATCGATCCTTATTGTGAATCGTCAAAACATTTTCGAGCGAATCCATTCCAGGCAAATTCAATTTTTCCGCAACATATGCTGAAGTATACAGCGCGAAATCATGACAGCATGGAAGGATTCGATCTATTTTTTCACGGCGAGCGATATCAAGAATCAATTCGCGATCTGAATAATCTGCTTGAATGAATTTATCAGCGAATTTTTGCCCTGGAAGATTTTCAACGTTTCCAGTCACAACGATCTCGCAGCCGAGTTTGATCAATGCACGAATCAAACCGAGATCGTTGTGAGTTGAACATAACAATAAAACTTTCATCAATCTAACCTCACAATCTCATAATCTGTTGAACCGAGTCCAATTTCTTCCGCATGTTGAATTGTTCGAGGAGCACCTTTTCTCTCGATTTGCGCGACAAGTTCAGATCCATCGGGCGCGTTGTAAATCAAATCGACACAGGCTTTATCGAGCGCGACTGGATCTAATGAAGACAAAATTCCGATATCTTTGATTTTTGGCTCGCGAGGATGTCCATCGCAATCGCAATCAAGACTGATTCGATTCATCACATTAATGCAGAGCATCTTTCCATCGAGCGCATCATAAACCGATTTTGCCGCCTCCGCCATTGATTCGATGAAACTCATTCGATGAATCTGCCCTTTCCCTTTAGCCGATGCAATTCCGATCGAAATATTTTTCAACGCGCCGCCGAATCCTGCCATTTGATGCCCCTTGAAATGTGAGAGAATGATATAATAATCATGATTTGGAAAATGAGATCCGACAAAATTTTCACTGATATATTTGCCGCCGTTGACTGGAATCGAAATCGAATCCTCCTCGTCCAAAATATCAACCGGTGCAATTTTTGTGAATCCATGCTCCTCAATGACTTTGTGATGACTCTCGGAATCGCCGCGATATCCTCCATACATCGTGTTGCATTCGACAATCGTTCCGTTGACAGATTTCACGAAATCGCCAATCAATTCCGGACGAAGATAATTGCTCGCTGGAGGTTCACCAGTCGAAATTTTCACAGCGATCTTTCCAGTTGGATTGACCATCAACGCTTGATAAACTTTCAACAATCCCGCCGGAGAAATATCTGTCGTCATGAAAACTTGAGATTTTGCAGTGACTTCTTCAAGTTTCATCAATTTTTCCTCCTCAGATTTTGGTTTAGCCTCGCCGCCGCATCCAGTTGCAATTGCCATCGTTCCGATAGCTGTCGCGACGATGAAATTCCTTCGAGAAATTTTTTTCATTTTTAATTCTCCTTTTGAAAATTTTATATGAGCGGAGTATATCATGAGAAAAATTTTTGGAGGCGATTTAAATGAATTTGACAATATCGCAGCGCGTCGCAATTCGCGAAATTTTTCTAATCACGCTGATACTTTTATCCGGATTTCTATCACTGCTCGCACTGATAATTGTTGACGATCTGAATTACGGCGATCAAAAAATATTTCCGCTCGCAACAACTTTATCCGGCGCAATTTTATTTTTCGTTTTGAGTCGAATCAAAAAAGATCCGCGACTTGCAAATCGAATCTCAACTATATTTGCAATTTTAACTGGAGCATTTTTAACATCGCTTTTATTTTCGATTGAAAAATTCAGTCACGATTTGACGGAATCGATTTTCGTGATTCTGATGATTCAACTCGGCTCGATGATTTTTTCGTCGATTTTCCACGGAATTTTTGGATTTAGCGGAAGATTTATCGATAGTTTCATCGTGATTTTTGGATTTGGATTCTGCAATTTAGTCGGCTGGATTTGCGAAAGTGATTTTATCACTGCGACTCAAATCGGTGTGACGCTCGGAATTCTCAGTGCGATTCTCACCACAAATATTTTAGCGGAAAATTTTCGAAATATCTCGCGCGAAAATGATCCATGGTTCGCTGCATTTTCACTCCTCACGCTTGCAAAATTTTTCCCTCTGAATTACAATCCCCGACGCTCGTAGAAATTTTCAACGAATTTTTCGAGGAGGTTTTAATTATGGATAATCCGATGATCGCAAAGATCAAAGATCAAATTGAAAATCGAAATTTGGGAATCAGTTCAAATCTCGCAAGCTATTCCGGCGTCGCGATTAAAGAAGTTGCATTGATCGCGCTGGTTATCGCATCGAGTTTCGTGACATGGATCGCTGGATATGCAACGACAATCACGACGATGGTCACTGGAATCATGGGATTTTTGACAGTCCTCGCGATTTCATTCAAACCGAATTGGGCTGGAACTCTCGCACCGCTTTATGCGATTCTCGAGGGAATGTTCCTCGCCTGTCTCACCGTCATGATGGAAGCGATGTTCCCTGGAATCGTGATGCAGGCAGTTTTAATCACGTTCGGAATTGCGCTCGCGGCAGCATTCATCTACAGCAAAGGTTTTGTGAAAGTTGATTCGACTTTCGTTCGAATTGTCAGCGTCGCGATGATGGGATTGATTTTCTGCTATCTCGGCGAATTTATTCTTGGATATTTCTTCGGCGTCGATTTTTCATTTCTTGACGGCGGAATCGTTGGAATTGGAGTCGATCTCGTGATTCTGGGACTAGCAACAGCCTGCCTTTTCATGGATTATGAGGTCATTCGCCAGGCAGTTGATTCTGGTGCAGATAAAAGTTTTGAATGGTATGCAGCGTTTTCATTGCTCGTGACGCTCGTTTGGGTTTATATCAGAGTTCTCGATCTTCTTAGAATTATGCGCAGTGACGACTGACAAGCGTGACGCTTGACCCATTGTTGAGTTCCGAATAAAAAAAGAGATCCGAATCTCAAAACGAGGTTCGGATCTCTTTTTCGTTCGGATCAGTGTTGATTTTGAAGTCGATCGAGATTTTTGCGAGCATCTTGATTCTTGGGATCAAGCTCAATAGATTTTTGAAAATCAGCAATCGCTTGAGGTATATTTCCAAGAAGTTCATATGTCTCCCCACGATTGTTGTATGTATCTGCCAAATTTGGATTCAATTCGAGCGCCTTGTTGAAATCCGCCAGTGCTTGATCCAGATTTCCCTGAGCTTTATATACTTCTCCGCGACTGTCATATATGTCTGCCAAGTTTGGATTCAATTCGAGTGCCTTGTTGATATCCTTCATCGCTTGATCAAAATTTCCTTGATCGGAGTATGCAATTCCGCGGTTGTTATATGCTGCTGCATATTTCGGATTGATCTTTACTGCCTTTGTATAATCCTTGACTGCTTTATCCAGATCTCCCTGTTTTTTGTACGCAACGCCGCGATTGTTGTATGCTGACGCGTATTTTGGATTGATCTTTACTGCTTTTGTATAATCTTCAACCGCCCGATCAAAATTTTCTTGATTGTGATATGCCAGCCCGCGATTGTAATATGCTTCATGATATTTTGGATTTAGTTCAATTGCTTTGTCATAATCGGCTATTGCCTGAGCCATGTTTCCAAGTTCGGCATATGTATTTCCGCGATTGTTGTATGCCTGCGCGTTCCTTGAATTTAACTCAATCGCTTTGTTGAAATCCTCCAATGCCTGCTCAAGATTTCCAATATCATGATATGCAGCACCTCGATTGTTGTATGCCCATGGATATTTTGGATTCAATTCAATAACCCGGCTGTAATTCTCAATTGCCTCCGAATATTTTTTATCCTTGTATTTCTGCCAACCGGTTTCGAAATATTGAGTCGCCGAAAATCCTTCATCATTCTTTTTGACTTCTTCACGAATTTTTTGACGCTCAGATTCAGATTTCGAATTTGCATATTGTTCTTTGAATTTATTGAGCTCTTTCTTCAATCGATCGCGCTCATCCTCAACTTCCTTCAAATGTAATTTCATGTCATTGAGCTCGCCGCGATTTTTTCCCAATTGCTCAGAAATATTATCGTCATCAACGAGAACTTTTACATGGCATTTAAACACGATCGTTTTTCCGTCATCAGAAGGCATCATTTTGAAATCCGGCTCGCCCTGCAAATTCAAAATATTCGCCGCAATAACTTCGACGATATCCTCATCGATCATATGATCGATCATTTTCGATTGACTTCTGACATAAACGCTCGCTTGATGACTTGCATTTTTCATTGCTTCGATTTTCGCTTTTTCTCGTGATGTATAGATATTTTCATCGAGATCGACGCTCGCATAGTATTTGCCATCTGCCTCAATGATTCGTTGATCCGCAGATACATTCGACGCAAAGAAAATCGATAACATCGAAATTCCCAGCACAATCTTTTTCGACAATTTCATTATCAATCGTCCTCCAAATTCTTTATTACGATTTTATCATCGAGACAGTTTCAATTCGAGAAAAAATATTCCGAATAAAAAAGAGATCCACCTGTCAATTTCGAGCGATGGATCTCTTTACTGATAGATTATTTCTTCATGAATTTTACGCCAGCATTCCAAGCCTGCCCAACTTTTTCACCGAGCGCGTAATATCCATTTTGAAATTGATCGAACGCGACGGCATGAATCAGCGTCGGATCAATTTTGCCTTTCGAATCGAGAATTTTTTCATCAGCTAAAACGTTGAGAATCTCGCCGACAACGCGAAATCCATTGATCGCCTGCCCAATTTCAACGACTTTACATTCGAGAGTCAATGGATATTCTTCGATAATCGGTGCGTCAACGAGTGAACTTCGAACTGCATGCATTCCCGAACGCAAAAATTTATCAGTCATTTTGTTGCCGCTTGCAATTCCAAAGAAATCAGATTCCGCAAGATGTTCGATATCCGCGACGCTGAGAGTGAAAGCCATGCGTTTTTTGATATTTTTCGTCGTTTTGTGATCCTCATCGATGTTGAGCGCGACCATGTTCTCCGCACAGATTCCGCCCCACGCCATGTTCATGACGTCGACGGTTTCATTTTCGCCGTAAGTCGCAATCATCAGAACCGGCATTGGATATAGAAATGGATGAACGCCGAGAGATTTTTTCATGATAAACTCCTCCTCGATTTTGGAATTATGGAAAAATTCTCGATCAAATTTTGAAATCCTCTCGAACCGAATTAAAAAAAGATCCACCGACCAATTTCGGATCGATGGATCTTTTTAAATTCAGTAATAATCTTCATCGCGAGGCTGCGGAAGTGATTTATATGCAAGCCGCGTCGCGAGATAATAGACATAACTCATAATTAGATTCAAACTGAAACGAAGGAGTGATTCATTCGAGCCGTCACCAATCAACGCATCGAACATACCTTTTCCAAAACAGACAAGAATCCAGACAATCGTGACGATGTTGAGAATTGTTCCAGCGAGCCGATGATAATCGCGATATTTGCGCATAATCGCAACAATCAGCAGAAACCACGCGATAAATGCAGTGATAACTCCACCGACGCCGCTGTATTCCGTGATAAGAATTTTGACGGGGCTGAATTGATTCACGACTCTATCGATGAAAATGACTTCGATGCTCAAAAATAGTGCCGTGTAGAATAGAATTTTTGCCGACGTCCACATATTTTCAAAAATGTTTTCCATGTAGAAACCTCCTCCCGAGGCGATTCGATTTCTACATTCTACACATCTCGAATCTATCCTGCAAAGCGATTTCCAATTTTCAAATTTCTTTCAAGATTCAGCCGCGACTCCAGCGTTGAATCAATGGACGCGCAAGATTTTCCATGATGAAAGCCAGAATTGGTCCAAGTCCGAGAGCTAAAATCACCGTTCCAATTCCGATAACCTGGAGAGTTCGACCGTCAGGCATCGTGACAATCACAGCGAGAATCAATGCAGTGCTGTCAACAATGATTCGAGCGTTTCTAAATTTGATCTTCGCGAGCTTTTCGATGATGAAAGCCATTGCATCATACGGCGCAAGTCCCATGTTCGCTGCCATATAAAACGATGCAAAAAATCCGAGGATCGAAATTCCAATCAAAACGAGGATGAATCGAAGTCCAATCGAATCATCGAGAATTGCGAAAGATTCTTCTGAAATGATCGCTCGGAAAAAGATTCTCCAAAAATCTGCCGCGAATCCACAGCCGAACATGTTGACAATCGTCCCGAGTCCGATTGAGTCGCGATAAAAGAGAATCGAAAATATCAACAGGATCAGATTCAGAATTGCGGCGGGAACTCCCAGCGGAATATCAAAATGCTCGGCGATTCCAAAGTTGAAAGAGTTGCATGGATCAGTTCCCATCGCGGAAAATCTCATCAGCGCGATTCCGAGTCCCATGAAAAAAATACTGACGAACACGACAATCGCTTTGACTCGATACGATCGAGAGATTTTCAAATTGAATCACTCCAATCGATTAACCTTTCGCGAGATTTGATATAAATGGGCGAGTGATATTTTCCATGACGAAGGCGAAAATTGGTCCAAGACTTGCCGCAAGCATGACGGTCGCAAGTCCTACATATCGGAGAGTCGTTCCATCTGGAAAAGTTACGAGAACTGCCAAAACTAAATGAGTTGAATCGACAGCCATGCGTGCCCATTTGAATTGGATTTTTGCAAGCCGCGCAATGACAAATGGCAATCCATCATACGGCGCAAGTCCCATATCTGCAGACATATAAAATGATGCAGTGAATCCAAGTGCAAGAATTCCAAAAATCGATAGGAGAAATCTCAAAACGATTGATCCTTCGAGAGTCAAAAATGTATCTGCCGAGAAAATCGAATGCAATGCAAAATCCCAAAAATCTACTGCGAATCCAAGACAAAACATCAGAACCGTTCCGAGTCCAATCAGATTTCGCTGGAATAGAAGTGCTGGAAGAATCCAGATGCAGCACATGATCATGACAACTGTTCCCACTGGCTCATGAAAATGTTCCGCCGCACCGATACAGAATCCATTCGCAGGATCGAGTCCCATTGTTGCGATTCGAAGAAGTTCAACAGACAGCGCGACGAAAAACCATCCAATTGTCACAGCGACCGCCCGAACTTTTTGAGAATGAGTGAGTTTGATTTTCATGGTGCACCTCCAAAAATGTTAGTGATAAAATCCTCGGGAAGATAAGACAAGCGAGGTGATTCGATGCGGGAGAAAATTGATCTCGAGGCAAAATGGGAATCTCTTACAATCAGCGATAATTTTATATTTAGTCAAACAATGCATAAATTTCCAGATCTTTGTCGACGTCTTATTGAGGAGATTCTGCAGATCAAAATTTTGAAACTAGTAGATCCAGATCGCGAAAAATCTATACAATCTCGGCGCGATTTCAGAGGGATTCGACTCGATGTTTACGCAGAAGATCATGGCAGGCAGAGGACATTCGATCTTGAAATGCAAACGACGAATGAGAAAGATCTTCCCGAGCGCACGAGATACTATCAAGGCTTAATCGATCAAAATCGGTTGGAATCTGGAAAACCTTATCGAATGTTGTGGGATTCATACATCATTTTCATTTGCACTTTCGATTTTTTAGGATTCGGTGATTATGTTTACAGTATCAGCGAGCGTTATGATAATTATCCGGATCAAGTATTCAACACGAGAGTTCGAAAATTTCTCATCAATACGAAGGGAATGCATGGAAAAATCAGTTCGAATTTGAAAGAGTTCATTGATTATGTTGAGAGAGGAATGGTGTCTGGAAAATTTTCGAGAGAAATTGATGAAGCAGTTCAAGATGTAAAAATTGGAAAGGAAGCGAGGTTGGAATTCATGAACTTGGAAATGGAAATGATCAATCGTGAATATCGAGCACGCGAAGAAGGTCGAATCGAAGGAAAAGCTGAAGGAAGAATCGAAGGTCGAATCGAGGGAAAAATTGAAGGAAAAGCTGAAGGACAAAATGAGGCGAGAAGATCTATCGCATTTGACATGATTCAGATGGGAAAATCTCTCGATGAGATTCAAATGCTCACAAAACTTCCAACTGAAATAATTTTGGAATTGAATAAATCTCGGCGAGGTTGGAATTCATGACTTATGAAATGGAATTGAAAGATCGAGAATATCTTGGATATATGAGAGGATACATTGAGGGATGCATTGAAGGATACATCGAAGCAAAAGAATCCATTGCAACTAATCTGATTCGAATGAACATGCCCATTGAAACGATCCAAGAATTAACTGAACTCTCGATTGATCGAATCCTCGAGCTCGAAAAAAAATTCATGACGAATGATCCGAACTAAAAAATCTCCCGACAATTTTATCAACTGCCGGGAGATTTCGAAAGGTTTTCAATGTAAACTTTTTTGCATAAATCACAGCTATTTCGCAAAAAACTTCGATGAAATCAAATTTCGAAGCAATTTTGCTTTATCGATAAAATGAATCGCGAGCAAAATCGTTGTCAAATAGCCGCCATATTGATGAATCTCCATTGCGTAAATCGATATTGCGCCGCGAAGTGTCACGAGATTAACTGCTGTCGTTGAAGTTGCGATTCCAGTTACAAGCGTCACGATGAACGACAGAATCAAAATCAAATTGAAAAATCCCCGTCGAGATGTTGAAAAAATTCGTCGAAGATTTTTTCCGCGCATATGAATCAGAAATAGAATTCCAAATGCAAGTCCGAGATATTCATGTTCAATTGCGCCGACAGATTCTCGATTCACTGTCAAAATCGTGAGCAGAATCAGAATCAAATAAAGGATCAGTCGAATCACTTAGCAACGAATCCAATTTGCGAGAGCCAGCTCTTTACATCATTGCGAACGCTGGCTTGATCTGCCTGACATCTTGCACCTTGAATTCCTAATCCCGTCGCGAGAATAGTTGCTCCCTTTGCGAATTGAGGAATTGAAGTCTCTTTTCCAGTCATAGCATTGCCAGCTGACGTGCAGAATGGAACGATCGTTTTTCCAGTCCAATCATAGGATTCGAGGAAAGTGTAGACGCACATCGGAAGATCGCCCCACCAGATTGGATAGCCGAGGAAAATCAAATCATAATCCGCCAAATTTTCGATTTTCGTCGAGAGTTCTGGACGCGCATTATCAGCCTGCTCCTGTTTCGCGACTTCTGTACACTCTTTGTAATTGAATGGATATTCCTTGACGGTTTTGATTTCGAATTCATCTGCACCGATTTCCTGCGCGATCATATCTGCAAGAATTTTGGTGTTGCCGACTTCAATGACTCCGACTTGATAATTGTCGCCGGGGCGGGAGTAATATGCAACGAGAATCTTTTTGCCTGCAAACGCTTCTGGAGGATTGAAACTTGGAGCTTGAACTGATGCTTCAGTTTTTGCCTCCGGTTGAGATGTCGCGTCTTGATTTTGATCGACCTGCTGTCCGCATGCTGAAAAGAGAATTGATGTTGCGACGGTGAAAGCTGCAACGAGACATTTTTTGAAATTGAACACTGAAATCCCTCCTAATAAATATTTCGCCCGCTAAAAATCTCGATCATTTCGCGACGCAGGCTGTCTGAAATATCGAGCCGAGTCTTGGGCGGCAGCTCGTATGAATCAGTGTTGAAAAGATAATTCTGCAAATCGAGTTCCTTGATCAACATTCGCGTGTGATAGAGATTCGCCTGATATAGATTGATATCCACGGCGTCATAACGCTCAATGATTCGCTGCGAAATATATTCTTGAATCGATGTCATTTTTGAATCCATGAAAAGTTTTTTGCCCATGACATCGCGAGTGAATCCTCTGACGCGATAATCCATCGTGATAATGTCTGAATCGAACTGCCCAATCAGAAAATCGAGCGTCCGGAGTGGTGAGATTTCGCCGCAGGTTGCAACATCGATATCAACGCGGAATGTTGCGATGCTTGTCTCCGGATGAAACTCGGGATAAGTGTGAACTGTCACATGACTTTTGTCGAGATGCGCAACGATTGTATCGCTCTCGACTTTTTTTGTTTGTGGAGGATTTTTTTTCGACGATGAATTTTTTTGCCGAGGAATTTTTTTGCCGGATGAAACTGCTTCTTCCTCCGCGATTAACAATGTGACGCTCGCTCCTCGAGGTTCATAATCCTGGCTTGATATATGCAGAATTCGCGCACCGATCATTTCCGTGACTTTCGACAGAATTTTTTTGAGACGCTCGGAATTGTACTGCTCATCGATGTATTTGATGTAATCCTGCTGCTCGCGCTGTGATTTGGCGTAACAGATGTCATAGATGTTGAAACTCAGCGATTTTGTGAGATTATTGAATCCATAGAGTTGCAGTTTCTCTTCCAACTTCCAGCCTCCTCGATTCTGCTCGATTTTTCTATTGATTTTGATTCTACAATAAAAAAACTCCGCAACCTTCGTCACGGAGTCTTCATTTTCAAAATTTGGTGGAGGTAAGGGGGCTCGAACCCCTGACCTCAACGCTGCCAGCGTCGCGCTCTCCCAGCTGAGCTATACCCCCTCGGAACGCGCAAAATATATCTCGAGGAGCGTCAATCGTCAACAGATTTTTCACTTGTCATCGAGGAGCGAGACAAGTTCCGCATAATCTTTCTGCAGCTTTGTATAATCATCGAGAATTTGCAGTGCCGCGAGCATCACGATTTGATTATTTCCGCCGCTGAAAAATTTATACTGCTGCGCTGTGTCTCGAATTTTTTTATCGAGCGTTGCGGCAAGCTGTTTCAAATATTCCGGCTCATTGGTTTTCAGATGATATGTCGCGCCATAAATTTCGAGCGTCACTCGTTCTGAATTTTTCTCTGCCATTTCAACTCACCCGCGAAGCTCAGCGTTGAATTTTTTCTCGACTGCCGCGAGGATATTTCGGAATGATTCATCGACTTCTTCATCTGTGAGAGTTTTTTCCGGCGACTGAAATTTGATTGTGAAAGCCAGCGATTTTTTGCCTTCGGAAATCTGTTTGCCTTGATACAAATCGAACAATGTAACTTCTTGGAAAAATTTTCCGCCGTTTTTCGAAATGATCTGTTCAATTTCAAGCGCAGGAATATTTTCATCGACAAGCATCGCGATATCTCGAACGATGCCTGGGAATTTCGGGAGCGATTCATATTTGAAATTCTTGCCGATGTATTTGCGCAAAATCTCGATATCCATTTCGAAGATGAATGCTCGCTTTGAAATTCCGAACGACTTCAAAACATTTGGATGAACTTCGCCGACTGTCGCGATAATTTCTCGCCCTTTTTTGAAAAATGCTGTGCGGCCTGGATGAAGTGCAAAATGATCTCCACGCTCGACTTGATAATTTGAAATCGAGAGCTGCGATAAAAGTTCTTCGACGATTCCCTTTGCATCGAAGAAATCGAGTTCATCTTTCGACGAATTCCATGCAACTCTATCGCGGCGACCGAATAAAATTCCCGCCAGTTTCCAAATCTCACGAGGCAATTCAGTTATCGGCAAAGATTTTGGATGAAAGACTGGTGCGACTTCGAACAATCTGACGTCCTCATTTTTGCGGGAGAAATTTCGAGATGCATTTTCCAAAATTCCACCGAGCAAAGTCGTTCTGACGAGTGGAAATTCATCTGTCAACGGATTCATAATTGGAATTGCATTTCTCAAATATGAATCGCCTGGGACTTGCAATTTATCGAGCGTCTCGGGATTTGTGAATCCAAATGACAACTCTTCGCACATTCCGAGCGATGTGAGTATCGAGCGAATTTTATCGATGAAATCCTGTTGCTCGCTCTGATGTCCTTGAGTCGAATCGCCGAACGGAAGTGTCGAGGGAATTTGATCATAACCGACAATTCGCGCGATTTCTTCCGAGAGATCCTCCCAAACTTTGACATCATTGATTCGATGCATTGGAACAATTGCTCGATAACTTCCATCTTCATCGAGATTTTCAACGACAAAATCGAGCGATTTCAAAATCTCGATAATTTTTGATTCATCGATTTGAGTTCCGAGCCGCGAATTGATCTTGTCGCAAGTGAAATCGATCGATGTTTCAGATTTTTTGACTGGATAACAATCGACAATCCCGCGAGTGACAGTGCATGCATTCATATCCTGCAGAAGTTTTGCGGCGCGATCGAGAGATTTGATCGTTTTCGAGATATCAACTCCACGCTCGAATCGTCCCGATGCTTCAGAGTGCAAGCCGACAGATCTAGAAGTCCGGCGAATCGATGTGCTGTTGAAATTTGCCGCTTCGAGAACTACTGTCGTTGTCGATTCAGTGATTTCAGTTTCCAAGCCGCCCATGATTCCAGCCAATCCAGCCGCTTTTTCTGAATCAGCAATGACCAATTCATCACCTTTTGCCAATCGATTCGAATCATCGAGCGTATGCAATTGCTCACCCTTAACTGATTTTCGAGCCGTCAAAATTTTTCCAGCGATTTGATCATAATCGTAAGCATGCATCGGCTGACCTAATTCGACCATCACGAAATTTGTCACATCAACAACGTTATTGATCGATCGAATTCCTGCTCCTTCGAGTCGACGTTTCATCCATTCCGGAGATTCGCCGAGCTTTACATTTTTCAAAACGCGCGCGGAAAATCTCGAGCATAAATCTGGATCTGCAATTTCAATTTTGATCAAATCCTGCGTCGAATCAGAGTCATCTTCCACGACGTTTAGATCTGGATATTTTGGATTTTTTCCAGTCAAAACTCCAATCTCGCGAATCAATCCCTCGACACTGAAACAATCGCCGCGATTCGCTGTCAACTCGAATTCAAAGATCACATCATCTTTGCCGAGAATTTTTCCAGCTTGAATTCCGATTTCAGTATCTCGAGGCAAAATCAAAATTCCATCATGCCCGCCTTCAACATTCAATTCATCCGGCGAACAGAGCATTCCATTCGATGCAACACCGCGCAATTTTCCCTTCGAAATCTTTTTGCCGCATGGAAGATCCGCGCCAACCATCGCGACTGGGACGATATCGCCCTCATGAACATTTTGCGCACCTGTCACGATTTGAACTAAATTCTCGGAAAATTTTCCAACATTCATTTGACAGATCCACATATGATCTGAATCTGGATGTTTTTCCATTTTTTCAACGCGACCAGTAATGACTTTCTCGAGCCCTGCATCCTCGCGAATCAAATTTTCGACAGGAATTCCAGCCATCGTCAATTTCTCAGCCAATTCTTCAGCCGAACAATCGATATCAATATAATCTCGCAGCCAATTCAATGAAACTTGCATACAATCTCCCTCTCAAAATTGTTTCAAGAATCTAACATCATTATCATAAAAGAGCCGCAAATCATCGATTCCATAAGTCAACATCGCGATTCGCTCGACTCCCAGTCCAAACGCAAATCCACTCACGATTTTCGGATCATAACCGCTCATTTCCAAAACATGCGGATGAACCATTCCCGCACCGAGAATTTCGAGCCAGCCAGATCCCTTGCAGACACTGCAGCCGTTTCCATGGCACATCACGCATGAAACATCAACTTCCGTCGAAGGTTCAGTGAATGGAAAAAAGCTCGGACGAAGTCTGATTTTTGCTTTCGAGCCGAACGTCTGTTTCAAAAATGTTTCGAGAGTTCCTTTGAGATCTGAGAATCGAATTCCGCGATCGATAACGAGTCCCTCGACCTGCGTGAACATCGGAGAATGTGACGCGTCATAATCGTCGCGGCGATAGACTCGACCCGGTGCAATCATTTTGATCGGCTCGTTGTTTGAATGAGCCTGCATTGTTCGAGCTTGAACCGGCGATGTCTGCGTGCGCATCAGAATTTCTTCCGTGATGTAAAATGAATCCTGCATATCGCGCGCCGGATGATCTTTGGGCAGATTCAATGCCTCGAAATTGAAATAATCTGTCTCGATTTCTGGACCTTCTTCGATTGAATATCCCATGTTAAGGAAGATTTTTTTGATTCGATCGAGCGTCAGCGTGATTGGATGCAGGTGTCCCCGAATATTTCGACGCCCTGGAAGTGTCACATCGATTGATTCAGTTTTCAATTTTTGATCGAGCTCAAGCGATTGGAGTTCGATCTTTTTTTTGTCGAGCGCAGATTCGATTTCGACTCGAGCATCGTGATTGATTTTTCCAAGTCTCGGACGATCTTCCGCCGATAATTTTCCCATGTTTTTGGAAATTGAGGCGAGTTCAGATTTTTTTCCGAGAAATTTTACGCGAATCGAATCGAGTTCCACCAAATTTTTCGATTCATGAATTGCCGCGAGCGCAGATTCCTTGATCTGCTCGATTTGTTTTTCCAAAGATATTGCCTCCTAAATTCAAAAATAAAAGACAGACTCGATTGAGCCTGCCTTATGATTCAACCCGTCTTTCGTTTTAAACTCTTGAGACGTCGGAGAAATACTTGCTTTCGTTCCGGACGTCCAAAATAGAATCCTTGAATAATATCCGCCTTGCATTCATCGCGAAGGAAGATGTAAGCCTCCTCCTCCTCGACTCCTTCAATGCAAACTTCCATGCCAATCGAATGACAAAGCATGATCGTATATTTCACGAGATTTTGATCGAATGCGCCAGTCAAAATGTCCTGGACAAAAAGTCGATCGATCTTTATCAAATTGCATGAGAAATTTTTCAAAAAGCCGAGCGATGAATATCCTGTGCCAAAATCATCCATTGCGATTTTGATTCCGAGCTGATGAAATTGATTGAACTGCCGATTGACGAATTCCCAATCTGAAACTGACTGCGACTCTGTCAATTCGAAAGTGATCGTTTCAGGACGCAATCCATATCGATCGAGGCAATCTTTGACAAATGGATAGAACATGTGCTCCTCGAGTTGATAGAGCGAAATGTTGATACTCATTTGGAAATCCGGCATGTATTCCTGCCACTCTTTACAAACTGCAAACGCCTGCTCGACAATCCAGTGACCTACCGGAATGATCATTCGAGATTTTTCAAGCATCGGGATAAACTGCATCGGCGCAATGATCGATCCATCTTTATCTCGCCAGCGAAGTAATGCTTCCGCACCGATCAAATGTCCATTTTTTGCATCGACCTGCGGTTGGAAACATAAGAAGAAATCCTCGCAGCCTCTAGCGATACAGTTTTGCATTAATGACTGCATGCTCGTATCATATCGCCAGCGATCGTAAGTTTCCTGCGAGAAAAATACGATTCGATCTCTGCCCTGCTGACGAGCGATTTCCATTGCAGCCTCGGCGTATTTGAGAATCGTGATTTCATCGTCTGCATCTGTTGGATAGAATGCTGCTCCAGCGGACGCAGTGCAGTAAATTGTATCTTCGACGTTTCGAATCTCACGCATACAAAGCTGAATGCTCGCAAAAATGATCTCGATTTCTTCCGGCATTGCATCTGGCAACATCAACGCGAATTGATCGCCGTCGAGTTTGTAGAGATTCACATCCGGCGGCAAAACATTCGAGATATTTTGAGCGATCTGTTTCATAGCGATATCTGCAAAATGATATCCATACGTCTCACTGATAACATGGAAATTATCCAATCCAACCGAGACAACTGCACCGTGAGAATCCGGCGAGGATAATTCTTGACGCAAAGCACGACTCAATGAAAATCGATTGAGCAGTCCCGTGACATCATCAGCATGCCGACGTTTATCAAGTCTCGAGACAACTCCCGTTCGCATGATTTCATTTCCATCTTTATCATGCGAAATGAATCCACGACACTCCGCCCAGCCATAATCACCGTCTTGATTCAACAGACGAAATTCGAGCTCATATGTATCAGAAACTTTTTCGATTAAAATGTTGTGAATCGATTCTGCATATCGCTCTTGATCATCCGGATAAATATTTTCCATCAGGAGCGAATCGATGTCGGTGATAACATTGCTCTGCAGATTGAATTCCTCCACAAAATTATTTGAGAGGAGCGTCAACCCGCTTGAAAGATCTACGACGAAAAGATATTCGTCCGTTGTGCGCTGAATTGCGTCGAAGAATTGACGAATATGATAGAGCGGAGAATCTTGTCCGATCGCCAGATCGTTTTCTCTGTTGATTGTCATAGATCATTCTTCCTTTTTTGCATACTTTTCACTCCATGGATTTTGGAAATTTTTTCAAACTCTATCAATGTTTCGAGGGAAATTTTTCTACAACTGAAAAAAAAATCCTGCAGATTGCTTGAATCGAGTTTGTTGCGAGCCATGAATTGATTTGTTAAACTCTCGAGAAAAATTCGGAAGGCTCTAGATTTAATTGCCAGTGTCTGAATTTAATCTGTATAATACAACAAAAGTTTTCGCGACTCAACAAAATAGAATTGTCTAAAAAAAGAGGGATCATCATGAATTATTTCTCGTTAATTGCATCGATTTTCTTAATTGCATTTGGAGGTATCTCGCTCCTCGATGAATTTTCGATTCTCGGAATTGCATCGCTGCTCGGCGGAACTCTGTTTGCATCGAAAGAAATTTTCAATCGAATGAATCCAGGACGTCCAACAATTTCGCTGAAAGATTTTGACGCGGAACAGGCTGCAATGCTCAAGGAAAGTTTCGATAAAGCAGTCAAAGATTATTACGCGATTGAGGATATGCAGAAAAAAATTCGAGATCAAGAAGTCGTCGAGCAGTTGAAACAGATGCAGAAAGTCGCTCATTCGATGCTGATGTATCTCGAAAAATATCCGGACAAAATTCCATCGGCAAACAAATTCATCGATTATTATCAAGATCGAGCATTGAGTTTAGTCAACAGCTTTCACGATCTCGAATCAACTGGACTCACGACGGCGGGAGTCGAGGATCAAAAAAATCGAATGAAAGCGACGCTTTATGGAATTGACGAGGCGTATGCAGATCAATTCGAGAGACTTCTTCGCGAAAAAATGTTATCAACTGACGCGGAATTGGAAGTCATGAATCAACAGATGGACGCTGAGGGAATCAAGCGGGAGAAAGTGATTCGCGATGTTCCAAAATTTGGAGATCCAGAGCATGAATTTGAACGTGAGGATCAAAAACCAATCGAACCGGAAGTTATCGAGGAGCGCGAGTGGGCAAATGTTTCTCAAGGTCGAATCACAAATTACAATATGGATCATATCGAGCGTGACAATCGAAGAATTCAATCGATACCATTGCGTGAAGATCGTCGATTGATTCGCCGCCGTCAAGGAACATTTTTGACTGAACATGAAAGAATGAAAGCGATCAAAGAAAAATCGATCATGTCAATCCTCGCGATTTTCTTTGGATCATTCGGTGCACATAAATTCTATCAGCGAAAAAATTTGCAAGGCGTGATGTATCTATTTTTCTGTTGGACAAGTATTCCGACTTGGATAAGTATTGCGGAAGGAATTCGATACATCTTCATGCCGCTCGAGGATTTTTACATTCAATACGTCGATGAAGATTGATCAAATTTATACTGGAAATCGATTTTGAGTATAAATTTAAAAGATCAAATTTAGGTTTGAGATTTTAAATTCAGAGGAGGAAATTTCAATGGCAGATATAAATCTCGCGGATTTAATGCAGAAAAAACAAAATTCAGATCAACAGTCAACCGCGCTTGTCGAAACAAATACAGCGCAGGAAATCGAATCAGTCACTCGAAAAGTCGAGAATCTAACTCCGGCTGAGAAAAAACGAGTCGAGCAGATCAAAGATAGCATCGATATGACAAATTCATCTTCCGCCTTGACGTTTGGCGCGCCAGCACAAAAAGAGCTCGCCGATTTTTCAAACGCAATTCTCGATAAAGTTAGAGTCAAAGATTCTGGTCCAGCGGGAGATCTATTGGGACAGCTTGTCATGAATGTCAAAGATTTCGATGCAAAAGCGAATGACAAAGGATCATTTTTCGATCGACTTCCAATAATCGGCGGCGCAAAGAAAAAAGCTGAGAAAATGATGGTTGAATATGGAAAAGTCAATACGCAAATCGAGCGAATTCAAGCAGGGCTCGAGCGATCGAAAGTTCAATTGATGGAAGACGTCGCGATGTTTGATTCTATGTACGAGAAAAATCTGACGTATTTCAAGGAGTTGCAGCTCTATATTCAAGCCGGCGAGGAGAAGCTCGAGGAGATGAGATCGTCAACACTTCCGAGACTTCGTCAGCAGGCACAGGATTCTGGAGATCCGATGGCAGTTCAAGTCGTCGCAGATTTTGAGCAGAGTGTCGATCGATTCGAGAAAAAAATTCACGATCTGAAAATCAGCAAAACTCTCGCGATTCAAACTGCGCCGCAGATTCGAATGATTCAAAATAATGATCGCGTCTTGATAGATCGAGTTCAAACAGCGATCTTTCACACGATTCCGCTTTGGAAAAATCAGATCGTTTTAGCACTTGGATTATCGCGACAGCAGGAAACTTTGCAAATGCAGAGAGATCTTTCCAACGCGACAAATGATCTGTTAAAACGAAATGCCGAGATGTTGAAAATGAATACAGTTGAGACGGCAAAGGAAAATGAGCGTGGAATTGTTGACGTCGAGACGGTTAAAAAAGTCAATGAGGATCTGATTTCTGCGCTTGAGGAGACAGTGAGAATTCAGCGTGAGGGTCGCGAACGTCGAAAGACTGCTGAAAAGGAACTGCTCGAGATTGAAGGCAGACTCAAAACTGCACTCATGCAAACTGGCACTAGACTTGATGCGCCGAGACAAAATTGAAAATGCCGAACGAAAAATCGATTGAAAAATCAGTTTCAAAACCAGTTGTCAATAATCGTGCGCAAGTTCAAGTTCGAATTCGATACATGGTTATAGTTCTCCTCGCGATGTTATTGATTGTCGTTTTGCGATATGGATATCTTCAATTAGTTATGGGCGAGGAATTAGCTGAACGAATGAGATTTCAAGTCGGGCAGCAGTATTCAGTTCAATCTCCTCGCGGAACGATTCTGGATCGCAACGGTCGCGAATTGGCAGTTAGCACGATGACAAAATCGCTGTTTGTCGATCCGAATCACGTCAAAGATCCGAATCAAATTGCGGCAGATCTTGCACCGCTCCTCGGAATTTCTGAATCGGAAATTTTAGAGGATATCGATTATGGCGGTGGATTTGTATGGATAAAACGCCGGCTCGAGAATGCAGAGTATGAGGCCGTTCGAAAATTGATTCGCGAAAAGGAATATTCAACGTGTTTAGGATTTCGCGACGAGGCAAAGCGATATTATCCGAGCGATGTCTTGGCGGCGAATGTCATAGGATTCGTCGGAACAGATGATATTGGGCTCGATGGAGTTGAGCAGACTTACGATCAATATATCAAGGGCGAAGTCACTGAATTGAGTCTCGTCACAGATACTCACTCCCGCCCGATTCTTGATTCGATTTTTTTGCGCCGGAAATATTCGGGAGAATATTGTAAGACAATTCAATTGACAATCGATGCGGCAGCACAATTCATCGTCGAACAGGAACTCGATAAAGCGATGGCGGCAAACAATCCTCGCGCGATAACCTGCATCGTTATGGATCCAAAAACCGGCGAGATTATCGCAATGGCGTCGAGACCGTCATACAATCCCAATCGATTTTTGGATTATGATCCCGAGGATTGGAAAAATCGATCGGTCAATATGATTTACGAGCCGGGATCGACTTTCAAAGCGATAGTTGCCGCGGCAGCATTGCAAGAAGGAGTTGTCACGCCGAATCAGATTTTCGTCGATCCGGGATTTGTCATGGTTTCCGGAAGAAGAATTCAAAACTGGAATGGCGAGAGTTTTGGAACTGTCACATTCATCGACGTCATGAAATCTTCGCTCAACACTGGATTTGCGCAAATTGGATTGAGACTCGGTGCAGATAAATTGATGGAATATGCCAAGAAATTTGGATTCGGAGAAAAAACTGGAATCGAATTGCCAGGCGAAGAAGATGGACTTTTGTTTCCAGATCCAGGAATTATGACTGATTCAGATATCGCGACGACAGCAATCGGACAATCAATCGCGGTGACTCCATTGCAACTTGTCAGAGCGATGGCTGCAATTGCAAATGATGGAATTCTTCTTAAACCTCACATCATTAAATCGATTCGAAATGCAGATGGAACAATTTACAGCGAGACTCAAGTCGAGGAGATTCGACGGACAATCGATTCGGCGACAGATAAAACATTGGCAGGAATGCTCGAGCAGGTCGTTGCAACTGGAGGCGGGCGAAAGGCTGCAGTCAAGGGATATCGAATCGCTGGAAAAACTGGAACGGCTCAAAAAATCAATGACGATGGAACTGGATACATGGAAGGAAGTTATATCGCGTCATTCTGTGGATTCGCGCCGGTTGAAAATCCTCGAATCACGGTGTTAGTTATGATTGACGAGCCGCAGGGAAATTTCTACGGAGGACAAATCGCTGCGCCAGTTGCCGGATCGATTTTTTCCCAACTTCTCCGATACATGCATGTCGAGCCGACAAATGAAGAAATCGCAAATCTCGAGTATGAGGATGAAACAGTTGGCGAGACTGCTCCAAAAATTCAAAAGCGATCTGATCGCGCGAGTATCATGCAATCTCAAGAGATCAATGAAAATGCTCCGGAAGGCAAAGTTGTAGTTCCAAATTTCATCGGCAAATCGATTCGCGAAGTTTCGAGCTTGGCTCAAAATGTCGGTTTGCGATTGAAAACCGAGGGATCTGGCTGGGCTCATACTCAATCGATATCCGCTGGAGAAATCGTCGATGCTCAAACTTTAATCACGGTTGCATTTTCGCCGTGAAAGTAGGAAAATCAATCGCGGGACATGAATAAAATGTTCGGGAGGAATTTTTTTGAGAAAATATCAACGCGTCGTTTTGAAACTCAGCGGTGAATCTTTAGCGGGCGATCAAAATTTTGGAATCAATCCTTTCGTCGTCGAAGACATTTCGAAAGAAGTCAAGCGAGTTCATGACGAGGGATTGGAAGTCGCGATTGTTGTCGGCGGAGGAAATATTTGGCGGGGATTGGCAGGATCTGCGCAGGGAATGGATCGCGCCTCGGCTGATTATATGGGAATGCTCGCGACGGTCATGAATGCGTTAGCTCTTCAAGATTCTCTCGAAAAATTGGGAGTTGCAACTCGCGTTCAAACTGCTATCGAAATGCGTCAAGTTGCAGAGTTGTACATTCGTCGCAAAGCGATTCGTCATTTGGAAAAAAATCGAATCGTGATATTTGGTGCAGGAACTGGAAATCCATATTTTTCAACCGATACAACTGCTGCACTTCGCGCCGCTGAAATTGAAGCCGATGTGATTTTGATGGCGAAAAAAGGCACTGATGGAATTTACGACGCAGATCCAAATCGAAATCCCCGCGCTCGAAAATTCGCTCGAATTCAATACATCGACATTTTGAATCGCGGCTTGCAAGTCATGGATTCAACCGCGACGAGTCTTTGCATGGATAACAAAATTCCTCTCGTAGTTTTCAACATCGATCCGTACGAAAATATTTATCGAGCGGCACTCGGTGAAGATATTGGAACGACAGTCTCAAACGAGTAACAAACGTGACGTTTGATCCACTAATAAAAAGAGATCCGAAGATCGATTGATCCTCGGATCTTTTTTTGCGAAAGGAGAAATTTTTGGTGAAATTACATGCCGGCGAAATTCCCGATGAAGTCATGAAGTTTGTGCTCGATGAATTGGGAAAATTGAATTCTGGTGAGCTAGTTTTGATTTCGCAAGATGGATTTTTGATGCAGATCGATCGACTTCAAAAATTGCGAATATCTGATTGGAAGTCTGAACGTGATGAATCGAATTTGACTGAATCGCAGAAAAAATCGATCGCGGATCGAATTCGGAAAGAATTTTCAAGTCTGCAATTTGGAAGACTTGTCGTGAAAGTCACAAAAAATCGAATTCAGTTGGAACGTACGGAAATGCAGAGATTCACAGGACTCGATGGCGAGGGAATTTGATCGAATTTAGATCGATTTGCCGAGTTTCAATGCTTGATCTACAAATTTTGATCTCTCGACCGCGTCTCGATATCCACAGCCGACAGCATAAATCGCGCCGAGATTTTGCCAGCGCATGTATCGCACGAGCGTCTGATAATATTGATCAAGAGCCTGCATTGTCCACGAATCAGAATTCCATGCCGTCGCAATGAGAATCGATTTTTTTCCACTGATTCGTCCAGTCCGAGCATAAAATCGATCGATCACGATTTTCAATTGCGCCGAGACTCCAAAATAATAGAGTGGTGTCGTGAGGACAATCAAATCACATTCAACCAATTTCGCCGTGAGATTTTTGGAAATATCGTCTTTGATAGCGCAGTCTCCATCCATTCCGCAATAATCGCATCCACGGCATGGATTTATCTCGGAGTGTCCCGCATCGAATCGAAAAATTTCATGTCCATTCGATTCCGCGCCCTCGATAAATTTTTCCGCGAGAAATTCCGATGTTGATTTCTTTTTCGATCGTGGACTGCTTGTGATAACGACGATTTTCATGATCTCAGCCTCCTTCGAATTTTCCACAGATATCCAATCGCGACAAACATTAAATACATCGTGAGAATCGAGAGAAAAAGCTCAATCGAAAAATCTGGATGTCTTTCAGCATGATGAACTCTCTCGAAAATCAAATGATTTAGTAAAGAGTTTTGGATCGATCCCCAAATTCCCGAAGCGATCAAAATTCCGCAGATCGGAATTGGAAGTTTGAACCACAAATTTTTTCCGAGATGAAATCCAGAAAAGATCATTGCGAAATATGGAATCGATGAATGAAGTTTGTGAACGAGTATATTTTTTCGAAATGCTCCATCGATCAAGTCTCGAAACAGCTCGTGACTCAATAAAATTCCCGAGACGATTGAAATTGCAAAAGTCAAAATCAGAATCGAGTTTAAAAAATTCCATCGAAACGCTTTGCGATCCCAATAAATATGAATTCCCAACATTATCAAGATGAGAGTTCCGAGCAATTCATGCGGGAATCTTGGGACAAATCGATAACACATCAAATAAAGCATTGTTGCGAAAAGCAGAATATCGAGCGAAAATTTTCTCATGCCATCACCTCAAAAAAATTCTGAAAGGTTTTTCAACAATCGCGACGAAATCTCCTTCGAAGTCTTTGGAAAGGGTGATAATTTTGCAACTCAAAAAACGGACGACAGTTCACGAGCTCAAATTAATCGCGAACGATTTGCGCAAAAAAGTCGTCACGATGATCTACGAAGCGAAATCTGGACATCCGGGCGGAAGTCTGTCAGCGGCAGATTATATCGCGGCAGTTTATTTCCGCGAAATTCGAGTTGATCCGCAAAATCCAAAATGGGAAGATCGCGACCGATTCGTTTTATCAAAGGGACATGTTTGTCCAGTGTTATATGCTGCGCTCGCAAAACGTGGATTTTTCGATGAAGAATTGATTCACACATTGCGGCAGGAGGGATCATTTTTGCAGGGACATCCAAGCATGGTTTGCCCTGGAATCGATATTCCGACTGGATCTCTCGGGCAGGGATTAGCATGCGCAGTTGGAATGGCGATCGCTGGAAAACGCGATGGAAAAAATTATCGAGTTTTCGCAGTTCTAGGTGATGGTGAATGTCAAGAGGGCGAGATTTGGGAAGCGGCTCAAACTGCAAATAAATATGAGCTCGATAATCTCGTCGTCTTTGTTGATAATAACAATTTGCAAATCGATGGAACGACTGACGAAGTCATGCCGACTCTCGATCTCGGTGATAAATTCAAGGCGTTCGGTTTTGAAGTTTACAAAATCGATGGACACAATATGGATCAAATTGTCAGAACGCTCGACACAGTTCGACTGCGGAGAAAATCGCATCGTCCAAAATGTATCGTCGGACAGACAATCAAAGGGCGCGGCGTCGAATTCATGGAAAACATCGGCGGCTGGCATGGAATCGCACCGAAGCAGGATGAATTTGAAGAAGCGATTCAAGAGCTCGATTCAATCGATGAAATCTTGGCGTTGGAGGCTGATGAACAATGAGTGACGTTGAAAAAATCGCAACGCGCATGGGATTTGCCGAAGAGATTATCGAGCTTGGCAAAGAGAATCCAAATATCTACGTAATCGATGCAGATTTGGGAAAATCATGCAAGACAACTGAATTTTCCAAAACGTTTCCGAAACAGCATATTAATGTAGGAATCGCGGAGCAAAATGCAGCTGGAATCGCGGCAGGACTTGCAACATGCGGAAAAATTCCATTCGTCGCGACTTATGCAATTTTCGAATCAACTCGAATGCTCGAAATGATTCGCCAGGAAGTCTGTTATCCTCGACTCAACGTGAAATTCGCAGGATCTCACGGCGGCTTGACTCCTGCAAGTGATGGAGCATCTCACCAAGCCGTCGAAGATATGGGAGTTCTTCGAACGATTCCAAATATGACAGTGATAATGCCTGCGGATTATTGGTCGGCGCGTCGATTAGTCAGAGCTGCGGCGGAATTCGATGGACCAGTTTTCCTTCGATTCACTCGCGACGCTATCGATGTGATTTACGATGAAAAGCAGACTTTCGAGATTGGAAAATCGATTCAACTCCGCGATGGAAACGATGTTGCGATTATCGCGAATGGCGACACCGTTCGAATTGCATTGAAAGCCGCCGATGAATTGGCTCGCGAAGGAATCAAAGCTCGACTTCTTGATATGCATACGATTAAGCCGCTCGATGTTGATGCAGTAATTCGCGCGATTGACGAAATCGGCAAAATTGTCACGGTGGAAGATCACAACATTATCAACGGCTTGGGAACTGCAGTTTGTGAAGTTGTCGCTGAACTCGGCCGCGGAAAAGTTAAGCGAATCGGAATTCCAGATCGATTTGGAGAATCTGCGCCGTATGAAAGACTGTTGGCGAAGAATGGAATCACGATTGAAAATATCGCTGAACAGGCTCGGAGACTTTTGGCATGAAATATCCAATGAAAATTGATTCGGAATTTCAAATTTTGAATGGCGAATCATCAGGAAAAAATCTTCGAGATTTAGATTTACAAAAGATTCTCGGAAAAAAATCGAAATCTGAATCTGAATTAAAAATTCCGGAGATCGATCTCGAAACAAATCCAATCGCAATTTTGAATTTCATTCCTAACGCGAAAGTCGAGATTCTATCGAGCGAAAATTTTACAATCATGCATTTCGATACAACTGGAAGAGTTGATCTTTCATCGAATGCCGAGAGTTTTCATTTGATCAAAATTCTCGATGGCGAAACGAATTTGAGTTTTGAGCATATGGTTCAAAAATGTGATGGAGATCAAAACAGCGATCGATGTCTTTTCGAAAAGAAGATCGAGAAATTGCCGATTGAAACTGACGATGTGATTTTCATTCCGGCGCGATTCGGAAAATATTTTTTGGAAGATCCAATCGAATTCACATTGACGACACTATAAAAAAGACTCCCGATAGATTTTTGATCTGTCGGGAGTTTTTTGATCAAATTTTTCGAATATCGCGCGGAATTTTTCTGAAGTAGATTTTGAATTGATCGCGCGTTTCTTGAGATATTATGCATGATTCCGCAAAAATTACATATCCATTCGATCTTGTTTTGATCTGATTCAGCGAGTTAAAATCCAAAACTGAATCGAACAAATGATAAGCGATTCCATCATGAATTCCGAGAAGAGTTGATTCATCGGGATTCATTGGTGGGATCTCTTTTTTTGTTTCCGAATAAAATAAATATCGACGGAATTGATCTCTCGATAGATCTGGATTCAATTGATCCTCGATGAAAATTGGATCTCCTAATTCATAAAATGAAAAATCTCCACCAACTCGACGAACTCTTTCAGCTGTTATCGATTCACAATAATCCATGGATTCGATCAAAATGAATTTTCTCGATCCTTGATCCTCTCGATTCAATTCAACAACAGCTTGCCCAGTCGTTCCAGATCCTGCAAATGCATCGAGAATTATTGAATTGGGCGAAGTGATCGTCGCAATTCCGATCAGATGTCGAATCAATGTCGAGGGCTTTGGAAAATTGAATGCTTTCTCTCCAAAAATTTCCATGATCTCTTTCGTTCCGTTTTGAGTCATTCCAACTTCCGGAGGTAAATATGTGCTCGCGGCAGTCAATCCAAAATTGATACCAGCTTTTTTTTCGTCGTCAGATTTCCAATATCGCATGACAGGTTTCGAGATTTTGAGAAAGTCATAATCGCCTGGAAAAATGATCTTGTCTTGATCGTAATATTGTTGAAATGTTTCTTTCGTGATACACCAAGTTCGATTTGGATTTGCCGGATATTCATCACCATTTTTTGGATTGATCAATGAAAAAAAACTGTTCGGACGTTCAGCAGCAGTTGTCTGCTTTGTTAGAGTTGCAGTGCGCCATGGTCTTCCAGGAAAATCTTCCGATTCAAAATATTTTCGATCGATTCTTCTGCCTGCTTGAAAATCTTTTTTCGCATAACACATTACATATTCGAAATCTTGAGAGATTCCATGAGGCACATCAGATTTTGAAACTCTTTTTCTCCATGGAATCGCTCCGACAAAATTGATCCTTCCAAAAATTTCATCGCAGATCAATTTGAGATTCGCTTGCTCATTATCATCGATCGAGATAAAAATCACACCATCATCACTCAACAATTCATGCAACAATCGAAGTCGAGGATACATCATGCATAACCATTTATCATGACGATTCAAATCTGTCTCTTCATCGCCAACAACTTTTCCGATCCATGTTTTGATTTCTGGATCATTTACATTATCGTTATAGATCCATCCTTCGTTTCCAGTGTTATATGGCGGATCGATGTAGATACATTTGATCTTTCCGCGATGTGTTGCAAGTAATGATCGAAGTGCTAGAAGATTATCGCCATGAATGATCATGTTCTCACTCGATCCATATTTCTTTTCTAAAAATCTGAATGAAATCTCGCGATGATGATTCACAACTTTCGATTTTCCAACGAAATTTAAATTTGGCATCGAATCACTCCTCGAAAAAATTTTTTCTATATTTTACAACGGAAATGAAAAAAGATCCCCCGACTTCCGTTTGGAAATCGAGGGATCTCTTTTTTATTTGTGAATCAAATTTTGAAAATCGATTAACCGCCGATCAAACGTTGATAGAGCTCTTTATATTCGCGTGCAGATTCTTTCCATGAATAATCCGCTTCCATTGCATTTTTCTCGATCTTCGACCAGATCTCGTAATTGCCATAATTCGACAGCGCACGTTTCAATGCATACATCATTTCATGCGCGTTGTAATTCGAGAAGACAAATCCGTTTCCAGTGTTCGAATATTTGTCATACTGCTGAACTGTATCTTTCAAACCGCCAGTCTCACGGACAACTGGAATCGCGCCATAACGAAGTGCAATGAGCTGACCAATTCCGCAAGGTTCATAATTCGACGGCATAAGGAAGATATCAGACGATGCATAAATTCTCTGTGCGAGTGTGTAATCAAAACGAATATTCGATGAAACTTTGCTCGGGAATCTCCACTGCAAACCTTTGAACCAATCCTCATAAACTTTGTCGCCCGTTCCGAGAATGACGAATTGGAAATCTTCATGCTGGAGCAATTCATCCATCATGCGCACGACGAGATCCATGCCTTTCGCTGCGACGAGACGAGTGACCATCGAAACCATTGGCGTCTTTCTTGCCTGCGGAAGTCCAAGGAGCTCCTGCAGTTTGACTTTGTTATCACATTTGCGCTCATATGAATTCGACGAATTGTAATTCACAAAGAGATTTTTGTCTGTCTCCGGATTGTATTGATCATAACTGATTCCGTTGACAATTCCAAAGAGAGTATCGCGGCGGGATCTGAGCAGTCCATCGAGATGCTCGCCGAAATATTCATACTGAATCTCCTGCGCATAAGTTTTCGAGACGGTGGAAACATAATCAGAATAAATGATTCCGCCCTTCATGAAATTCACTGCGTCATAGAATTCGAGATCGCCGTTGTTGAAATATTTCCAATCGAGACCAAGGACATCGCCCATGACATTTTTCCCAAAAACTCCTTGATACTTCAGATTGTGAATCGTGAGCATCGTTTTGATTCTGGAATAACGATCATCGCCCATATGCTCGAGCTTCAGGAACACTGGGACGAGCGCAGCATGCCAGTCATTCGCGTTGATAACATCTGGGAAGAAATCAATCGCCGGCAGAAGATTCAGCACCGCGCGGCAGAAGAATGAAAATCTCTCAGCGTCATCATCATAACCATAAAAGCCTTCGCGATAGAAATATTCCTCGTTGTCGATGAAATAATATTTGACTCCATCGAGTTCATACTCATCGACGCCGACGAATTTGGATCTCCACGAAACATTGATCGCACCGTCGTAAATATGTTTCATTTGATTGCGAATTTCTTCTTTGATCGCGCCATATTTTGGAAGAACAACTCGGCAATCGACTCCCTCTTGAACGAGAGCTTTTGGAAGTGTGCCCGCGACATCTGCAAGCCCGCCAGTTTTTACGAACGGAATCGCTTCAGAGGCGACATATAGAACCTTCATAAAATCCTTTCCTCCTAATCAAAAATTCGAAACATGCCTCTCATGCAGTTTCACACGAGAGACATGTTTGCAGATATTTTGTGAAAAATCGAGCGGAATTATTTTTTCTTCAGCACGAAATAGCAAGTTGCGAGTGGCGGGACAGTGAATCGAATCGACTGCTCGAATCCATGCCAGCCATAATCCTCGGTCGGGAGATCTCCTTCGTTGAGAACGCCGCTACCGCCGAATTCAACAGCATCGGAATTGAAGATCTCAACATACGCGCCTTTGTTCGGAACGCCAATTCGATAATCGTGACGAACTTCCGGCGTGAAATTGCAGACTGCGATGATGTAATCCTCGGAATCCTGTGCCTTGCGAATGAATGAAACGATCGAATCGACGTTATCATTGCAGTCAATCCACTGGAATCCATTCCAATCGAAATCGACTTCCCAGAACGCTTTGTGATCGACGTAGAATTTGTTGAGAGCTTTGGAATATGCTTCCATCTTTGTATGCATGTCATATTGCTGCACGAGATGCCAATCAAGCGAGTCATTTTCATTCCATTCGATGAATTGCCCGAATTCGCCGCCCATGAAGAGCAATTTTTTGCCTGGATGAGCCATCCAATAGCCGAAGAATGTGCGAAGTCCTGCGAATTTCTGCCAATAATCGCCAGGCATTTTGCTGATGAGCGAGCATTTTCCATGGACAACTTCGTCATGAGAAAGCGGGAGGACGAAATTCTCGCTGAATGCATACATGAAGGAGAATGTGACTTTGTCATGATTCCATTTGCGATAGATTGGATCAAGGCTCGTGTATTTGAGCATGTCATTCATCCAGCCCATGTTCCATTTGTAATTGAATCCCATGCCGCCCATGTAAACTGGTTTCGAAATCAAAGGCCATGCAGTTGATTCTTCCGCGATCATGAGAGCCTGCGGATGATATTTGAAGATCGTTTCATTGAGTTTTTTGATGAAATCCATTGCTTCGAGGTTTCCAGTATCGCCATATTTATTCGGAGTCCACTCACCATCTTCACGTCCGAAGTTGAGATAGAGCATATTCGCAACGCCGTCAATTCTCAAACCGTCGATGTGATATTCCTCGAACCAGAACAGCGCGTTGGAAATCAAGAATGATTGAACTTCAGTGCGACCATAATCGAAGTTGATTGTTCCCCAACCTTTATTGTCAGAAAGCTGTGGATTGTCAGATTCATAGAGATTTTTGCCGTCGAATTCACGAAGTCCTTGATTATCTTTGCAGAAATGTCCCGGCACCCAGTCCATGATGACGCCGATTCCATTTTTATGAGCCTGCTCGATGAAATAACGGAAATCATTCGGTTCGCCATAACGCGAAGTCACTGCATAATAACCAGTCGTCTGATATCCCCAAGATCCATCGAATGGATGCTCCGTCAAAGGCATGAATTCGATGTGAGTGTAATTCATTTCTTTGACGTATTTGATCAATTGATCCGCCAAATCGCGATAGGAAAGATATTCGCCATCGAGAGTGCGGCGCCAAGATCCCGCATGAACTTCATAAATCAGCATCGGCTTCGTGTATGAAGTTCCACGCTTTTTCTCCTCTTCCCACTCTTGATCTTTCCATTCATAATCCTCGAGTTTGTAGAGACGGCTTGCAGTGTTCGGTTTTTTCTCTGCATAGAATCCATATGGATCAGCCTTCATGATGTGAGGACCGCCCCACTGAGGTTCGATCGCATATTTGTAGATTTCGCCGACCTTCAATCCCTCGATGAATGTGACCCAGATCTCGCCATCATTTTGACGAATCATTGTGTTGACGCGAGTATCCCATCCATTGAAATCGCCGACAACGGAGATCGATTTTGCATTCGGTGCCCAAACTGCAAATCTGACTCCCTGTTTACCCTCCTGCTCAATGAAATGCGCGCCGAGCATCTCATACGCATGGAAATTTGTTCCTTGATGGAAGAGATAAATATCATAATCCGCCATGTTTGAAGTTTTCATAGATATTTTCCGCTACGAAACCGATTCGTAACTTTCCCCTTTCTTAATATTTTTGATCTGAAACGACGACTGAAATTAGTCGATCATAACCGGATGAATCTGCCAGATTTCATTTGCATACTCGTCAATCGTTCTATCAGAAGAGAATCGTCCGGAATTTGCGATGTTGATCGCCGCGGAACGCATCCATGCGAACGAATCTTGATAACGCGCCATGATTTGCTCATGCGCATCGATGTATGCATTGAAGTCTTTGAGAATGAAGAATTCATCGTTGCCTTGGAGGAAATAATCATAGAGCGAACGGAAGTTTCCATAAGCTCCATCGCGAAGTTGATTCATGACAATCTTAACATTCTCATTAGAATTATATTCATTCCATGCGGAATAGTCACCAGTTGCGTAGAAGTTGAGAACTTCTCCAGCCTTCAAACCGAAAATCACGATGTTTTCATCGCCAACAGCGTCTCGAATTTCAACATTCGCGCCATCAAGAGTTCCGAGAGTGATCGCACCGTTCATCATGAATTTCATGTTTCCAGTTCCAGACGCTTCTTTCGATGCAGTCGAGATTTGTTCGGAAACATCTGCCGCAGGATAGACAATTTCACCGATTGAAACTCCAAAATTCTCGATGAAAACAACATTCATCATTTCTTTGAATTTCTTATCATTGTTGACTCGATCCGCGACTGCATTGATCAGACGAATCGTCTCTTTAGCGATAAAATATCCAGGAGCAGCTTTTCCACCGAAGAAATATGTTGTCGGAATCATCTTGTAACTCGGATCTGTCTGGAGTTTGTGATATTGCCACATGATATGCATGATATTCATGAGCTGGCGTTTATATGAATGGATTCGCTTGACTTGAATATCGAAGATCGTATCTGGATTGACGCTTAATCCGTTGTGTTTGAGAATGTAATTTGCGAGATCCGATTTGCGAAGATGTTTGATTGCGCCGAGATTTTTCAAGAATGTTCGATCGTCAACTGATTCATTCAAGAGATCTAGCTGTTCTGGATGTCTATGCCAGCGTCTCGAAGAAATTGCCTCGTCGATCAAATCCGCAAGTTCAGGATTTGCGCCCATCAGCCAGCGGCGATGTGTGATTCCATTCGTCTTATTGTTGAACATTCTCGGACTATATTCATAAAAGTCATGGAGAGTTGTCGATTTCAAAATATCTGAATGGATTTTTGCGACGCCGTTGACTGAATGGGATCCGACGATCGCAAGTCTAGCCATGTGAACTTCGCCTGCCTCGATAATCGACAGCGCACGAAGTTTTTCATCATTCTTTGGATAGCGGGCACGAACATCATCGAGATGACGGCGATTGATTTCATCGATAATCATGTAGACACGCGGGAGGAGCTCTTTGAACATATCGACTGGCCAGCGTTCGAGAGCTTCAGGCATGATCGTGTGATTTGTATAGGCGACAGTGTTTTTAGTGATCGCCCATGCTTCATTCCACTCGAATCCCTCTTGATCGACGAAAATTCTCATCAATTCAGCAACGCAGAGAGCTGGATGTGTGTCGTTGATATGAATCGCGATCTTCTTGGCGAAATCATGGAGATTCATCTTTGTCAGTTTGAAGTGACGAACGATCGATTGAACTCCAGCACTCACTAAGAAGTATTCTTGAATCAAACGCATGCGGCGTCCATCGAAAGTTGAATCATCAGGATAAAGATATCCGGTGATGCTCTCGACGAAATTGCGATATTCCTGTTTTGCGCGCATTTGATCTTGAGTTAAACGTCCATAATCAGAGAAATCGCGATTAACTTCAGCATTCCACAGACGCAGATTGTTGACTGTGCGATTGTGATAGCCGACGATTGGAACATCATACGGAATCGCCATGACTGTCATCGTGTTTTCATGAACGAGTTTCAGCGAGCCATCCTCTTGTTCCTTCATGTATGCATTGCCGTAGAATTTGACATCGATCGATTTATCCGGCTTGCGATATTCCCATGCAAATCCATCGCGCAGCCAGTTATCAGGAATCTCGACCTGCTGTCCTTGAACGATTTTCTGCTCGAAAAGTCCATATTGATAACGAATGCTGCAGCCATGTCCTGGAAGTCTGTGCGCTGCCATTGAATCGATGAAACATGCAGCAAGTCTTCCGAGACCGCCATTTCCGAGACCTGCATCCGGCTCTTCCTCATAAACTTCGAGAAGATCCAGATCGAGATCCTCCAAAACTTCCGAGACTGCCTCTTCGATTCCGAGATTGATCAGATTCGATTTGAGCAAGCGTCCCATCAGAAATTCAATTGAGAAATAGTAAACCTGTTTTTCCTCTCGATCCATGTAAGCCTTGTTCGTTTTGATCCAGTTTTCTGAGATGATTTGTTTTGCGACTGCCGCGACAGTCTTATAAATCTCATTCATCGGGAGCTCGTGAACATCTCTTCCGAATAAGATGTGGGCGGAATTAACGAATCGAGCTTTGAGATTCTCCTTGAGCTTTTCAAATTCCTTGTCGCGTTCACGTGCAGATTTTTTTGCTGGATTGTCTTTGATCAAATAAGACACTCTCCTTTCGTCTTGAAATTAGGAGTTAGATATTTATCACACAAAAAGCCGCTGCCTTCCTATCGGGATTCGAGACAGCGGCTCTTCGTGTTCGAACGAATTGAAATCAGATCATGATATTCTTCGTGACGATGTAAGGATAAGTTTTAGCTCCTTTGAGCCACTTATTCTTCGTGATAATGACATTTTTGTCGCAGATAACATTTTCAAGGAGCGCACCATCTTGAACATCTGCGCGCTGCATGAGGATGCAATCTTTGACTTTTGCGCCTTTGCCGACAGTAACTCCGCGGAAGATAACTGAATTCTCGACTTCACCGCGAATGATACAGCCGTTTGCGACGAGTGAATTTTTGACTGACGCAGTGTCTTTGTATTGAACTGGAACTTCATCTTTAACGCGAGTGTAAATCGTGCGCGATCCCATGAAGAGTTCTTCCCAAGTTGCAGGATTGAGCATGTCACGATTCGCTTTGTAATATGCATCGGTAGAATCGACATGCGCGACATAACCATCATGACCATAGCCCATGATTTTATATTCGCCGGCGTGACGAATGATTCCATCGACGAGGAAATCAGTGCCGCCGCGTTCATAAGTCGAGCGAACGATGTATGCAAAGGTCGGAACTGGCATCAAATATGCGCCCATCGCGACTTTTGTATCTTTTTTGACTGAAGATGCTTCCGCGATATCTGTCACGATTCCATTTGTGCTAGTCTCGAGGACAACATTTTTACCAGCGGCATCTTCTTTTGCGGTGTAATAGACAATCGCGATATCGCCGGAATTATCCTGCAAGAATTTCAAGACGTTAGTGAAATCGATGTTGTAGACGAATGAAGCATTTGCGAGGAGGACATATTTTTTATCGCCGAATTCGACATAATCGAGATTGAAATACAGATCTTTCAAATCTCCAACGCGTGAATCACTGCGATCGATTGACGCGGGGAGATAAGCCAATCCACCGCGACGGCGTGCCAAATCCCAATCTTTACCGGAGCGAATATGGTCGAGGACTGAGCGACTCCAATCTGGGAGCATGACGCCGACGCTTGTGATTCGAGAGTTGACCATGCTCGATAGCGAGAAGTCGAGGAGACGATAGCGACCTGCGAATGGAAGAGCCTCAACCGCGCGAGCTGCTGTCAAATCGCGGATGAGATCATTTTTTTCCTGCATATTTAAAATTCCCAGGACTGACTTCATATTTCAAACACCTCGTTTCCTTTCAGATTTGTTACGCGTTGACGACTTCATTTTCAGCGACAACGGTGATTTCTTCTTCTTTGCCTTCGACATGCGCTCCAGCTTTGATCACAACTTCTTGAGCGATAATCGCATGATCAACAACTGCGCCGTCTTCGATGACTGTCGAGGGGAAAATCACTGAATTGGTAACTTTCGCGCCTTTACCAATTTTGACATCCTGGAAAATGATCGAATGATCGACTTCGCCGAGGATCTTTGCGCCTTCGGAAATCATTGAGCGTTTGACTGCTGCATCTGCGCCGATGTAATGAGGAGGCATCGAGGGATTCGACGAATAAATTTTCCAATCGCCATTGATTTCGAATGGAGGAGTATCTTGCAGAAGATCCATATTCGCCTGCCAGAGACTCTCGATCGTTCCGACATCTTTCCAATATCCATCGAAAGCATAGGAGAAGAGTCGAGCTCCATCGTTCAACATCTTCGGAATCAGATCTTTGCCGAAGTCATGCGATGAATTTGGATTTTGAGTATCTTCTTCGAGATATTTTTTGAGGAATGGTTTGGAGAAGATATAAATTCCCATCGATGCAAGATTGGATTTTGGTTCTTTTGGTTTTTCAGCGAATTCAGTGATTCGACCGGTTTCTTTTTCAGTTGCCATGATTCCAAAGCGAGGAGCTTCTTCCCATGGAACTTCAAAAACGCCAATCGTTGCATCGGCTTTATTCATCTTATGCGATTCGAGCATCCATGAATAATCCATCGTGTAAATATGATCGCCGGAAAGGATCAAGACATAATCCGGATCGATCAAATCGATGAAATTCAAATTCTGTCCAATAGCGTCAGCCGTTCCGCTGTACCAATCAGCCTGCTCATTCTCACGAGCATATGGCGGCAGCACGAACACTCCACCGCCATTGCGATCGAGATCCCATGCTGAACCTGAGCCGAGATATTTGTGAAGTTCAAACGGACGATATTGAGTCAACACGCCGACTGTAGTGATTCCGGAGTTGACGCAATTGGAAAGCGGAAAATCGATAATACGATATTTGCCGCCGAATGGAACTGCAGGTTTCGCCACGGTTTTGGTGAGAGCCTTGAGACGTGAGCCTTGCCCACCAGCTAAGATCATCGCGAGACATTCAGTCCTCTTCATTTAAATCCCCCCTGCTGATTTTGAGTTTTTTTTTGAGTCGAGCGAAATTGTTTGAATTTTTAACGAAAGATTTCTACAGATTTAATTTTATTCCTTCAAGTTCCCTCAAAAAGTTTGATCAAATTTCAGAAAAAATCCAAATCGATCCTTCCGAATTCAAAACTTAAAATAAAAATTCCGAATCGATCTCGAGTTTTTCAGAAAATTACCATTGCTAGAGCTCCGAGGAATAATGCAATTGAAAATCCCTGCATCGCGTTTGCAATTGATCTTCCGCGTTCAGCCATGAAATGATAAGCCAATGGTCGAGCGAAAAATACAATCAGCGATATTGACGCGAACATTAATGGAAGATCGTCAACTGCATAGCCGTAGCAGAGGGCGACGATTGCAATTAACAATCCGGAAAATTCGCCGCGAGTAATTTTTCGAGGAGCATTCAAGCCGTATTGTTCTCGAAGATTTTCTCGAAGTGCGTCATTCAAAAATCGACGCTTGTCATCTTTATCAAACCAACGATATCGCACAATCGCCGCCTCCTTCCACAAAATTTATACTAATTCCGTTCAATCAGTATAAATTTATTTTCCGTCACGAAGTTTTTCATTGATCTCCTTGTATTGCTCGATCCGAACTTTGGTACGATCGATCAATTCTGGAATGACTGAATAGAAATTTCCGCCAGGGCATTCAGTTCGATTGAAATCGCGATGTCCAAAAATCGTCGTCATGCCTGGCTGCAGACGATACATGGTGCAAAGATTCGACAAAAGAATTTCTGCCGCGAGAATCTGTTCAGCAGTCGGGCGGGCATATTGGAAATTCCCGACAATATTTACGCCGATCGTATGATCATTTTCACCGCTGCAATGTGCGCCAGTTTTATTGAGAGGACGTCCACGCTCAATCGTGCCATCTTTATGCACCATGAAATGATAACCGATTCCATGCCAGCCATTTCTCAAATGCCATTGATGAACTGTCGCCGCGGAAACTTCTTTATCTGAGCCGCCGATGTGATGAAGAATGATTCCATCGGTGCGGCGTCGAGTTTGCAGCTGACTTCGGAATGTGAGATTTGGATCGAGAATTTTGAATTGAGTTCCCTGCAAAACTCCAACTTGAGTCGGTTTTGGAGCTGCTTCGATTTGAGAAGTCGTGCGCAGTTTCTTCGGCTTTTTACCAACATCGTTTAGCGAAGTGATAACGTCCGGAGATTCACTAACTTCTTCGACAGTCTTTGATTTTCTTTTTGCTTCGACGAGATCGGTCGGGACGAGCAGAGTTCCAACTGCCAGCGAAAATGTCAGACGCAAAAAATCCCGACGCGAAAATCCGTTTTGATCTGAAGTATTTGTGCTCAAATTTTCTACATCCTTCCAAAATTTCCTTCCAATTATGAATGTGGTAGAATCGGCTCGAAAATCATTTGATAACCTCGGAAGGGAATTTTACAATTTTAGAAATTATCCTCTATATATTATAGAGATTTTTTTGATTGATAAATGAAAAATTTTTAGAAAGTGTTTAGAAAGGACGGGATTCCATGGAAAATCAGAAACCGGATTCAAATGCAATCGAGAATGCGAATTTCATCCAGTCGCTTCTCGATCGAATCAAAAATGGTGAGGATGAAAAATCGGTGAGGAATGATTTTATCGATCGATTTCGCGATTCTGAGCATGCAGTCATCATGCATTCGGAACAAATTCTGCTCGATCGTGGAATTTCCCCGAAAGATCTGCATATCTTTTTCGAATGGCATGGGGAACTTGCCAAGATCTCCGCGCCAATTACTCACACACTCGCCGCGGGACATCCAATTCAAACTTTGAACGATGAAAATCAAGCGATCGAAAAATTTCTCCAGAGCATCGAGACGACTTGGGATCTCGGAAATTTCGAGGCACTTCCAAAAAAATTCATGGAACTCAACGCAGTTCGGAAGCATTACATGAAAAAGGAAGGTTTAGTGATGCCGGTGCTGTATCGGAATGGATTCACTGGACCTTCAACTGTGATGTGGGATCGCGATGATGAAATCAAACGAGATGTGAAAAATCTTGCGAGAGATGTTTCGAGATTTTTTGATTCAGATTCGATTCACACTTCGGACGAGATCGCGGAATTCAGAAAGACTCGAGTCGAGGATGTATTTGCAAAAATTCGAGACATGATTTCTCGAGAGGAGCGAGTCTTTTTCCCAGTATCACTGCAATTTTTATCGCAGGAAGATTGGCTCGTGATTTATCGAGACATGTTTGAATATGGATTCTCATTCATCAAAGAGGATGAAGTGATTCGATGGGCAGCTGGTGAAGTTTGGGAGCAGGCGCAGGATCGATTATTCGAAAAAACATTCGAGCCGCCCGCTGATTATATTGCGCATGGAATGCTCGATGGAAAAATCAAACTGCCGACTGGAGAAATCTCGATTCGTCAGCTCGAAGCAGTTTTGAAAATTCTCCCGATCGATATCACTTTCATTGACGCGGAAGATACAATTCAATTTTTCATGAATGAAGGCAAAATCTTTCCAAGACCAAAATCCTCGCTCGGACAAAATGTGCTCGATTGTCATCCTCCAAAACTCGCGCCAATGATCAAAGATCTAATCGAAGATTTCAAAGCAAAACGCCGCACAAATTTCGAAGTCTGCAAATTCATCATGGGAAAACCGATCTCAGTGAATTATCTCGGTGTGTATGATGAAAAAGGAAAATATATCGGAGCAGTTGAATTTGTCCAGAATCTCGAAAGCGTCCTCGATTCGTTCAAACATGTTCCAAAATATTGATTTGGGAGTAAGACAATGCAGATCAAAATCACAGACGATTTCGATTTAGACAAGATAATCGAATCGGGACAATGTTTCCGTCCGCGAAAAATTCAGGATCGCTATCGATTCATCACAAAAAATCATGTGCTTTATATTCGGCAGATCGAGGATGAATATGAAATTTCATGTTCCGCGGAAGAGTGGAATCAGATTTGGCTCAAGTATTTCGATCTCGAAACGAATTACTCAAGCCTTCGATACAAAATCAATCGGAAAGCTCGAAATGAATTCATCAATCAAGCGGTGGAATTTGGAAAAGGGATTCGAATTTTGAGACAAGATCCGCTCGAAACATTGATCTCTTTCATAATCTCACAGCGAAAATCGATTCCAGCAATTCGATCATCTGTCGAAAAAATTTGCGATCGATTTGGAACTGAAATCGAAACTGAATTTGAATCGAGCGTTCATCTATTCCCAACGATCGATCAAATCTCTCAAGCGGCGGAAGAAGATCTAAAATCGATGGCACTAGGTTATCGAGTTCCCTACATTATTGATGCGATTCAAAAATTGACGCGGGAGATCGAGGATGAATCTGAAAAAACTGATCTCGAAAAAATTTTCCCGATCGATTTAGAAAAACTCAACGACTTTTCGAATGAGAAATTGCTTGAGACTCTTCAGCGAATTCATGGAGTCGGGAAAAAGATCGCAAATTGTGTCGCTCTATATTCTTATCACCGATTGAATTGTGTGCCGATCGATGTTTGGATTGAGCGGGCGATGCTCGAGGATCTCGAGGGCATGAATCTCAAGCGAGCGTTTGGAGATTTTTCGGGATTGGTTCAACAATATGTCTATTTCTATAAGCGAGGGAAGTCTGATGGCTGAATCGAAAATTTTTAAACTTCGCGATGAGATGAGTGTCGTCTCGATTGTCGATGAAATTGTCGATTTTCTGCGGCGCGATAAAGAAATGACTCCGGAAGTTATCGAGAATGGCGATGCATTTTTCATTCAAGCGAGCGAGGAAAGCGGCTTGAAAAAACTTGCGGGATTGAGCAAATCGATTCAAATTCAACTGATTCCGAACGATACTGATCGAGTTGTTGTGACGATCGATCATGGAAAATGGATCGATAAAGCGGCAGCTGGAGCAGTTGGAATGATGCTATTCACACCGTTAGCTGTCACTGCGGCAATCGGTGCATATGGACAGAACAAATTGATCGACGAGATTTTCGATTGTATCGAGCGATTCATCGTGTCAGGCGGGCATCCAGTATGGCGTCGAGTTTGAAATACATCCTCTTTCCATTCGTCGCATGGATTGCCTGCGGCTCGATTAAATTCGCTATCAATTTTATTCGAGCGGGATTCGATCTGCAAAAAGCGCGAGGATTGATTGGTTATGGCGGCTTTCCAAGTACTCACACGACGGTAGTTTCATCTGCCGTCTTTTTTATTGGATTTGAGCATGGATTCGATTCATCGATTTTTTCACTAGCACTTGCGATTCTGATTATCGTGATTATGGATGCGCATGGACTTCGTCGAAATGTTGGCTGGCATGCCGAGATTTTGAATCGATTCGCCGAAAAATTTCCGAATCAAATTCCGAACAAAAAAAGAGTCCCACTCCGCGAGAGAATGGGACATTCATATTATGAAATTTCGGGAGGATTAATGTTGGGATTTTTTCTCGCAAATCTCTTTTCTCGACTTTAAATTTTTACTGTATAATGTCGCAACTAATCTAGTTTGGATTGTGAGAAGGGATCAAAATGAATGAAGAACCTGCCAGCAGGCTCGAGAAATATTTGTCGCCGCTGAATGTTTGGGCTCTGAGTTTTGGATGTGCAGTTGGATGGGGAGCATTCGTCATGCCTGGGACGACTTTCCTACCGCTAGCTGGACCTCTCGGAACTGCGCTGGGACTTTTCATCGGTGCAGCCGCGATGTTGATAATCGGAATGAATTACTATTACCTGATGAAAAAATATCCAGATGCAGGCGGCGCATTCACATATACAAAGAATTTTTTCGGCTATGATCATGGATTTTTGAATGCATGGTTTTTAGTTCTGACATATATCGCGATTGTCTGGGCAAATGCATCGGCATTGAATGTTTTCGTCGCTAAAATATTCGGAAATGTTTTTAGAACTGGATTCCATTATAATTTTTTCGGCAGTGAAGTTTATGTTGGAGAAATTCTCGCATCGATTATCGCGCTTGTTGGATTTGCATCGATTTGTATGTTCGGAAAAAGAATTGCAAGTTCGATTCAAACAATCGCGGCATTAATTCTATTCTTCGGCGTAGTCATTGGAAGTATTGCGATTTTCAGTTCTCATTCGGGAGGAGCTGCATCATTCGAGCCGCTCTTCGTTCCTAATGAAAACAAAACTCTTCAAATTCTGACAATTGCCGCACTGGCTCCATGGGCTTTCGTTGGATTCGAATCGATTTCTCATGCGACGGAAGGTTTTAAATTTGACGTCAATAAAGCTTTCACTGTGATAATTTTATCAGTCGTTTCCGGATTCATCGTTTACACATTGCTCGCAGAAGTTGCAATTGCGATGCTTCCTTCTGAATATGGAAACAATTGGCATCATTATATCGCGGAACTTGGAGATCTTGTCGGTTTGAAAGGTCTTCCAACATTCTACGCGATTCAACAGTCGCTCGGCTCGAATGGAGTCACTCTATTTGTGGCGGCAGCATTAGGCGCGATTGTCACAGGAATTTTGGGAAATACAATCGCTGCGAGTCGTTTACTATATTCCATGGCGCGCGATGAAATTCTGCCGCGATGGTTTGCTGGACTTTCAAAAGATGGAACTCCACGAAATGCGATCATTTTTATCTGCGCTGTATCTCTTATCATTCCATTTTTTGGACGGGCAGTCGTCAATTGGACAGTCGATCTGTTATCGATCAACGCCAGCATTGTCTATGGATATGTTTCCGCCTGTGCATATTTATCAGCGCGAGATTCAAAAAATCTTCGCGGCGAAGTTTTCGGAATCATTGGAATCGCGCTGGCTGCAACATTTGCATTTTTCCTATTCGTCCCGAATGTTTTATCTATCACGACGATGTCAATCGAATCCTATTTGATTCTGAGTATCTGGGGAATCTTGGGATTCGTATTCTTCCGAGGACTTTTCAGCCGCGATGTAATGCGTCGATTCGGTCGATCTGTCATTGTTTACGTCGTGATGTTATTTCTGATTTTCTTTTCGTCGCTGATGTGGATGCGTCAGGCGTCAAATCAATCAACGGAACGAGCGATTCTCGATCTGCGCGATTTTTATTCGCTGATGCTCGAAGTCAATGGAGTTCATCGAAGTAAATTCCACAAAGAAGTTGACGATCGCCACGTCGAAAAGAGTCTGAATGAAGTTCGATCGTCAATTTTCATGCACAGCGTTGTCCAAATGTTCCTCATGATCTTGAGTCTGTCGATTATGTTTAACATCTATTCGACGATGAAAGCGCGCGAGGATAAAGCAGATCGAGAGCGTGAGGATGCAGAGCGTCACAATGAATTTTTGAAGAGGCATGCGAGGACTGATGCACTCACTGGACTTCTAAACAAAGCGACGAGTGAGGAGGAGCTCTCGAACATCTGTCACGATTCGACTGGCACGCTGATAATAATCGATTTGGATTCGTTCAAGCTTGTCAACGATCTTTATGGGCATGCGATGGGCGATGAAATTTTGATCGCATTTGCACAAATCATTCGTGAAGTTCTTGAGCCGGATGATGTTGCAGGACGTCTTGGCGGCGATGAATTCGTTGCATTCTGTTATGACGTCGAAGATGAAATGGTTATCGCGAAGAAAGCTGAAGAAATCAACAAATTGATTGTCGCGGCAGCTAAAGGATTTATGGGCGATGACATGAATATTCCGCTCGGAGCATCACTCGGCTGCGTCAGAACTCCAAAGGAAGGCAATGATTTTTCCGAGCTGTTCAAAAAAGCTGACAAGGCTCTGTATGCAGTCAAGCAGGCTGGAAAGCATGGCTATCGATTTTTCACGAGCGATTTGGAAAATGACAGTTCAGAAAGCAGTTTGATCGCGATTGAATTGATCCTCGGCGAGCGGAATCGTCAAGAAGATGCAATGGTCTTGTCGATGGATAATTTCCGCGCTGTATATCGATTCTTGAAACGCCGCGAGGCTCGAAGTTCAAATTGCATTTTGCTTTTAACATTGAGCTCTCCGGAAGCTGAAGAGGAATTTTTGGGAATGATTCAATCGGTTTTGAGAAGATCCGATTCGATAACTCAAAGCGGAAAGTGTCAATTCGTCGTTTTGCTCTGCGATTTGGTTTATGACGATGTTGAAAGTGTTGTGAAACGAATTCAAAAAAATTGGAAGAAGAATCCAATGAGTTCAAGAGTTTCGTTCAAGTGCGAATGGAATTTGATCAAATAAAAAGGATCCCCGACAGATCTTTTGCGGATCTATCGGGGATCTTTTTTTGTTCGGATTAAGATTGATACGTTGCGAATGGATCTTGATTCAAAAAATTCTCCGCCTTCGTAATATTGGGATCATCGATTCCTGGGAAAGCTGTATTTTCGAGCGGAATTTTACGTTTCAATTTTTCAAGAGTGTAATAATTATTTTCCGCGGCGAAAAGTGGATTCGATTGCAATTGAGTGCTGATGTATGACTCGAGGACTGCAGATGCTGGAATTCCATTCGGCGAAATCTCTCGATATTTGGAAAAATCTGCAGTATGCATCTCGCCGCTTTCAAACAGAATCAAGCGAGCTTTCATGACGAGATCGATTTCATCTTTCGACAGCGGTTTGAAATTTTTCATCGTCTCGATGTTGTCGCGAATTTGATCGAGATTCGACATCCCAGATAAAACTACATCAACTCCATCGAGACTCCCGACGAATCGAATTGCCCATGACGAAATCGATTTATCCGGCTCAACATCTTTCAGCAATTTTTCTCCAGCGGGCGGAAGTTGAGAAATCATGCCGCCTTTGACTGGTTCCATCGCGATCAAACGTTTTCCATGTTTGCGAATCACTTCATAACATTTGCGCGCTTGAATGAATTCTGATTCCCAATCGACGTAATTGATTATGATTTGAACAACATCGATTTCTGGATGCTCCGTCAAAATTTTATCAAGCACTTCCGCGTTGTCATGGAAAGAGATTCCGAGATTTTTGATTTTGCCCTGCGATTTCCATTGACTTGCATGCTCAAACATTCGACAGGATTTCACGCGATTCTCATATCGAATATCGTTGATGTTATGGAGCAGGAAATTATTGAAATATTCGACGCCGCAATTATCGAGCTGCTTTGCAAAAATCTCTTCGACTTGATCTTCCTTCGTGATTAGAAATGTTGGAAGTTTCGAAGTCAAAATGAATTTTTCGCGAGGATATCGACTCGAGACGCATTGTTTGATTGCATTTTCACTCGTGCCTTTATGATAAACATAACTCGTATCGAAGTAATTGAATCCTGCAGACATGAATTCATCAACCATTTTGCAGACGAGATCGAAATCGATATCTGTCGGATCTTTTGATTTCAATGGAAGTCTCATTAATCCAAGTCCCAATATTGCCATGAATTTCCCTCCTCGATCTTTTTTAGAATTTTATCAAATGATCGATCGAGTTTCAAATTCTCGAGCTAACTCAAACATTATCTCGGAAATAAAAAAAGGAATCATGAATTATAATGACTCCCTTTTTTCGATTTGTGGAGAATTTTGAGCGTGTGAATCAGTCTTTCATTGCAGGCAATCCTCTGATTTCCCTCTGAGCGATTTTGTTTGAGCTGGAACTGTTATCGCTCTGAGAATGACTTGAACTCGATGAATATGATGGAGAACTCGAGCTAAAGCCTCTAAATTGATATCTACCTTCAATTGAAGGATCATTCACCGCCATAAGTTTTACTGCTTGTCTGAGAGCTTCTGCGCCATCAGCCTTTCCGTAAGTTTTCATGTCGATCGAGTCGATTGGAACGCCTGGACATTGTCGAGAAATTCCATCTTTTTGGAAACGAATTTGTGGACCGAGGAGGATGCAATCAGCGTCTCGACCAAATCGAGATGCTTCAGATGCTGCATAAGCCGCGATTGAGCAATCGAATCCTGCTCGATCTGCACTGCCTAGCATGTTTCTGACGAGAATCGAAGTAGACATACCGCCCGCACAAAATATAACATTCTTTTTCATTTTAAAATATCAATTCCTTTTCTTTAATTTGTTAATATTATAATTCAGCCCCCCCCCCCCCCTGAGTCAATAGTCTTTTTGATTAATTTATTCATTTTTTACTCGGAAAAATTTATGGAGATGCAATTTGGATAGGCAGATCGAATGACAGATGATCCAGCGATTCAAGCTGATTTCAAAGAATTTGTGGAATCTCGAAATTTTGGCGATGAAATTGATCCAGTCAATGCATATAATTTGACGAAAGATTTTCTCCCTGAGAAAAGTGTGTATTATTCGGAAGTGTTTCCAGATCCAAAATCGATTCCATTCGATGAATTGTTCGAGGATATCTCAATCGATGAATGGAAAAAACTTTGTGAGATCGTCGAGCGCGAATCATGAAAATCTCTCGTTGACATTCTGAATCAAATTTGCGACGATCTTCAAAACGATTCGAGGAGGACAAATCGATGACTGAAAAACAAATCGAACAAATGGTGAAAGAGAATTTCGAAAAGGCATTCAAGGAATCCGAGCACCCCAAAAAATTTTTCATCACTGAAAATGGACGCGGCGTTGTTGATGGCGGCGATCTCTATAACGCAGTTTTGAAAGATGCTCTCGATGTTATGCAGGTCGCCGTTGCGAATATCTTAAAAAATCTCGCGACGAGCAAATAAACTTGACTCTCGAAATTTCATCTGTTAGAATTCCCCTGCGTTGCGGAGAGGTGTCCGAGCGGTTGAAGGTGGCAGTCTTGAAAATTGCTGTGCCTAATAAGCACCGTGGGTTCGAATCCCACCCTCTCCGCCACAAACGTGACGTTTGATCCAATTAATTTGTGGCGACGATTCTCATCGTTTGCTACATGTCTCGCAAAATTTCGGTTTGATCTGTGTTTTGAGTTTCGGAATGAAAAAAGATCGGAAGATTCGATTGAGTCTTTCGATCTTTTTTATTATCGGAGGAGCATTTCAATCATGAAAATTAAACTCGATATTCGCCAATCATATATGGCAATTCAGAAACAAGATTTGAATATTATCTCCGTGATAGATTGGTTTGAAAGTGGCGAGCAGGCAATTTATCTATTGGATGAAAATGGAAAATATTCATGGCAAGCAATATCGAGCAATAACACAAAGATCAGCTTGCTAGAACAGGGGATATATTCCTTGCGTGTTGAGAAATTGCCGCCCGTAGTATTTGTGAAACCAGTGACGGAAGAAAATCATGATCAATTGTCGGCTATTTCTGAACTGATGTTTTCACAATATCCTGAGATCAATGAACTGCCTGTCGTCAACGCGGAAGGGAATATCGTTGCTGTCGTAAAAATGCTAGATCCATCCGAACAGAAAGATAAAGATATGGATTGGGAAAGTCTAAAGAATTATGGCTCAATGTTACCAGATGAAAAAATTTTTGTATCATCGCTGGCAAGTCCTCGAATTGCAAATTTCTTCCACGCTTTCGAAGATACTGGCAAAGTCAATCTGTTGACGAATGACAATATCGATTCTGTGCTTAATGAATCGGCGTTGTTGATATTTGATCACGATATATTTGGCTCGGACGTAAACAAAATCAATATATGTGATCTATATGACTCCATGTATTTCAGAAATGTGATCGTTTGCGGCGATGGTGGATATATCAGTGTCGTTGCTAACAATATCAGAAAACATTTTCCAAAATTCCGAATCGTTAAGGAAATCAATATATCCAAAGAAAAAATTTCGCTTGACACTGGGGGGGGGGGGCAACTGGTTGCATAGCCGCTTGCAGTTCGAAAGCTAGCTATGACAAGTTAGTCGGGGATCTGACTGCAATTCACATGCCACTGCTTGATCTGCATGAAAATAAAAAATTGATACATGTTTCGGAATGTGCGCAGAAAACATATTCGATCAATGATTCCAATTATCCCGTGTATGTTTTGACGAATGTTTATGGAATTCCAAATTTGATGGATGGGCGTAGTAGATTTGCATTGGCTTTATATGACGCCAACGGGAATGTCTATGACTGTTCATTTTCATATATGTTGCCTAAAATTCCCAGTATGTTGAATTGCTTGCAGCCGCTTGAGACAAAAGATGAAGAAATTGATATCGATGTTGCATGCTATGTCTGTGAAGATGTTTCAAATAATTACTGGCATTTCACTTTCCAAATAATGAATCGATTGTTTGCTATGGAAGAATCTGGATTTACTGGCAAATATATCGTTTATGATGTTACCTTTGCACGACAGATGTTGCAGTTGTTGGGAATTCCAGATGAAAGAATTGTATGGTTTCAAAAAAATGAAAATATCAGATATAAGATTCATGAATTGCATTACGTACATTTCTTTGAAAATGCGCATGGTGGTCATGGCATCGGTGTATTGAATAGATTTGCATCTGTGATATTGGAGAACAGTGTTACATACAAGGCGTTATCCAGATATCCCAAGCGAGTATTTGTTAAACGAGTCGGAAGTCGAAAACTGTTAGGCGTCGATAAAATCTTGGAAGAGTTTGGATTCTATACAGTTTTGCTTGAGGAACATTCAGTGCTTGAGCAAGTTTTGTATTTCCATGCCGCCGATGTTGTATTAGCATCGCATGGTGCGGGAAGTGCCAATTCAATCTATATGCATGATGGAGCAATTTTCATAGAAACATTCGGGCGGGGATATGTCAATCCTTGTTGTTCATTCACTTTGTTGGAATCCGGAAAACGAGTGAAATATAGAATGATCGTTGAAAAAGGAGCAGGTGGTCTAGATAATCCTAGAGGAGATTATACGATTCAAGATGAATTGTTGCGACTCGTTTTATTGGATGCTTGTGGAAATAATGATTCCAAATAAAAAAGATCCACCGATAGATCAACAGATCTGTCGGGGATCTTTTACTATTTCCGCCCGCGAATGATTTCATCGAAATGAGAGATCTTGTAATTGAGCCGCTCGAGAGTTTTTTGAGATTCTTCAATCTGCCGCTCGATTCTCTCACGCTGCTCGAGTAAAATCTCACGACAATCTTCCTCACGCCCGCCCTCCTGTTTGAGAGTTACAAATCTGATCAACGCCTCGATTTGAACTCCCGCCGCGCGCATGCATTTGATGAATGAGAGCCACTCACATGACGTCTGATCGAAATCGCGAATCCCATTCGACTTCCGAGGAACATGCGGAATCAATCCAATTCGCTCGTAATATCGAATTGTGTCTGCAGAGAGTTCGAATTTTTCACTTACCTCTCGAATTGTCATTTGAATCCTCCCTCTGATTCTTATTCGTTTTGGGGGAAATCTAGCAATTGAAGTAAGCTTTAAGTCAAGAATTCAGAAAAATTTTTGACGCGAGAAAAATTTCCGTGTTAAAATTCCCTCTCACGATTTTTCAATCCTTGTTAATTTGGAGGAGTGAGCGCCTTTGTTACATCCTGTACCTGTCGGCACAAGAACTCGATACTCTTACGCTCGTATCAATGAGGTTATGGAGATGCCGCATCTTCTTGACATCCAGCGGAAATCATATGAATGGTTTCTCGAAGAAGGACTCAATGAAATTTTGCGGGATATCTCTCCAATCTCCGACTTCACAGGAAATCTTGAACTCTATTTTAAAAGCTACACTCTCGGACAGCCAAAATATTCGCTGGAGGAGTGTCGTGAGCGCGATGTGACTTATGCCGCGCCGCTTAGAGCATCAGTACAGCTCATCAATCACGAGATGGGCGGTGAGGTCAAGGAACAAGAAGTTTTCATGGGCGATTTCCCTCTCATGACTGATACCGGCACTTTCATTATCAACGGTGCAGAACGTGTCATTGTCAGTCAGCTCGTGCGATCTCCCGGCGCATATTATGACACAGAAATCGATCCATCCGGCAAAAAAATTTACAAAGCAACAGTAATTCCAAATCGCGGCGCGTGGATTGAACTTGAAACTGATGCAAACGATCTCCTCGCCGTGAGAATCGATCGAAATCGAAAAATGCCCGTGGCTTATCTGATTCGTGCACTTGGATTTGGATCTGACGAAAAAATCCTCGAGCTATTCGGTGAGAGTGATCGAATCAAAAATATCATTGAACATGATCAGCTCGACCGCGGCGATATCGATTCACCAGAAAAAGCACTGCTCGAGATTTATCGACGTCTGCGTCCTGGTGAACAAACTCCTCCGGTTAAATCTGCAAAACAGCATTTCAATGGACTTTTCTTCGATCCAAAACGCTATGATCTCGCGTCAGTCGGCAGATATAAACTCACCAAGAAACTCGGCTGGAAACGTCGAATTCTCGGAAAAACTCTCGCTGAACCGATTGTGAATCAGACAACCGGCGAGATCGTCATTCCGGCTGATGTGCTTGTCACTGAAGATATGCTCGAGCCAATCGATTTGGAAAAGGAAAAGGAGATCTTCGGAGTTATCACCGATGATGACGATCTCCAAGAAATTTTCGGGAATTTCTCCAGTGAATTTTATGATGAAGATGCTCGCGAGACTCTCGTTAAAATCATGGCGCATCGAAAGCTGATCACTTGCAAAATTTATGACAACGATGGAAATCCAATGCATTTGATCTGCTCACCGACGCTTGATATTCATGACGATCGCACGATTTCGATTCACGATATTTTGGCATCGATCAATTACATTTTGAATTTGATGGATGGCGTGGGACATGTTGACGATATCGATCATTTGGGAAATCGCCGCGTGAGATCCGTTGGGGAACTTCTGCAGAATCAATTCCGAATCGGTTTGACTCGAATGGAGCGCGTTGTTCGTGAGAGAATGACAATCCAAGAGGCAGATATCATCACGCCGCAAATTTTGATCAATATTCGTCCAGTTGTCGCAGCGATCAAAGAATTTTTTGGATCGTCACAGCTCTCGCAATTCATGGATCAACACAATCCACTCTCCGAATTGACTCACAAGCGTCGACTTTCAGCACTAGGTCCTGGAGGATTGTCGAGAGAGCGAGCGGGATTCGAAGTTCGCGATGTTCACAATTCTCACTACGGTCGCATGTGTCCAATCGAGACGCCTGAAGGTCCAAACATCGGCTTGATTGGATCTCTGTCGAATTATGCTCGAGTCAATCCTTATGGATTCATGGAAACTCCTTATCGAAAAGTTGATAAGGAAAATCATAGAGTCACGCATGAAACTAAATATCTCACGGCAGACGAGGAAGATGTTTTGACGATCGCGCAGGCAAATGAACCGCTCGATGAAAATGATTATTTTGTCAATGAGCGAGTCACAGCGCGTCGAAATGAGGAGACAATGTTAGTTCGCCGCGAGACAGTTGATTATATGGACGTCTCGCCAAAGCAGGTTGTATCAATCGCGACGGCAATGATTCCGTTCCTCGAAAATGACGATGCAAATAGAGCGTTGATGGGAGCGAATATGCAGCGTCAAGCAGTTCCATTATTGAGAACTCAAGCTCCTCTCGTTGGAACTGGAATGGAATTCAAAGCGGCCTGCGATTCCGGCGTCATGGTTTTGGCAAAAAATCCCGGCGTTGTTGAATATGTCAGCGCACGAAGAATCAAAATTCGCCGCGACGATGGAAATCTCGATGAATATAAATTGATGAAATTCATGCGCTCAAATCAAGGCACATGTATCAATCAAGTTCCGATTGTCAAGAAAGGTGAGCATGTCGAGGCTCGCCAGCCGATAGCAGATGGTCCAGCGACAGATCATGGTGAATTGGCACTGGGATATAACATCATTGTCGCTTACATGCCTTGGGAAGGTTATAACTACGAGGATGCAATTCTGCTCAGTGAAAATCTCGTCAAACAGGATATTTATACTTCAATTCACATCGAGGAATATGAATCTGAAGCGAGAGATACAAAACTCGGCGCGGAAGAAATCACTCGAGATATCCCGAACATTTCCGAAGAGGCGTTGAAAGATCTTGACGATGAAGGAGTCATTCGAATCGGTGCAGACGTCAGAACTGGAGATATTCTCGTCGGAAAAGTTACTCCGAAAGGTGAGACTGAATTAACCGCGGAAGAAAGATTATTGCGTGCGATTTTCGGGGAAAAAGCTCGAGAAGTTCGCGATACATCACTTCGAGTTCCTCATGGCGAGGCAGGCAAAATCGTCGATGTTAAAAGATTCTATCGCGATAACGATGATGAATTGCCGCCCGGAGTCAATCGTCTCGTGAGAGTTTATATCGCTCAAAAGAGAAAGATTTCAGTCGGCGATAAAATGTCCGGCCGCCATGGAAATAAAGGCGTTGTATCGAGAATCATGCGGCAGGAAGACATGCCATTTTTGCCGGATGGAACTTCAGTCGATATCGTTTTGAATCCTCTCGGTGTTCCGTCGCGAATGAATATCGGACAGGTTCTCGAAACTCACCTCGGAATGGCAGTTCGTGAATTAGGTTTGCAAATCAAAAATGGTGCTGACGTTCGCAAGCAGCTCGAATCGCTCGGCTATGATTATGAAAAATATGGAACTCCAAAACCAGATGTCGCAGGACTTCACATCGCAACTCCAGTTTTCGACGGCGCACGCGAGGAGGACGTTTTCGATACAATTCGCGCAGCAGGACTTTCTCCAACTGGAAAGACAATTCTTTATGATGGAAGAACTGGCGAGCCGTTTGAAAATCCAGTCACAGTTGGATGCGTTTACATGTTGAAACTCCACCATCTCGTTGACGATAAAATCCATGCGCGATCGACTGGACCATATTCACTTGTCACTCAGCAGCCTCTCGGTGGAAAAGCTCAATTCGGCGGGCAAAGATTCGGTGAAATGGAAGTCTGGGCTCTCGAAGCATATGGAGCGTCATATACTCTTCAAGAAATTTTGACGGTTAAGAGTGATGATGTTGTCGGTCGCGTCAAGGCTTACGAGGCGATTGTCAAAGGTGAAAATATTCCTGAGCCTGGAGTTCCTGAATCGTTCAAAGTTTTGATCAAAGAGTTGCAATCGATTGGGCTCGATATCAAAGTTTTGGCGGAAGATGGTCACGAAACTTCAATTCATGATGCCGATGATGATGAAGATGAAGAAGATTCGATTCACGATCGCGCGGCTCGATTGGATCTCGAGACTAAAGGAGTTCAGACTGAAACTCCTCCACCGCCACCAGAACCAATTGAAGAGGAATCGGAAGAAGATTCAATCGATTCGAATTTGGAAAATGTCACCGAAGAAGAGCTCGATGAAGAAATTGCAGATGTCACTAAGGAATTTGAAGAAGAAGATCTAGCGGCTCGGAAGTCTAAATTCAGCAGCGAGGATCTGTCTCAATTTGATAACGATGATTTTGAAACGGATCTCGACGATACAAATTACGATGAAGAAAATCTCGATCCGGACAATCTCGATAGATTTTCTGAGGATGATCTCGACGACCGCGATCCTTATCGCAGCAGATATCGAGATGATTATTACGATGGCGACGACGAGGAGGATCAATGATTTATGCTCGATGTGAACAATTTTGATTCAATGCGCATTGGTCTAGCGTCTCCAGACAAAATTCGCGAATGGAGTCATGGCGAAGTCAAAAAGCCCGAGACGATCAATTATCGAACTCTCAAACCGGAACGCGATGGACTTTTTTGCGAGCGAATCTTTGGACCAACTCGCGATTGGGAATGTCATTGCGGAAAATATAAACGAATTCGATACAAGGGAATCGTTTGCGATCGATGCGGCGTCGAAGTCACTCGATCCAAAGTTCGCCGCGAGAGAATGGGGCATATCGAATTAGCTGCTCCAGTCTCGCACATCTGGTATTTCAAAGGAATTCCGTCGCGAATGGGATTGATTCTTGATATATCTCCCCGCGCACTCGAACGAGTTTTATATTTTGCTTCATATATAGTGTTAGATCCAGCGGACGCAGTTCCAAAATCGCCGAAAGATCCTGGATTGCGAAAGAAAGATATAATTTCCGAGGCAGAATATCGCGACGCTCGTGAAAAATTTGGAAACAATTTCAAAGTTGGAATGGGTGCGGAAGCGATTCAAAAACTGTTGCGGGAATTGGATCTCGACAAAATGCGTGAGGAACTTCGTGCGGAATTGAAAACTGCATCGGGACAGAAAAAAATCCGTGCGATTCGTCGATTGGAAGTTGTCGAGGCGTTCAGAAAATCCGGAAATGATCCTGCATGGATGATTCTCGATGTGATTCCAGTCATTCCGCCGGATCTTCGTCCAATGGTGCAGCTCGATGGCGGAAGATTTGCAACGTCAGATCTGAATGATCTTTATCGCCGAGTTATCAATCGAAACAATCGACTTCGCAGATTGTTGAATCTCGGTGCGCCGGATATCATTATTCGGAATGAAAAAAGAATGCTTCAAGAGGCTGTCGATGCGTTGATCGATAATGGTCGCCGAGGTCGTCCAGTCACAGGGCCTGGAAATCGTCCATTGAAATCGCTTTCTGATATGTTGAAAGGAAAACAGGGGCGATTCCGTCAAAATCTTTTAGGAAAACGCGTCGATTATTCCGGAAGATCTGTTATCGTTGTAGGTCCAGAATTGAAACTTCATCAATGCGGACTTCCAAAAGAAATGGCTCTGGAACTTTTCAAACCGTTTGTCATGAAAAAATTGCAGGAAAAGGGAATCGAGCCGAATATCAAAGCAGCAAAGCGGGCAGTTGAGAGAACTCGTCCGCAAGTTTGGGATATTTTGGAAGAAGTTATCAAGGAACATCCAGTTCTGTTGAATCGCGCACCGACTCTTCACAGACTTGGAATTCAAGCATTCGAGCCGGTTTTGACTGAAGGAAGAGCTCTGAAACTTCATCCTCTCGCCTGCACAGCTTACAACGCGGATTTCGATGGCGATCAGATGGCGATTCATCTTCCATTGAGTGCTGAAGCTCAATCTGAAGCTCGAATTTTGATGTTGGCCGCGAATCACATCCTTGCACCGAAAGATGGAAAGCCAATCATTGTTCCGACTCAAGACATGGTTTTAGGCTCGTACTATCTCACGATTCTCCGCGACGATGAAAAAGCGATTGGAAAAGGTAAAGTTGTCACTGGAATTTCCGAGGCACTTTTAGCGTATCAACAGGGCGATCTGTCACTTCAAGCACCGATTCTCGCGCGAATGACTCAAAAAGATTTTCCGAAAGACTCGCCATATTATGAAAAATGTCCGATTCTCGTGAAAACCTCGCTCGGTCGTATGATTTTCAACGAGATTCTGCCTGTCGAATTGAGATATTATCACGAGGAAAATGGTGAGCTCTGTCTCGGAATTTTGATGAATAAAAAAGAGCTCGGGAAATTGGTTGCGAATTGTTTCAATCATTTCGGTGCAACTAAGACGGCTGAAGTTATCGATAACGTCAAGAATCTCGGCTATCATTATGCCTGCATCGCTGGAATGACTGTCGCAGTTTCAGATGTTGTCATTCCGCCCGCGAAAAAAGATATCATTGCAGACACCAAAGCTCTCACGAATAAAGTTGAAAAACAATTCGCTCGCGGCTTGATAACTGAAGACGAACGTCATAAAAAAGTTATCGAGCTTTGGACGAAGGCGACTGATGACGTTGCAGATGCCATGATGAAAAATATGAGTCAATTCAATCCGATTTTCATGATGGCAGATTCTGGAGCTCGCGGTAATAAACAGCAGATGCGTCAGCTCGCTGGAATGCGTGGATTAATGGCAGATCCATCCGGAAAAATTATCGATTTGCCAATCACTGCAAACTTCCGCGAAGGATTGTCAGTTTCAGATTACTTCATCTCCAGCCACGGTGCTCGAAAGGGATTGGCTGATACTGCACTTCGAACTGCAGACTCTGGATATTTGACTCGAAGACTGGTTGACGTCGCTCAAGATGTTATCGTTCGCGAGGATGACTGCGATATCTCGACAGTGAATCTCGTGATAACTCGCGCTCGACTTGCGGAAGATACTTTCGATGCGCTGGAACTTTTGAACGATCTATTGATTGGAAGACTTCTCGCAGCAGATGTTGTAGATCCTCAAACCGGCGAGATTTTATTGAAACGCGATTCAGCGATTGAGGCGGAAGATCTTGTCGAAATCGGCGAGCATAAAATTCCAGAAATCACGATTCGCGGCTCATTCACTTACGCTGATACTGCAATGAGTCATGCGATGCTCACTGAAACGATTCGACTTGGCGAGCCAAATCCTGAGACTCGTGAAAAAATTCGCGACGCTATCTATCGCGAGATGATTGGTAAAGAAGTCACTCGAGACGTTGCAGATTCGTTCGGAACTGTGATTGTCGAAAATGGAACTCACCTCGATAAAGATTTGATCGATAAAATGTTCAAGAGCGATGCGGAAGTTGTTCGAATTCGCAATGGACATGTCCGCGGAATCGAAGTCGAAGCGATCACTGAAGGCGATGGAGTTATCGAAAAGCTCGAAGATCGAATCCATGGACGAGTTTTGGCGGAGGATATTATCGATCCAAAGACTGGTGAGATTGTCGCGAAGATCAATGATCTCGTTGACGAAGATCTCGCTAAAAAGATCGCCAAGGTTCGAAAGAGAGTCTCGATTCGCAGCGTATTGACTTGCAAATCTCAATTCGGTGTCTGTCAAAAATGTTATGGAAGAGATTTGGCGAATCAGTCTGATGTTGAAGTCGGCGAGGCAGTTGGAATCATTGCGGCGCAGTCGATTGGCGAGCCTGGAACTCAATTGACAATGCGCACATTCCATACTGGAGGAGTTGCAGGCGACGATATCACTCAAGGTTTGCCGCGCGTTGAAGAATTGTTTGAAGCTCGCAAGCCGAAACACAATGCAATTATCGCGGCGACGGAAGGCGATATCATTATCGAAGAACCTGAGCCTGGATCTTTCGTCGTGAAAATCAAATCTGGTTTGGAAGAGCCGAAGGAAATTCCAATTCCATATGGCTCGCGGCTCGCGGTGAAAAATGGATCGCATGTCAAGCAGGGCGATAAAATCACTGAAGGCTCAATCAATCCTCACGATATTTTGAGAGTCTGCGGACTTCGAGACACTCAGCGATATCTCGTTTATGAAGTTCAAAAAGTTTATAAATCGCAAGGTGTCGAAATCAATGACAAGCACATCGAAGTCATGGTGCGTCAGATGCTGCATAAAGTTAAAATCGAGGCAAGCGGATCGACAGAATTTTTGCCGGGCGAATATGTCGATATCAATGCTTTCGAGGCGACAAATACAAAAGTCATTGAGGAAGATGGCGAGCCTGCTGTTGCAAAACCAATTCTTCTCGGAATCACCAAAGCATCTCTCGCGACGGATTCATTCCTCTCGGCGGCATCATTCCAAGAGACAACTCGAGTTTTGACTGACGCGGCAATCAAAGGAAAAGTTGATCCGCTGATTGGATTGAAAGAGAATGTTATAATTGGTAAATTGATTCCGGCAGGAACTGGAATGGCGATTTATCGAGATATGAAAATTGTCGGCGGCGAGGATTATGAAGATCCAACTGACACTGATGAACTTGGTTTAGCTGAATAGAAAATTTCACCAATTAAAAATCCCCGATAGATCAATTGAGATCTGTCGGGGATCTTTTTTTGTTCGGATTCGAGATAAGTAGCAAACGATGGATCTAGTAGCCACAAAAATGGGTCAAGCGTCACGCTTGTCAAGTATATTTCAGCGCGAGTCCTCGAATCGTGTTTGCAATTCCACTGCAATAATCGATCGAATTCTCAACATTTTCCAAAATTCCCTTCCATTTGATCAGATAGATCGTCTGCCGATTCATTTCTGATTCCGGCGCGTGTTCAGCATCGTCATAGAGCAGTGCCATGGCGTCGCGAAAAACATGATCCGCCTCGTTTTCAAGAAGTGTGATTCTATCGACGAGTTTCACGATTGTATCAAAATTTTTTCGCAACTCCGGCAGTAAATCGAAAACTTGAACGAGCAATTCAGTGCAGATCATCAAAAATTCAGCAAGCTTTTCAGTTTTATCTGGAGCATTTCCAGCTCGAAAGACAACAATTCTCTGGAGCGCGCCTTGAAGTAAATCGACGGCTGTATCGAGCATCGTTTCGATTCGAAAAATATCGTCGCGATCGATTGGCGTGATGAATGTTGAATAGAGTTTTTCGATTGTCTGCCGCGTGACTTCATCAGCATGCTTTTCGATTCGATCGATTTCTTCCATGTGGTCGAAGGAACTCGATGGATCTTTTATCACATCGTGAAGAAGAATTGCGCCGCGATTGAAATTGCTCGCGTTTTGAACGAATAGATCATAGAACGAAACGCCCTCAGATTTTTTTTCTGGTTTCGATGAAAATCCAAACATCAAATCGCCTCCTTCAAAATTTATACTCAAAATCGAGTTTCAGTATAAGTTTCAGAATTTTTCGCGATGAATTTTCTCAACATGAATTTTTTCAAGCGATCGAGGTTTAACTGGTGCGGAAAGAGTTCCGATTGAGAGAATCGCTTGGCAGGCAAAATTATCGGGGAAGTCGAATATATCTCTCACAAAATCTTCGGAATCTCGATCGTCTTCAGCTTTTCGATTTCGAATTTGAATCCAGCAGCTCCCGAGATTCAACGATGTTGCCATTAAATGCATCGACATCATTGTCACGCATGAATCCTCGACGAATGTATCAGATTTTTCTTTATCAGCGAGGACAACAATCGCTGCGCCAGCATTCAATAACATTTTTGCAACATTTACTCGCGCATGTGACATTTTTTCGAGTTTGATCTTATCTCGAACGAGAATTAATTCGACGGGATATTTTGAATGTCCGCTCGGCGATAATAATCCAGCCTGCAGGATTTTTTCGATGTCCTGCGCGAATTTCTCTTCATCTTGAATCTCTCCATATTTCCGAACAGAACGCCGATTCAAAAATATTTCGAGGAGGTCGATAGAATTCTCACTCAATTTTAATTTCCCCTTTCGATAAAATTTCTTGAAGTCTATCACATTTTGCCGCTCGATTTAATCAACTTTTCATTGTTTTATCAACCTAGAATTTTACAATCTCCCCAACGCACGACTATAGATATAAAAAAGGAGGTTTTTTCGTGGGCAAGAAATTTTTCGATCTATCTCGTTTCCGATTCGATATCCAGTTCTTCGATGCAGGAAGCACTGTCACTGCAATGTCGAGCGACGCAGATCTCGAATTGGGATCTGGAGATGATAGTGTAAGTCTTGATAATTTCAAATCTGTCTATGGAATCAAAACTGGATCTGGAAATGATACTGTTCAAATTTCTAGCACAGATTCTACTTCAGGCACAACGATTCTGGAAGTCAATGGACAAGCTGGCGATGATTTAATCAGTTTAGGAAATGTTTCTGTTACAGGCAGATTAAATATCGAGGGCGGAGAAGGTAATGATTCGGTTCTGATCGTTTCTGGAACTTTGGATAGTGCTTTTCAGATTAGTGGCGAAGATGGAAACGATTTAGTAAGTATCGCAAATTTTGAAGGCAATCCAAATATCAATGGTGGCGATGGCGATGATTCGATTTACATTGTGAGTGGATCTGGACGAGTCAAAGTTTCTGCTGGATCTGGTTCGGATCTCGTGAGTCTTCATGCGGTCGGTGATTCTCTAACTGTTGACGGCGGAGATGGTAATGATTCGATCTATATCGATTCTGTTAATGGATCTGTTTATATCACTGGAGGAGCAGGTTCAGATCAAATTCAGATTTCAGTCGGCTCGGGATCTCTGTTTATCGATGGAGGAGCTGACGATGATCTGATCTCGCTCGGCTCTGTCGAAGGATATATCTCGATTGATGCCGGCGCAGGATCTGATTCGATTTTCTTCGATACTGTCGGCGGATCTTTGATTCTCAACGGCGGCGATTATAATGATTTAATCAGTCTCGGATCTATCAATAGCGGTGTAACAATCGATGGCGGCTCTGGCGATGATACAATTCAAGTTTCGCTCGCAACCGCAAGTGGATCTGTTTTCATCGATGGAAACGCTGGATCTGATTTGATCATTTTGGAATCAGTCGACGGCTATACATCAGTCAATGGCGGGTCTGGAGATGATTCGATTCAAGTTTCAATCGCAGCAGGATCTCTGATTATCGAAGGCGGCGATGGATCTGATCTAATTTCTCTAAACGCAATTGGATCTGAAGCAACGATCAATGGCGGCGCTGGTGAAGATACTATCTATGTTGATTCGATTGGAAATACCGGATCTGTCTATATCGATGGAGGATCTGGAGCGGATCAAATTCATTTCTCGGTTCTATCCTCATTCGCTTCGATTGTTGGGGTCGATGGCAATGATTCAATTTTCATCGATTCACTGACAAACACCGGCTCAATTTACATTGATGGATCTGCTGGAAGTGTCTTTCTCTCGATTCATTCAAGCGATGGATTTGTCTCGATTCTCGGTGATATGTCCGGCGCGGATCAAGTCTACATCGATTCGATTGGCAGTAATTCTAATTTCAATCAAATCAGTCTCGGATCTGGAAATGATACTGTCTCGATTGGAGAAAGTTCCAAAGAAATTTCAATCGATGCAGGATCTGGTGATGATCTAATTCAATTTGCATCGGTCGCCGGAAGTGTGACAATCACTGCAGACGCTGGAGCTGATTCAGTTTTTGTCGAAAGTATCGGCGCAAATGGATCAGTATTTCTCGATGCAGGAGATGGAAAAGATTTAGTCACTCTTGGAACTATCGATGGATATTCCTCGATCGATGGTGGTGCGGCAAATGATTCGATTAATGTTTCAATTGTCAGCGGTTCAGCTTTAATCGATGGAGGAGCTGGAGCTGATCATGTAAACATCGAATCAATCTCGGGATATTCTTCGATTCATGGCGGCGATGGAAATGATTCGGTTGATTTATCAATCGTTTCAGCAGGTGGAAGTGTCATAATCGAAGGCGATGCAGGTAAAGATACAATCCATGCAGACAGTGTTGTCGGAAGTATTTTCATCGATGGCGGTGCTGATGAAGATTTAATCAGTCTCGATGCTGTCGATGGTTATGCATCAGTTGCAGGCGGAGAGCGTTCCGATACAATCACTGCATCAGTAATATCCGGCTCGATTTTCATTGCGGGAGGATCTGATTCCGATTATGCCGATGTTGTAAGTCTGAATTCGATTTCTGGATTTGCATCGATCGATGGCGGCAAGGCAAATGATTCAGTTTTTGCAGACAGTATCAGTGGAAGTTTGATTTTCACTGGAGTTCAAACTGCAGACGATCCAAATTCATATACAGTCAGTCTCGGCTCGGTCGAAGGTTATGTATCGATTCAAGGCGGACTCGGATCTGACGAAATTTTCATCAATACAGTTGCAGCATCCGGAAGCGTCTCGATTAATGCAGGCTCGGGCGATGATCAAATCTCGATTGGATCTCTCGAAGGCAGTATCTATGTTGCCGGCGAGGATGGAAATGATTCGATTTCTGCATCAACTGTTCAAGGATCTTTGATTATTGACGGCGGCTCTGGAAATGATCAAATCGCAGTCGAATCGCTCGAAGGATTGGTATCAGTTGGAGGAATTTCCGGCAATGATTCAATTCTTGTCGACACATTAACTGCAAATGGAAGTTTGATTCTTGACGGCGGAGATGGATCTGTATATCTCTCGATAACTGCCGCCGATGGAACTGTTTCGATTTCTGGAGATCTTCAAGGTGACGATCAAATCTATATCGGATCAGTTGGATCTAGCGGAAATCTCGATAATGTCTCGCTCGGCGCAGGATCTGATACGATCTTCGTCTCAATTGCATCCGGAAGCATGACAATCGACGGCGGCTCTGGAAACGATCTAATTTCGATTGAATCGGCGGAAGGATTTGCATCGATTAATGGCGGCTCGGGCGATGATACAATCAATGTTTCAACCGGCTCGGGATCTGTCTATATCGATGGCGGGGCTGGAAATGATCAAATCAATCTCGATTCTGTCACTGGAACTATTTCGATTGTTGGAATGGCAGGATCTGATTCGATTATCATTGATTCTTTGACAAGCGATGGATCTGTTTTCATTGACAATTCGAGCAATGGAAGCATGTTTGTCTCGATCAATTCTGCAGATGGATTCTTATCGATTGAAGGAACTGCCGCTGGAAATGATGAGCTGCATATTGATTCAATCGGATCTAATGCAAGTCTCGGCGATTTGAATCTCGGTGCGGGTGATGACACTATCGTTATTGGAACGAGCGAGCAGTCTTTATCGATCGATGGCGGATCTGGTAACGATGTCATAAGTCTCACGGCTGTCGATGGATCTGTATTTGTCAACGGCGGAGCTGATGATGATTCGATTATCGCGTCAGTAAATTCCGGAGGATCTCTATTCGTCAACGGCGGATCTGGAAATGATTTGATTCAGCTCGATTCTGTCGAAGGATTTGTATCGATGATTGCTGATTCCGGCTCTGATTCTTTGATTATCGATGATCTTGCCTCGGGCGGAAGTGTGATTATCGATGGCGGAAATGGCTCGATGTTTATCTCGATTCATTCTGCAGATGGATATTTCTCGGTAGATGGAAGTCCAGATGGCGATGATGAATTGCATATCGATTCAATCGGCGCGAATGCTCAAATCAGTCCAATAAATCTTGGCGCGGGCGATGATTCGATTGTCGTTTCAGTTGCATCGGAAAATTTGGAAATCGATGGTGACGCTGGAAATGATCTAATCAGTGTTAATTCTGCGACGGGAGATCTGACAGTTGACGGCGGATCTGGTGATGATTCGATTCTTGTTGACAGCGTCTCGGGATCGATTTTCGTCGATGGAGGATCTGGTGACGATCTTATCAGTTTGAATTCTGTTGACGAATTTGCATCGATCATTTCAGATTCTGGAAGTGATTCGATTTTTGCAACAGTCAATTCCGGCTCGATTTTTGTTGACGCTCCAAGTGCATTGATTTCTATCACTGGAAACACCGGCGCAGATTTTGTATCGCTCGGAACTGTCGGAGATTCAGCGAGCGTCAGCACTGGAAATGGACAGGATTCAGTTTTAGTCTCGAATGTTTCAACTTCCGGAAGTGTATTTATCGATGGCGGCGCGAATGACGATCTGATTCAGCTTGAGAGCGTCGCGGGATTTGTATCGATTATCGGGATGGATTCAAATGATTCCGTGATTGTTGATACTCTCACCGGCTCGCTGAATATCAATGACAACGCTGGCTCGATGTTTATCTCGATTCATTCTGCAGATGGAAATCTCTCGATCTCTGGAAATACTTCCGGCGCGGATCAAATTTTGATCGATTCAATTGGCGCGAGTGGAAATCTAGAAAATATTTCACTCGGCTCTGGAAATGACTCAGTGATCGTTTCAGTCAACTCCGGAAGCATGACTTTCCACGGCGAAGATGGCGATGATGTTATCAGTCTCGGCTCGATTTCTGGATTCGCGTCGCTCGATGCCGGAGATGGTGCTGATTCGATTACTGCATCGAGCGTTTCTGGATCACTGTTGATCGATGGCGGCTCTGGAAATGATCAAATCTCGATTGACACACTTTCTGGAGTTGCATCGATTGTCGGCAATGAGGGACAAGATTCTATCTTCGTCAATGATTTAACAGGATCTCTCGTTATCGAAGGAAATGGCGGCTCTGTCTATCTCTCAATCACTTCAGCCGACGGCGATGTCTCGATTCTCGGCGATATGGCTGGCGATGATCAAATTCGAATCGGCTCAATCGGCTCGAATGGAAATCTCGACAGCATAAATACCGGCTCGGGATCTGATACTATTTATGTTTCAGTTGCATCTGGAAACATTGTTATCGATGCCGGCGCAGATAATGATCAAATCGAATTCGATTCATTGTCCGGAACTGCATCGATTGTTGGCAATGAAGGACAGGATTCGATCTTCGTCAATGAACTCACCGGCTCTTTGATTATCGATGGCAGTAATGGATCTGTTTTCTTATCGATAACTTCGGCAGATGGAAATGTCTCGATTAAAGGAGATATGTCTGGCGACGATCAAATTTTGATCGGATCTATCGGCGCGAGTGGAAATCTTGACAATTTGAATCTCGGTGCGGGCGATGATACTGCGTACGTTTCAATCGCGTCAGGAAATTTGAACATCGACGGCGGAGATGGATCTGATCTCTTAAGCATTGATTCGGCGGAAGGATCTATTTCACTCAACGGCGGATCAGGTGACGATACAATCCATGTTTCGAATATCTCCGGAAATGTTTCAATCGATGGTGGGGCTGGAAATGATCAAATCAATCTCGATTCTGTCGCGGGATTAGTTTCGATTGTCGGAATGGCAGGATCTGATTCGATTATCGTTGATACTTTGACGAGCGATGGATCTGTCATTGTCAATAATTCCGGCGGCGGAAGTATGTTTATTTCGATTCATTCAGCCGACGGAACTCTTTCGATTCAAGGAACAAATTCCGGCGATGATCAACTTTTCATCGATTCAATCGGTTCAAATGGAAACTTCGACAGTTTGAATCTCGGTGCGGGCGATGATTCGATTATTGTCTCAGTTGCATCCGGAGATATTCTTGTCAATGGAGATTCCGGATCTGATGTTGTGAGTCTCGGAACTGTTGATAGCAATGCAACGATTCTCGGCGGATCTGATGATGACAGTCTCTATGTCAACAGCGGCTCGGGATCGATTTTTGTTGACGGCGGCTCTGGCGATGATGTTGTAAGCATTGGCGCAGTCACTGGATTCACATCGATTGCCGGAGGAGATTCAGACAGTATTTCAGTCACCGGCGCGACTGGAAGTATCATTGTTGACGGCGGAACTGCTCTTGTATCGATTTCAACCGGCGCGAGCAATTCATTCGTTTCATTGGACAATATCGATAACGTTGCGAATGTTGCCGCTGGAGCTGGAGATGATTCGATTTATGTAGAGGGCGGATCTGGATCTGTAATAATCGATGGAGGCGCTGGTGCAGATTTAATCAGTCTCGGATCGTTTGATGGATTCGAATCAATCAACGGCAACGGTGGACAAGATTCAATCTATGCATCGAGTATATCCGGAAGTGTATTTATCGATGGCGGCGGCGCGAGAGATGATATCAGTATCGGAACGATATCCGGAAATGCAACAATCGATGGCGGCGGCGCAGGAGATTCAATTATTATCTCGAGCATCACTGGAAACACATCGATTATCGCTGACGAAGGCGCAGATACAGTTCAAGTTTCAAATGTCACTGGAAGTTTATTGATCACCGGACAAATCAGTACTGATAACGATGCTGCAGATGATCTATTTAGTATCGGAACGAACTCCGGACTAACATCGATCACTGCAGGAATCGGTTCAGATTCAATTCTCGTTGACAATAATACTGGAAGTTTGATTATTGACGGCGGGAATGGAAATGATCTCGTCAGTCTCACAACTGCCGCTGGATCTTTAACAATCTCCGGAGGATCTGGGGATGATTCAATTCAAATCACAAACGCAACCGGAAATCTCGTGATCGATGGCGGCGATAGTAATGATTTCACTGAATTAGACAATGTTACAGGTATCGTTTCGATTATCGGAGCGGCTGGCACTGATTCGCTAGTTGTCAATGGATTGAATGCAACTGGCTCGATTATCTTCGATGGAAGTTCTGGATCTGCAAATATTTCAATCGCTACAGCAAATGGATTCATTTCAATTGGCGGAGATATGGCTGGCGACGATCAAATTTACATCGATAACATCGGAGCGAGCGCAAATATCAATGGACTCAATCTCGGCGCGGGATCTGATACAATTTCAATCGGCGCAAGTCAAAAAGATTTCTCGATTAATGCAGGCGACGGAAATGATCTTGTCAATCTCGGAACTGTTTCGCGAAATGCAACAGTCAATGGCGAAGATGGCAGCAATACAATCCATGCGTCAGTTATCTCGGGCAGCTTGATTGTCGATGGCGGAGCTGGTAATGATTTTGTCGAGTTGAATGATGTCTCCGGCTTCGTTTCGATTATAGGTTCAGACGGAAATGATTCAGTTGTTGTCGATTCACTCACTGGCTCTTTGATTGTTGACGCGACGGGAGGATCTGCATTCGTCTCGGTGAATTCTGCAGATGGATTGATTTCACTCGCGGGGGATCTTTCAGGCGATGATCAACTCTATATCAATTCAATCGGCGCAAATTCGAATCTCGATAGCATTAACCTCGGCGACGGAAACGATTTAATCTCGATTGAATCTGGAACTGCAACGGTCAACGGCGGCTCTGGAAATGATTCGATCTATCTCGGATCTGATACGAGCATCCAAGTTGATTACACCGCTGGAAATGATTACGTCGAAGGATTTGGATCATTCACTACAATTAATACTGGCGATGAAAATGCATCGGGATCTGTAAACGGCGATGATTACATT
>JAFUTY010000053.1 GCA_017484005.1 Selenomonadaceae bacterium | reverse complement strand
CATTTCGGCTTACGAAGATATCCTCCCCTCCATAGAAATTTTATACAAGTTATTTTCACATGTTTTGAAAAAGTTGTCAAGAAAAAAGACGCGTCTAACTCACGACTAAAGTCACGAGTTTGCGACGCATCTTTCATCAAGATCGATCTGCAAAATGATTGATCTTTTTTTTGTTCAGAACCTGCGCCCGATTGAATATTGAGTTTTCAGATACGCGAATTGGTATGGATATGGCTGATCTGCAAGCATTTCAGTCTGTATCGGCAATTGAAGTCTGAATTTATTGGCGATTAATTGATCTCTTAGCAATTTTTGACGCAAATGCTCGCAAATATTCAATAAATCCACATAAGTCTCAGAATCCTCTCCAAATACTCCGATCGTGAATTCTACTTCCGCTATTGACATCGCTGAACGTGTTGATTCAAGTGGAAGATCTTTTACTTGCAGCAATGAAATTAGAATCAATGGATATAAATCTTCATGAGTAAAATTTTCATTCGCTAAATGGAGATAAACGCCGATTTTCTTCGATTCACGCTCAGATTGAAGTCGAAACGTTGATAAATCCTGCAATATCATCTCTTTTAGACTCTGAATCAGATTTAGCGGTGTCATAGATGTTTTAATACCTCCGATTCATAACGTTTGAGTATTTGTTGGGATATTCTCTCACATACATCTGATTTCGATACCATTTCTGGCAATGATGCACCATATTTTCGTCGAATTGGGAATCTTTGAGAGGATATTCGCTCAAATATACTACGTCGAGTTCTAAATGCAGGATATTCATCCCGATTTTCTCCTTTTTCCACCGAACTTATTAAATGTTGAGTATTTCTGCCTCCCATTATTGTACGAGGAGAATGTTTGAAAGAATGCAATGGATATCTCTCACCAGAATATAATACTTGCGCAGTTTCTGTATTTGATCGCGTTTTTATTCCTTTCGATCCAATTTTATACTCTAAATTGAATCGAGATCTGACATTTTCAGTAGTATCTGAGACGATTTGAGTTTTTTGAACTGCATTTTTATTCGCCGACATCATTGCATCACGTAATTTTTGAGGATCTAATGTTTCCTTTAAAATTCGCGATATTTCGGCAGTTTTCGCATTTATTTCTAGTGTTATCATAGTTAAAATGGAAGTTGTTCAGGTGGCACATAATCCTTCGAATTGTTTTGATTTTGATAATTCACAACATTCGATTGATTCTGTGAAGTCTGATTCTGTTGATTGTATGAATTCGACTGATTCACTGTTTGAGGATGATTCTGCTTGTTTGAATCCTTACGAGAGTCTAGAAATTCAAATCGCTCGATAATGATAGCAAATGATTGATTTTTCATTCGATTTTCGCCGATAAATGTATCAATTTGCAGATGCCCTTCTACCATGATCCGCATGCCTTTATTGCAATAATTTCCAATTGTCTTTGCATTTTCTCTCCATCCAATGCAAGGAACAAAATCAGCTGTTGGATCTCCATTTTGAGCGTTTTTCTTTGAATATGCGCGATCTACGGCTAAATGGAATTTTGTATAGGCAATTCCGTTCGCTGTGAATTGCGATTGTATTTCCGTCGCTATTCTCCCGATTAAAATAACTTTATTCAATCAAAGTCCCCTCCCTCTATACGAAGATATCTCTATTTTCGTTATTCCCATTGTATTTTCTACTCTGTTTATAGTAAATCGTGCGGAATCAATTCGGATAGATTCTCCCTCTTGAAATCGAATATTTATTGATTCCGTTCGATAATATAATACTCTAAAATCGCCATGTAATCCGTTAAAATTCTGATTCGAATTTCCTGACATTTGTTGAGTCAACGAGATAAAAATACAGGGAATTTCTTGCCCATTTATATCGTGAATTTCTCCAAATTCATCTAAATTCAGGAAAATATCGATATCTTTGGCAATTGAATCTTTGAATATCATTCATTAAAGTCCTGGAAGTGAAACATTTGATCCCGCAATTTCTGAGCCATAATCAAGATCTGAACCTGTCAAATCTGAATTAATTGACGTCGATCCATTCTCTTGAGAACTCGTTGAATCGAGGACATTCATTGAAATCCATGAATCTACGACGGTCGGCACCAGAATCACTCGACTGTAAACTGTCAACGCTAAACTTTGTGTGTCTTGATTCGCGTGATAATGTGGTAATAGTTGCGTTGAATAGGTCTCAAATTGTCCATTGTTGTTAAGTAGCGTGATCGATCCATAGAGTTGCGATCCAAAGCCTGGAATTCCGATGATTATCAGATTATCATCGATATAATTCCTCAAATTTCCCGATTCATCTTGATACGTCTCGAAATATGAGTAAATTTCAAGATTTAGCATTTGAATTAAACCGATTCTCATAATTTGAGGCGATGTGAGTTTAGGTTGCATCGACATTAGTGCAAAATTCTCGCGACTCGGTATCAATAGCCAGCTCAATATTTCTGCATTTTTCAACAAATATCGAGCAACATTCTTTCCAACGATCATTACTGTCGGAATTTGTCCTGCATCCTCTTGTATTTTCTCCGATGCTCTCTCTAAATCTCCCAAAATATCGGCATTTGAGTTATTCCATGGGATTTTTGGCGTCATTTTACCATCCCAATCAAAGGAAATCGAATCATCTCGCGGAGTTACTCCATCATCCGCATATCCTCGCAATGTCAATTTCCCTGTCGATAGAATTTCACTCGCCATTTGATTCTTTCGATTCTCTACCATTCCTGACAATTCTTTTAAATCGCGCGACTGAATTCGAGATGCTCGCTCCGCCGGCGTCATTGTCGTATAGATAGGCTGTTCTCCAAAATCGCGATGTTCGATATCCTCCGGCGATACAATTCGACGCGCTCCGAGCAATGGTGGCGCATAATACTTCATTATTGAGCCTGCTCGCCCAATATTCACTCCATGTCCCCCTGATACTACATATGGCGCAAGATTTCTTCCATATTTGCGATATTCCACTCCTACCATCTTCGTCAATGCTGGCGGCATGATATTCGGAAAAAATGTGTCAACTAAAAATCGAGATTCTGGTTTTATTTGTTCAATTGCCTTGCTCAGTGAAAGTGAATCATTGATATCTATCATTTTTACTTAACCTCCTGCGATTTTGTCAAAAATATTCCTTGATTTCGCAGATTATCTTCTATTTCCTCAAGATTTATACTAGATCCGTGAGAAATTGCGTCTCGATTAAATTCGCCTGTCTGATATACTGTCGCGATACTTTCTGCATTGTCATACGCTATCCCATACACCGAACCGCTTGCATCTGTCGGCTTGATATATGCTCCGTCTGACCCCTTTGCTAGCAATTCTCCACGTTGCACTTCCAATCCGCTTGTCAACGTTACATTCGCTAATCTTTGAGGAATTGATACTCCGCCGATCAGCTCGTCATATTCGATTCCATTTTCACTTTTATAGTATTTTGTCATCTTTTTTTTATCTCCATTCCTTTGAATATCGAACTATTTCATCAATTGCACTCTGTTTATCGTCTATTTTCGGCGATATTCCACTAATTTCAGTCGCTCCTGATTCCGAATAATCCTTAAATATCTTCTCTAATGGATTATTTGTCTCAGGAGTTTTTTTGATCGCGTCAATATATGGTTGAATTTCCATCAGTGTTTTCCCATCTGATTTCGCTTGATCTATTATCGCACATATCGCTATATTCGACGTTTTTGCCTTATCTAAATCAATTATTCGCTTTCTTTCCTCCATCAATACTTTCTGCTTGAATGAATCAAGAACTTGAATCGATGGCGTAGATACTTGATTTTCGGCGATCGGAATTATTTCATCGATGAATCCTTTAGCTCGCGATTCCTCCGCATTTAACCATTTTTCGGCTTTTAACATACTTCGAATTTCATTCTTATCAAGTTTCGTTCGTGATGCATACACTTCCACTATCGATTCATTCAATTTTTCCAATTCATCAATTATCTTTGATAAATCATTTTTCTGCATCACATCAAAGAGTGTTATTGAGGGCTCATGTATCATAAAAACAGCATTTGATTTCATTTTTATACTATTTCCTGCCATCGCTATGATCGTTGCCGCACTCGCACATACTCCTATTATTTCACATGTAACTTTTCCCTGATAATCCCTTAAAAGATTATAAATTGCATGTCCTTCCGCTAAATCTCCTCCATATGATGAAATCTTGATCGTTACTTCTTCATTATTCGCCATTTTTAACTGTTCTGCGATTCCATATGCTGTAACTTCTGATCCTATTCTACCAAAAATGAGTATTTCGGAATTTTTTACTTTATCTGCCATTTTATGAATCTCTCCTCAATTTTATTCAAACAATGAATTCTCATACCTTAATTGTTCAACATTTTTCTCAAAATCAGTGCCCATTAATTCCGCTGTTTCATGCTGCCTTGTCGATAATCCCATTTCAATTTTCATCTTCGTCGCCTCTAATTCCTTTTTAGGATCGAGTAATAACATACGTGATCCATACCAATCAGCGGATTCATAGGCGGCACGAGTCAAAGGATCGTCAAAAAAGCCTGGTGCAATGATTCTTCCTTGCAATATCGCCTCATTTAGCCAAGTTTCATACACTGGACGCAAAAAATCTCTCACAAACCATGCCCGTCTCGCGGAAAAATGATCCCAAGCTTGCAATAATGCTGCTCGACTTGCGGAATATGAGGAATTGAAAGAATGCATTAGAACTTCGAAGGGAATTGAAAGACTTGCGCCAATTTGCTTGATTAATTCAGTTACAAAGCTCGGGAAAGCAGATTGTCTGGATGAATCGAGAGATTTAACATCGACTCCCGCTGGCAGTGCTGCAATCGTTCCAGATCCCAATTTCATTTCCGACACGTCCAGAGGTTCTGCTCCTTCTGAACGTAATGAATTCAGATCCATTTGCGATCCATCGAGCATTTGTGTGAAAAAGACGGAATAATAGGATCTAACTACTGCGCTATCAAGTTCTGCAGACGTATATCGTGAAATTTGTTTGAGAGTCTCGATTACTGGTGCAAGAATTGGAACTCCACGCAATTGATCCGCTCGTATGTCGTGAGAGATTTGCAAGATGTTTCGAAATCCTGTTAAATCTCCTATAGCCTTGACGCGTGTCCATCTTGGCAATGCAGAATCAACATAGTCGCCTGGAACGCTCGATGCTATCCAATACGCTATCTGTCTGCCATTTGAGTCTAATTCCACCCCATCTATTATTCGATTCCCGTTATCTGCATAGCTCACATTCCCACTCGTATAGATTGATTCATATGGATTGCATACTCGATTCCCCTCGAGTAATTGCAATCTTAATGTATATGGATTTCTTATCGAGGGACGTTGTCGGCGGAATAATAAAAATGAATCGCCATCTATTAAATAGGATTCGAAAGCTATCCATTGCAAATCGTAGAAATTATTGCGTTTATTCCAATCAGTCTCCGGATTCATCGCCCAAAGTTCAAATTCAGACGCTGTTCGGTGATTCCATTCTCGCGCTTCCTCCTGCGTCATCCCTAATATTTCCGCATTTATTCGAGGAAATAGTTTTAATCCTCGTCCGATCGTGTATATTGCGCAAGTTTCAATGACTGCACTGCCAATCGGTGAATTCATCACTAAATCTCGTGATCTGTTCCGGAGTTTTGACAGGTTATAATTAATGTCTGATTTGCTTGATAGCGATATCGGATTCCAGGATTTTAATGTTTTTTTGCGATTAGATGCGCCTCCTTCACTATATCCTGAATCAGTTATCATCAAATATCACTCTTTTCACGTGAGATATCGATTTTTTCTCCAATTCATCTAAAGTTGCACCTCTAGATAGTAGATTATCGATCATTTTGCGAACTTCTGATATATTTGCGCGTGTTAATCTCCGATCCCCTATTTGATAACTTTGGCCGGATAGAATCATTTCTTCCGCCTCAATATATTGTTTCAATCGCCGATTTAATAATTCCTGATGTGTCATTTTATCCTCCGGAAATAAATAAATCCCCGATTTCTCGAGGATTTATACTATAAAATCGTTGACTTTATTCAGTTAAATAGATATAATAACAATCAAAGAGCAGGGGAGATCATCTCGAAAGGAGGTGATCGAAATGCTTGAACTTCTTCAAGAGATCTGGAGTGCACACGGAGAAACGTTATCGATGCTGGCAACATTCACAACGCTTTTCCAAGGTTTCATCGCTTTCATCCTCTGGATCTGGAAAAAGATCAATGAGTATTTCTACTTCTAAGGAGAGTCGATTGGCAGTCGAACCTCCGCCCCCTGCTTTTTGAATTCTAGCATATATCGCGACATTTGCAAGTTCGATCTGAAACATGATCGAACTTTACTCATTCGGAATCAGTTTGTGGTGCGAAATTGCCAGATGGTAACAAAGATCTTTTTTGCATCAGGAAATCGGCGAGGATCATTCGCATTGCCGTGGATGAATCTACCAACATTTTCTCCGCTATTTGCTCAAGTTGGTTCTTTTGATCCTCTGTCGTCAAAAATTGGATTCTAACAGGATATTTCACACGCGTTTTCACTCAAATTCCTCCTCTCTCGAATATTTTATGCACCGATTATAGAGGAGATTTATCATGAAATCAAGAAAATTTTTTATCAAATACACATCTCAAATATGATTCTATAATGAGTAATAAAAACGATAAAATAATTTTTTCAATCGGAATTAATCATTGCCATTTTTACTCGATTTTTCGTAGATATTGAAACTAATTGCCTTGATCCACTCATTCCAGCTAATTCTAGCCACTTTTCATGCGTTATTCGGAGTGATTTCATTGCCGCTAGATTATAAACGCGTAAATCTAACGGCTCATTCGCTATATGTGATGAAATTGGTTCATATACTGCGTATTTTATACCATTTTTTACATGTATTACTCTCTCTTCTGAATATAATCCACGGAAATATCGCTCATCATATCCTCTCTGATACGGATCTTTTACTGGAAAATGAAAGTACATCGCTCCAACTTCATCTATTTCTAACCGACTGTATACTTGTTCTTTCCCTTCATTTACTCCTAATGACGTCAAGTATAATCCCTCATGTACTATTGTTTTGTCTATGAATGGTATTCCTGCACGCCCTATCCCTTTTATCGCAAATCTTCCCTTGTTTTGATTCTTTTTGCAATATTCATATACATTTGAAGTAAAATGTCCACCGGAATCAATAAATGTCCTCTTTATTTTTAAATATCCGCCTTTTTTCGTTGAATAATACCATGCTCGATCCAATATTTCATCTAATATCTCCCAAACTTTAGGAACTGAGGGCTTTCCTACTATAATCCCCTTTTTTATACCCCAACATTCCTCATCTATTCCCCATCCACAGATTTCATACTCTAATCGCGCATCTTGGACATCTACTGCCGCAGTTAATAATACTATTTCGTCCGGCAATTCTGCTATATACCACTCACGTCGCGCCAATATTTTCTCTATCCCGCGATTGTTTGTATGCGGCTTGTATGTGTTCCCTAGTCGTGTATTCACTACAACCTGCTCACGCACTGGATTCCCTTGCGATTCCTCATATTCCCGCAATATCTCGCGCCATTCCACCCATGGACTACTAAATCCATTTACAAAAAATGAACGAGTCTTGGATTTACATTCAGAATTCTTCGATACATACATCGCTTGAGCATTTTTCATAACAATTTCTGAGAAATAATTCTTACAATCAGGACATTCCCAACATATTCCTCCATTTATCTCAAATATGCTCTCAATTTGAAGGCAATGAATTGCGCCACATCGAGGACAAATATGACTCCACACTTCTTGAGTCCCGTTCAAATATTCTATGTCTATTCGCGATTCATCCTCTAACGTCGGAGTTGAAAATAATCCTATTTTAGCATTCCAAAATGTGGCTGTTCTCTTACTTGCGATGTCTACTGGATCACCTTCTGACGCTGCTGATGCCGGAAATCTATCTACTTCGTCAAAAAGCACTATTCTTATAGGACGACTCGCTAATCCTGCGGGACTATTTGCGCCTGCTAATACCAATGATCCACCAGGAAAGTACTTCGATAGTATCGTTTGATTAGCATCACGGGATTTTGATACACTTTTATCATCATAAAATAATCTAGATAGCACATTACAATCCCGAATCATAGGTGCTAATCGTCTTTTAGAATAATCCTGTGCCATTTCGATAGTCGGTTGCACTATCATCATCGGACACGGATCGAGATGCGAAAACCTCCCTATTATATTATTAATGCATTCCGATTTACCAATTTGCGCCGAGGATTTTAATACTATTCGATGAACTTCCGGATCGGTGAATGCATCCATTACTTCCTTCAAATATGGCGTTCGAGAGTTCTTCCATCGACCAGGTTCGGCATTCCCGCTCGATATTATTCGATATCTCCCTGCCCAATCCGAGACACTGAGCTTTTCTATCGGTTTTAATCCAATATTCAACACTTTTTTCAATAATTCATCTTTCGACTTCATATCTAATCGCCATTTAACATCGAGTCGATTTCTTGATCTAAATTTGCATAAATTGCATTAAATTCTGAATATGACGCGCCAAGTGAGAATAAAATTTTCTTTATCATTCTGATCCGTGCACTTCGACTAATTTTATGATTCCGTTCTATGATAAATCGATTAATATACCTCGCCAACTCTTGTTCCGGAATCAATTCCTCTTCGCGAATCTTTGCTCCTATCCTTCCAAGTTCATACATCGATAAATTTGTGAAATCAAACTGATTCAGATTCATCATTCTCCACATCCTCACTCATATACATCGCCGGATCATATTGCGACAATTCAGATAATGTTTCCTCTATTTCTCGCGTTAAAAAGAGGTCAATTTCACCTTTCGATTTCCCCTCAAGTGTCGGTGCAATTTTGCTCGGAATTGTCAATAGTCGCGTTCGCAGTTTCACTAAATCCTCTATTATGACTCTTTCGACTAATTTCGCGTCATATACATTCCCTAACGCCTTTTGTAGTTTCAATTCCGCCAATTTCCTCTTTGCTCGTTCATGCATCGCGCGTTCTTTATTGAAATCAGCATCGCCCTCATTCACTGCATTTTTTGAAAAATAGTTGCGCAATGATTCAAAAATCAATACGCCGCCGTGTGCATCCGCCGGATCGCGCTTGACTATTCCCTCTTTTATCATCGCGTTGATTCGTGGCACTGTCATTCCTAACGCCCGCGCTAATATTGCTTGCGTTGTCGTTAATGTTTCTAGTTCATCTTTGATTTTCATGCCTATTCTCTTTCATGTTTACATCTTTTTGCCTCGATATAGATCTTTCTCTTTAAATTTATACTGAATTTTTTACTTTTATTAGTATAGTACAGCTCAATCTATATCATTTCCGAGATATTTTTATGTGATTATTGTTCTATTATGCTCATAATAGCCAATTTTAAAGTTGAATTATGAAAAATTTATCATACCTAGAAAGATGTTGCGCAAGCAGCCCTCGCAAATTTAAATTGCCGCTGGAAGTACCTTTCTATTATCTGTAAACATGAAAGATTTCATATAATACGAGATTTTTACTTCTCGATATAGTTCAATTCGGAAATAAAAATAGACGTTCCGATGTATAAAATACTCAGAACGTCTATTTTCTCGCACATCAGTCGATTTATTTCAGATCAAAAATTGTCATTCATTAGACAATCATCCATGTTAGGAATTTTATACCCAAAATATCGAATTTTTTCAAGTATTTTTTTCAATTTCTTGAAATTTTTTTCGTAATGAAATGGCAAGCGATCGAAATTCATTTATTCTGAAGTAATATACACCGCTCGAAATTCTTAGTGTTGAAAGGATTTGATTGAGAGGAGTATGTGAATATCTTAATCGAGCGACTTGCGATATTTTCTCCGACGCAATTCTATATGATTCATCAACTATTTTCATCCATTGCTCAGGTTGAAAGAATGGACGATCATCGATAAAAATGAATTTAATTGGCATTAAATTGCGTAAAACTTGAGAACTGACGGGATCTCCAATGCATCGATTAGATGGTTTGACGAGAAGATCGCAACGAGGGCGATCAAGTCGCGATTCTCGGATTAATCGACGTATTTTTAACTCATTATAGAATACAAATTCCATTTCTCGAATTTCCTCTTTCGATGGCTTTGGACTCATTTTAGAATCATCCTTTCACGCATGTTTCACTCTTTCCGATTCTTCTGCACGTTTTGAATTATTCCATGAATCCAATGTGCCACTTAAATAGCCTGTTATGCGTCTAATCCTCTCAAATTTCGGCGGTTTTACGTAATAATCGCAATCATACTCCCCATTCGGAAGTTTTGTGACTCTCAATTTGCATACAGGAAATTCTTCTCTTTTATTGAGCTCCGCGATGATCCATTCTGCCGTTTCTACATCCATTTCCGCGATATCTGTTGAAAATTGACTCCTTCAACGTTATATGTCTTCAAAATAGCAATCCCTCCACTTTTTCTCCATAAATCTCCAATTGTGCATTAATTCCGCAATCTGCCGAGCAAAATATTTCCGTCTCTGATTGCGCTGTAAACTTCTTCCCGCAATATACGCATTTTCTAACGCGTGTCTCTTTAATCTCTCCCCGCCGAAATTCATAATTCCGACGCACTTTCAATCTCGTCGCCGCATCCAATTTCATCGCGCATTCTGGACTGCAGGTCTTTTGCGTTCTAAATGTTTTCAACGATGAACGTATTTGAAATTTCTTGCCACAGATCACACATGTTTTTTGAATAAATTTACTATTTTCGTTCATTTTTTTATCCTCTTTGAATCTTTTACTCAGTTAATTCATTTTTTATCACTTTTTTTCATTTCTGAACGGTGTTTGACTTTTTAAGATTTCTGAAACGAAAATGGAAATAAAGTCAAACGTCAATTCACTCCCTTTTTCGACGTTCATGATCCGCTTTGTGTTTCCGAAATTCTAGATGTGACGCCAAGATCTTAAATTGTGATCCGCTCAATACATGGGATAATATAAAATTCATTGTCGTGTCTGACTTTTTATAAAAAAACAGACATGACAATCAAAAATATTGAGCTCTACGTATCTAGAGCGGATCAAGCGGATCACAATCTTTTTATCTCGCATCGTTATTGACTTTCAAGGACTCACAAAGCGGATCAGTTTAAAATGGACAAACTTCTGGAGGATTGTCATCTGTCGTTTCGTTAATTGTCATCCCGTTATTTTTGTCATCAGTATACATTCCTCGAAGAAATGCCAATTCAATGACTCTCTTACGTTGCGCCGGAAATCTCGGATCTGAAATCATTAAACCTTTATGCCCTCCAGATCCTCCATCGCCACATACTATAAATTGAGCGTCTTCTAATTCTTCTATGAGTTTAACATAGGAGAATCCATTCGATTTTAAACAATCTCGGAGAATTGAGGGGAAAATATAGACATGATCATCTTTAAAGAATCCAAATTTGCGCGTAATTTGATTCTCATCTGAATTAAAATACGCGAAATTAATATTCACGAAATCCTCAATGGAATCTTTAGCACGTTGAACATCTGATAGATTTTCGACGGTTGGAAGAAATGGAGCGAAGAATTTGATGAAATCGATAGTATCCTGCATTGAATCGGCGTCAGATTGCTTTAAAAAGATTTTATTTGCGAGAAAATGTGCTATAGATATTGACGCGAGATATTCAGCTTGCGATTCAAGAATTTGCTCAGATCGTGAATTTATGATGATATCGTAAAAAGTTTTCTGCATATTTTTAAAAAAATGCTCACGATCTTCCATATTGAGGATAAACTGAATATATTCCGCGCCTAAATTACCATAATGTGATTGAGTTTGTTCCCAAATATCTTTGCACAAATCTTGATCGAGAAATTCTTTATTGCCGGCGACTGTACCAATGACCATAGACGCTTTAATTTCAAGCACACGCGTTTTAACTCCCTGCCGCGTATAGGACTTCGTGAGAGGCTCTTCTGCAGTCACATTCAAAATTCCCTTCCACTGAGTCTGTTCGCGATTTTTTCCATTCCGATCCGCTCGCCCACGTCCCAAGCCTTCCGTGTATCGATGTATTATCTGATTTGCCACCGTGTCCTGATCGCGATCCGGAACAAGCTGCCATTCGTTGATATTAAGCGGCAAATCGTTCCGATCAGCAGCACAGTTTTCCACAAAATTCGATGTTGAATTAAAAGATTGCATCCATTGGGGCGATCCCCATAAAGAATTGGCGAATTGTAGTGCCATCGTCTTACCATGATGCGATTTCGTATGCAAATTTAAGACAAACGGTCTACAATTTGTGAAATTTAATAGCGGAGCGGCCAAATTAGAATCAGTTAATATTCTAGCAAAGGGATATTTTGAAATTTTTCGAAGTAAATCGATAGAAACTTGACGATCCCCTTGCTTTTTGAGTTCTGGTGAGCAAGTAAATATTCGACGTTCCGAAGAATCGATTGTTGGTAGTATAAAATCAGTGACTTTGCCTCGTGAGTCTCGAATCCATCCGAGTTTATTATATGATAAAACGATTGGAAAATGCTCTTCATTGAGTGATTTAAACTTTCCTAAAAATTCAGATATATTTCGAGACTGTTTAGCATTGACATTGACTCCATATGTGGCAAGAGTTTCCGCTAATTTTTGAGAATTTGGAAGAATATTCGCGGGAATAATAAAAGAAATCCATTTTTTGCGAATCAATGTCCGACATTCAATATCCTCGAATCCTGTTGAGACATTTTTGACTAAACTTGAAATCAAAATTGGCGAATCTGCAACATCTTGAGGATATTTTCGACGATAATCAACAATACCGCGCTGATTCATTTCAAAACCATCTGGAATAACGAGATCTAAGATATCATTGGGCGCATCTGGGAAAATATGGGAGATAGGCGTGCCACCATAGATTTCAGATTGAATTTTTGGCGAATTAGAGATAGCAATCGGCGAATTTTTGGAATTTTTAGGAACGATACAGTCGTCGCAATTGCATAAATTTGGATAAAGAGATTTGATAGTATTGCAAGTGACTGGCGACATGGTTGAAAGTGAATCGAGATAGGATTCAGACTTTTTAGAATCAAAGTTGCTCCCAAATTTAAGCTGACAGAGTTTAAGCGCAATATCTCTTCCATTTTTTGAGTGTAAAATGGTAGGAAAAGAGTATTTAAAATCAGGATAAGAGATAGAAGAGATATTATCGCGGATATAACGGAGGAAAGAGCAATGTTCGAACAATAAATCGGCGGAATCGAACATTGGAGAGGTATTTAATGATGATTTTTGATGATGTGATAGTATTTCGTGAATGTTTTGAGGAGGCGATTTAGGAGTTCTTTCTCGAATTTCAGCCAGCTCTTGATCGCGGAAGTTTTGAAGGATTGATTGAACGTGAGAAATAGAGTAATTAGAATCATTAACGTGGATAATTGAGGAAATTGGAGCGTCATCGATTTTATTTCCCTTCCAATTACGTGATCCAGGAATTCTGAGCATCATTGAGAGATTAGCGGTAGGATCGATGAAGTAAGGCGCAGCAATTTTTCTTATACGATTTTGGAGAGTTGACAGCATAGATTTAGCGAGATCTTTGGCGGATTGAGTAGAAGTATCGAGAATTTCATCGAAAATCCAATAAGCATGGAGTCCATAACCAGAATTCACGATGATAGTCGGCTCAAATTCCGGTGGAAAGACTTTCATAGCGAGATTGAAGGATGGGAGGAGATTCTCGTGAGCGTGTGCGAATTCCGAGGCAACATCGATATCGCACCATAAACACGGAATCGCGATGATATCTTGATCTTTGGCGCGTTGATTATATGGAATGAAATGATCGGTGAGTCCCATCGAAAATGAGACGTGAGTGCCGATTTTGTTGAACATTGTGGAACTGGCAGCCATTGTTGTGAGATTTTTGATTGAAAATGACTGAGTTTGATGTTTTTTCTTATCAATTTCGTCGCGAGTCCAAAGATAAGTGAAGAGATTTTGATTTGTCGCATGGAAAATTCTTTGTAAAAATTCCAGCGTATTCATGTAGTTCACTCCTTTAAATTGAAGAAATTCGATGAAATTCGGCGGAAAAATGGAATTGGATATAAAAAATCGCCTCAAACATCTAAAAATTTGTCTGAGGCGCGACTTTCATGATCGAAAACGTTTTATTCCGTTCTGATTCCGAAAGATTATTAAAATCCTTTGAAATCTTTAGTTGTCAGAAATATAAACTCCAATTTTCATTGATTTTCTCCTATTTTCTTATCAAGTTGAGACACTGATCGAGCAGTTTATGAAATTCATGACGCTTTTCAATCGGCAATTCATCGAGTGTCGCCATCTGTAAAAATTCGCTCTGCATCAATTTCGTGACAAATACTAACGCTAATTTCCGTGTTGTGAGCTTAAATCCAGCGTAATATAGGAATCTAGCGAGATTTAGTCTTGCCTCGATATGTATTTGAACTGAATATCTCGATTTTGCCATCTGATCCCATCCTTATCGTGAAATCGGGACAGAAATAGCATGATTCCATATTATTCCCGATATTTTGAACTCTAACAGTGTCTCCATCTCGCATTTTATACTTCTTGATCGTCTCACCAAGCTCAAATAGATTCTGAATCGTCTCCGTTGGGAATCTTTTTATCGTATAATCGCCCATCAATATCAACTTTTTAGGCTGAAAATCTTTATTTTCGAGATCAATTTCCCTTTGAATTCGCTTAGTTTTGACGATCTCCCCGAGAATTCTTGATTTCAGATCAAAACTCAATCGAAACATAGCAAATCCTCATATTACATTGGTCGATTATACTTTTGAGCCTTCAATTGCGATTGAGTATATTCTCTCCAAATATGAGATATTGCGACCCCAAATAATGTTGATTCTCCTCCATTTTTGAATAAAAAGTTACAATGGAGTCGATAATCGCTGAAAATGAATAATTTACGCGCGATCTGAATATTTTGGAACATTAATTCCAGCTCATTCTGAATCGATTCTACTATATTCCGCTCGCGATTCTTTTTATCCACATCGCAAAAATCCAATACAACATGAGCAAAAACTGAATCACCATCGATCTTATATTCAAAAAACATGTTGGTGAGTTGATAATAAGAAGAGATGTGAGAATCCGCTGATATTGCTGAATCAGTCAAAAATTCGTCGGGCTGTCGCAATAGTATTTTGAGACTCCGTTTTGATATCGCGCCCGTGGAGATAGGCGATGAGAAATCCTTCGATGTAGTTGATTCGCGATTTGAGGGATTGTATTTCTTCCGCTTGTTTTGTGATAGCTTGCTCACATTGGAGTGCTCTGAATCGGATTTGATCGTTTGAGACGGCTGAACTTCGATATTTTTGCTTGGACATGATTCAGAGCCCTCCTTAAATTTCGATTCCAGACGCTTTTTTTTACATCTTTCGAGTGTTTTATCGCGATTTTTTTGATAGGATTCCCTCGCGAGTTCTAAATAATGCTCACGATTTTCCACATATTTCTCACGATATCTTGCGCGACGTCTTGCATTGAGTTCCTCACGATGTTCCTCACGATATCGCTTTCTTGACTCTTTTAATTGTTCTCGATGCTTTTCTCGATATCTTTTGGCATATTCGCTGTTTCTTTTACTCAATACATTGCCATCAATTTCTTTTTGAGACGATTTTTGAGTTGATTTTTGCGAATTCTCTCCAGATTCTTGATTTAATGATTCCGTTTGAGTTTTTTGATCATCGTGAAACATCTCGGATTCCCTCCTTTCTTGACATCGTCGCGCATATGTTCGTCGTTTCATTTCATTGAGCTTCTCGCGATTCGCCGCTCGATATCGTCGCGCATATTCCAAAACTTTCTCATGATTATTCTGTATCCAGCGACGATGTAGCTTTTTTTGGCGATTTCGATACTCTTCCCGATGTTTTCTTCGATATTCTTCGATTTCCGATTCAATATCCTTGTCCATCGAATTCACTCCGAGAAATATTTGAACAATGCAGCGAAACAATCAGCGAGTTTTTGACGTTCCATCTGCTCATCTGATTTCTTCTTCGCATAATATTCATCAATTTGCCGATTGAATTCGCGAATTGGAGGGATATCGAGGAATTCGCAGTTCCATGGTGCAATTCTCGATCGCATGTCCATTTTTGACTCGAGATTTCCCAATGCTCGCGCTAATGATTTCCGAACGCCTTTCTGAATATATTCCGCCGCGAAAATTTTGGGCGATTCGAGATGATCTCTCACCGCGTCGTATTGTTTAGACGGAATCGGGATGTATCGCATCTCGTTCAATCCTTTCTTGATTCGCAAATAGTGTTAATGACTTCCAAAATCGAGTATTGTTGAGAATTGAGAGTATAAAATCGCCGAATGGATTCTTTTCTCGATCGTTGCAATAATCGAATTTGTCGCCGGAAAGAAAGATGTCGCCTGATGTAGCAATTTCGAGATCCTCGTCGATAAATGGAGAATCAACGATGTAATCGATACAGGCGGCGTATGTGTCGGAATGTTTAAGACTAAATCGGATTCCAGCGACTGCTTCTTCGAGTGTGTGATTGTAAGATTCTTCAACATCTTGCATTGAAAATCGAAGAACTTTAAAGCCAGAATGCATCATTTTGGACTCCTTTCTAAATTTTTGAGTTCCGAAAGACTTGCACCATAGATTCTCCATTCGTTACCGATTTTGCTGATTTTTGAGACTTTTATATCATCGCAAAAATCGACAGCTGCAAGATAGATCGGCGAATGATTTTGACGCATATGCTCCGACATTGCGCAAATCGCTTGATCGAGACGTGGAAAGAATCCGATGTAGGTGCGATAAGTCAGACGATAATCGATTGCCATATTGCGCTCCTTTCTTAATAAATTTGGAATTTCTTGAAACTCCAATGGAAAGATTGAGACGAATGGAATCTCAATCTCTCTCTGAAACTTCAAGTCTCTTTACAATTCAGTTTTTGTTCGAGGAATGTCACAATTGGATCGCACGCGCCATTGGAATGGAATTTGAGATCTGCATTCGAGTACAAAAAATCGCCGAGAAATTTTTTCTCCCATCCACATATAAGTGACTCAATTTTTGATTCCGTTTTTGCGAAAAAACTGATTTCTACAAAATCGAAATTTAGATAACTATTAACAAAAATGAATATATTAGGGAGGTAATTTGAACTAAAAGATATACTTGTTTCATCTGATAACCGAAGATCAGCAAGATATAGCAAAACTCACACATCTCCTTCTATAATTGAGTATTTAAAACTCCAATGGAAAGCTCAATCGACGGAATTCATAGGAGGGAGGTGATTTTATAGGAGGGATTCGATTGAGCTCTCGACTGGAATTTCAAAAAAGGAGGGCGATCGATGTGGAAAGGACTGGAATGATCGCCCGTCAAGTTCTGCTAGAATTTCTTTCTGAAAAAAAATCGAATCGCCAAAGGATCGTGGCAGAATCTAAGTTCCGCTCCCCGTGACATCGAGTCAGAACCTCGAGATCTTTTTCAACATCACACGACTCGATTTTCCAATGGAGTCCTCAAACTGTGATATTTGAGAACTCGGTTGAAACTTCGAGATTTCGATGTAAAATATTTTGGGATAGAGTTGATCAAAATTCCGATGTGAGAATCAATTAACGCTTGAGATCTCGTGGGGATTTCAATCGATGTAGTTTCAATCAGTCTGAATCCAAAAACCAAAATCCTTATCAAAAATTTTGTTAATCTGAAACGAGGACTCAAATTCTGCCTTTTGAGTTCCTCCATGATTGAAATCCCAATGGAAGGATCAATTCCGCCCGACGTTGAAATCTGGTAGAATTAATCCCTCGATGGAAATTCAAAGGGAGGTTTATTTCTGCTTTGGCTCGTGAATGTGATTCAGCTCATTGAAAGCCCTGTGCGCGATATCCATCACATCGAATAGATTTTCTTCCGCGCTTTGATTGGGATCAAAATCCTTCTTCTTCAAAAGCTTTCGAACGATGCGTGTGAATTTCAAGTTTTCTTCCGGCGTCATGTTGCCTCCAATCAAGCGACATAAGTGATCGGCAACAGCTGTCCGTCGTCTTGAATCTTGAAAACGATCGCCATTTGAGCGAGTTTGTAATTGACGAGGGATTTGGCGTCATGCATTGCATCTTCGAGATGAATTGCATATGTGTTCCCGACGCGATTGTTGAATTTGACGACGTAATTCATATTTGGAAATTTCATGATCAACACTCCTTAAGAAGTAAAAAGAAAATTGAAAAAGATGTCCACGCATTTGATCGCGATCAGAAAAATCCCAATGCAGAAAACAATCAAACCAGCGAGCATTGTTGCATCGAGAGCGATTTCGATACAAAGTCCGAGATTATCGATAAGATCTTCCATCGCATCGCCGCCAAATTTGAATTGAAGAGACATCGAATTACTCCTCCTACTCAACGAGCGTCAATTTGAAATGGAAGAAATCCTCGTCATGCTTGAGAAAATCCAATCCCATTTTTTGAGTCCAGTTGAAGAAAAACCATTCAAATCCCGTTGGAGTTTTTTGATGATGCATTTTCCACCATGGACGATAATGCATTTCGAGAATCAGTTCTGCGAGAGCTTCCAATCCCGCGGGAGTATTTGGATAGAGTTTTGATTTGACTTCCGCCTTGGGATTGAGATTCTGATAGAGAATTGAATCCATCATCGATTTCACTCCTTCACAAAACAGGGATTGAACAAATCTTGTATCCAATCTTCGCGAGCATCGATTTGAGAAACTTCCAATCGCCATTGATCGTCGCGATATACGCTGGATGTTTCATCCAAACCTCAAAATCGATAGTTTCGGGGATAACATCTTCAAAACAGAGTACATCCTGCACTGCATCGGCAAAATTTTTGCGCGATGTTTTGGATTCTGGATCATAAACGAAGTCTGGAACGATTCGATCACCGTTTGCTGCGATATAAATGACGAGTTTCATCGATTTCACTCCAATCAGAACGGATATTGCTCATCATCCTCAGAATCATCGGAATCTTTCTCAATATCAGGATAAATTCCGTGATCTTTGAGTAAGTTATAGAGGAATAGTCTCCCTTTTTGAGTCCAATACATGTGATTTTTGTGCAACCGTTTATCGATTTTGAGAGGAAGAATCCTTGTATAACCATTTCCGAGGTATTTCTTGCTCAAAACCCAGACTTTTTGGAGAGGGAGATAATGTTGAACTTTGAGCCGCTCGAGAAGTTTGTTGAATTCGACAGCTGACATTCCATAATCCTGCGCGATTAAAGTGACAGCAATCGGCTCAGGACAAGATAGAATTTCGTCGTAATAAGTCGCTTTCGGTTGAAGTTCAACGACTTGCTGCGATAGGAATTGATTTTTTTCCGTCGAAATATTGAGTAGACGTTGCAACTCTTTGACGCGATTTGCCAACTGAATGATCACATCTGGATCGAGAATTCTTGTCGGATCGATGTAAAATCCCTGTTTGCGAATCGATGGAAGAATTTCATCGCAAACCCAAGACTCGAATCGTTGCGCCGCTGGCAGTTTTGAACGAATGATCAAGCGATAGAGATTTCCCTCGGTGATGAATTTGACCGTTTGAATTCCGCCGCTGGTAGGGACGTCGTGATTCACGACCCCCTCTTTTTTGCAATGACGAGAGATAGCATCGCGCGGATTTTGGTAACCGAGGATTTGCGCACATCTTGTTGCTGGGAAAAACACTTTGGTTTCTGCAACAAGAGTCTGCATTTCACCGAATTCTGGCGATTGGAACATCTTGAGCTCACCGAATTCATGTGAATCAAAGAGATTGAAATTGGAATCCACAGAGATCAGCTCCTTTTAAATAAATTTTTGGAATTATTGAAATCCCAATGAAATCCTCAAACATCGCTTGAGAATTCGATGGAAGTTCAAAGACGAAGGAGATGGAATCAATGGAGAAACCGCGGAATCCAAATGTTGAAAACAATTCATATCTGCAAATTCGAATTTCCAAAACATTGCGTCAAGAATTTTTGAACATCTGCCGGCGCGAAGGATATAGCGGCAGTGGATTGATTCGAAAATGGATGCGTGAATTTGTCGAATCGAACAGCTCTACAAATTCCGATGAAAAAGAGAATTCACATCTCAAAAAGTGATGTAAACATTCAACTCCTTGCTAAAAGAAAGGGTGTCGTGAATCACGACGTCCCTGTTATTCTTAGGAATTCCAATTTCCAATGGAGTCCTCAAGCCTGCTCAAAACTTGGGGACTCTTTGAAAATTGGAAGGAGTGAAAGGAATGTGTGAAATTGCAAATCGGAGACTAGCCGAGAGTCTTTTTTGCAACTCCATTGGAAGGATCAAGCGGAGTGATAGACTTGATCCCTCTGTGGAGTTTCAAAATCGAAAATGATTTGTCGAGCACTTGGAAATTACTGGCAACTAAACATCTCGACGATGAAGCGAAATCGCAGTTTCTTCCGAAAGTCAGATTCGATTAAAACTCCCAATGGAAGGATCAATCCGCGGTGAGAATTGATCCTTCTTTGGAAGTTCAAACGATCCCCATTTCAATCATTCGACTAGCGATCTCACGCTGACGCTGTTCATTCTCATGATCATACATTGGATATTCATTGAATCCTAAATCCTCGCGCGTCTTTGCAATTCGATAAGAATAATCAATGATCTCCTCGAGCTTTTTGCGATCGCCGCGGGGGAAAGAGAATTTCTCAGGAATTTTGCAATAATGACTTCCATAGAATCGCGCCTCGAGCATTGGATGATCCTTTAGAGTTTTTGCATTGATTCCCTCACCGACAACTTCGAAATGAGTGAAAAACATGACTCCAAAAAGACGATTGAGCCGATTCTCGTTGAGATCGTCGTACCAGAACATTTCATCGTCATAAAAAGAGATTCCGAAATAATGGAGACGCGGATCATTGAGCGATTCAAAGATGAACTGCTTTGCATTGTTCAAACTGTAAATATTCATCGCCTCGTAATCTGTGCCTTGAATTCTGACAGACATATACATTTTCTCACCTCCACCGATTTGATAAATTCAAATTCCAATGGAATCCTCAAACATCGAAACGCTTGAGAATTCTTTGGGATTTCAATTAGCGATAGACTGTTGCGCTTGATAAATGATGTTTTCGATCAATCTCTCGGGATCTTTATGAATGAGAGGGCGATCGTCATTCAAGAGAGTTGAATGGATTTGTCCGTCGTTGTATGTGTAAATCATCCAGGGCTGTTTGGAATCGTTGCCGAGATAGAAACAAGTGGTGATGGTGCAAGGCTCGTCGATGTGCTTAGCGAGCGTCTTGAAACAATCAGTAGGGATTCTTCCGAAAGTGATAAGAGGTTTGCGCTGTGGATTTTGAAAGATGACGCGCATTTCGGTGACAAGATCGTGATGTTTGAGCCATTTAGGAAAGCGTTTCCGATAATCAGTCAGGAAATAATCGGCGTTAGTCATAAATCTCAGCTCCTTATATAATGTAGGGATTTGGTTGCCCGTGGAGAGCTCGAGGGATCAAGCTCTCGGCGTGGAATCAAATACCTGCGGAGATAGAGAATTCCGTCGGCAGGTCTGGAAATTTAGACTGTGTTTCGAGATGTTGAAGGCGGCGGTCAATATCCTTAATGAGTTTGAGTTGATCGTCGAGCCTGGTATGATATTTCGGAAAGAATTGATAGAAATCGTAGAAAGAATTAGAATGAACGCAGGAGAAGTAGCAAGATTGAAGAAGTTGAACGATTTTGATAGCGTCTTGAACGGTGAGAGGCGACTGAGGATTTTGAGAATTGAGGGAATCAAGGAGCAAATCGAAGGAATAAATTGAGGGCGAATGATCATCGAGCATAAAAAAGCCTCCTAGGAGTGATAGAAATGAATGAAATGCAGGAAATGTTCAAGCGTGGCAAGGAATTATCGAATCGCGGGGAATATATGGATGCGGCGAAGGAATATAGTCGCGTGTTGGAGCTAGATCCGGAGAATGAGGGGGCATATATTGGTCGGGGCTTGGCATGGACGAAGTTAGGAGAATGGGAGAGGGCGATAGGAGATTACAGCCAAGCGATATTATTGAGTGGAGGGGGTGGAAGTGTATCGTATTTAGGTCGAGGTTTAGCGAATGCGCAATTAGGGCGATGGGATCGAGCGATAAGTGATATAAGTCGCGCGATCGAGGAGGATGAAGGGAATGCGATAGCGTATGTGAATCGCGGGAACATCTACATGAAGGTGAAGGAATATGTTCGCGCGATCAAGGATTACAGCCGCGCCGCAATCCTCGATCCGTACTATTTGAAGGCATATAACAATCGCGGACGTGCATACATGGAATTGAAGGAATTTGCAGCAGCTATTGCCGATTTCAATAAAGTGACAGAACTTAATCCACGAGACGCTGAATCATATGTCAATCGAGGAATGATCTATCGATTGGCCAAGAACAATAAACAGGCAATTGTCAATTATGCAAAAGCAGTAGAAGTCGATCCCAATTACTTCGAGGCATATATAGCGATGGGCGATTTGTGTCTTGAAGATCACCGCTATGGTGTAGCAAATGAGGCATATACACATGCGCTATCGATACAGCCGAAAAATGTCGCAGCTCGATATGGAAGAGGATTAGCGTTGAAGTCATTGCGACGTTTCTCCAAAGCTATAGAGGATTTTGATGAAGTCCTTGAAATCGATACGGAGCATCTGCCTGCATATTGTTCTAAAGGCGCAATTTATACAATAATGGAACAATTTGATGATGCGATTGATATGTTCGATCGAGCAATTTCTATAAATTCGGATTACATAGATGCATATTTGGGACGAAGTAGAGCATATAGTCAGATGGAGAAATATGATTTGGCACTCCGAGATCTGGACAAAGTACTTCAATTGGATTCCAATAATGCGGGAGCATATTTTGGGCGCGGTTTGATTGAATTCAATTTGGACTCGATTGACGATGCTCGAGGCGACTTCAATCACGTGCTTGAACTTGATTCTCAACATGCAGAGGCGTTCTACTATCTCGGGCGAATTTATTTGCGTGAGAATAATTTCAAGCAAGCAGTGGCAAATTTCACTTCAGCGATAGAGCTAAACTCGACACTCGGAGAAGCTTTCTATTATCGTGGAATGATGTATGCAGATTTTGAGGGGAAATACGATCTCGCGATTGAAGATCTCACGCAGGCAATTCATCTAAAGCTCAATTATCACGATGCGTATCTCGCTCGCGGAAGAGTGTTTCTGCGTCGCAAGTTGTACAACCGCGCGATCGAGGATTTTTCAAAGGTGCTCAAAGCAGATCCGTATGATGTAGAGGCATATCGGCAGCGTGGCGATGCTTATGACAAAATTGGAGATTTCTACAAATCAGTTGCAGATTTCGATCAAGCGATAAATTTTGAACCGGATGATCCAAGACTCTATAATTCGCGCGGAGTGGTGTATCGTCATCAAAAACGATATGAGCTTGCACTCGCCGATTTCGATAGAGCGATTGAGATGAATCATATGTATTCGATAGCATATATCAATCGCGGCGTGACATTTGACGAGATGGGAAATTTTGGACAAGCGATCGCCGATTACAATCAAGCAATAAAAATTAATCCAAACAATCCAAGTGCATACAACAATCGCGGCAATATTTACGCGGATCAAGGAAATCTCGATTTAGCAATGGACGACTATTCTCAAGCGATTAAGGCAAATCCAAGAGATCCAGTTGCATACAACAATCGCGGGCTACTTTATACCGAGATGAAAAAATATGATCGAGCGATTGTCGATTTTTCAGTTGCGATCGATCGAAATCCCAGAGATGCAAATTCATATTACAATCGCGCCAATGTATACCGTGAAATGGAAGAATTCGAGAAAGCAATTGCAGATTACAGCGAGGCGATCAAACTCAATCCGCAACACATTCGTGCATATAACAATCGCGGTTTGAGCTACATCGCACTCGGTAAAAAGGAGAGAGCTATTTCGAATTTCCGCAAAGTTCTCGAAATCGATCCGACAAATGAAATTGCAAAATCAAATCTCGATGAATTTTTGCGACGTTGATTTCCGAATAAAAAAAGATCTCTCGATCTATTTCAGACCGAGAGATCTTTTTTCAAATCAAATTCAATTGAAATATTTTGCGACGATCATTTCTAAATTTTTGCGATGCTGGAGAATCAAATCTCTGGCATCTTTTTTTTGTGTCTCGAGAATCTCGACAGAATTCAATAGATCAATTTGAGAATCGAGCGGAATCAAATCGATTGTGACTGATGAAAGTCGAGCTCTCGATATATGTTTCAATCCAACTCCAACGAATGCTGAATCGAGCTTCTCGAGATGAGTTTTCAAATACAGATACAGAAATTTCGTTCTGACGTTCGGATCTCGACTTTTCACGACGAAAGTGTCTGCTGATGTTGAAAATTTTCCATTGCAAAAATGAATCGAGGGACTTCCACCCGTTCCAAGAATCATGAATTCTCCATCATAAATCGATTCATCGATCCGTTTGACAGATTTGCTCGATGTGAAAAATGGAAATGATCCGATCGATCTTCCGAGATTTGCTTGCATTGGAGATTTTTTTTCGAATTCGAGAAGTTGATCATCGAGTCGAACAGATCGAGTTTCATTTTTAGAGATCGAATCAAAAACCATTCTCTCGATTCTCTCGTCAATTTTTGAAATGATCGCTTCCGATTTTCGAATTTGATCCTCGATCGATGAAATTTCCGAGACGATTCGAATTTGATCTTTCATCGGCGGAATTTGAACGACGAGCTGTTTGATTCTCCGCGTCGATGCTCTATTACTCCGCGAAAATCTCATAAAATTTCCGAGCGATCGCAGTTCAAACATCAGATATCTCGGCAAAATCTCGCGCGAATTGATAACTCTCAAAACGCCACAATGATCTGTTGGATAAAATGGTTGCGACTCTGGAATCAGATTGACCATCCAATCGCCATCGATTCCCCAAATTATCGATGGGCGCGAAAAATCTTTGAGATTCTGCTTATTGATTCGCCCAAATTTCTCAAACACATTCGCGCTGTATACTGGATAAATTCCATCTTCGACAACTTCATTCGACAAAACTCGATTGCCAATTGACACTTCGAAATCTGAACTGCCGAGCTTGAAAAGTTTCATTCCTGGACGAATTCGACGCTCTGGAATTGTTTTCATCGCGTTAGTAAATTTTGAATCGCTAAAATCGAGCATGTCTTTCAGTGGAATATATTCATATAAACCATCGAGCTCCTCGATTTCGATTTGCTGATCCTCAAACGATTTTCGAATCAGATGCGCAATTCGATTTTCCGCCCGCCGATTTTTAAAATCAAAGAGCATCCCGCCGAGATTTTTCTCCTTCATGCCTTCCGAACCTTTTCTCTCACTCCATGAATAGCCGAGGAATTTTTCTTGAGCCGAGATTTCGTCGGGAGAAGTTACAACGAGCGTCGTCTGTCGATACGTCAAACCGAAATATCGAATTTTCTCGCGCTCGATTTTCAATGCCCAATCATAAAAATCATAATTCGCCGACTTTGAATTATCTGGATTGAATTTATCCACATACTCGGAAAAATATTTGTGAGATTTCCACTCGAGATAATCTGATTCTCGACGTACAAATTTCAAATAGATCTCCTCATCAACACCGATCTTTTTCAAATACTCGTCAAAGATCGTTCGATCCTCGATGAAATCAAAAATCTCGCCACGGAAGATCGCGTCAACTGTATCATTGATTAAATTGAATCGACGCGGAGGCTCATCGAATTTTTCCAGAAACATGATTATCGTATTTGTTCCAGTTGCACCGAATGTTTTCGAGCCGAGCTGAATTATTGCGCGAATGTAAAAATTTGTGAGAATCGATTTTCGCGCGAGGATAAATGATTCATTTTCTTTATTGAGAATGCTACTCGGAAGAATGACTGCCGCGATTCCCTTCGGTTTGAGGAGTTGAGAGATTCGCTCGACAAATAACGTCTCGATCTCTGAACCGCTCGATGAAATTGCCTCGAGAGTTTGAAATTCGTTGTCAGTGAGTTTGAGATGTGGCTTGAAACTTGCAACTGAATATGGAGGATTTGCAACTAGCAGATCAAACGATCGCGGCTCGATTTGTTTATCGCGATAATTTTCCAATCCATCGCCAAAGATTATATTTCCATCTCCCGCGCCATGCATGAATAATGAAATTTTCGAGACTCGAGCTAATCGATAATCTTTCTCCACTCCAAAAAATTTATCGCGAATGTCTGTCGAATCGAAGAAATCTTGAATCGCCGAAAATCCTTGAGTCAAAAAATGTCCAGCGCCGCATGCATAATCGATCGTCTTGGGAATCTCGGAAAATTTTTCTAGCGGAATTGAATCCCAAATGAATCGAGTTATTGGAATCGGCGTGAAAAATTGTCCCTCATTCTGCTTGAATCCTTTAGATAACAATTGTTCGAAAAGATTCCCGAGGAGTTGCAAATCCTTCGAGCCAATGATTCGATATTTCTCGAAAAGCTGAACGACTTCCACGACGATTTTTCCATTCTGATAAAAAAGTTCCTCGTTATGAACATCTTTGAATGCAAAATCATTATTTGAGAAAAATTTGAGTGCGCGAAGTGTCTGACGTAATTCAAAAATCATCTCGTCACGCTTCGATCCATATAATTGCGACGAAATTTTTTCTGGATAATCATCGGCAACATAGAAAATTTTTTCCTGCATAAATTTTTCCATGCCATCGCGATGCAACCGCTGAAGTCGATCCTGCAACGTTTCATAAGTATCTGCGCCGAGTTTATATTGAAATTCAACTTCATCCTCCTCGCCGCAATTTGATTCATCGACGAGCTTGCAAATGAATAGCGCGATTAATCGATTGAATGCATTTTCTTTATCTGAAACATTGTTGTGACGCAAAATCTCCTCAAAATCATTGACGATTCGATTTCCCCGCGAAAAATCCTCGAGATCTTTTTTGCGGAGCGGTTTGACTCCAATCTGATATGCTCGCGATTCATCTCGAAACAATACATCGCCACAAAATCGCTTGTCATAAGTTTCATCCCAAACTTCAAATAGATCCTCGACCGATCTCGCGTCTCGATATAATTTGATCGATTCATCTCGCTGTGCAGCAATCAAAATATTCGGATCATCATTGCAATTGACACTCTCGATTTGCCTGACAATCTCGCCATCAACGAATCCCGATGCATAAATCACGAGCCACTGACAATTTCTCTCCTGTTGCCAATATGAAAAAATCTGTCCACCATTCTCACGCGTCTCTCGAATCGATTTTTCAAATTCACGATCGAAAGTTTTGCATTCAATGATACAGAGAATTTTTCCATCGGGAGATTTTATGCAAATATCAGCGCGCCCACTTTTTTGATCATGCCCGAGTTGCCATGTTCGTTCGAGTTCCAAATCTTCCGCTCGATATCCCATCGCGAGTAATTTTGAGATACATTCAAACACGACGAGATTTTCTCGATGCGAATCGTCGAGCAAAGTGCATCGATCGCGTCCGATCAATTTTTCAGGATAGATCAATCGCTTTCGAATGAAATCAACTTGCAATTGATCTTCAGAAAAAATTCCATCCCACTCAACGAATCCTAGTCGATTCAAAATCTCGGGGAAATTTTTTACAGTAATCAAAATTCCATCCTCCAAAAATTTTACTAGCGAAATTATAATCGAATTTGAATTTGCCTCGCACTCGATTCTGAAATAAAATTTGGAAAAATTGAGTGGGAGTGATTCCTATGAAAAAGATTCTAGCCGCAACTCTCGGATTGTTCATGTTTGCGACTGGAGCGAATGCAGAAATCAGAACATACGAGGGCGAAGGAATCTATGTTATGAGCGATTTTGAAACTCCGGAGATCGCTAAAGAACGTGCAAAATCTCGCGCGGAAAAAAATGCTCAAGAACAGGCAGGAATTTGGGTCGAGTCATATCTCAAAGTCAATGATCGAATGGTTATCGAAGATGAAATCGTTGTTTTGACGGGCGGAATCATGTCAGTCAGCGATGTAAAATACAAAATCATTCCAATCGATGAATCAACTTTCAAAGTTCAAGCAAATCTCACAGCGCAAATCGATTCCGACAAAATTCCGAATTGGCTTGATAAAACTGCATTCGAACGAACAAATCTTGTTGAAGAGAATAAAAAACTTCAGCAAGCAAATCTCGATGCAGAAAAGCAAATCGAAGAATTGAAATTAAAACTCGCACAGGCAACAGATCAAACTCAACGCGAACAAATCACACTCGAGATCAATTCTGCAGATCAAAAACTCAGCGCGAATCAAAAAGTTCTCGATGCACATAACTTGATCGTCGGTGGAGAATATTCACAAGCAATCGAGATTCTCAACGAGGCAATTCAGCTCGATTCGAAAAATTCCATGGCATATTTTCAGCGAGCCTGCGCATATGCAAAATTGAATCAAGCCAAACCAATGCTCGCGGATCTCAACATCGTGATTGAACTCGATCCTCAAAATTCCATGGCATATTTCGACCGCGGATTAGCATATCAAGCGTTGGGAAATGTTCCAGCGGCGGCGAAAGATTATCAAACGGCGGTGCAACTTGATCCATGGAATCAACAGGCAAGACTTCGACTCGAGGAGTGTCAAAGAGTTTTGAGCATTTTCCAATATTAAATCGGAAATAAAAAAGATCCATCGATCAAAACTGATCGGTGGATCTCTTTTTTGTTTAGAGGAGCATCTGTCCCATAACATCGTCAGCGTCAACTGTGATTTGCGAAATGATTTGATTTCCCTGCATTTGAAGAATTCGAACTGATCCATCTGGAAGAATATGTCTGATCGTCTCGATTTCTTCAGAAGTGATCGCGCTAGAATCGTCAATTGGATCGTTGACTTTTTCACCTGTCAATTCTTCATGCAGATTTTGATTGAATCGAATCTCCTCGCGAGCTTGATTCATGTCTTCGAGATCTTGAAGGACGCTCGATTTCCTTTGCGCGAGGAGTGTGGCGAACGCTGAAGATGCTCCAGATTTTTTCCCCGAATTTTGAGTCGATTGATTCGCGATTGACAGATTGTTCGGATCAATTCTTAAATTATCCATGAAAAATTCCTCCATTCGATTTTATTCTCGAAAAAATTATTCGATTGAGTTTCCGAGTTAAGATCGTGATTTGAAATTCATAACTTAAATTTTATCGCGCGAGGTAAAATATCGAGAAATTTTTTGAGGAGGTTCATGGATGCAAACGTTTTTCATCGCAATTATCACATTGATACTCGGCTATTTTTTGTATGGATTGGCTGTCGAAAAGATTTTCAAGCCGACAGATGCTGAAACTCCAGCACTTCGAATCAAGGATTCTGTCGATTACATCCCGTTGCCGACGTGGAAAGTTTTTCTGATTGAACTGCTAAACATCGCAGGACTTGGACCAATTTTCGGTGCGCTGGCTGGAGCATTATGGGGACCATGCGTCTATTTTTGGATTGTCCTCGGAACGATTTTTGCCGGCGGAGTTCATGATTATGTTTCTGGAATGATGTCTGTTCGTGAAGATGGCAAGAGTATCGCTGAAATCGTTGGAAATTCCATGGGCGATTTGATGCTCGGAATCATGCGATTCGTCTCAGTGATACTGCTCGTTCTCGTCGGAACAGTTTTTTTAACCGGACCAGCGATGCTTTTAACGAAACTCACAGAGATCGAAGTCAACACATGGATTATGATCATTTTGATCTATTATTTCTTCGCGACACTCCTTCCAATCGATAAATTCATCTCGAAAATTTATCCGATTTTTGGAGTTGCACTTTTCGCAATGGCAGCTGGAGTTTTAGGATCAATGCTAACTGGCGAATATCAAATGCCGGAAATGGTTTTTGAGAATCTACATCCAAGTGGCGTTGAAATGCCAATCTTTCCATTGATGTTCGTGACAGTTGCATGCGGTGCGATTTCTGGATTTCATTCGACGCAGTCTCCGATTATGGCGCGCTGTTTGAAATCTGAACGCCGTGGAAGATTGGTTTTCTACGGCGCGATGGTCGCTGAAGGAATTTTGGCAATGATTTGGGCTGCCGCTGGAATGACATTCTTTGGAAATACAGGTGCGCTCGCTGATGAATTGAGATTTGGAGGTCCAGGCGGCGCAGTTTATGATATCTGCGTTGGATTTTTGGGAATGGGAATCGGTGGAACTCTAGCAATGCTTGGAGTTATCGCATGTCCTGTGACTTCCGGCGACACTGCATTTCGATCTGTCAGATTGACTCTCGCTGATTGGTTCGGAATCGAGCAATCGAGTCTATCGGAACGTCTATCGATCACGATTCCACTTTTAGCGATCGCTGCATTTTTGACTCAACTCGATTTCGATGTAATTTGGAGGTATTTTTCTTGGACGAATCAAACTCTCGCGATGATTGTTTTATGGACTGGCGCAGTTTACATCTTTCGAAACGTCGGAAGTCGATTTGGATCTCTTGCGGCCGCGATTCCAGCAGCGTTTATGACTGCTGTCACTTCGACTTATATTCTTTACGCTCCGGAAGGATTTCAGCTGCCGCTTGATATTTCATACATCGCAGGAATTTCGACATCGGCAATTTTCCTCGGAATCTTTTTGAAATCTACATTTCTTAAAAAATCATAGGGGCTGATTGATTTGAAACTTTGGAAAAAATCTACAGCGATTCTCACTGGCGCAATTTTACTCTGCGGCTCGAACTTTATCGACGCGGCGACTGTTCAAAAAAGAATCGATTCATTTTACCGAGTGTTTGTCGATGGCAAAAAAATTTCCGATTTCGATTCGAATGGAAATCCGAACGTCATAGTTCATAACGGTTCGACTTACATCTCGGTTGAAAATATCGGGACTGAAAATTGGAATGGAAATGTTGTCAATATCAGAACTGATTCACGCAATTCTCATGGATCAAATTCTCGACAATCTCAACGATCGCGAAAGCTCGGTGAGATTCGATTGTTGAATTCGAAATCGTATGAGCGTCTCAATGATTTTCAAGACGTCCGGAATTATCCTCAAGAGGATGCATATAAATTCGACGCATCGCTGGATAGTTTTGCGATTTATGATCTCCGCGGAAGTTTTGATAAATTCGAGGCGAAACTTGTCACTGGAAAAGACACTGGCGACGGAGTCAAATTGAACATGGAAATCTATTTGGATGATCGGCTGGCATTTCAGTTCTATGGAATTCCGAAAAAATCTGCACCGATTCCGATTTCGCTAGATTTATCCGGCGTTCGAACGATGAAAATTATCACGAGCAACAGTGGAAGTTTTTCATGTGGATTTTGCTACTTGATTGATACTCGTGTTTCATAAATTTTTACTAACGCTGATAATTTTTTTGATCGCCGGATGTGAAAGATCTGAATTTCAACTCGAATCTATTCCAAAATTCCGAACGATCGATTCGCATGGAATTGAAGTCACTGAAAAAATTTTTTCCGATCGAAAGATTTCGACGCTGACAGTTTTCACAACGAACAGCGAGCCGAGTCTGAATTTATTGAGAAAACTCGATTCGAGAAATTTATGTCTGCTTGCGAATTTCAAAGATCAATTCGATTTAAACATTCAAACTCAAGCTCGAATTTTGATCGCGAATGACGATTTTTCTGAACTTCTCGAGACGATTCGGTTTGTTCCGATCACATTTTTTATCGATTCAAATGGAAAATTCATCGGGCAGCCAGTCGCTGGAGATAATTTCGATTTGATTCAGATTGAGCTCGATAGACTTTCCGAATAAAAGAGACTCCCGAAGATCTTTTCGATCCTCGGGAGTTTTTTCATGGATTCAACCTTGATTTTTGAGTTCATCGATCAACCGATGCGCTTCGTTGATCGTAAGATCTATATATCTCGTATCTATGCCGAGCGATGCGAAATATTCTTTGCTTGGTACTAGCTCTAAAACTTTTTCATAATCTGCAATGGCGTGCTCACGATCTCCCATTTCTTTATATATATTTCCACGCATCATATATATCGAATATGATTCATTTTGTGGACTCAGCTCGATAGCTTTATTCAAATCAGCGATTGCAAGATCATACTTTTTCTGTTTGGAATATGCTGTTCCACGCGACGAATAATTCAAAGGTTTATCGGGCTCAAATTCAATCGCTCTGGTATAGTCGGCAATTGCTTGATCCAATTCGCCCATATGTTCATGCAAAGTGCCTCTGTACCAATATCTGAATTTTTCTCCCTTCTCAATCAATTTAGTTTCTTCGGCGATTTTTTTAGGATAATTTTGCTTTTCTTTTTCAAGATATTCATCGCTTAACTTTTTAGCCGTTTCAAAATCACCATTAAAAAGATTATCTGCTATTTTATCAGCACCAGATTGTATTAACTCTGCCGACTTCAACGAATCCTCTTTGAAAAGGGACAAATATTTCATTTTTTTACTCAAATCAGGTGTGGATTTAGTAATAAATCCATAGACATCTGCACGAAAAGTATACAAATTGGGATCATCAGGTTTCAATTCGATCGCTTTAGAATAATCCTCAATCGCTTTATCACAATCATCTTTCCCGATGAAATATGAAAGTCCTCGTGATGTATATGCTTCAACATCATTGGGATTCATCTCGAGAACCTTGTTGTAATTCTTAATCGCCTCGTCATAATTTTTTGCAAAAAACGCTCGATTTCCTGCCTCTAAATATTGATTCGCTGTGAATTCTCTATCATTCTTCGCAATTCGATCCTGGATTTTTTTGCGCTCATCGTCATTCTTTGCATTCAAATAATCATTTCGCAACTCTTCGATTTCGAGATCGTTCTGTTTCTTACGCTTTTCAAGCTCCAAATTCTGTTTAACTGCATCATCCAAATGCTTGCGATCTTTAAATGCCTCGATAACATTTGAATCATCGACAAGTGCCGATAAATGACATCTTACGCGCGTTACTTGATCTTCTTCGTCGCCAAATGTGTCGATTTTGAATTCTGGATCGCCTTGAATTTGCAAAATGTTTGCCGAGATCGTTCGGATTTCATCCTCAGTTACAGAAAAATCTTTCACGACCGTCAAACTCGAGATGAACACTCCAGCCTTCATGCTCGCGTTTTGAGTTGCATGATCCTTGGCGCGATCTTTAGCAGTTAATAAATTTCCTTCGAATCCATCGCCGACGATAAATCTTCCATCGCCTTCGAAGATTTTCGATTCCATTTCCGCGGCAGAGAATGAAAGAGTTGTGCAAGCCATCAAACAGATTGAGATCTTTTTCCATTTTCCAAGTAACATTATCGATTCTCCTATCTTCAATTGATATTTTACCAGATTTTAAAGTTATATGTTGAAATATACATGAAAAAATCCCCCGACCGATTTCTCGATCGAGGGATCTTTTTTTTGTGTGTGAATCAGAAATTTTTAACCGATTATCGCGAGAGATTCATGCGCTTTAACTGACTGCCCTGCGGCGACATTGAATTTTTTGAGAGTTCCATCGGAATCCGCGGCGATTTCATTCTGCATTTTCATCGCTTCGAGAACGAGAATGACATCTCCAGCTTTAACCGCTTGACCTTCAGTTGCGACGAGCTTGATAACTTTTCCAGGCATTGGAGCATCGATTGAATGCTCGCCCGCTCCTGCAGCAACTTTTGGAGCAGCAGCGACTGGAGCTGGAGCCGCGGCAGGTTTCGGTGCTGGAGCTGGTGCAGCTTTTGGAGCTGGAGCATGAGATGCGTCGGCAGATTTGACTTCCTCGACTTCAACTTCGTAAGTCGTTCCGTTGACTGTGACATTGAATTTTTTCATTAAACAATCCTCCTCGGAATTTTTTTCTTTATGAATTCAGCGTTGACGTTTTGCTTCGAGAGCCCAATTTTCGCTCGCTTTGATTTTGACAGCGTGCACTTCGCCGCCGATCATTTTTTGAACTGCCGCGACGATAACTGCAACGACTTCAGGGGACAAATTTTTCTCAGTCATTCCAATCCCCCCAAAAATTTTTTACAGAGGAATATTTCCGTGTTTCTTCGATGGACCAACTTCGCGTTTCGAGGCCAAGGCGTTGAGTGCAGTGATAATGTATGGACGAGTCTCGCATGGCTCGATAACCATGTCTGCATATCCACGTTCAGCCGCTTTGTATGGAGTTGCAAATTCGTCAACATATTCAGCGGTTTTCTGTTCTTTATCCGGATCTTTGCGGAAGATGATATTCGCTGCGCCGGCTGGACCCATGACTGCGATTTCAGCGGAAGGCCACGCCATGACTTGATCCGCACCGAGCTCTCGGCAGCACATCGCGATATAAGATCCGCCGTATGCTTTGCGAGTGATAACTGTGACTTTTGGAACTGTCGCCTCGGAATATGCATAAAGCATTTTCGCGCCGTGACGAATGATTCCACTGTATTCTTGATCGACGCCGGGCAAAAATCCAGGAACATCGACGAGATTGACAAGTGGAATGTTGAATGCATCGCAGAATCTGATGAATCGAGCAGATTTATCTGACGCGTTGACATCGAGGCAGCCAGCCATCACTGCAGGCTGATTCGCAATGATTCCGACTGATCTTCCATCGAATCGAGCAAAACATGTGATGATATTTGTCGCAAAATGTTCATGAACTTCATAGAATTCGCCGTTATCAACAATCGCGCGAATGATATCTTTCATATCATACGGAGCATTTGGATTATCCGGAATGATTTCGTTCAGCGATTCATCCATGCGATCTGGATCGTCATCAGTTTCGACGATTGGAGGATCTTCCATGTTATTCGACGGCAGGAAACTCAACAGATATCGAATCTGCTTAATGCAATCCTCTTCATTTTCCGCGGCAAAATGTGCAACTCCGGAGCGAGTGTTGTGAGTCATTGCGCCGCCGAGTTCTTCCGCCGTGACTTCTTCCGCCGTGACAGATTTGATAACTGCAGGTCCAGTGATAAACATTTGCGACGTGTTTTTCACCATGTAGATAAAGTCAGTAATCGCTGGAGAATAGACTGCACCGCCTGCGCATGGTCCCATGATTACTGAAATTTGCGGAATGACTCCAGATGCTGCAGTGTTGCGGAAGAAAATTCCTGCATATCCACTCAAAGCATCAACAGCCTCTTGAATTCTCGCGCCGCCTGAATCGTTGATTCCAATCAATGGAGCACCCATCTTCATCGCGAGATCCATGACTTTCCAAATCTTGTGGGCATGTTTCTCACCGATAGAGCCACCCTCGACTGTGAAATCCTGCGCGAATGCATAGACTAAACGTCCATCGACCGTTCCATAACCGATAACAACGCCTTCACCTGGAAGATCTTTTTTCTCTTGACCAAAATTTGTGCAACGATGTTTGACGAACATATCGAGCTCGACGAAAGTTCCCTCGTCAAAGAACATCTCGATTCGCTCGCGAGCAGTCATCTTTCCTTTTTCATGCTGTTTATCGATTCGAGACTGTCCGCCGCCGAGCAGAATATGTTCCTTCTTCGATTTCATTAGATCGATTTTTTCTTGGATTGTAGCCATGTTTCGAAGATTCCCCCTTTGAATTTCAAAATTTAGTCACGCTGGCAGAGTTCGAGGAGGACGCCGTGAGTTGATTTTGGATGCAGGAATGCAATCATCGCACCGCCAGCACCTTTGCGAGGTTTTGTATCGATCATTTTGACGCCTTTTTCTTGGAGATCCGCAATTGCCTGCTCGAGATTGTCAACTCGAAGAGCGATGTGTTGAATTCCACCGCGCCCGCCATTTTTCTCGATGAATTTTGCGATTGGAGAATCTGGTTCAGTTGCCGCGAGAAGTTCAATCTCCGCACCATTTGGAGTTGGATTGAAGCTCGTTGTGACTTTTTGATCCGCGACAGTTTCCTCACCATTGTTCGGAAGACCGAGTTGATCATTCCAGAATTTGCCGACTTCCGCGAGATCTGTGACTGCGATTCCAATGTGATCGACGCCGAGAATTTTGAACATGTGAAAATCCCTCCTAAAAATTTTCGTGAAAATTACTTCCTCATATCTCCCGTAGAAATGAATCGAGTATGGAATTTCAGAGCCTCGTCCATCAAATGTGGAGTATGAGCTTTCTTCGTCTCAACCAATGCACGATTGTAATAATCGAGGAGCTCGTCGCGATAATCTGGATGTGCGCATTTGTTGATAATCTCGAGCGCGCGAGGTCTTGGAGCTAATCCACGAAGATCCGCGATTCCCTGCTCCGTGATAATCACATCGACATCATGCTCAGTGTGATCGATGTGCGAGCAGAATGGAACGACTGACGAGATTTTTCCGCCTTTCGCGACAGAGGGAGTATAGAAAATCGTGAGGAATGCATTGCGGGCAAAATCTCCCGAGCCGCCGATTCCATTCATCATTTTCGTTCCAGTGATGTGAGTCGAATTCACATTGCCGTAGATATCAACTTCAATCGCTGTATTCATCGCGATAACGCCGAGTCGATGAACAACTTCCGGACTGTTTGAGATTTCCTGCGGACGAAGCAGCAGATATTTTTTGTATTTATCTACATCTTTATAGAATCGATCCATTCCAGCTGGGCTCGGTGAGAATGCAGTTCCGCTCGCAAAATTCAATTTGCCTGCGTCGATAAGATCTAGCATTGCATCTTGAATAACTTCAGTGTAAACCGTGAGATCAGTCATATCGCCCTCGACAAATCCCTCGAGGACTGCATTCGCGACATTTCCAACTCCGGATTGAAGTGGAAGAAGATTTTTAGGCATGCGTCCAGCTTTGATTTCAGCATGAAGAAGTTCGAGAGTGTATGCAGCCATCTTCTTCGAATTGTCATCGATTGGAGTTAGATCCCGAGTATGATCTTTGATATCGCAAGGCACGATAAATTTGATTTTATCCGGCGTGCATGGAATATAAGTCGTTCCAACGCGATCATTTGCTTTGACGATTGGAATTGGAAGACGATTTGGAGGATCGAGAGGAATATAAACATCATGCATTCCCTCGAGCTCGAGAGGCTGAGTCGTATTGATTTCAACGATAACGATATCTGCGCTTTGAACATATGACGCGGCGTTTCCAAGTGAAGTTGTAGGGATCAAATTTCCCTCTTCAGTGATTGCGCAAGCTTCGACCAATGCAACATCGATTTTGCCGAGATAACCGACTCGAGACAATTGAGCTGATTCCGAGAGATGAAGATCGAGATAATCGACAGTTCCATTATTGATATCGTCGCGGAGATTTTTGTCGGTTTGATATGGAAGTCTGCCTTTGATTCCATGAACTGCCGCGAGAGCATCGTCAAGCTCTGGACCAGTTGATGCGCCAGTCCAAATGTTGACTTGGAATGGATCTTTTTTCATTCTTTCCGCCAGTGCCAATGGAACAGCTTTTGGATATGCAGACGCGGTGAATCCTGAGCATGCGATTGTCATTCCTGGTTTGATCCAATTCGCGACTTCTTCAGCCGAGACGATTTTCGATTTGAGATCCTCGTTGCGAATTCGATCCGAGATGTCTATCATGTAGAAACTCCTCCTTTGAATGTTTTAAAATGTTTTGTTGAGAATATCACGCGTCTTTGATAGCGTCAATTTTGGATTCGAAAAATTTCTGGAGGTAATTCAATGAAACAAAAAGTTCTCCTCTATACTGAAAAAGGATCGAGCGATCCGAACATCAATCTCTTCCGCCGCGATTTTTTCTATCGAAATTTTGAACCGATCGCGATTGTGTCGAATTTCGGGGGGGGGGGCAAATATCACTTGACTCGATTCCAACTCCATTTTTGAATCTCGTTCCGATTGTCATACTCGATTCAAGCAACACAAAATCAGTCCTCACAAATTTTCTCAATCGTGGAATCTCACCGAAAAATATTATCAATTGGTATACATCTGGCAAAACTCAACCGATTGTGAATCTTGAAAATGGTGAGACTGTTTTCTGTATCAATGGAATCGAAATTCATTGCAAGGATAAGAGTCAGGAAAATTTTGCGAAATGGTTCGACTCCAAATTGAAATTGATCCATGACAATTATCAAATCGCGCCGGATCAATATGAAAATGTCATTGCGAAAAAAGTGAAAGATCGACTCAAGATCGATATGGATTGGGATAATCCTCGAACGATTCAAGAAAAGATTCAGTGGCTGAATTTATATGATGCAACTCCATTGAAAACTTTATGCGCCGATAAATATAGAGTTCGAGAGTATGTTGCTAGAAAAATTGGTGCAAAATATCTAGTTCCATTGTTAGGATTTTGGCAAGATCCGGATGAAATCGATTTCGATAAACTTCCAACGCAATTTGTATTGAAAACGAATCATGGATCTGGAATGAATATAATTGTTCGCGATAAATTCAAACTTGATACTCGATTTGCGCGTGAGAAATTGAGAGCATGGCTAGAAATCAATTTTGGAATGATCTTTTTGGAGTTTCAATATATTAAAATTCCACGATTAGCAATTGCGGAAAAATTTTTAGAAGTATTGAATGAAAATGACATTCCGGATTATAAAATACATTGTTTCAATGGTGCGCCGCGATTTGTTCAATATATTTCTGGAAGATCGGGCGGCATGAAAATGGATTATTTCGATCCGACTTGGAATCCAGTTGCTATTGGAAGAAAAGATCATCCTCAAAATACTGATCCAGTATCAAAACCGAAAAATCTCGAATTAATGATTGAATTAGCGCGGGAAGTATCGAGTGATTTTCCATATGTTAGAGCAGATTTTTATGAAATAGATGGGCGAGTGTATTTTGGAGAATTAACATTTACTCCCGCCGCAGGAATGTTTTTATATGATCCTCCGGAATGGAATTTGCGAGTTGGAAACATGCTTGAACTTCCACCGAAAGGCAGACCGTTCAATCCATTTGAAAAATAATCGAAAGAAGTGATTTAATGAAAGGCGCGAAAGCTGTCGTCGAATGTTTAAAAGAGCAGGGAGTCGATACAATTTTTGGATATCCGGGCGGAATGATTCTTCCATTATATGACGCGCTTTATGACGATCAATCTGAGAAAGAGCCGATCGATCAAATTTTGGTAACTCACGAGCAGAATGCCGCTCATGCCGCCGATGGATATGCCCGCGCGACTGGAAAAGTTGGAGTATGCATCGCAACATCTGGCCCAGGAGCGACAAATCTCGTGACTGGACTTGCAACGGCATTCATGGATTCAATTCCAGTTGTCGCAATCACTGGGCAAGTCGATACAACTTTATTAGGGCGCGATGCATTTCAAGAACTCGATATTCTCGACGTCACGATGCCAATCACCAAACACAATTTCAAAGTGAAAGATCCTCGAAAATTAGTTCAAACAATTCGCGATGCATTTGAAATCGCTCGATCTGGACGCCGCGGACCAGTGTTAGTTGATATTCCTCGAAACATTTTTTTCGCCGATGTGAATTACGAGAGAAAAATTCCAGAGGAGAAATCGATTGGAAATCCAGATCCAGATTTTTTGATTTGCGTTGCTGAAGCTGTCGAGGAGATTGTAAATTCAAAACGTCCAGTCGCGATAATCGGCGGCGGAGCGATCTCGGCTGAAGCATCGAAAGAGATTATCGATTTTGTCGATCGATTCAATCTGCCTGTCGTTCATACATTGATGGGACTCGGCGCGATTCCTCGATCTCACGAAAATGATTTGGGATTTGCAGGAATGCATGGACAAAAATCGGCGAATCATGCAATTGCCGCGGCAGATCTAGTCATAGCGATCGGCTCGAGATTTGGAGATCGGCAGACTGGAAATCTCTCGAAATATACAAGCGGTCGAAAATTCATTCACATCGATATTGATCCTGCGGAAATCGATAAGAATGTTGGCGGAAGTCTCGGTCTAGCTGGAGACATGAAAACGATCTTGCGATTGTTATTGAAACGCGCTCCTCAAACAAAAATCGATCGATCTGAATGGTGGGCGACGATTGGATCTTGGGAAGAGGAGTACGATTATGATTATCAAGTCTCGCGATTGACAGTTCCATGGGCACTTCATCAAGTCGCGATTGAAACTGCAGGAAAAGAATTTGCATTTGCAACAGATGTCGGGCAGCATCAGATGTGGGCAGCATTGCATCTTCGAATCGAAGAACCTCGAACGTGGCTGACGAGTGGCGGACTTGGAACGATGGGATTTGGACTTCCTGCCGCGATGGGTGCTCAAGTTGCATATCACAAAAAAAATTCCGCCCGCCGAGTGATTCATGTTGCCGGCGATGGCGGAATCAAAATGACAGGAAATGAATTCTATACAATTGCACGCTTGAAACTTCCAATCATTTCGTTGATAATAAATAACACGAGCCTCGGAATGATTCGACAGTTGCAGAAAGTCATGTATCGCGAGAGATATATCGCTTGCGAATTTGATTATCCAATGAATTACGTCGAATATGTTCGGAGCTTTGGAATTTTTGCAGAGGAAGTTTCGACTCAAGAAGAATTTGCGCATGCATTTCGTCAAGCTTTGGAAGATCCAGAAAATCCCCGAGTGATCGTCTTGAATGTTTGGAGATCTTTCGTTGAGCCGATGACTAAAGGCGGTGCGCGAATCGATGAATTTGTCGAATTCAAATGAGGAGGTGTCTCGATGATAAATAAAGGAATCATTCTTGCGGGAGGAGCAGGAACTCGACTTTATCCATTGACTGAAGTCGTCTCGAAACAATTGATGCCTGTCTTTGATAAACCAATGATTTATTATCCACTCGGAACTTTGATGCTCGCTGGGATTCGAGAATTTTTGGTGATTTCCACGCCGAAAGATCTTCCATTATTCGAAGAATTGCTCGGCGATGGATCTCAACTCGGTTTGAAAATTTCATATGCTCCTCAACCGAAACCTGAAGGGATCGCTCAAGCATTTTTGATCGGCAAAAAATTTATCGATGGCGATGGATGTGCATTGATCCTCGGTGACAATATTTTTTATGGATCGGATCTTGCAACATCGATGCAGCGAGCCGCGTCTCAAGATGATGGAGCGACAGTCTTTGCATATTATGTAAGCGATCCGGAGCGATATGGAGTTGTCGAATTTGATCGAGAGACTGGTCGAGCGATCAGTTTAGCTGAAAAACCGAAAAATCCTCGATCGAATTACGCCGTGACTGGATTATATTTCTATGACAAATCGATCGTCGAAGTTGCAAAATCGATCAAACCATCAGCGCGTGGAGAATTGGAAATCACTGATGTCAATCAAGTCTATCTCGAACGTGGAAATCTTCGAGTTGAAAAAATGCGCCGCGGATATGCATGGCTTGATACTGGAACTCATGAATCATTGCTGCAAGCTGGATCTTTCGTCCATACAATTCAAACTCGTCAAGGGCTCAAGATTTCATGCATCGAGGAGATCGCCTATCGAATGGGATATATCGACGCAAATCAACTCGAAAAACTCGCTGAACCTCTTGCGAAAAATGAATATGGACAATATCTCCAGAGACTCGCACGAAAAAATTGATCGGAGGATTTTTAAAGAATGAATATCGTGAAAACAAATCTCGATGAAGTTTTGATCATCGAGCCGAAAGTGTTTGGAGATTCTCGAGGATATTTTTTCGAGAGCTGGTCAAAACAAAAATTCGAGGATGCAGGAATTCAGATCGATTTTGTCCAGGATAATCAATCATTCTCTGCTCAAAAAGGAACATTCCGTGGATTGCATTATCAACTCGATCCAATGTCTCAAGCGAAATTACTCAGATGTACTCGTGGAAAAATTCTCGATATCGCGGTTGATATTCGCAAGGGATCTCCTCGATTTGCAAAATGGACAGCAGTTGAACTCTCGGCAGAAAATTTCCGTCAATTATTGATCCCGCGAGGATTTGCTCATGCGTTTTTGACCTTGACTGACGATGTCGAAGTTCAATATAAGGCTGACAATTTATACGCACCGCAGTTTGAAGGAAATATTCGTTGGAATGATCCAGAAATTGGTTTGGAATTGCCATTCGAACCGACACTTCTTTCAGACAAAGATAAAGTTGCGCCGACTCTCAAGGAAAGAATGGATCGCGGCGAAATCAATTTTGTATTTTGAGGTGAATCGATGAATAAAATTGCAGTTGTTACGATGATGAAAAATGAAGCGGATATCGTGGAATCATTCATTCGTCATACATCGTTATTCGCAGATAAAATTTACGTTTGCGATCATAAATCTACAGATCGAACTCGCGAGATCCTCGATTTATTAAAAAATGAAGGATTGAATCTTGAAGTCTCGAGTTTTGAGCGAGATGAACATGGGCAACAGGAAGTCACTCAAAGTTTACTGCAGCGTGCAATTGATGATGGATTCGATTTAGTTATTCCAATTGATACAGACGAATTCATGATCTTAGCTGGTGGAAATTCGAGAGATTTAAAGAAATATTTGCAAAATCTTGATGTGACTAAACATTATCAAGTTTATTGGGATTGGGTGACACATTTATTTGCTGACGAAGATGAATCAAAATATGCACTGTCTCGCGATTTGTTGAAAGTTGCCGATCCTAAAAAAGATATGAAAGTTTTCGCTGGACGCGAGTTTTGGAAAAAATATAGCCCGACTATTATCATGGGAAATCACAAATTTCTATTTCGCGAATCGAACTCGATTAAACCGATTACACTTGATTCGGTTCAGTATGTCCACCTTTCAATTCGTAGCACGGAGCAGTATGTTGCAAAAATGGCAACTAACTCGATAACTGCAATAGCCTGCTATAGTCGCTACACTTTGCATAATAATCACCATAGGAGATTCATGGACAGATATTTAAAGAATGCAAGTGTTGCGAAAATAGATACCAAAGGATCAGTTCCAGCAGATTTTTCCGCATATAAAGATGAGGTCACGCTTAAATTTACGGGGGGGGGGGGCGACATTTGCATCTCAAAAAATATTTGTACTTGCAGAGAACCTCGCCAATACTCTCTATCGCGAACGAGTGCTTGCTAAAAAGGAGATAGTTCGAATCTTTTTGCTCTTCGATGGCGATGTTGAAAGATCAATTCAGTCACTCGATTCGATATTCGGTCAAACTTATGAATTCAAAAAGCTCTATATCGTCCTTCTTACTATAAAGAATGTCGCGGAACTCATCCATGCCATGAAAGATCATTCAACGCAGGTAACTTTTGTCGATCGTACTGAACTTCAAAAAATGCTCGAACGACAAGATGGAGAGTATGTACAGATTTTACAACCTGGCGACAAAATGCATCCCAATAGAATTATGCATATGATCGAATGTGCAAATGCAACAAAGGGACAAATAATTATCTCAAAAGTTGATTCGAACCAAAATGAATTGATTCCGCCCGAAATCGAGATTAATTCATACGGTTATGATTCTCTTAAAAGACTCAATGGATACAATGATTTTTTGATTCCAATGTTACAAAATCAAGGAACTTTGATTTCTGGAATTTCAAGAATCATGTGTCGACAGAATATTTTCAATCGTGTCCCGTGGATTCAAATTTGGCTCGATTCGCTAAACCTCGATCAATTTAATTTGGAAACAAGCACAATAATCTTTCTTGCAAATCTTATTCCCAATAAAACAATACTTTTCCTCAATGAAAAACTCATCCAAAGAGGAATAAAACCTTGGTCGCAAGAGGATTTGGATTTTCATAATAAAAATTGTCAACAAATGCTCAAGCAAATTACTTGAAGGAATTTTAAAATGAATAAAATTGCAGTCGTTTCAATGATCAAAAACGAAGAGGATATTATTGAATCATTTGCGCGGCATGCATGCTCATTCGCCGATATTCTCCTCGTTGCGAATCACCAGAGTTCAGATCGCACGCGAAAAATTCTCGAATTGTTACAATCAGAAAAACTTCCGATTCAGATCGTCGATTTGCAAGATCAAGCGTACGATCATTCAACGGTTATGACGAATTTAATGCGACAAGTGATCGATCTTGGATTTGATATCATTCTCCCGATGGATGCCGATGAATTTTTGATTCAATCGAATGGAAATTCAGAATCACTTCGTCAATCCTTGCAGAATCTTGATCCTGAAAAATGTTATACAATGCAATGGAAATGGTTTGAATTAGTTGAGCCGGAAGAAAATGCAGATCGATTCATTTTATCGCGCGATTTCTTGATCGATTCTCAACCAACATTTGGACCAAAAACTTGCGTCGGTGGAACAGTTGCCAAGCGACTCGATCTTCGAATCATGAAAGGCGGACATAATCCATTGCTACCGAGTGGGGAGATTTATTCGCAAGATGAAATTGGATCTGGAATTTTCAACGCACATTTTCCAAAGCGAAGTGCTGGACAGATTCTATCGAAAACAATGGTTGGCTGGCTCACTCATATGTTGAGATTTGGAAGATATAATCGACTTTCTCATGATTGGATTGAGACTGCGGAAGATTATCTAGATCGCAATATCAAACCGGAATTTCATTTAGAACATCCAGTGGAAACTCGGGAACTCGATGGATTTCGTTGGGCTTGTGAAAATCGATATACTCTTGGCAATATAGATCCAATGAAAAATTTGTATCGATTTGCGGAGAATTTAGTCGAAGAAAAATTTCGTTTTGAGATTTTGAAACGTCGAGAATTAGTTCGAATCTACATTCTTCATGACGGAAATGTTTCAGATACGATTGAATCATTGAAATCCGCGCTTGATCAAACTTATCCATTCAGAAAAATTTTCATAGTTGCAAGAAGCAATGAAAATATCGATTCACTTTTTTCCGAATGTGATAGATTGAATCTCACGGAAGAAGTCGGGTTGATCAATTTAAATGATCCGGCGATTGTCGCGCGTGGAAAAGGATTTACTCAATTCATAATTTCCGGCGATAAATTGAATCCAGACAAAATTTTCAGATCGATCGAGGCACTTAATTCGGATTCATATGAGCATGCAATTGCGATTTGCCAAGGAAATTTTATTCAGAGTGAATTTATGCCGATTCAATTTTCAGATGCTCGTTCATGGCTCGCAAATATTTTTGACTGCAAGTCGACTATCAATTGGATTGTTGAGCATGACATTGCTTTTTCATCGGGAATCAGTGGATTTTTATTGCGACAATATTTGGTTGCAGAGAATTTTGAGTTGCTCGATGCTCTTAAAGATTCAATGCAACTGAAATTTTTCATGCAACTCTCGAAGAGATTCAATCGATTTGTTTGGATAAATGAGGAGCTCGTTGAAAAATCTCGAGCATGGAGTGAATCAGATCGAATTGAGTTTGAGGATTACAGGAGCAAAAATTGAAATGAACAAAATTGCTGTTGTTTCGATGATCAGAAATGAAGAAGATATTGTCGAAAGTTCAGTCCGGCATTGGGCTTTATTCGCTGATAAAATTTTCATTTGCGATCATAAATCTATAGACAGAACGCGCGAGATTCTTGATTCATTGAAATCTGAAGGACTTCCAATTGAAATTTCAACTTATGATCGAGATGAAAAAGCTCAAGCTGAAATCACAACTAAACTCTCAAATCGAGCATTCGATGAAAATTTTGATATTGTTTTGCCACTCGATGTAGATGAATTTCCAATTCTCGTCAATGGAAATTCTGAGGATTTGCGCAAGTGTCTTCAGAATCTTGATACGACAAAAATTTATCGAATTCAAAACTGGGAGCATCGATTCGCCGATAATGATGAAACTCAATATGCATTGTCGCGCACGCTGGTTAAATTAAATGCAGATGATGCAAAGAAAGAATTTAAAAAAATTTTTGTCGGACGAGATTTTTGGATTAAGCATAATCCCACTGTTGCGCAAGGAAATCATGGATTAAAAATTGCCGATCAAAAATCAAATTCACCAATTGATCTCGATTCGATAATCTATGCACATATTCCCATCCGAAGCGAAAATCAAGAAATTTCAAAATATGCAACGTCATGGATTGCAACATTGCTTAAGTACAGCCGTTATACTTGGCACGCGATTCACTGTAAAAGATTCGTACGTAGATATGTAAACGATGAAAGCGTTGCAGAAATGAGCATGGAAGGTTTTGTTCCGACAGATCTCTCAGCATATAAAAATGAAGTTTCTCTTCGATTTTCGGGGGGGGGGGGGCAACAATCCTACACAAAAACTACTCACTCTCGCGGAAAATCTCGCCAATACAATCTACAGAGAGCGTACACTGGCTAAAAGGGAGATCATTCGAATCTTTTTACTCTTCGATGGCGATGTAGAAAGATCAATTCAGTCTCTCAATTCGATCTTCAACCAAACGTATGAATTCAAAAAAATCTATATCGTCTTACTCACAACTTCAAACATTGCAGAATTAATCCTTGCAATGAAAGATAGAGTTTCTCAAGTTGAATTCATCGATCGATCTAAATTACAAAATGTATTGACGAAACCGGATGGAGATTATATTCAATTCGTGTTGCCAGGCGACAAATTGCATCCGGAAATGCTCATCGATATGGCTGAACTTGCGCATTCAAACTTTAATCCGTCAATCATGATTACTGAATTGGATTATCCAGAGAACTTTGATCGAGGATTAATGCCAAAAGAGTTAAAATATAAATATCAATTCAATCGTGTAGCTGAGCCGGTTGATGGGCGCAATCGAATTGTATTGCCAGCTCTCAAAAATCAAGCAATACTTACTTCATCATTGTCTCGAATTGTTTGTTGCCAGAAAATTTTTGAGAATGCAGTTTGGATTTCGCCGACTCTAGAATTGATTGACGTGGATAAATGTTGTATCGAGTCGGTAGCGATGTTGTTTGTCGTGAATATTTTCAAAAAGGAAAATGTCTGTTGTCAACTCAATGAAAAACTTGTTGAACGCGGAGCTCGAAATTGGACTGCCGCAGATCTGCAATACTATCAAAATATAAACAAACAGATTTTGGAAAAATTGTGATCGGAAATAAAAAAGAGATCCGAACCTCGTTGTGAGATTCGGATCTCTTTTTTGTTCGGAATTAGAAACGTTTCTCGATCGCTCGAGCGTGCGCATCGAGTCCTTCAGTTTTTGCTAAAGATATGATCTCTTTCGAAACATTTTCCAAAGCGTCGCGAGTATATGAAATCAAACTGACTCGACGCAAAAATGTTTCAACGCTCAAGACAGAGGAAAATCGAGCAGATCCTCCAGTCGGTAAAACGTGAGATGGTCCAGCGAAATAATCTCCCAATGGTTCAGGAGAATTCGATCCCAAGAAAATCGCGCCGGCTCGATCAATTTTTGGAATCCATTGCCATGGATCTTTCACGAGCAATTCGAGATGTTCCGGAGCGGAAATATTCGCCAAATCAATCGCGCGATCCAAATTTTCCGTGACAATGATTTTTCCATTGAGATCGATTGAAGTCTCGGCAATTTCACGTCGAGGAAGTTCTGCCAATTGTTTATCAACTTCTGCAGAAACTCGATCCGCTAAATTTTGATCCGTCGTGATTAAAATGCTCGTTGCGAGAGGATCATGTTCAGCCTGCGAAAGAAGATCTGCCGCCGTCAAAATTGGATCTGCAGATTCGTCGGCGACAATCAAAATCTCGGAAGGTCCAGCTAACATATCGATGTCGCAATGTCCATAGACTTCTTTTTTCGCGAGCGTTACAAAAATATTTCCAGGTCCAGCAATTTTATCGACGCGCGGAATCGATTCAGTCCCAAATGCAAACGCTGCAATCGCCTGCGCTCCTCCGATTTTGAAAACTCGATCGACTCCAGCGATTCGAGCCGCCATCAAAACATATGGATTCAATTCGCCGTTTCGAGTTGGAACTGCCATGAAAATTTCCGAGACACCAGATACTGCCGCAGGAATCGCGTTCATCAAAACTGACGAGGGATAGGCCGCAGTTCCACCAGGCACATAAATTCCAACGCGTCGAAGAGGCACAATCGACTGCCCGAGAATCGATCCTTTGTCGCGAAATGTCATCCAGCTGTTCGGTTTTTGTTCCTCGTGATATTGTCGAATGTTCGATGCCGCCCGCTCGAGAGATAACATGATTTTCGGATCAACTTTCGATTCCGCTTCCGAAAATTCATCGTATGAAACTTCGAATCGATCCAGTTTTGATCCATCGAGCAATTCAGTATATTTTTTGACGGCTTGATCTCCATTCGCTCTAACTTCCGCAATGATTCTTCGAACGATTTCAATCGCTGTCAAATCCTCGCCGAATAATTTTCGATTTGCCTCTCGAATTTTTGGAGAAAGCTCGATTTCATCGAAAGATTTTTTCGTGAGAATTTTTTCGATGTCAGATGAATCTCGATAAATTTTCATGCTTTCTCCTCCTCGAGAATTTTTCGAAGTGCATCAGTCATTGGCTTGATTCGATCAAATTTCAATTGGAAACTCACTCGATTCGCAATTAATCGAGCCGTCGCATGCAGAATTGTCTCGATTTCGACGAGATCATTTTCGCGAAGAGTTGTTCCAGTTTCAACGATATCAACAATCGATTCCGAGAGTCCAACAATCGGTGCAAGTTCAATCGAGCCGTTGAGTTTGATATATTCCATCTGCATTCCGCGCGAATTGAAAAATTTCTCGGCGATGTGTGGAAATTTTGTCGCGACTCGCGTATTTGCATAATCGGAAAATTTTTCGCGACGCTGAGAATTTGGAACTGCCATCATCAATCGACACTTTCCAAATCCCAAATCGAGCAATTCATAAACATTTTTCGCCGATTCGAGCAGCACATCTTTGCCAATGACTCCAAGATCTGCCGCGCCATATTCAACATAAGTCGGCACATCTGAAGTTTTCACGATGATGAATCTGATTTTTTTTTCTTCATTAGATATCACGAGCTTGCGAGATTTTTCTTCGAGTCCCTCGGCAGTGAATCCAATTTTTTCGAAAAGATCTCGCGATAATTTGAAAAGTTTTCCCTTTGGAAATGCGATTGTCAAATATTCCCTGTTCAATAAAATCCCTCAATTCAACGAATCCGCTCGACGCAATTTGATAAGCTCGGGCGGATCTTTTTTTGTTTCCGGAGAATGATGTTTCGATATAATTTCAGCCTCGCGATTCAAACCGATCGATCGCAATTTTTCAGCACCGATCTCCGCATGATGTTTGTAAATATGGAATTTCTTTTCGAGCGATCGAGTCAAAATCAGCCATGGAAATTTTTCAGCGAGCACACAAAACACTTTTCCAAAAATATCGAGATCGCCCTTGACTCTCCCAACGTCATGCAGCAATCCGCATCGAATCAAAAATCGATCCGATCCTAACATTCGAGCGACATTCACTGCATGCTTTTGATCCGCGGGATGCTGTGCGAAAAATAGATCCAGCTCGCAATCTCGATCCAAATATTTTTTTATGAATTCAAGATCGTCTGAATCGATTCGCGAAAAGATCGCTCGATAAAATTGAATGACTCGATTCATTCAAGGTAGATCAATTCACGGAAATTTTTCTTCGATCGAGATCTTTCAGCGGCGTCTCGAGTTTGTGCAGTAAGTGACAGCTCGACATTTTTCCCTTCAGATCTCAATCGAGTTGCAAGTTCAATCGCCTCGGAAATTTTTCCAGATGCAAAACTTATCAACAGATCTTTTTGACGATCCGAATTTTTCAGCGCGAGCATCACTCTATCGATTCCCAATGCAAATCCAGTCGCTGGACATGCCATTCCAAAATCGAAAAGCAGTCGATCATATCTTCCACCGCCTGCAATTGACATTCCCAATTCCGGAGTGTAAGCCTCGAAAACCATTCCGGTGTAATATCCAAAATCGCGAATGATTCCAAGATCAAAAACGATTCGATCTGCCGCGCCATAACTCTCGAGCAATTTGCGAATTTCAGATAAATCATCGAGCGCACGTCGAGATTTGTCATTCCCCGCGATTTCATATGCTCGATCGAGATTTTTTCCATGGAGCAATGGAATTTCTTTCAATGCTCCCGCCGCAGATTTTTCCAAATGCAGCGAATCAACAATCGATTCCAGCGCGACGAGATCATGACGCTCGATCGATCTTTCAATTGCCCGCTGAATTTTGGATTCGATTCGATTCTGTTCCATCAATCCTCGAGCAAATTCAACCTGTCCTAAGCAAATTGAAAAATCCTCGAGTCCCACCGATTCGAGAGATTTTATTGCGAGCGCGAGAATTTCTGCATCGGCGGCAACTGATCCCTGTCCCATCAATTCCGCGCCAGCTTGATAAAATTCACATTGACGTCCCGCTTGAGTCTGCTCATATCGAAACACGTTCGCCAAGTAAAAAAGTTTCAAAGGCATCGGCGAATCTTTCAATCGAGTTGCAACTAATCGAGCGATTGGAGTTGTCATCTCGTATCGAAGTGCAACGTCTCGATTATTGTAGCAAAATTTCATGATTCGCGAGTCGTCGACATCCTTGAGCGTCTCGGTGAATTCGATTGTTGGAGTCACGATTGGATCATATCCCCAGCTCGGAAACAATCGAGCGAGTTTTGATTCGATTTCGATTTTCAATTCAGCATCACGCGGCAGAAAATCGCGAGTGCCATATGGTATTGCCTTCATAAAACCACCTCTTTATATTCTATGCTCCTCGGTATGATCAAAACCTGTGCGCTTGAACATCGATGCAAGTTCTCCGCTCGAAAATTTCAAGATTGTCGGTCTTCCGTGTGGACATGTATAAGGATACTTCGTCGCTGCTAATTCATCGAGCAAAATTTTCATGTGCTCACTCGAAAGCTGCATTCCTGCTTTGATTGCCGCGCGACATGCAGTCATTGCGAGAACTGATTTTCGAATTTCATCTGACGAAGTTTCATGGTTGTCGCTGAGATTTGTTACGATTTCTCGAATCAAACTCTCGGCTTCAGAATTTGGAACATCGGCAGGAATTTCGATCAATCTGAATTCATTGTCGCCTGATAATTCCATTGTGAATCCAAGATTATGAAAAAGATCCAAATTTTTTTCGATCAAATCTGACTCTCGCGGCGAAAATTTCAAAAACAGATTTATCAATAACTGCTGTGCTGGAATTCCATCAGTGCGAGCGGAAAGTCTATCGAACAAGATTCTCTCATGCGCGGCGTGCTGATCGACGATGTACAAATCATCTCGATCCCGCGCGATTATATAACACAGCGCGATTTGTCCCAGCGGCTCGAGCGAATCACTCGGACGATTTTCAAATGGAATTCCATGTTCAATCGGCACGAGATCCTCAGAAAATTTCTGTTCACCTGTTACCTCGAATAATGCAGGTCGAGCAGAATTTTTTTGTTCGGAAGATGGAAAATGTTTCGGGATTTGATTCGATGCATCCGCCGCAAAATCTCGAATGTTTTTGCTCGAGGATTGAATTCGAAGTGAATCCTGAATCGCGTGATAAACTGCATGGAAAATTTTGCCCTCATCTTCAAATTTGATCTCGGCTTTCTGTGGATGAACATTGATATCGATTGAATTCGTCGGAACTGTTACATCAATGACAGCGAGCGGAAATCCAACTCGAGGAATCAAAGATCGATACGCGTTATCGATTGCCTTAGCGATTGCTCGACTCTGAACAATCCTTCCGTTGACGAGATAAGTCTGCCATGCTCTTGTACTTTTTATCAGATTCGGTTTCGATATAAAGCCGCCGATGTGAAGATCGTTTTCAGTGAAATCGAGTTTCAACATCTGCGCCTGAGTCTCGATTCCGTAAATATTTCCGAGCGCGTTGAAAAGATCTGTCTCGCCGGAAGTTTGAAATGAGACTCGATTGCCATTCAAAAATTTGAACGCGATTTCTGGATGTGACAATGCGAGTTTTGTCACGATCTCTTGAACTCGATTCGCCTCGGTTGAATTTGTTTTGAGAAATTTTTTGCGAGCTGGAGTGTTGAAAAATAGATCCTCAACTTGAATTGTCGTTCCGATTGAACAGCCAATCGAGCCGAGATCCTTTTCATGTCCGCCGACGATTAAGACTTGAGTTCCGAGATCTGAATCATGAATTCGCGTTCGCATTGAAAATCTCGATACTGCTGCGATTGATGGAAGTGCCTCGCCTCGAAATCCCAGCGTTTGAATCTCGAAAAGATCATCGACTCGCGAGATTTTGCTCGTCGCATGACGTTGAATCGCCAATCGAGCGTCTGATTCATCCATTCCAGATCCATTGTCAGTCACTCGAATCAAAGAAATTCCGCCCGATTGAATTTCAACTTCGATTCGCGTTGATTTTGCATCGATAGAATTTTCCACAAGCTCTTTGACAATCGACGCAGGACGATCGACAACTTCTCCAGCTGCAATTTTATTGATCGTTGAATCGTCGAGCATATGTACTTTCACTCAATCACCAGCTTCATTTTGAATTTTAAAATTTGTACTAAAAATCGATTTGGAGTATAAATTTGAAAAATTAATCGCCGATTTCATTTTTGATTTCGATTTGCAAATTGTAAAGGAGATTCAGTGCCTCGAGCGGAGTCATTGACATAATATCCAGCGCGAGAATTTTTTGTTGTAACTTCGATTTTGTTTCGAACAGAGTCGGGATCGAATCAGATTTTGGTCGCTCGATTGGAGTTTGAGGATTCGATTCTAACTCGCGCAAAATTTCTTCAGCTCGTTTTGTCACAGATTTTGGAAGTCCAGCGAGCCTCGCGACATGAATTCCGTAAGATCGATCTGCCGCGCTCTCGAGAATTCTTCGAAGATTTGATCATGATTTATTGAAGATCAGTCACCGATTTCATTTTTGATTTCGATTTGCAAATTGTAAAGGAGATTCAGTGCCTCGAGCGGAGTCATTGACATAATATCCAGCGCGAGAATTTTTTGCTGTAACTTCGATTTTGTCTCGAACAGCGTGGGAATCGAATCAGATTTTGGTCGCTCGATTGGAGTTTGAGGATTCGATTCTAACTCGCTCAAAATTTCTTCAGCTCGTTTTGTCACAGATTTTGGAAGTCCAGCGAGCCTCGCGACATGAATTCCGTAGGATCGATCTGCTGCGCCCTCGAGAATTCTTCGAAGAAATGTTAATTCGCCCGATCTTTCCTTGACTGCGATGCAAAAATTTTTGATCTTCCCGCCAGCTAACGATGTAAGTTCATGATAATGTGTCGCGAATAAAGTCTTGGCATGAATTTTTCGATCGATGTGCTCCAAAACTGCTCGCGCGATGCTCATTCCATCGAATGTTGAAGTTCCCCGTCCAACTTCATCGAGCAGCACTAGACTTTTCTTCGTTGCATATTTCAAAATTTGCGAGACTTCATTCATCTCGACCATAAATGTTGACTGTCCCGATGCAAGATCATCGCTCGCACCGATTCGAGTGAAAATTCGATCGACCGGCGCGATTTTTGCACTCGATGCAGGGATGAATGAGCCGATTTGCGCCATTGTCACGAGCAGAGCAACTTGTCGCATGTAAGTCGATTTGCCAGCCATGTTTGGTCCAGTGATTAACATGATTTCGCAGTCAGAATGATCGAGTTTTGTATCGTTCGGAACGAATAAATCTCGCTCGAGCATTCTTTCGACAACTGGATGCCTGCCATCTTTGATTCGAATCGATTCGCCTGGCAAAACTTCCGGACGAATATAATTGTAACTTGTCGCGGCTTCAGCAAAACTTGCGAGAGTGTCGAGCGTCGCGATGACTGTTGCCGTCTGTTGAATTTGAGCCAATCTCCCGCGAATCAGACTTCGAAGGAATGAAAAAATCTCATATTCAACATTCGCGATTTTTTCCTGCGCTCCAAGAATTTTTGTCTCGAATTCCTTGAGCTCCGGCGTGATGAATCGCTCAGCATTCGACAGTGTCTGCTTCCGAATATAATTGTTGGGAACTTTGTCACTGCTTGAACTTCGAATTTCGATGAAATATCCAAAAACACGGTTATATCCAATTTTCAGCGATTTAATTCCAGTCGATTGACGCTCGCGCTCCTCGATTCCCTGCAGCGTCGACTTCGAATCATGCGCCAGCTTTCGCAAATCGTCGAGATCACCGTCATATTTCTCCTTGATGATTCCGCCCTCACGAATTGACAGCGGCGGTTCATCGATTATTGCACGCTCGAGTAAATCTGTGAGATCCGTGAATAGCACCATTTGCTCGTGACATTTTCTAAGGAGACTTGATTTTGTCTGCTCAAGGACTTCATAAATTTTCGGCAGAACTTTCAGCGACAATTTCAGCGAAATCAAATCCCGAGCATTTGCAGATCCAACTTCGATCTTCGTCAAAATTCGCTCGAAATCATGAATCTCTTTGAATGCATCGCGGAGTTGAGATCTGAATGCAAAATTTTTCACGAGCTCTTCGACTGAATCGAGCCGCCGATTGATCTCCACCACATCTTGCAATGGATTTGACAGCCAGCGTCGCAATAATCTCATTCCCATCGCTGTTTTGGTGAAATCGAGCACCGCGAATAATGTTCCACGTTTTCCACCGTCACGAAGATTTTGCAGAATCTCGAGATTTCTCATTGACGTTGTATCAAGAATCAAGCCGTTCGATGCATCAATCGCTCGAAGTTTTGACACATGCGATAGATCCGTCCGCAATTTTTCATGGAGATAATCGAGAAGCGTTGCAACTGCTGAACATGAATCGAGATCCGTCATAAATTGCGAAGGGCGATTCGATGAATCAAAATGCTCAATGATTCGACTTTCAACATCCCGCGACAATTCATCGATTGAAGTCAATGCGCAATTCGATAATCTTTGAATCGAAAATTCCTCGAGCTGTGATTTGAATGTTGGATTTTGAACGATCAAAATTTCTCGCGGCGACAGTCTAAACAATTCGTCGCAAAGTGAATTGAATGCTGAATTCGAATCTTTGACTGAATCGAAACTTCCATAGAAACATTCGCCAGTTGAAACATCCGCGCCGGCAAATAAAATTCGAGCAGGGATTTCGCGAATCAAGACAATGTAATGATTCGACGCGTCCTCCAAAACTGAATCGCTGATTTGAGTTCCAGGCGTGACAACTCGAACAATCTCGCGATCAGTCAATCCCGAGGCCTTTGGATCGCTGACTTGATCGACAATCGCAACTTTATATCCAGCCTTGACGAGTCGATCGATATATCCCTCGACAGCTCGCACTGGAACTCCGCACATCGGAATTTTTCCATCGGCATCTTTCGAACGGCTTGTCAATGTGACGCCGAGAATTTGAGATCCAATTTCCGCGTCGTGATAAAACATCTCGAAAAAATCGCCGAGTCTGAAAAATAAAAGCGCGTCAGGATTTTGAGATTTCAGCGCGCGATACTGCTTGATCATCGGTGTATCGCTCATTCAATCACTCCTTTCAAAATCCAAGTTTGCGGCTGAATAATTTTTACTTGAATCAAATCGCCAATCGATTCGTCGCGGTGTTCGAATAGAACGATCTTATTCGTGCGAGTTCTTCCAGTCCAAATTTTAGAATCAGATTTGCTTTCGCCTTCGACTAAAATTTCGACAGATTGATCTTTCATCGCGGAATTGATTTCGAAAGAGATTCGATTTTGAACTTCCATTAATCGATTGAGCCGCGAATGTTTGATTTCATCCGGAATCTGATCTGAAAATTGATCCGCCGGAGTTCCAGATCGCCGCGAATATATGAAAGTGAACGCTGCATCGAATCGAATTTGTTTCAACATTTCGAGCGTCAAATCGAGATCCTCTTCCGATTCGCCAGGAAATCCAACTATCAAATCCGTTGTGATTGAGACGTTCGGAATTTTTTCTCGAATTTTTTGGGCGAGATCCAAATATTTTTCGACTGTATATCCTCGATTCATTCTTTTCAAAATTCGATTGCTTCCATGTTGAATCGGGAGATGAATATGCTCGCAAATTTTTTCACCATTCGCAATTGCATTGATAACATCGTCATTCAAATCCTTGGGATGTGACGTCATGAATCGAATTCGCTTGATTGATTCGATTTTATCTGCCGCTCGAAGAAGATCCGCAAATCCATGCGAGTAGGAATTTACATTTTGCCCGAGGAGCGTGATCTCTGGAGCGCTGCAAGTCTCGATCTCTCGAAGAATCTGAATCGGCTCGCGAGATCTTTCACGCCCTCTGACATGCGGCACGATGCAATATGTGCAAAAATTATCGCAGCCATACATGATTGGAATCCACGCGTTGATTGAATTCTCCCGCGCAATTGAAATCGATCGAGTATCGGCAAATTCATCGAGAGCTGTATCAATGATTTTTTTTCGATTCGATTCGATCTCCGCGACAATCGATCTGAGTTTTGAGATTTTTCCAGTTCCGAGGATGAAATCGACATGGCGAGCTTTTTCGAGAATTTTTGATCCATCTTTCTGCGCCATGCATCCAGTGACACCGAGAATCAGATTTGGATTTTTTGTCTTGAGATGTTTCAATTCGCCGAGTTTCCCAAAGATTTTTTCTTCAGCCGATTCTCTCACGCAGCAGGTGTTGACGAGAATCAGATCTGCCTCGTCGAGATTTTCTGTGAGCTCGAATCCATCGATTTGCATTTCGCCGAGCATTCGTTCAGAATCAGCGCGATTCATTTGACAGCCGAATGTGAGTATCGATATTTTCTTCATCTATTATCTCCTTGATTTAAATTTTGGAATTCGAAGTTGAATCTTATCTCGGAAACAAGAAAAGATCCTCGACCGATTCTCAAATACGAGAGTTGATCAGGGATCTTTTTTGTTTGTGTGTGATATAATTCAAAAGAAGATTTATTTTGATTTTCTAGGAGAAGATATTATGGCTATAGTGAGAGTTAGATTGAAAGATCTTCCGCCGCTCACTGATGAAGATATCAAGCGACTCGAAGATGCTGCAAAACGTCCTCCGGTCTATGATCCAGAAAATCTGCCAATCACTGATGAAGAATTCGATCGAAATGGAATATCTCATGAAAAAGTACAAAACTCGCCGACTCACGAAAGAAATGTACATCGCTGAAGGATTTATCAAACCAAAGGAAAAATGAATGAAAGTTGAAATTGAGGATCGTCTGTTTGAATGGGACGACGAAAAAAATGAAATCAATATTCGGAAACATGGAATTGATTTCAATGACGCCATCGGTGTTTTCTTCGACGAATTCAGAATCGAAAGATATGACGAATATCATTCTGACGAGGAGGATCGATGGAAAGTTATCGGAATGGTCGATGGAGTTTTGGTTGTGATTTACACCGAAGAAATTGCATCGGCGAGAATTATTTCTGCTCGAAAAGCTACTAAACAAGAAAGGAGAGATTATTATGGCTATAGTGAGAGTTAGACTCAAAGAAGCTCCAAAACTCACTGATGAACAAAGAGCTCGACTTCGTGCATTGGAAGATTTCGATGATCCGATGGATGATCCAGATTGCCCGCCCGATACTGAAGAAGATAGCCGTCGCATGCGTTTCTTGATGCAAAAGTACAAGACTCGCCGGCTCACGAAGGAAATGTATATCGCGGAAGGATTTATCAAACCAAAGGAAAAATGAATGGAAATCGAAATTGAGGATCGTCTGTTTGAATGGGACGATGAGAAGAATGAAATTAATATTCGAAAGCATGGGATCAATTTTATTGATGCAATCGAAGTCTTTTTTGATGAATTTAGAATCGAACGTTATGACAAATATCATTCCGATGAAGAGGATCGATGGAAAGTAATTGGAATGGTTGATGGGGTTTTGGTTGTGATTTACACAGAGAGGGATGATGCGACTCGAATTATCTCCGCTCGACCTGCAGATAAAAGTGAAAGGAGAGAATATTATGGCGATCGTTAGAGTTAAATTGAAAGATCTTCCCCCGAGAACTGAAGCGGATCGTCAAAGAGTTCTTGAAGCAGCAAAACGTCCAATCGTCTATGATCCAGATTGTCCTCCTCCAACTGAAGAAGAAATCGCTGAAACAGAATATCTCATGAAAAAATACAAGACTCGCCGGCTCACGAAGGAAATGTATATCGCGGAAGGATTTATAAAACCGAAATCGAAATGAATTCGTCGAGGATGATCTAAAATGGATCGTCCTCTTTTTGATTCGGAAATCGATTCAAAGATTCAACTCAACGAAAAATGTTGTCTTTCGAAAGTGTCTATGCTAGAATCTCCGCGCGATAGCGGTTTGAATGATTCAAATATCAAATATTTCTGCCGCAAATTCAGGAGGTTTTGTATCGAATGAAAGTCACCAAGGAAAATATAGAAAATCAACAACTCCTTTTAACAATCGAAGTCGAGGCTGAAAAACTTTCGCAGGCTAAACCGCAGGCATGCAAACGTCTCGCGGAACGCTATACAATTCCAGGATTTCGCAAGGGAAAAGCTCCTCAAAATATTATTGAGCAATATGTCGGCAAGCAGGCAGTCCTCGACGAAATGTTTGAAATCACTGCAGATGCGGCACTCGATGAAGCGTTTGAAACTGAAAAACTCACGTCGATCACTCGTCCGCGCGTTGAGCCAGTCACTCTCGAAGAGGGCAAAGATCTAGTTTTCAAGGCAACTCTCACACCGCGTCCGGAAGTTGAACTCGGTGAGTATAAAAATCTCAAAGTCGAAAAAGAAGTCAAGGAAATCACTGACGAAGATGTAGATCATCAAATCGAACATATGGCGGAACATCAAGCGAATATGGTTGCGGCTCCGGAAGGATCTGCAGTCGAGAAAAATGATTTCATCACGCTTGATTTCCAAGGATTCATCGATGGCGAACCGTTCAAAGGCGGAGAAGGTTCAGATTATCCATTGCAAATCGGCTCTGGAAGTTTTATTCCGGGATTCGAGGATCAATTGGTCGGTGCGAAAGTCGATGAAGATGTTGAAGTCAAAGTGACTTTCCCTGAGAATTATCATGCCAAAGAATTCGCTGGAAAACCTGCAGTCTTCAAATGCAAAGTTCGCAGTATCAAAAAACGTGAACTTCCAGCGATCGATGATGAATTCGCTAAAAAAGTTTCCAAATTCCAGACTCTCGATGAACTCAAAAAAGATATTCGCGAGAATTTGAAATCGAATGCAGAACGTCAGGCTGAATCGAATCACCGTGCCGCTATCATTGAACTTGCAACGAATAATTCCAAAGTCGAAATTCCAAACGTTTTGATCGATACTCAAATCGCACTGATGATCGAAGAAATGGCAGTCAGACTTCAATCGCAAGGCATGAGTCTCGATGGCTATTTAAAATTCTCCGGAATGACAATCGAGCAGCTCCGTGAAAATTATCGAAAGAATGCTACCAATGTCGTGCATACTGATCTAATGTTGGAAAAAGTTGCAGAAGTCGAAGGAATCAAGGTCACCGCGGAAGAAATTGATCGCGAAATCGCAACGATGGCAGCTCTTTACAATACGACTCCAAAACAGGTTCGCAAAATTTTGAGAGATGAAGGCAGACTTCCTGGACTTGCGGCACAGATTCTGCATCGCAAAGCTGCAAAATTCATCGTTGACAATCAAGCCGCATCGAATGTCGAATCTGATTCAAAAGCAGGGGAATAAATAATGAATCCTGAAAATTATTTCGTTCCAATCGTCGTCGAGCAGTCGAATCGCGGCGAAAGATCCTACGATATCTATTCTCGGCTGTTAAAAGATCGAATTGTATTTCTCGGCGGCGGAATCAATGATGAGGTCGCAAATCTAGTCGTGGCTCAGCTTTTATTTTTGGAAGCTGAAGATCCAGACAAAGACATTCATCTTTATATCAACAGCCCGGGCGGAGTTGTGACTGCAGGGCTAGCGATTTATGACACGATGAAATATATCAAGCCGGATGTTTCGACAATTTGCATCGGTCAAGCTGCAAGCATGGGAGCAATTCTTTTAACCGCTGGAGCTAAAGGTAAAAGATTCGCTCTTCCATTAGCTCGAATTATGATTCATCAGCCACTCGGAGGCGCACAGGGACAATCGACAGATATTCAAATTCAAGCGCGAGAAATTTTGAGACTTCGCGAAGTTTTGAACGAGATCTTGACGAGTCACACCGGTCAGCCGCTCGATAAAATTGTCACCGATACTGAACGCGATAATTTTATGAGCGCGGAAGAAGCTATGAATTACGGTTTGATTGACAAAGTTATTACTCGCCCCGTCAAAACTGACGAAGTGAATCTCGAGAAGTGATTTGTTTTTTGTAGACGTTGAAAATTGGAGTGAAGCGACTTGAGACGAAAAGATGACTCCGACGAAATCTTGCGATGCTCTTTTTGCGGAAAAAATGAACATCAGGTGAAAAAGCTCGTTGCAGGTCCAGGCGTCTACATCTGCGACGAGTGTATCAAGCTTTGCGTCGAGATTATTGGAGATGAAATCGAAGAAGATCCTCGCAGTGACAAGGATTTCAGTTTCGAAGATCTTCCAAAGCCGAAGGAAATCGCGATGATTCTTGACGAATATGTAATCGGTCAAGAAGAGGCGAAAAAGACGCTCGCAGTTGCAGTTTACAATCATTACAAGCGGATTCAAAAACGGAAACGCGCTCGCGATGTAGAATTGCAAAAATCCAACATCTTGATGCTTGGACCTACTGGATGCGGCAAAACTTTATTAGCTCAAACTTTGGCGAAAATTTTGCATGTTCCATTCGCAATTGCCGATGCAACTTCATTGACTGAGGCGGGATATGTCGGCGAGGATGTCGAAAACATTCTGTCGAAATTGATTCAAGCGGCAGATGGAGATATCGCGACGGCTGAACGTGGAATCGTTTACATCGATGAAATTGACAAAATCGCTCGTCATGGTGAGGGCGCATCGGTCGCTCGAGATGTTTCCGGCGAGGGAGTGCAGCAGGCTCTTTTGAAAATTTTGGAGGGAACTGTCGCGAATGTTCCTCCAGCAGGCGGTAAGAGATTTCCACATCAGGAACTGGTGCAAATCGATACATCGAACATTCTTTTCATCTGCGGCGGCGCGTTCGATGGATTGGAAAAAGTTATCGAAAGACGCACGACTGGATCTCAACTCGGCTTCGGTGCAGATGTCAAATCGAAACAATCGAAACAGGTCGGCGAGATTCTCAAGGAAGTTTTGCCGGAGGATCTGTTAAAATCCGGCTTGATTCCAGAATTTGTCGGGAGACTTCCGATTGTTGTCACGCTCGATTCGCTCGATGAAGAATCGCTCGTTCGAATTTTAACTCAGCCGAAAGATGCACTCGTCAAGCAGTATCAACGTTTGATGGAAATGGATGGCGCAAAATTGAAATTCGAACCGGATGCACTCGAATTAATCGCGAAAGAAGCATTGACTCGAAAGACTGGTGCGCGTGGTTTGAGATCGATTCTCGAGGGGATTATGCGAAATGTCATGTTCGAAGTTCCGTCAATTGAGGGAGTCACATCCTGCACAATCACTCGCGACGTTGTCAAAAATAAAAAAGATCCGATTCTCGTGATGGAAAAAAGTGCCGCTCGAACTCGAAAAACTGCAACGGCATAAAAATTTTCTGTTTGAAATTCCGAAGAGGCGAGTCGAAAGTGGCTCGCCTCTTTGTTGTATTTTGGAGGAGGTTTCAAAATGGATGAAGAGATTCGCGAAGAAATTCAACCAATAGAATCAGAAAATTTGTCAGAACTCACACGGCTTCCTCTGTTACCACTAAGAGGAATGGTAGTATTTCCATTCATGATCGTTCATCTTGATGTTGGACGCGATCGATCAGTTGCCGCACTCGATGAAGCGATGGTGCATAATCGAAAAATTTTTCTCACGGCGCAGAAAAATGATGAAACTGAAAATCCAACGCTCGACGATCTTTACGAAGTCGGAACAATCGCGGAGATCCGTCAATTGATAAAAATTCCGGACGGAAATATTCGAGTATTGGTCGAGGGAATATCTCGCGCGACTCTCGAAAAAATTTCTGAACTTGAAAAATATGACGAGGCGGAAGTCATCGAGCGTCCTGATGAAACTGGAGAAAATTCACTGCAATTCGAAGCATTGACTCGCGGAGTTGTCCATGAATTCGAGGAATGGGTAAAATTATCGAGAAAAATTCCGCCAGAGACATTCGTTTCAGTGACAATTCTCGATGACGTCGGGAGATTGGCTGATTTAATCGCGTCGCATCTGAATCTGAAACTCGATCAAAAACAGGAGATTTTGGCGAGCATCGATATTGAAAAGCGGCTCGAAAAATTGTATGAGATTCTGGCGCGGGAGCTCGAAGTGCTGCAGATGGAAGAAAAAATCGGGCAGCGCGTGAGATCTCAAATGGAAAAATTTCAAAAGGATCATTATCTTCGCGAGCAGCTCAAGGCGATTCACAAGGAGCTCGGTGATGATGACAATCGCGACGATGAAATCGCGGAATATCGCAAGAAGATCGAGAATTTTCCGGAGGAAGTCAAAAAGGCGATCGAGAAAGAATTGACGCGAATGGAGCGAATGTCTGGATATTCGATGGAGATTTCCGTCGTGAGAACTTATCTCGATTGGCTCGTCGAATTGCCATGGCTCACGCGCTCAGAAGATTCTCTCGATGTAAAAAACGCGGAGAAAATTTTGAACGAGGATCATTATGGGCTTGAGAAAGTCAAGGAGCGAATTTTGGATTTTCTAGCAGTTCGTCAATTGACTCAAGACAAAACTGCACCGATTTTATGTCTCGTAGGTCCTCCTGGAGTTGGAAAAACTTCGCTGGCATCAAGCGTCGCGCGAGCTACTGGACGAAAATTCGTTCGAGCATCACTCGGCGGAGTCAGAGATGAAGCGGAGATTCGCGGACATCGTCGAACATATGTCGGTGCGCTGCCTGGAAGAATCATTCAAGGAATTCGAAAAGCTGGAACAAAAAATCCAGTTTTTTTACTAGACGAAGTTGACAAACTGTCGCACGATTATACAGGCGATCCATCGTCAGCATTGCTCGAAGTTTTAGATCCGGAGCAAAACAAAAATTTCGAGGATCATTACATCGATTTGCCGTTTGATCTGTCGCAAGTTTTATGGATTGTCACAGCGAATTCATTGACAACAATTCCGCGAGCACTTCGAGATCGAATGGAAATCATTCAGCTGTCGAGTTACACGGAGCAGGAAAAACTCGAAATCGCGAAAAAATATCTAGTCGATCGCCAGCGCGAGGAGAATGGATTGAAAGCGAAGGATGTTTCGATTTCCGCGGAAGTGATCTCTGAAATCATTGCGAAATATACTCGCGAGGCAGGAGTTCGTGAGCTCGAGCGAATGATTGGGAGAATCTGTCGAAAGGCGGCTCGAAAAATCGTCGAAAGAGATTCAGATTCGAAACCAAAAATGATTCGAGTCACGAAAAAAAATCTCAAAGAATTTTTGGATCGCCCCAAATTTTTGAAAACTCGAGCCGAGCATAAACCTCAAATCGGCGTTGCAACTGGAATGGCTTGGACGGAAGTCGGCGGCGATCTTTTGCCAACTGAAGCGATAGTTCTCAAGGGCAAGGGACATCTGACACTCACAGGACAGCTTGGCGACGTCATGCAGGAATCAGCGCAGGCTGGATTGACTTACATTCGATCAATTGCCGACGATTTGAAATTGAAATCTGGATTTTATGAAAAAAACGATATCCATGTTCACGTTCCGGAAGGCGCAGTTCCAAAAGATGGACCATCGGCGGGAATCACGATGGCAACAGCGATGATTTCTGCTCTTACGAAGAAAAAAGTTCGATCCGACGTTGCAATGACTGGCGAAATCACATTGCGCGGAAATGTTTTACCGATTGGTGGACTCAAGGAAAAAGTTCTTGCGGCGTATCGAGAGGGAATGCATACAATCATTTTGCCGAAGGAAAATGAGCCAGATATTCAAGATATTCCGGAAGTTGTTCGTGAAAAATTGGAATTCGTTCCGGTGCTGCATATGAATGAAGTGTTAAAGACTGCGTTGATTTCATGATTCAATTTTGACAGATGAATAACGTTGCCACAAAAATGGGTCAAGCGTCACGCTTGCTGCGTTGATTCAATAACCGAACAAAAAAAGATCCTCGACAGATCAATTGCGATCTATCGGGGATCTCTTTTTTATTTCCGATTATGAATTGAAAGTTTGATTCGAGAAGTCTGCAGTGTATCTTCCACTCGCCAAACTAAATTGAGTCATATTCGTCCCGACTATATTCAAGCTCGAATCGCCAACTGAAATCACCAATCCTGAATCTGTGAATTCTGCCGAGATTTCATCGACACTGTAACTCGAAAGATCAACAATATCGCGAGAATCTCCATTCGAGATTGTCACATCTCCAGCGTCAGAAGTGTATCTGAAAACATCTCGACCTCTTCCATCGCTCGCATCGATTGCTGAAATATTTTCGTACGTCGAGCTCGAGAGATCAATTGAAGTGCTTCGACTTGTATCGAGTATCAAATTCGATCCTGCGTAATATGTCACTGATCGATCATAGATCACATCGCCATTTGAATTTCCAACTCTTAAGATTCCATCGCTGTACTTGATATCTGTAGAGTTTGTAAATGATCCATCAATCAATAAAGTTCCATTTTCATTTTCCAAATATAGATCGCCATTTGAAATTGAAACATCTGGCATCGAATCGAATTCTAGATAATCTGTTGAATTCCAGCCATAGATCGTGTCATTGCCTTCAGAACTTCCAAATATCACATGAACTCGATTTCCATCAAGATAGATTTGATCATTTCCGCCGCCGCCATCGATCGTGTCACTCTTGCCTGCATGGATTGTATCGTTGAAATCTCCACCAAGACTTACAATATCGCCTTTTGAATTTGTATCGGTAAAAATCAAGACATT
>JAFUTY010000052.1 GCA_017484005.1 Selenomonadaceae bacterium | reverse complement strand
GTGACAATTGTAGTTGCCCCCCCCCCCCCCCAGTGTCAACAGGAAATTTTTCTGAAAATGTCTACTCGATTTGCACAAACAAAAAAAGATCCCCGACAGATCTTAATTAATCTATCGAGGATCTTTTTTCATTTGTGATCAGATTCTGGAGTTTTCAATCGGTAGAATTTTTTTTTAAGACTTTCGATGAATTTCCAACTGCATTTGTATGATTGATTTGCGCTTGAAGTCTAGCAATCAATGACGCTGCATAACTCTGTTTCGCTTTGGAATTTTTAGGAGGCTCTGGATCTTTTTCTGCATTCAAAATCGTCGTGGATTTCGATTCAGTTTCAGATTCTGATTCAGACATCGATTCAGTTTTTGATTCAGACTTCGGGGCAAACATCGAATCCAAAAATTTAGATTCTGATTTCATTTTCTTCCGATCTTCTTCAGCCTCTTCCGGAGTTTTCAAAACGATTTCGAGAGTATCTCCGCTTTTGATTGGATCGTTGAATTCGACAGGTCTTCCATTGATTAACAGCTTGACTTGAGTTCGAGTTTCTGGCGCGGGAGTTTCAAAATTCACAGCGAGCAATGCATCAGAAATCGTCATGAATGTTTTCTTCGGTCGCTGATATCGAATCTCTGCTCCCTCACTGATTATCGTGTTGACGCTGGCAGATCTTCCATTCACTTCGAACTGCATCGCCGGCGGATCGAGCGTGAATTCTTTGCCTTCATAGAAAAACAGAATCTCTTTCTGCAATTCTTTAACATTGATAACATCGCCGAGCTTTGGCAAATCTGCATCGATATACTCAATCGAATCGTTTGGATGAATCGGCTCGGAAATTGGAATCGGCTGATCATCTTTTAAAATTTTTGGCGAACAGATTGTGTGAGATTTACTTCCGTTGACTTTGAAATTGACTTTTAATCCTGTCGGCGGCAGTCCAACAAATTTCAACGCCTCACCAATACTTCGAGGAACTCGAGTTTCAACAACATCGCCATCATTCAAAACTTGATCATTTTCAACGATTTCGCCATTCACTAAAACTTTCGGAACGATTTTGACTTCCTGATCATTGATCAAAATTGTGAATGGAGGAGGAGGATTAATCACTTCCGAGAGTCTGATAATTGGTTTTTGTCCATCGATTCCGCGAGAAATCGAGATTCGAGCTTCACTGTCGATTGGAGTATCGAGATCCGCCGGCTTTCCATTGACTGTAATATTTGCGAGCGTTCCCATTGTTCCAGGGAAAGATTTTTTCTCACCTTCAACTGTCACCATCAAACCAAGTCCAGGGCGTCCATTGAATTTTCGCATTTGAATTCCAGCGTTGAGCAATGCATCGGCGACTGTGAAATCGCGGAAGTGGAATAATGAATATTCTTCGTCATTTACATAAACATTCATGAAATGCAATGTGTTGAACGATGCGATTTTCAGAATTCCGAGCGGAGTCACTGCATCCGGCGAATGCAATTCATCCGGCACGTCTTCGATTCCATCGATTAAATCCGGCTTTCGAACTGCAACGCGATTCTCCGGCATTCCGAGCGATTTTGCAACCATTTGCTGGAGCATTGGAGTCATTGATCCGCCGCCGACTAACATGACAGCTTGAGGAATATCTCCGCCGTTGAGCTCGAGAATTGAATGCGCAATCGATTCCGATAGATTTCGAACGTTCGGAAGAATCGGCTCGATAATTTCAGCAGCAGGAAGTTCATAAGTCATTCCGAGAACATCTTGAAATTGAACTGGATCGCCGAGAGCAGCTTTTCGTTTGACCTGCTCCGCGACGTTGAAATCGAGTAAAAATTTTTGCGATATCGATTCAGTGATTTCATCGCCAGCGATTGGCACCATTCCATAAGCGACAACTGTTCCGCTGCGAGTTATTGCGATATCTGAAGTTCCTGCACCGATATCGACGAGCACAATGTTTAGATGCCGCATCGTTTGTGGAATCAAAACATTAATCGCCGCGATTGGTTCGAGAGTCAACGCACGCATTTCGAGATTTGAATCTTGAAGAGCAGACTGCATTGAATCGATAACCTGCCGAGGTAAAAATGTAGCGATCACTTTGACTTTCGCATGTTTTCCGCGCTGACCGATCAAAGTTTTCAAAACTGCATCATCAAGTTCATATCGCATGACGCTGTAGCCGACGCAATAATATTTTGTCGGATCTTCGATTGTTTGAGACGCCGCCAATTTTTCCTGCGCCGCTTGAACTCCCGCGAAATCTACTGCGCCCTGCAAATCGCGATCGATTGTTCCATTGACATCCATTTCAGCTTCTGCAGTCATTGTATATAGAGCTCGACCTGCTGCTGCAACTGCGGCACTCTTCAATTTTGCCGTGGATTTTTGCAATCGATTTTTGACTCTTCGAATGACTGCCGCGACTTGAGGAACATCGTGAATTTGTCCATCGAGCATCGATCGAGTTTTGTGTTCCTCGCGAGCTGTTGCGAGAATTTTCAAGCCGCCCTCTTCAGTTGTTTCCGCGACGATTCCAATGACAGATCGAGTTCCAATATCCAGCGCGAATATCAAATCTTTCTCGGCTAAATTTGGACGATCGATTTGCACATCGAAATTTGTAATTGGAGGATCAAATTTTTTGATTGGAGGATCGCTTTGAATTTTTTTCGGAAATTCTCTGACGACTTCAGATTTCAATTCAGGCTTCAACTCGATTTTGGATTCAGATTTTAATTCAGATTTCGATTCGATTTTTGATTCCGGTTTGATCTCCTCGATTGGTTCAGATTTTGGAGGTTCAGGTTTCGTCTCTGGAATTGTGACTGGCGAGGCAACTACAATCTCCTCATCAACATCGATTGGCTGCACTTTTTTCGAACGTTTGCGATTCGTCTTATCGATGACTAAACTTTTCTTCCGAGGCATAGACGACTCCCCTTGATTTTTTAATCTCAATTCTATTTCTTAAATCTGTTTTTGAATGTAAGATTATCACACGGGATTTCAAATCTCAATTGCATTCGGTTGACAGATAATTTAATCGATTTGGAAGTGATCGCATGAAAAAATTACAGCTCATATTGATTTTCGTCGCAATGATTTTGACTCTCGGAATGAATCCAAAATTTGAACTTGGAGATGAACGGCTCGATTTTTATCTTCCAATGCTCGAGGGAAAAAGAATCGCATTGTTTTCGAATCAAAGCGGAGTTGATCGATCGAAGAAACATATTCTCGACAAACTCGTGGAGAATCGAATCGATGTTAGATTGATCTTTTCGCCGGAACATGGATTTCGAGGAAATGCTGATGCTGGTGAATCAGTCTCAAGTTCAATCGATTCAAAGACTGGAATTCCAATCGTCTCGCTGTATGGATCTCAACTCGATTCGCGCGATTTTGATCAATTCGATATACTCGTTGTCGATATTCAAGACGTCGGAACTCGATTCTTCACATATTACATCACGATGAAAAATCTGATGAATTCCTGCGGACTGAATAATAAAACTGTCATGATTCTGGATCGTCCGAATCCAAATGGATCGTATGTTGATGGATTCATTTTGCGCGATGGATTTTATTCTGGAGTTGGTGCGCTGCCAATTCCAACAGTTCATGGAATGACTCTCGGCGAGCTTGCATTGATGATTAATGGTGAGCATTGGATCGATAATCCTCCAGCTCTGATTGTAATTCCATGCGAGAATTATTCACATCAAGATCGATTCGAGCTTTTAACAAATCCTTCGCCGAATTTGAAATCGATGCATGCAATTTATCTATATCCCTCGCTTTGCTATTTCGAAGGCACAATCGTTTCGCTCGGTCGAGGGACAGATTTTCCATTCGAAATTTATGGGCATCCATGGATGAATGGATATAATTTTTCATTCACGCCGCAGAGTATGACTGGAGCTAAAAATCCTCCATTGCAAAATCAGCTTTGTTATGGAAGAGATTTGAGAAATATCTCGGACGATTTGATTTTGTCGGGCGGAATAAATCTCGAATACGTTATCGATGCTTATCAACGTCTCGGCTCGCCGGATAATTTTTTTCTGGACGGCGGAAGATTTTTCGATCTTCTCAACGGAACATCGAAAGTTCGCGAGATGATCGTCGCGGGAAAATCTGCATGGGAAATCAAGCATTCATGGATTGAGGATGTTGAATATTTCAAATCGATTCGTCAAAAATATCTCTTATATGAGGAGTGATGATAATGGAACTAATCACTGGCGGAGATTTCAAGCGAATGGTCGCTGGAGCATACAGCGAATTTTTGCTCGAATATGAGGCAATCAATCAACTCGATGGCGCAGGAGAATTGCCAGGAACTCACATTCTTCGAACGCTCGGCTCGTCAATCATGCCTTTAGCCGATACGAAGGATGATTCGATTGGAGGATTGTCGCGTCGAATTGCAACTGCGGCAGTCTTTGGAGCGCGTGGAAATGCTGGAGTCGTTTTGTCGCAGCTGTTTCAAGGAATTGCTCGAGGACTTCAATCGAAATATGAGGCAACAAGTTCAGAATTCGGCAAGGCGTTTCAATATGGAATAATTCATGCCGAGCGAGTTTTGAGTGAGATTCCACAGCATCACAGTTTCATCGACGCGGCAAAACTTGCGGCTAAAAATGCACATCGAGCAGTTCGCGATGAATTGCCAATTCCGGAAATTCTTTTAGCGGCATTGAATGCTGGCAAAAAAATATTTTCCGATGCAAACCCTGAAGATGCCGGCGCGAAAATCATGTTTACATTTCTGTCGGGATGTTTGAAAGGACTCGATGGAAATTTTGTATCTCCAGCGGTGAGTTTGTCATTGGGATTAGGAAATCATGAAAACATGCCAGATCCACGCGATGATGTCGTCAAACCATATTGCATAATGCTGCGAATCAAAAAATCGAAAGCGAATGTCGATGAGCTCGAGGAACAATTGCAGGAATTTGGAAATTTTGCATTGGTAACTCGAAAAGGATCTTCGGTCGAAGTTCACATTCATACAGATCACGTTGGAAAAATCATGGAGCAGGCAGTTGGATGGGGAGCGTTGCGAGATATTCGAATAATCAATATGAGTGAATCTCACGCGCTGGGAGTTCGCGATGCATTGATGCCAGTTGCCGCGTTAGCAGTTGCAAGCGATAAAGATGTCGCGAAGAAATTGCAGGATGCTGGAGCTCAGATTTTGATTTCCGGTGCGAAAAAATCTCGACCATCTGTCGCGGAATTAGTCAGTGCCGCACATTCAGATCTCGCCGCATCTTACGTCTTAGTTTCATCGAGTCAAAACGATCGATTGGTATTTTTGCAGGCGAAGAAATTATTGGGCTCTCGAGTTGAACTGGTTTTGACGAATTCAGATGACGAGGCGATTGAATCTCTCAAAAAATTTTCAGTGACAAAATCGGCTGAAGAAAATGCTCGATCGATGATATAATATGCCAAAATAAATCGAGGAGGTTTTGCGGATGAAATTCAAAGATCTCGATGATTTTCTCGGAACTCATTTCATCTATACTTACGATAACGGCTGGGAATATGAATGGTATGCCAAGAATTCTCACACAGTCGATTATCGAATTCACGGCGGAATGGTTGCAGGGCGATGGGTTAAGGATCAAGAGGCGAACATCGTCAAGCTCGTCGATGGAGTTTTCAAAGTCACATGGACTGAGCCGACTGGAACTGATGTCGCGCTAGATTTCATGCCGAACGATTTGAAAATGCATGGCGTGATTTTCTTTCCAAAATGGGTTCAGGATCATCCAGAAATCACGGTGTGTTTTCAGAATGAGCACATCGCGCTGATGGAAGAATCGCGTCTGAAATATGAAACTTATCCCAAATATCTCGTTCCAGAATTTGCAAAAATTACGTACATCGGCAAGGCTGGAATTGATAATGATGAAGTCATCAGCGAAGCACCATATCAAGGAATGACTGACGATATTCGTGTGGGAAAATATTTCGATTCAAATTATCGTCGAGTTAAAAAGTAATTCCGAACAAAAAGAGATCCATCGATCGCGAAATGATCAATGGATCTCTTTTTATTTGTGAAAATATAAATTGAAGACAGAAAAGTTTTGATATAAAATTCGAGTCGAGGTGATGCTGATGGCTGAAGAAAAAATTGTTCGCTGGAAAGTTGTTGATCCGCGCGGAATTGAAATTGCTTTTCGAGAAGATACTTACTCTACTCACATCGTTGGAGATCATGGCGAAAAAGATTCTGAGTTTCGAAAGCTCATTGAGGATTTTGTAAAAAAGACACTCTCGAATCCGCATTTGATCATGAAAGATCCAAAAGTTGATGGGCGTTTGCAATATCTGCGTCTTGATCTCGTTGGAGAAAAAAATACAAAACGAAAATTCAAAACTGTCAAAGTAGTAGTTGACACTGATAGGACACCATTTGAAATTGCATCTTTCAGTGCGCAGTACAAACTTCAAGGTGATTTCAGTGAGGAGGATATTGTCTATGAAAAATGAACCGATTGTTAAATATGACGACCGTCACGATGTGATGCATGTTTTCATCACGAGCAGAGACAATTTTTTCTCGGAAGAAGAATTTCCTGGCGTCTATGTCAATCGCAATGAGGATACTGGTGAGATTCGCGGATTCACTGTCCTCGATTATGAGCGCATGAATAAGCCGATTGTTCAAAAACATTTTCCCGAATATTTTCACTGAACGAGAAAAGATCCATCGATCGAAAAATGATCGGCGGATCTTTTTTTATTTCCGGATTAATTCTTGATACATCTCAAAGAGTCTCGAGACAATTTCTGATTCAGTAATATTTTTTGGAAAGTTATAAGCATCTAAAACAGCTCGATCATTTTCTTCATGAGCCTTCCGAAGATCTGTTGACATGAGATTTGGATCATATAACTCTGCCAATGAAGAATTTGGATGATTAGATCTTGCATCGAGAATTTTTTGAGCGGTTGATTCGATCTTTGGATTCGGTTTTGGAAATGGAAAATTGTTATAGACGATCTGAGCGGAATAACTGTAACTCGATCCAAGAAAACTTCCGACAACTCGCATCCATGCCATGTGAACGCTCGATGTCAATATTCCAAAAAGCTCGAGCGATCCATTCGGAACGATTAGAAGTTTATTTCCAGCGATGATACTCGAATCTAAAAATCCAATCGGAATATATTTTCGATTTCCAGCTGAGACAATCGGAATCGCGATATAGTGTCCTTCGATTGGTTGTCGATTCTCAGTGAATAGCCATGGAGTTTCTGCAAATTTCCGAGTAGCTGGTCGTTTGCTAGATTCTCGAAATTTTCTACAGGATTGAATTCGATCATAAACATTTTTCATGGATTTGATCTCATTCGGTTCAGCATCGACAAGCCACAAACAGTATCTCGACAGATTTTTGATAAACTCTTCGCCCATCATATATCTTCGGATAAATTTTTTGGCTCGAGGATCTCTTTCGATAAATGCATCGAGATCTTTTTCTTCGATGATCAAACTTCCACCATCTGTTGCTTGATTTCCCATGCACATCATCGGCATTTTGCACAGAGATCGATTGATTCTTTCGATACAAATACTCGGTGCATCGAGAAGATATCCATTTATATTTTGAACTTCAACTCCATCGAGCAATTTTATCTTTCGATCGAACCTTGCAAATCCAATAATCACACAGAAAACTTGAGCCATGGATTTTTTATCTGGAGATTCATTCTCCCATTTGAAAGAACTCCATGCAAAATTGATCTTGATTCCATCGTCGAAGAGTGGTTTCCAAAGAGTTCCAACTGAATCGCCTTGACAAATTGAATCGGTTGAAACAAATCCAACTTCAACTCTCGAATCTCGAATATAAT
>JAFUTY010000009.1 GCA_017484005.1 Selenomonadaceae bacterium | reverse complement strand
CCCCCCCGAGTTTCTATTATCATCCCGATGTTTAACGTCGAAAAATATATCGCGACTTGTATTGATTCGATTCTCTCGCAAACATTTCAAGATTTCGAGTTGATTGTGATAGATGATTGTTCCGCGGATCGAAGTTTTGAAATTGTTGCAAGTTATGATGATCCTCGAATTCATTTGTTTCAAAATATAATTCACTCAGAACGATCTTTCAGTCGAAATTTTGGAATTCAAGTTGCACGCGGAGAATTCATTTACTTCATGGATTCCGATGACGCGATCCTTCCCAAAGCTCTCGAGACTCTTGTCGCGGCTATCGAAGAATCTGAAGTGATTTTGATGAATTCGTTCTTGGAAAATCGCGAAGGAGTTTTACAATACAAGTATTGCAAAGATCCTGATCCGCGAATTTTGTCGGCAGACATAAAGGAAAGAATTCGAAAGGAATATTTGACAAGAAATGTAGAAGTTACGCCATGGATTCGATTTCAGCGTCGTGATTTTTTGTTCAAAAATGAAATCTATTTTCCATTAATCACTCGCAAGGAAGATGTGCTATTCAATTTGGCGGAAATCTGTTTGGCAAAAAAAATTCGAGTAATCGATGGATGTTGTTACATTTGGCGAGTCAATAGAGAAAGTACAACACGAACAATCCCTGAGATAAGTTTGCGTGAAGTGTTTCGATCTTTGCCAGAGGCGATTCAATTCATCAATCGAGTTATTCAAGCAACTGAAATTTCTGAAACAGATAAAATCGAAATCAAATCTGAAATTGAATTTGTGACAATCAAAGGATATTTCAATTTGCATCTTCGTGGCGCATATGGTGGACGCTTGAAAATTGGAGAGATCGATTCAATCCTCAATGAATTACTTCGAGATCATAAATTATCAGATCCGAATGTGATTCGAGTTTTGTTCAATACACTTGCTAAAGAATTAATTCGGAAATGAAAAAAATCCCCGACAGATCTGTGTTGATCTATCGGGGATCTTTTTTTATTAGTGGATCAAACGTCACGTTTGCTAACCTTGGAATAATTGCACCCAATGATGAATGAATCTCGTGCCTGGAATATATTCATAACCGACGCCGAGAATTCGATAATTTTTGTTCATGATATTCGCGCGATGTCCTGGAGATTCCATCCATTGACGCACAACTTCTTCCGCTGAAGTGATTCCTGCTGCGATATTTTCGCCGGACATTCTGAAATTTGGATTCTTCTTTATCGCTGTATGAAATGGAGTGTTATTAGGTCTTTCATGCGCAAATTTTTTCGAAATCTCTCGAGCTCTAACCATTGCCGCATCGTTCAATCTGTCTGACAAAATCAACGGCTTGAGATTTTCTTTAGCGCGTTCGATGTTTACCAAATCCAAAACTTCCTGCCGATAAGTTGATAGATCTACCGCAGTTTCATCCGCGGGATGTCCAACCACATGCAACAAATATTTTTGAGTGTGAGCCATTCCATTCTGACGAATTGTCGCCGTGATAAATACATCGCCGGGACGCTTCAATCGAATTCGATTTCCCTTTTCCTTGTCAAATTCAACCGTCGCAATTTTTGTATCGCTAATCTGATACGTGACGTCATCGGCAATCACATACCAATAAATTCCCGCATCGTAAGTCAATTCTTGATATGAATCATCTGCCGCTGAGCCAATATTCGCAGTGAGATTTATAGTTGTCGAAACGAGCAGCGCGACTAGAAAAATCAAAAAGCGTCTCAATGAATCGCACCTCCCAAGAAACTTTTACTTTTAAATCAAATCGATTTCTTCAATTTAGCGAGTTTTTTGCGCTGCTTGCGAAGTTCACGACTGAATCGCTCCTCCTCGCTGAAAATGCAGCCGCAATATGGCTGTCGATATAGCTCGAGCTCTTTGGAAATATCGATTCCCTCTTGCCAACCGATTCGAAAATCTTCATAAAAAAATTCAACGCCGTAGATTTTCGATAGCCTCTCGCAAATTTCCTTCATTAAATCATGCTGTTGATATATCGAATAGAAAAGCGTCGAAGTAAAAAGTTCAAAATTAATTTCCGCCGCAAATTTTGCAGTCTGCTCGAGCCGCCACTCATAACAAATTTTGCAACGCGGATGAAATTTCTCGAATGGTGGTCGAGATTCAGGCTCAACTTCCAGCGCACGATTCAAAAATTCCTTCAATAAATAGTGTTCGTCGCAATGAATTTCGAGATCGACTTTCTCTGAAAATTCTTTGACAGTTTTCAATCGACGATCCCACTCGAGATATGGATGTATGTTCGGATTAAAAAAATATCCAACCGGCTCGAGATTTTCATCGCGCAATTTTTTCACTGGATAGCATGAACATGGCGCGCAGCACATATGAATCAGAATTTTTTTCATCGATTTCCCTCGATATGATTTCGTCCCGCCTCAGTCACAACTCTACCACGAGGCGTTCGCATTAAAAATCCCAATTGAATTAAAAATGGCTCATAAACGTCCTCGACCGTCTCGGTAGATTCTGAAATTGCCGCGGCGATTGTTTCGAGTCCCACTGGTCTGCCGCTGAATTTTTCAAGCATCGTCTGCAGCATGTTTCGATCGGTGCGATCTAATCCAACTTCATCGATTTCGAGATAAGTTAAAGCTCGATCTGCAATTTCTCGAGTGATCAAATTTTGATTCTCCTCGATTTGCGCAAAATCTCGAACGCGTTTCAACAATCGATTCGCAATTCGTGGAGTTCCTCGAGATCTTTTGGCGATCTCTCGAGCACCATCTGAATCAATTTCGATCGATAAAACTCCCGCCGCTCGAGTCACAATTTCAACGAGTGAATTTGTATCGTAAAAATCGAGATGCTCGATAACTCCAAATCGATCTCGCAATGGCGGCGCTATCAATCCTGCTCGAGTCGTTGCACCGATCAAAGTGAATGGCGCGATATCGAGTCGCAACGATCTAGCCGCTGGACCTTTTCCAATTATAATATCCAGTGCGAAATCTTCCATTGCTGAATAGAGAATCTCTTCGACAACGCGCGGCAGTCGATGAATCTCGTCGATGAATAAAACATCTCGCGGCTGAAGATTCGTCAATAACGATGCGAGATCTCCCTGACGCTCGATAGCTGGTCCAGAAGTCTGTCGAAAATTCACTCCCAATTCGTTCGCAATAATTCCGGCGAGAGTAGTTTTTCCAAGTCCAGGCGAGCCATATAACAAAACATGATCCAACGCCTCGTTTCGATTCAATGCCGCTTTGACATAAACCGATAGATTTTTTTTCGCGCGATCCTGTCCTATATATTCGGAAAGTTTTCGAGGTCGGAGACTCAATTGCCAGCTGTCTGCTGATTGTTCGTCTTGAGAAATGATTCGATCAAATTCCGAGGTTTTTCTAGGCATCAACATTCCTCCTCAGAATCGGTTGAGTTTTTGAAGTGCTAATTTTATCAGATTTTCAGTCGATGAATTCGCCGGTGCGTCTTTGAAAACTTGATCGATTTCAGTTTGAGAGTAGCCGAGAGATTGAAGAGCTTCAGATGCTTCGATTCGATTCCGAACATCGATATTTGAATTCGAAATCGATCGTGGAAGTTTATCCCGCAACTCGAGAATCAATCGTTCCGCAGATTTTTTTCCAATTCCTGGAAGTCTTGAAATCGCGGCGGAATCTTTTTCATGAACTGCTCGCGATAACTCGTCGAATGAAATCGATGCCAAAATATTTTGAGCCGTCTTTGCTCCGATTCCAGAAACTGAAATCAAAACTTCGAATAGATCCAATTCATCTTCCGTCGAGAATCCAAAAAGTCGAATTGAATCGCTCGAAACTTGCGTGTGAATGAAAAATTCTGCTGAATCTCCAATCGAAAAATTTCCGCGCGTTGAGATTCGATATCCAACTCCATTGACATCGAGAATCAAAGAATCTCCACGAACATTTTTAACAATTCCATTCAAATAACCAATCATGATTTTCTCCGTTCAAAAATTTTTCCTTGAGATCATAATCACACAGAAATTTTTTGCAACTTCCGAACAAAAAAAGATCCATTATCAAAATCGATCATGGATCTTTTTCAATCTTTTTGAACTGAAAAATAATATTTGCCAGTCTGAGACTGAATCGCTGAATTGATTTTCTCGATATCGCGATATTCTTTTTTATGCAATACGCAATGATTTTGTCCTCGATTGAATTATTCGACAGACAATATCCAACGAGCGCGAGCAAATCTTGCGATTGCTCGAGATTCAATTTGAGCTTGATACATAATGCTAGCACTGTCGGTTTGCTCGGGGTGTAATTTGTCGATCGCATATTTCTGATGTTGGAAAAAATTGCTCGAGAAATTCCTGCCGAGTTGTAAAGTTTCGATTCAGAGATTTTTTTCTCGTCGCGATATCTGCAGATTTCATCGTAAAATTTGGAGCGATCGATTTTGTTTTTGAAATTTGGAATATCTTCGATTCTGAATGCACATGCTAACATCACAATTGGCAGCATCGATTTCACTCCATTCAAAACTGTCAATCTCAAATTGACCAAATCGAAAATCCGCGAGCTAATATTCGAATCGAGCCGGAGGTGAATTCAAATTTTTAGTAATGTGACAAGTAGTTCTGGGCGGCATGATAATTGATTGATCCTCGGAAAATGTTCGAGGATCTTTTTTATTTCCGATTAATCCCGTGTCAGAAAAAATTTTCCAGTCTGTTCATGAATCGCGTCATCAATGTCATTGATATCGAAACAGCGATTTTCCATGCACCACGCAATAACTTTATCGACAATCAAACTATCTGACAAATGATAGCCGAGAATCTCGAGCAATTTTTGCGATTGATCTTTCGACAACTCCAGCGCGAGACATATTCGAATTGCTGTTGATTTGCTCGGCAGATAATCTTTGCGAGACATCGATCTGATATTTGAAAAAACTGCTCGAGAAATTTTGGCTCGATTATATAGCTCAGTTTCTGAAAAATTTTTAGAATCGCAATATCTACAAATCTCCTCATAAAATTTCGATCGATTATCTGTCGCGATGAATTTTGGAATTTCTGGGGCAATTCCAACGCCGCCAATTCCACCGATCAACAATCCTCCGAGCATTCCAAATAAATTCGACGATTCGATTTTATACTCGCGCTCGATGAAATTCCAATTCGCCAAAATTTTTTGTTTGATCATAAAATTTTCCTCAAATGTAAATTCGGAATTGACCTCAACTCTGAAAATTCATGTTATATTTAACCAAAATTCGAGGAGGGATTGTTGTGGTTGATACGAAGAAGAAATCCAGAAATCTCGGAATCGCTGCTCGCGAAGGATATGAAGCGAGTGTTGGAATTCGAGCACTCGAGCGCGCTGGACAGAATCCTCAACTCAAGGGAATTGCGCATGAAATCATGATGTGCGACAAAATCAATGCAAATCCATTGAATCTCGTTCAAGGAATTCATGCGCAGCTTACAAAATCAACAACGGCGCAGGTTCGAGACATCGTTTTAACTCAGCATGGAAAAATCGCGGGACATATGCAGCTCAAAGATACAATTTCTGCCGCAGGAATTCAAAAAACGATCAAACAAATCAATTCTGGAAAATATTCCAAGACGAGCATTTTTGGAACTGAAGAGACTGTTGCGAAATTAGCAGGAAAAACTTCTCAAAGAGTTCGATCATCTGGAATTTCTTCCGAGACAACTTCGCGAATCGCCGATAAATCTTTAGGTCGCGCGGCAACTGCATCATCAATCGCAAACGCGGCGAAATCCGGCGGAATGTATGGTGCGGCAATTGGTGCAGGAATCGAAGCGATTTCATCGATTGGCGACGTTATCGAGGGACGGAAGGAAGTCGGCGATGCAGTTATCGATGTTGCAGGAGCTGGAATCAAAGGCGGAATCGTTGGAGCAGCATCGGCGGCAGCTGGAACTTACGCGGCTGGAACTGCTATCGCGACTGGAGCGGCGGCAGTCACTGGATTAGCATTCGCGCCGGCGGCTATTGGATTTGGAATTGCATGCGCTGTCGGAAGTTTTTTATCGGATCTCTTTGATTGATTTCAGGATCCTCGATCAAAAAATGATTGAGGATCTTTTTTATGTTAATCGAGTCCACCAATGATCGAATGATTGATTTCCATCTAAATAAAAGGTTTCACCGAGCATTGGAGTCATCAACTCAAAATTCTTTCCAACACTTTCACTCAAAAGATCTTTGTATGGAGTATCCCACGCATGTCTCGCCAATGCAAATTTTCCGGAATGCATCGGCATGACTCGACGCGCCTTAACATCGACTGACGCTTGCGCTGTTTCATTCGGTAACATATGAATCGCATGCCATGCTAAATTATATTGTCCATTCTCCATAATTGCGAGATCGAATCCACCGAATCGATTTCCAATATCCGCAAAATGCTTTCCATATCCTCCGTCGCCACTCACAAAAACTTTTCGCTTTGGAGTTATGAATGCAAATCCACACCATTCAGTTGGATTCGGCGTCAAAAATCTTCCAGAGAAATGTTGCGACGGCAAAACATGAATCGCGAATCGATCATCGATCGGGATTTCAGTGAACCAATCCTCCTCATGCAAAATTTTCGGATCGAATCCCCATTGCTCAAAATATTCTCCAACTCCCAGCGCGCAAACGATCGATTTGATTTTCGGTTTGAGTTTCATAATCGACGGATAATCCAAATGATCCCAATGATCGTGAGTTATCGCTAGAATATCGATCTCTGGAAAATCTTCCGCCCGATAGATATTGCTTCCCTCGAATGCTCGATTTATAAAAAATATCGGCGATGCATAATCAGAAAACACCGGATCGATCAGAATTTTTTTGCCGTCGAGCTGCAGATAAATCGTCGAATGTCCCATCCAAATTGTGAGATCTTCATTTGGCGGGAGCGATTTCAGATCAGATTTTTTTGAAATCATTGGTGCGGGAGGAGATAATTCAGATTTATCACCGAAGAGAAATTTTGCCATTGCGACGAGTCGATTTTCCTTTGGAACGTTCGGATCATCTTCCGCCATGACTGTGACTGGCGTCAGACACTCGAAATGATCTGTGAAATAGTGTTGAGAATTTTTCATTCGCTCGAGTCGAGATCCCGAGGGCAGATCTCCAAATTCCGGTCGATTGACAAAATACAATCCTCCTCCAGCGACTGCCGCGATAGCTCCAAGTCCTCCGATAATAAAATTTCGTCTGTTCAAATTTCAAAATCCTTTCCGAATGAGAAATTTTCGAGATTTTGTATCATTGACGAATCTTATTTGAAAAAATATGATCCTCGCAAGCGTAAATTTTCGATGTGATTTGAGGAGGAATTTTGGTGAGTTTACATGGATTAACGAAGGGATCAGAACTCGAGCCGATGATTGAGCAAATTGCGACGGCTGAAGCGATTGGCGCGGCGATGTATTATGCATTTGCTCGAATCGCGAAGGAAGATGGATTCGAGGACGTTGCGAAAAAATTCATCGCGGCAGCAAATCAAGAGGCGTTTCATGCGGGATTCTATTCGACTCTCAACGGAAAATTTCCTCGCGATTTTTGGAAACTTCTTCCGGCGTTGATGAAAGGTGAATATGAGGGCAAGGCATCGATTCAAGCGATCGCTGATAAAATTCGGGCGGCAGATCTTGATCCAGAGTTGAAGGAAATCGCGGCGAAGGAAACTGAAATTTTGGCTCAGCAGGAACATGGGCATGGCGATCTCGTCAAAAAAATTCTCGAAGATCATCGTCCAGAGTTGCTCGAAGTCGATGCAGATCCAAACGAATTAATGAAATATCTCATGTAAAAAAATTTTTTCCGAATAAAAAAAGATCCCGAGGATCATTTTCGATCCCCGGGATTTTTTCGATCTCAAGCAGTGAGTCCTCCATCAACTGTCCAAATCGCTCCAGTTACAAATGACGCGCGATCTGAAATCAAAAATTCGATGACGTTTGCAATTTCATCCGGCGTCGCGATTCGTTTCAATGGATAGACGCTCGAAATCTCTCGAAAAAATTCGTCGCGATTCATTCCAGATTTTTCGAATTGCGATTCAGTCATTGGAGTTTCAACATCGCCAGGACAGACACAATTCACTCGAATATTTTCATGCGCCAATTCCAGCGCGAGAGATCGAGTAAATGCGACAATTGCTCCCTTCGACGCGGAATATAAACTGCAGAAGTAATTTCCATGTATTCCTGCATCCGATGCGACGTTAACAATGTTTCCACGAGTCTTTCGCAATTCTGAAATCGATTCGCGAGTCATGAAAAATGTTCCGCGAACGTTTGTATCGAAAATCTCGTCAAAATCATTTTCACTGACATCTTCGATTGATCCCTCGTGATAGATTCCGGCTGAATTGATTAATGAATCGATCCTTCCAAATTTTTCAATCGACTCCGCGACAATTCTCGAATAATCTTTCGAAACATCTCCCGCGATGAAAATCGATCGATCATTGTTCAAAATCTCGAGTGCATGATTTCCACGTTCAATCGATCTCCCAACGAGAATGACTCGCCACGAATCACTCTCAAGGAGCAATTTTGCCGTCGCGAGTCCAATTCCAGAAGTTCCGCCGGTGATTATTGCGACTGGATCACTCTTCGTCTGGAGATTCTCCACCATTGACTTCATCTTTGAAAGTCTTGCCAGGTTTGAAGGATGGATATTTCGACGCAGGAATTTCAATCACGTCGCCAGTGCGAGGATTGCGACCGCGGCGAGCAGCTCTTTCCTTGACTTCGAAAGTTCCAAAGCCGATCAATTGAATTTTGTCTTCCGCAGCGAGAACCTCTTTAATCGTGTCGAAAACTGCATCGATTGCACGCTCTGCTTCCTTTTTCGATGCGAGATGAGCTTTCACTTTGACTTGCTCAACGAGTTCAGATTTTTTCATGGGATTTCCTCCTTAAATTTTTCAATCCTCGTCTGTAGATTCTCCACCATTGACTTCATCTTTGAAAGTCTTGCCAGGTTTGAAGGATGGATATTTTGACGCAGGAATTTCGATTTCTTCACCAGTGCGAGGATTTCTTCCACGGCGAGCGGCTCTTTCCTTGACTTCGAAAGTTCCAAAGCCGATCAATTGAATTTTATCTCCCGCGACCAAAACTTCACGAATTGTGTCGAAAACTGCATCGATTGCGCGTTCAGATTCTTTTTTCGATGCGAGTTCAGCTTTCACTTTGACTTGTTCAACGAGTTCAGATTTTTTCATGGGATTTCCTCCTTAATTTTATTCGTCTGTAGATTCTCCGCCATTGACTTCATCTTTGAAAGTTTTGCCAGGTTTGAAGGATGGATATTTCGACGCAGGAATTTCGATTTCCTCACCAGTGCGAGGATTGCGACCACGGCGAGCGGCTCTTTCCTTGACTTCGAAAGTTCCAAAGCCGATCAATTGAATTTTATCTCCCGCAGCCAAAACTTCCTTGAGGGTTTCGAAAAGCGCATCAATTGCACGCTCTGCTTCCTTTTTCGATGCGAGATGAGCTTTCACCTTGACTTGTTCAACGAGTTCAGAACGATTCATAGAATCTCCTCCTTGATTGAAATTTAGATTTTGATTGAATTTTTCACCGAGCTAATTGTCGCGGGAGAATGTATCAGAAAGATATTGAAATATCAAGGATTTTCAAAGAAACTCGTTTGCAGGAATTTCTCAGATAAGCGCGAAATCCCAATCGTCACAAAATTTATCCGGAAGGGTGATGCAAGATGGAGAATTCTAAGATCAAAATCGTCGGCGTCGGTGAAGAGGGCGAGAATATTCTCAAGCGATTCGCGAAGGAAGAAAATCCAAATGTGGATCTGCTTGCGATCGATGTTGACGGTGCGGCTCTCAACAAACTTGCGAAAACTGGAGTCATTCGCACGGTGCTCATCGGCAAAAATGTTTCGATTGGTTTGGAAGGTGCAATGCTTGGTGAGCGGGCGGCGGAAGAATCTGCGGCTGAAATCAAAAAATCGATCGATCAAGCGAACGCAATTATAATCGTTGCAACGCTCGGAGGCAAAGCTGCATCGGGAGCAACTCCAGTCATTGCACGGCTTGCGAAAGAAATGAAAATCAAAACTGTCGCGCTGATGTCAATGCCGTTCCTATTTGAAGGCGCACGTCGTCATAAACTCGCGACAACTGCGATTGAAAAATTGAAACCGATTTGCGATGAATTGCTCGTTCATCGAAATGATGAGCTCGTCGAACAAATGCAGAATAAAAAAGAGTCGAAAGTCAGTGATCTTTTCAAAGCGGCAAATGAAGTTGTCTGTGATAAAATTCGCGCAAAATTGACTGAGCTTGAATCGGCGGAATAAATTTTTACAATAAAAAAGATCGGGGATCAAAAATTGATCCTCGATCTTTTTTCATTTGTGGAGTTAAATCAGATCAAATTTTGAATTGGGATAGAGCATTTTGCACAAGCGTGACGCTTGACCCAATTTGTTCCAACGTTATCTCTCGATCGAAATTTCGTTAGATCTTGAACTGACTCAATGCGTTCTGCATGTCTTGAGCCATTGTCGCGAGAGATCTCGAGGCGTCTGCAATTTCATGCATTGTTGCAGTCTGCTCTTCGCTCGATGCAGAAACTGTTTCAGATTCTCGAGCAACATCGCGGCTCTTTTCATTAATTTTATCGACTGATTTCGCAATGACTCCGGAGCTGTCTGAAAGTTTATCAACAATCTCCTCCATTTTTCCGGAGTTGTCATTGACTTTCATAACCATGTCAGCGATTTCACGGAAAGTCTGTCGAGCATTATCAACAGCTTCAGTTCCGCTTTGAACTCGCTCGACTCCAGATTGCATTGCCTTGACTGCATTCTGAGATTTTTCTTGAATCGATCCAATCAATTCGGAAATTTCATGTGCGGAAGTTTGAGATTGTTCCGCGAGTTTTCGAACTTCATCGGCGACAACTGCAAATCCTCGACCATGTTCTCCTGCTCGAGCTGCCTCGATTGCTGCGTTGAGAGCTAATAGATTCGTTTGTTCCGCGATTCCAGAAATTGCATCGACGATTTTGCCGATCTTATCAGATTCCTCGCCGAGTTCAGAAATGACCCTCGCTGATTCACTGACACTCGACTCGATCAACTGCATTTGATTAACAGCTTTACCGACATTTGTCTCGCCCTCTTTAGCGGCAGTATTAGTCGCATGGATTCGCGAGGTTGCATCATCGAGAGTATTTTTGAAATGCTCCATGTTTTCCGCAAGTTTGTCAGTCTGAGTCGTAGCCTCCTCGACTGCTGTGAATTGCTCTGTACATGCTCCCGCAACGTTGACAATTGAATCGGCGACTAGATGAATTGCATTCGCTGATTGATCTGCGCTCGCTGTCAATTGTTCAGACGCCGCTGCAACCTGTTCCGCTGAAACGACAACAGTTCCCATCATCGATCGAATATTTTTCTTCATGCTGAGAACTGCCCGCCCCATCGCACCGATTTCGTTGTCCATATCGGTATTGATACTGTCGAAAGATCCATTCTTGCGAAAATCTCCAGTTGCGAGAGTTTTGAGAACTGCCGTGAGTTTTGTAATTGGATCGATCATTCGTCCAGCCAAAACTCCTGCCGCGATGAATAGAATCACTTCGACAATCGCAATTCCAATCGCGACGTACATCATCGTTTCGTTGAAATTTTCATCGAGAATTTTTTGTTCTTCCGCGACGCGGGCATCGATGTGATCAATCCAAACTCCAGTTCCGATAACCCATTGATACGGCTCAAATGCTGCAGTGTAATTTCGTTTTGGAAGAGGAGTTGATTCGCCAGGTTTTGCGAACATCAAATCAGTGAATCCACCGCCAGCCTGACGTCCGTTTTGAATCATTTCACGGATGAATTGCTTGCCAGTCGGATCAGTTGCATTGATTCGAGATTTTCCTTCAGTTTCTTGACGCCCGAGTAGTACAACATTGACTCCCTCATAAGTGTCTACCCAAAAATATCCTGCGCCATTATCATATCTAAGATTGCGTACGAGATCTGCCGCGGCGATTTTGGCTTGCTCCTCCGTGAGAAGTCCAGCCTGCTGCTGCCGATAAATTTGATTGACGCCAGAGATTGCTGTTTCAGTTTCTTGACGAAGTTGATTTTCGATGTCTGTCACGAGACTGTCGCGGAGCTGTGCGATTTGGTTATCCGCTTGAGACAGCGATGCTCGAATGAAAAATCCTGCAACGAAAAGCAGTGTGAAAAGTGATGAACCAATCATCATCATAATGAATTGAGTTTTCATCGAGCCGGTTCGCATATCTCTAAAATTGCTGAGCTCCGTCATGCCTTCAAGTGCCATTTACATCCCTCCTTTTTATTTTGAAACGCGTGGACACTTATCAGTTGACGTTCAAAACGGAATTTCGATTTATACTTTGAAAATCCTGCCGATTAAATATTTGGAAATTAAAAACGATCGAGGATCATTTTCAGATCTTCGATCGTCTTTTTTTATTTGTGGAAACAGATTTCAAATTTTGAACTGAGCTAGAGCATTCTGCATGCTTTGAGCCATCGTCGCCAATGATTTCGATGCGTCTGCAATTTCATGCATTGTTGCAGTCTGCTCTTCGCTCGATGCAGAAACTGTTTCAGATTCTCGAGCAACATCGCGGCTCTTTTCATTGATTTTATCGACAGACTGCGCAATGACTTCAGTGCTGCTAGTCAATCGAGTCACAATCTCCTCCATTTGACTGGAGTTGTCATTGACTTTTGTAACCATTCCAGCGATTTCTCGGAAAGTCTGTCGAGCATTATCAACAGCTTCAGTTCCGCTTTGAACTCGTTCGACTCCAGCCTGCATCGCTTTAACTGCATTTTGAGATTTTTCTTGAATCGAGCCGATCAATTCGGAAATTTCATGAGCCGAGAGCTGAGATTGTTCCGCGAGTTTTCTAACTTCATCGGCGACAACTGCAAATCCTCGACCATGTTCTCCCGCTCGAGCTGCCTCGATTGCTGCATTGAGAGCTAACAAATTCGTTTGATCTGCTATCGCTGAAATTGCATCGACAATTTTTCCGATCTTATCAGATTCCTCGCCGAGTTCAGAAATAACTTTCGCCGATTCACTAACGCTCGACTCGATCAATTGCATTTGATTAACAGCTTTACCAACATTCTCCTCGCCTTCAGTTGCGGCAGAATTGGTATCTCGAATCCGCGCTGACGATGCATCCAATGTATTTTTGAAATGCTCCATGTTTTCAGATAGATGATTTGTCTGTTCCGTCGCCTGTTCAACTGCAGAAAATTGCTCGGTGCATGCTCCCGCGACGTTGACAATTGAATCTGCAACAAGATGAATTGCATTTGCAGATTGTTCCGCGCTCGCTGTCAATTGTTCAGACGCCGCCGCAACCTGTTCCGCTGAATCGACAACCGTCCCCATCATCGATCGAATATTTTTCTTCATGTGTCGAACGGCTAAGCCCATCGCACCGATTTCATTGTTCATATCGGTATCGATTTCGTCGAAGTCATGATTTTTGCGAAAATCTCCAGTCGCCATGTTTTCCAAAACGCTCGTGAGTTTTTTGATCGGATCGATTGTCTGTTTTGAAAATCCTCCCGCGGCAATGACTAAAATGATTTCGACGATTATGATTCCGATTCCGACTTTCATCAAATTGTTATCAAATGAATCATGCGATTCTTTTTCTTCCGCGGCAATTCGATTATCGATGTAATCAATCCAAATTCCAGTTCCGATAACCCATTGCCATGGTTCGAAGGATGCAGTGTAATTTCGTTTTGGAAGAGGTTCAGACTGTCCAGGTTTTGCGAACATCAAATCAGTGAATCCACCGCCAGATTGACGACCATTCTGAATCATTTCGCGAACATATTGCTTGCCGGTTGGATCTGTCGTGTTGATTCGAGATTTTCCTTCAACTTCCGAACGTCCCAAGAGTACAACATTGACACCGTCATAAGTATCAATCCAAAAATATCCTGCGCCGTTATCATATTTCAGATTTCGAATCAGATTCGCGGCGATTTCTTTGGCTTGAGCTTCAGTGATTCTGCCCGCCTGTTGATCCTTGTAAACAGTTTGAATGATTTCAATTGCCGCTTCAGTCTGCATTTTGAGCTGGCGATCGACATCTTCGATAAGAGTATCTCGAAGCTGCGTCAATTGACGATCAGACTGATCGAGCATCGCGCTGACAAAAAATCCTGCAACAAATAGCAGAGTGAAAACTGATGCACCAATCATCATGATAACGAATCGAGAGCGCATCGATCCCGTTTTCATCGTGTTAAGGTGAGTCAGCTCCGTGAGTTCCCCAAGTGCCATAAACATTCCTCCTTCAAATTCAAACCGCGTTGACACTTATCAGATTTTGATTCGGTAGGAAATTTCGATTCGCGTTCAAAAAATCCTATCTGTGAATTCAAGCGGAAGGAGAATTTTGTTGCGGAAGAAAATTTTCGAAATTATGATTCGGAATTCAGAATGGAGATGATGAAATTGCCGCTCGATGGATTTACATTTCGTCCAATCGTTAGAGATCTCAATGAAAAGATTCTCGGTGGGCGAATCGATAAAATCTCGCAGCCGAATAAATCAACAATCGTTTTATCAATCAGACAGCCAGGACAGAATTTTTATCTGCAAATCTCGACTTCGAATCCAAATTCCGCCGCATTTTTAATAAAGAATCCAATTGAGAATCCAGCTGAACCGCCGATTTTTTGCATGGTACTTCGAAAGCAAATCGAGAATGGAAAGATCGGATCGATTCGTCAAAATGGTCGGGATCGATTAATTTTCATCGACATCGATACAATTGGAGCGGGAGGAATGATCTCGACCAAAACTCTCGCCTGTGAATTCATGGGAAAATATAGCAATATCATTTTGATCGAGGATGGATTGATTCTCGACGCATTGAAAAAGATCGGCGCACATCAAAGTCGAGTTCGAATGATCTTGCCGGGACATCAATATCAACTTCCGCCCGCCAATCCAAAAATAGATCTGGATTCATCGAATTGGTTTGAAGAATTATCGAATCAGACTTCCGAATCAACTCTGCAAAAATTTTTGATCGATCACGTCGCGGGATTTGGAACTCCTTCAGCGATTGAAGTTTGTCGAATCGCGGAACTTGATCCAAATTCAAAACTCTTCGAGCGAGATCTGCCTACAATAAAAATCGCATTGGAAAAATATCGTGATAGAATCGAAACGATCGATCTCGATTCTCTTTTCGATTGGGCAAAATTTTTCTATACTCCTCCAGAACCTCCCGAGCGCGATCAATTTTCCAAAATCATTCGTCGGGAGATTTCGCGATGCAAAAATAAGATCGTAAAACTCGAGAAGGAACTTGAATCTGCCGAGAATTCCGAGATTTGGAAGATCAAAGCGGATAATTTGTTGACGTATCAGAATCAGTTCAAAAATCGAGCTGATCGATCTGTCACGGTGCAAAATATTTATGATGGAAAGCCGATTGAGATTTTTTTGGATCAGCGTCTGACAATCGCGGAGAATGTGCAGAATCTCTACAAAAAATATGACAAGCTCAAGCGGGGACAGAATTTCATCGCGGAACAGATTTCAGAGTGTCGGCGCGAGATCGATTATCTCGAATCGATTGAAACTTCGCTCGAGACGTCGCAAAATCTTTCCGAATTAGATGATGTGCGCCGCGAATTGGAATCGGGAGGATATATTCCAAAGAAGAGAGTCACTGCACAAAAAAAATCCATCCCTCTCACATTCAAAACTGAGGAGGGAATGGAAATTTTAGTCGGCAAAAACAATTCTCAAAACGATCGATTGACGTTCAAAATTGCATCGTCGAATGATTTTTGGTTTCATACAAAGGAAATTCCAGGCTCGCATGTAATTCTTCGATGTGGAAATTCTGAGCCGAGCGATGAATCGATTTTATACGCCGCGCGAATTGCTGCAGGATTCTCGAAGGCTAGCGATTCGTCGAATGTTCCAGTCGATTATACTCGAGTCAAATTTCTCAAAAAACCGAATGGATCTAAACCTGGATTCGTGATTTTTACTCATCAAAAAACGATTCTTGTCGATCCATTCAAGCCGATTCATCTAAATTCCGGAGACTTTCTCTAATAAAAAAAGATCCACCGATTGTTTGATCGATGGATCTCTTTTTTATTCAGGGAAAAATTTCAGCGATGATTTTGAAAATGCCTTTCGAAGTTTTCGCATAAATTTCGCGCCGGGATCAATTTTTTCAGCGTAATAATCTGGAACAAGCTCGAGATACAATCCACTTTCTCGAGCAGCATCCTGCTGATAATGTCCAAAAACATATTCAATCGTTGGATGTTTAGCTCTCATATGACGAATGATTTCAACATTCGCCGCGAGCTGCGCATCCGTCAAATCCTCCTCGCCATTGACTCCGCCAACATTTTCGATTCCAATTGCGCACCAATTATATCCAATTGCATGGCGATTCAATCCAGTCTCCGGCGTGAGTTGATAGATTCTTCCGTCGCGATCAACTACAAAATGCGATGCAACGTTCAGAGTTCCATCCTCCATTGATTCCGAATAAAACGTGTTGAAAACTGATTCGAGCGTTGCCGATGCTGTCCAATGTACAACAATCGCTCGCGGCTCGATTTCTGTCATTTCACGCCCATAATGCTCCAGCGAATATTCCCGCATCAATCGCTCGCGATTTTCTGTCCACTCAATTGGATGTTTATAAATCGAAATCACATGCGCTTCAGCATGAGAAAAAATCAATGACGCAAAAATCGGAATCAGAAATTTTTTCCAATTCATTCAAACTCTCACCTTTCGAATGCAAAAATCGCGAAGTTCATCGAGATCCTCATACAAATTCATGCCTGGACAATTCGTTCCAAGGATCAAATCTCGATGCCCGAGGAGTGTTGAATCGCTGTGAGGATCGAGATGATATTTTTGACAAAGCCATGCAGTCAATTTTTTCGCGGAATTGAGCTGTTTTCGCGTCGGCTGATCATAATTGAAATTTCCAGACAGACAAATTCCGACTGTGTTTCCATTATGCTCATAACAATGCGCACCGACTGTATCGATATATCTTCCGCGCTCGATAGTTCCATCCTGTCGAATCACAAAATGATAACCGATTCCAGCCCAGCCGAGATTTCGATGATACTTGTGAACTTCTGCCGCGGAAAGATCCTTGCGATTTTCTGTTCCGGAATGATGAATCACGATTGAATCAGTCTGCGTTCGAAGTTCAAGTTCCGCGAATTGAAGATCTGGCAATTCCATTTCCGGTTCAGAAATTTTTCGAGCATCGGCGTTTTGGAGTTCGAAAAGTTTCAACGGATTCAAAAAATATCCAATTGCCGCGAATGAAGCGAGAGTCGAAAATTGTAAAAATGTCCGTCGATTCATTTTCGCACCTCCAATCAGTCGAAAAAATCGTTATCAGAAAAAATTTTTAGAATGAGAATCAAAATACAAATTGGAATTGCAAATTCGCCGATTGAAAATCCATTTTGCCATGAATTCCAATCCATTTTTTCGATAGATACAATCGTCAAGACGAAAATCAATGCTGTCGGACGAATCAAATCGCGCCAATCCAGATCCTTGTCATCTGGCTCGACAATTTTAATCATGGCGAAAAACATCCATGCAATTGCATTCACAGCGACTGCCATTCCATTGAGCCATGAACCAAAATCAGTGAATTCGAGATTTGGAATCGATATCACTACAATCGAAATCAGAATTATAACGGCGAATTTAATTTTCATAGTTTCAACTCAATCAAAGAAATCATCGTTAATCGTTTTGAGAAAAATAAGCGCGATCATTGAGACGAAGATGAAACTTCCATGAAAAAATCCAATTCGCCACGAGATCCATTCGACGCCGAGGATAATCGATAAAATTGTCATAATCACGACGCCGGATGGTCCACATTGCAACTCTTCTGAATCATCGCCTAAAACGTCGCGAATTATCACGAAGAAAATCCAACAGCATAGAACTAATCCCGAGAACAGCCCCATCGCCCAAGATCCCCATGAATCGATTGGCGCGTCAGGGCTCGCGAGAATCATAATCATAAGGAAGGAAAAAATTGCCGCTTTGATTTTTGATTTCATGTTAGAAGCGCAGATCGTTTTGAATTCTCTCCATCGCTCGAAGTGTGTTTTGACGATCTCCGAACGCAGTCAAACGGAAATATCCCTCGCCGCACGCTCCAAATCCTGCGCCAGGCGTTCCGACGATTTTCACTTCCGTCAAAAGTTTGTTGAAGAAATCCCAAGACTTCATCTGATTTGGAGTTTTGAGCCAGATGTATGGAGCATTGATTCCGCCGTAAACTTCTAATCCAGCTTTTTGCAAACCTTCACGAATGATTCGCGCGTTTTCCATGTAATATCCAACGAGCGATTTGACTTGCGACTGTCCTTCCGGAGTATAAATCGCCGCAGCTCCTTTTTGAGTGATGTATGAAGTTCCATTGAATTTTGTAGTATGTCGGCGATTCCAAAGTGGATTGAACGGCTTGAGATTTCCATCGCGATCTCTTCCACAAACAGTTTTTGGAATGACAGTGTAGCCGCATCGAATTCCTGTGAATCCTGCAGTTTTCGAAAATGATCTGAATTCAATTGCACAGTCAAGCGCGCCATCGATTTCATAAATTGATTTTGGAACTCCAGCTTCAGTGATATAAGCCGCGTAAGCTGAATCGAAAAGTATGATCGATTCATTTTCACGAGCATAGTTCACCCATTTTTGAAGTTCAGATTTCGAAAGCGTCGTGCCTGTTGGATTATTCGGACAGCAGAGATAAATCATATCGACGCGAGATTTTGGAAGTTCCGGCGCGAAATTATTTTCAGCGGTGCATGGCAAATATGTAACTCCCGCGAAATGACCATCTGATTGAAGATCTCCAGTTCGTCCCGCCATGACATTCGAATCGAGATAAACTGGATAAACTGGATCAGTTATCGCGATTTTGCTATCGGTTGAAAAAATTTCTTGGATATTTCCACAATCACATTTCGATCCATCACTCACAAAAATCTCGTCGCGCTCGATTCCCAATCCTGCATAATTGCTTCGAATAATCGCATCGATCAAAAAATCATAGCCCTGCTCTGGACCATATCCATGGAAAGTTTCAGCTCGCGACATTTCATCGACAGCCGCATGCATTGCATCGATACAGACTTGCGGAATCGGCTGCGTGACATCTCCAATTCCGAGCCGAATTATATCTGCCGAAGAGTTTTCAGATTTGAATTTTGCAACTCGGCGACCGATTTCAGTGAAAAGATAAGTCGCTGGAAGTTTTGAATAATTCTCATTGAGTTTTGCCATTGGAATCCTCCTCAGAAAATTTTTTTGATCGCGTGAATTTTATCACATATTTGATTGAAGGATTTAAATTTATCGCGACGAAATTTTTCCGCGAAACTTTCAGCGTCATGTGTTTAAGAAAGGGAGTGGTTTTATGGAGATGGCGCTTGGATTTCTTGTATTGCTATGCTGTTTATTGATTGGCGTGCGGCATGGCGGAATCGGGCTCGCGGTTATCAGTGGAATCGGTCTCACAATTTTCACATTTGTTTTCGGCTACAAACCTGGAAATCCTCCAATTGGAGTTATGCTGACGATTCTTGCAGTTGTCACATGCGCAGGATTTTTGCAGACATCGGGCGGCTTGACAGTCATGCTCAAATACGCCGAACAATTTTTGCGCAATAATCCTAAGCAAATCACGATTCTCGCACCGCTTACGACATGGTTTTTGACGGTTTTATGCGGAACTGGACATGTGGTTTATACAATGTTCCCAATCATTTACGATATCGCGATCAAACAGGGAATTCGTCCGGAGCGACCGATGGCAGTCTCGAGCGTTGCATCGCAGATGGGAATTTGCGCCTCGCCAGTCAGTGTTGCAGTCGTCTCGATTGTTGGATTCATGGCGGCAGCTGGATATCAATATACAGTTTTGCAAATCCTTGCTGTCTCGATTCCAGCCACAGGTCTCGGAGTATTTTTTGCAGCGTTATGGAGTTATCGTCGCGGCAAAGAATTAGCGGACGATGAAAGATTCCAAGAATTCATCAAAGATCCGGAGAATCGCGAGTATGTTTATGGCGATTCTGAATCTCTTCAAGGCAAAGAACTTCCGCCGAGCTATTATCACGCGATGTATATTTTCTTCCTCGGAATCATTGTTATCGCGGTGCTTGGAAATTTCGATTCGCTCCTTCCACATTTTCCAGATGCCAAAGGAGTTCCCAAAGCTATCTCGATGACAAGCGTTATCCAAATGATCATGCTCTGCGTTGCGGCAGCGATTCTATTTGTCTGCAAAGTCAAAGCTAAAGATGTTGGAAATTCTCAAGTTTTCAAATCTGGAATTGTCGCGCTCGTTTCAGTATACGGCGTCGCATGGATGGCTGATACACTTTTTGCGAATCACATGGATTTTCTCAAGGAATTTTTGGGAAATGCAGTTGTTCAATATCCGTGGGCGTTTGGAGTTTTAGCATTTTTGACGTCGAAACTTGTTAATTCTCAAGCCGCGGCAATTGCGATTGTCTTTCCAATGGCGTTAGGAATTGGAATGGATCCAGTTATCGTGATGTCATTTATCAGCGCGTGCTATGGATATTTCTTCCTTCCAACATATCCTTCGGATCTTGCATGCATTGGATTTGATCGCTCCGGCACAACTCGAATCGGAAAATACATCTTGAATCATTCGTTCATGATTCCAGGATTGATTGGAGTTATCAGTGGATGCTGCGTCGGATTCATCATGGCGCACATCGTTTTATAAAAATTTTTACGGAAATAAAAAAGATCCCTCGACAGATCTCAATCGATCTATCGAGGGATCTTTTTTTGTGATTATAACATTTTCGGTTGATCTAATCTCTCCTCTGTTCGAAGCAGAATCGAAATCGTGCAAATGAATCCGCCAACAACAATTGCGATATCTGCAACGTTGAAAATCGCTGGCCAAATACTGAAATCGAAGAAATCGACGACATGTCCAAATCGAATTCGATCGATCAAATTTCCAATCGCGCCGCCGATTAAACACATCGTCCCAATTACTGCAACCGGAGGATAATGTTTTTTCAATCGTGGATATCCTGCGACTGCCGCGATAAGAATTCCGAGCGTCAACAGGATAAACAGCTCGCGCTGATGCGGCATGATTCCAAATGCCGCGCCAGGATTCAAAACGTAATTGATTCGAAAAAATTCTGGAATGACTGCAACCGATTCATATGGGAGCAGTTCAGACATCACGATTGTCTTTGTCAATTGATCCAGCACAACGATTGCAGAACAGATAAGAAGATCAAATCTCAATTCGATTCCTCCCCTTCGCCGTTTGATTTAAACTTTCGAACGACGGCTCTTACCTTTTTTTTTTTCGAATAGCACCGGAATCACTGGCGTCGATTCATCCTCGGAAACTTCTTCCGGCTGCGATTCGACTTCTTCAGTCTGCTCTTCCGGCGAAATTTCTTGAGACTGCATCGTGAACATTGGATCTTCTTCGCTGATTTTTGGAATGTCATTCAAATTTTGATTGAGGATCGAGAGTTCAGTTTCAAATGACGCGCGAATTTTCATTAGCAATTGAGTTTTATCGCGCGTGATTGTTTCATATTCTGAGCGCATGTCTCTCAATTTTGCTTCCGCTTCAGTCATTTTCTGTTTGATTTCGATTGCCGCAGAATCGAGAATTCGTTTTGCCTCTAATTCCGCTCGACGTCTGATATTTTTGCATTCTTGATCGGTGTTTTCCCGCAATGCATCGGCACGCTGTTTCGCGGCAGTTGTAACTTCTTCCGCAGTTTTTTGAGCGATGCTGATTGTATCCTGCAAATCCCGCTCGAGCCGTCGATATTGATCGAGTTCCTTGTGTGCCGATGTTAATTGATTCGTCAGCGAATCGTTGTCACGCACCAATTTTTCATAATCTGCAACGACTCGGTCAAGAAATTCATCGACTTCATCCTCTGCATAACCGCGAAAACTTTTTTTGAATTCCTTGTTATGAATTTCCATTGGTGTGAGCAAAAGTGATCACTTCCCTTTGTCACAAAAATCTTTTCAATAGGACACTGATTCGTCCTTTTTTAGTCTGTCCGCGGATTTCTGAAACCTCGAGACGTCCTCGCCCGCGCATCGATAGGATATCACCTTGCTTGATATTTTGCGCGGAATTTTTCACTGATTGCCAATTTAATTTCACTTTATCGGCTTCAATTTCAGTCGCCGCCTTAGATCTCGAAAATCCAAATCCTGCCGCGACAATTGAATCGACTCTCAAGCTCGCAACAGTCGCGGAAATTTCTTTAACTCGTTCCTCTTTTGGAGCGATATTTGAAAGATCATCGATTTCGCAATGAACATTTGCCTCACCGATTCGAGTCAAATTATCGAGAAAATATTGCGACATCGATTTAGTCACGAGAATTCGAGCATTGTCTCCCGTCGCGATTATATCACCGACACAGGATCGATCGATTCCAAGCGACATAATCGATCCCAAAACGTCGCGATGTGACAGTCTGACAAAATTTTCATTCCATTCCGCTTTGATACAGACGATATCGAATGAAATTGAATCTTTTACTCGATCATAGAAATCCTCGTGAATCATTGCGACTCGCTGACGTTCTGCACCTTGATAGCCGCCATCGAATTCAAGTTTCAATTCGCCAAAATTTTTTGCAACTGATTCGGCGATTTCCTGTCCAAATGGATCAAGAAATTCCGAGAGTTTGAATTTTTGCGACTTCAGAACCTGAGTTGCGAGATCCACAAGTCGAATCGATGTTTCCTCGCCTTCAGTTCCGCGGTAGAATCTGAGAATTTTTTCTTTAACCATTCGATTTGTTTCCGCTCATCCATGTGACGTCGCCAATTCTCTTATCGCCGTCTGCTTGAGAAACTGTGACATTCTGCGGCGCACATAGAAATACATTCGCGCCAATATTCGTGATTTCTCCTTGTATCGCGTAAATCGTCCCGCTGATGAAATCGAGAATTCTTCGAGCTTCGTCACTCTGAGTTCTCTCAAAATTCAAAATCACTGGACGTTTTTCGTCGAGATAATTTGCTGCCTGCTGTGCATCATCCATTCCCTTCGGCTCAATGACAATCACTTTGACGCGTTCCGCCGGTGCTTGATTTTGATTTGGCGCGTGGAAACTGACGACGTTTGAGCCGTGCGGTGAATTTCCATTGCCTGTAGTGTTGCGATTCATATTTTCCTCCTGCTGAATGGATTTCATTCTTTCAGTTGCGATTTCTCGCGGTTTTTGAGGCTGCGGTGGAGTCGGTGGAGATTTTTCTTCGAGCTCCTCCTCCTCGAGCTCTTCGTCTGTTTCGATTTTTCCGAAAACTCTGTCGAGAAATTTCACATTGGCTGCCTCCTCACTCATAATTCCTCACTCCAAAAATCGCCGTGCCGATTCGCACATGCGTCGCTCCTTCTTCAATGGCAATTTCAAAATCGTGAGTCATTCCCATCGATAGGATTTCTAGATTCATTTTATCTCGGAGGCGTCTGAATTGTGAAAACATTTCTCGAAATAGCGGACGAGTATTTTCAACGTCCTCAAAATTTGGTGCTATAAACATCAATCCACGAAGTCGAATGCTCGGAAGTTCCTGAGAAATTTCAACGAGCGAATCGAGAGAATCAAGATCAATTCCAGATTTTGATTCTTCATGCGCAAGATTGATCTGTATCAATATATCTTGGATTTTATCAATTTTTTCTGCAGATCTCGCGACAGCTCGAAGTAGATGCTCACTGTCGATTGAATGAATCAAATCGAATAATTCAACCGCTCGATTCACTTTATTGGTCTGCAGATGTCCGATCAAATGTTTTTGAATTCCGTCTAAATTTAGATGTTGAAATTTTTCCTGCGCTTCTTGAATTCGATTTTCGCCAATATCTTTGATTCCAAGATTCAGCGCGGTTTTTACAAATTCCGGAGGATGATTTTTTGTGACGGCTATCAATGTCACTGGATTTTTTGTTGGAGATTTTTGTTGAGCTTTCTCGATTCGATTTCGAACGTCCTCGAGATTTTTGGCGATGTCGATCATGTCAATCTCCTCCGAGAATTGCGATAATTGCGGCGATTCGTCCAGTCTTGCCGCCGGATGCTCGATATGAAAAATATTCGGCGGAATTGCACCGAGTGCAGACGTTCGAAGAATCGATGTGAGATTCCAAAACTCCGCTCGAAATCAATTGCTCGCGATTCATTTTCCAAAGATCGATCGATTTTCCGTCGCGAGTGTAACAGCATCCTCCAATCGATGGCGCAATCGCTATCAAACATTCGGAAGGATTTGTCGCGAAATTTTCTTCCATTACATGCAGAGTTTTTCGCGCGATTTCCAATTGAGTGCCTTTGAATCCTGCATGCGCGATTCCAACTGCATCGTGAATTGGATCGCAAAACAAAATTGGAACACAATCGGCGAAACATAACATCAATGGAAGATCTTTGGCTTGAGTTATCAATGCGTCAGTTTTTGGAATTGAATCTGAATATTCTCGAGATCCTCTTCCGCGATGATCTTGAGTGACAATTTCGACTCGATCTCCATGAATTTGTTCCGGCGTGACTAAATCGTCGAGTTTGAATTTGGAAATCGATTCGATGAATTTTTGACGATTTTTAATCACTCGTTCGGAATTGTCACCGACATGCAAACCGAGATTCAACGAATCGAACGGCGAATCGCTGAATCCTCCCGCCCGAGTTGATATCGCGTTGAAAAATCGTGACGGGAAAGAATCGAATGTCCCGAATGGAACTGCTCGTGAATAATCTACTCGATACATTCGATTCCCTCCCGACAAACTCCACAACGCTTGCAGCCCTCGAAACATTTTGGCGTCGATTCAAAATTTTTAGCTCGATCGAATTCATTCTGCAAATATGACTTTGGAAATCCCATGTCTAAAATATCCCACGGAAGATCTTCGGTGAAATCTCTGCCGCGCAAATATGAATCAACATCGAGATTCTCGAGTTTCATTGCCTGCAGAAAATTTTTCGATCCGCCAAGTTCATGCGCCTTTAGAATTGCTTTTCCGATTTGACGATCTCCACGCGCAAGAATCGATTGAATGTTTGATTCGCGAATTGATTCTGCAATGATTTCGATTCGCTTGAATTTTTTCAGACTCGAGCGAATCAATTTCAAACTTTCTTCCAAATATTTTTTCGACGCCATCGGTTGCCATTGAAACGGCGTGAATGGTTTTGGAATCAGTGGATTTATACTCAAAGTGAGTTTTCCGTCTAAATTTTCGATTAGATTATACATCGCGATAGTTAAATCGATAATCGCCTGAATATCCTCGCGAGTCTCGAATGGCAATCCAATCAAAAAATACAGACGAAAATTTTTGATCCCCGCGCGAATTCCAAGATCCAGCGCACGGAATAAATCTTCTTCGGAAATTCCTTTGTTGATGACTGCCCGCATTCGATTCGAGCCGGCTTCTGGTGCGAGAGTCAAAGTTTTCAATCCAGATTTCGCGAGCGCATCGACTAATTTCTCGGTGACTGAATCAGCTCTGAACGATGCGACTGACATTTTCAAATTTGAATCGAGAATTTTTTGAGACAATAGATCGATTTCCGGATAATCTGAAATCGCCGCGCCCATCAAACCGATTCTCTTATTGAATTTTTTCGCGCGATCGATTTCTTCAAAAAGTTTTTGAATTGAATGATTCCGCGGCTTTCTGAAACAATATCCCGCCATGCAAAATCTGCAATGACGTCCACATCCACGCGCAGTTTCAATTAAATACAGATCAAATTCAGCGTCATCAGTCAAAATTGTCGTGTGAGATTCGAAGTCATCGATATTTTTGATCCATTGACGCGACGCTCGATTTTTCAAACTCGGAACATAGATCCCGGGGATTTTTGAAATATTTTCGAGGATTTTGGAGCGTGGAAGATCATTCGATTTGTAAATTGTATCTAAAAATTTTGGAAGGATTACTTCGCCCTCACCGATTACAAATGCATCGAAGAAATCTGCAAGCGGTTCAGGATTAAACGTTGAGCATGGACCTCCCGCTATCACGATTGGATCATTTTCGCCGCGATCGCTGGATTTGAGCTTAATTCGCCCCATATCGAGCATTTTGAGCACATTGAAATAATCCATTTCGAACGAAATTGAAAATCCAATTACGTCGAATCGATTCATCTCGGTTTGAGTTTCTAAACTCATCAGCGAAAATTTTTCGAACAGCGGGAGATCTTGACGCTCCGGTAAAAAAAAACGCTCGCAAGCCGTATCAGATCGATCGTTCAACAGCTTGTAGAGAATATGAATTCCCAAATTGCTCATGCCGACGCGATAGAGATTCGGATAGACGAGCGCAAATCGCCTTCGACTGCCGGCGGGATGAATCACAGATCCAGTCTCGCTCGCCAGCCGTTGACGCAGAATTTGTTTTGCTTCCCATGAATTCATCTGGTGAAAGTCTTTTCGACAACATCGCCAGCTGCTCCAGGCTTGCCGACGCTCGTTCCATTTTTGAACAATTCGACCGCGCCAGCATTTCCAACCGTGACAACAATTTTTTGATCGGCTTTCCAGCTCATATTGTCGCCGGAACTTGCAATTCCCTCATAAATCTCTTTTCCATCTGCAACGACGCTAATCCAGCAGTCATCGCTGAATTTTGCGCGAACTTCAACTTCTTTAGGATTCGCTTGAGCCGTTGAAGTGATTGGATTGTGAGAGATTTTGCTCGATTCTTCATCGACATCTTCAGATGCAGTTTTCGATTGGATTTTTTCTTCGCGATTCGTTTCGATTTTCGATTCGACTTTCGGAGTGGATTCGTTGTTCGCAAGGAGATTCGATGAATCGCTGTTCATGATGAAATATCCCGCGCCCGCTGCAATTGCTAAAATCGCCGCGACGAGTGCAGGTTTTTGCCATGAAGATTCTTTGTCGACTTCGATTCGAATTTGATCGTTTGGAAGAGTCATGTCATGTTCATCGAATTTGCTCGATTTTGCAACGATTGTCGGCTCATCAACTTCTTCGGAAATCTGTTTCGCAACTTCTTCATTGAAAGAGATTTCTTCCGCTGGAACTGATTCGGTTTCGGAAGTAGGAAGTTTTCCGTCATAGATATCTTGAACGGTTGGAACTGATTCCGGAATCGATTCTTGAATTGGTTCTGGAGCTGGTTCAATTTTTGGAGTCGATTCGACTTTTGCGGAAGCTTTCACGACAGGTTTCGAGAAACTCTCGTTGTAAGTCGGTTCGGAAGTTTTAGCGTGAGTTGATTCGGAAGTTTGTTCGGAAATTTCTTCTGGATTCGGTGTGAGAATTGGAATCGTGGTGATTGATGGAATCGGCGGCTCTTGAGTTTTTTCAACTGGAGTTTCCGATTTCTTTTTGCGAAAGATTCGACTGACACTGCTTTTCGATGGAACTTCATCGGGAGCAACTCCACGGACAACTTGATTGTAATCGATGCGGAATTGACTCACGACTTCATCGGAATCGAGACGAAGAAAATTTGCATAGTTTCGAACGAATCCACGCGCATAAACCTCGCCGGGAAGTGCCCCAAAATCCTCGCGTTCAATTGCGTCTATGTACGCTGAGCGGATACTTGTCTCGCGCTCAACATCTTTCAAGGTCAAGCCTTTTTGCTCGCGTTCGTTTTTCAGCAATTCGCCAATCATGACACGCGCCTCCTCAAATAATTTTTGCGAAAGACTTCTATTTGAATTGGAAAAGCGGGCTTAAGATAGAATATATCCAATTCAATTGCAAGAAAATTTTTGCCTATGAACTATCACGCTCCTTCATGCAAACAATTCACGCTGAAAATTTTAAAATTAATCTTGAAAACTTCCTGAATGAATTCTATCAGAAAAATTTCAGAAAGCAATTCCCGAACAAAAAAAGATCGAGGATTATTTGATCCCCGATCTTTTTTATTTCCGAATCAATTCGAAATTGTTGTCGATCTAATTGAAATCAATTCAAACTCAGATCAAATTACAACTGCGCCGTTCGAATCTAAATCTAAAATCTCAACTCTCGATTCGATTCCAAATTTTGAAAATGCATCGCGCATCGAATTTGAAATCTCCAATTCATTTTTCAATTTTGGAAGAGTGAAGGCGATTAAACATGGTCCAGCTCCCGATAAACACGCGCCAATCGCTCCAGATTCTTTAGCCGCCTTGAAAACTTCAGACATTCCAGGAATCAAATTCATTCGATACGGCTGATGAAGTCGATCGTCAAACGCTTCCGATAAAAATCTCTCGTCGCCAGTTGACAGCGATGCGATTAACATTGCGACGCGACTCAAATTGAAAATTGCATCGGCTCGCGAAATCGATTCTGGCAAAACTGCTCGAGCTTTCTTAGTTTCAAGATGAAAATTTGGAATTGCCGCGATGAATTTCAAATCGACTCGAGGTTTAAAATTAAATGAATCGACTTGAATTCGATCTTCAAATTTTTTCATGACGTTGACAGTGAAATTTCCATTGAGAGCTGGCGCAACATTATCCGGATGTCCCTCGATTTCAGTCGCAAGATCCAGAATTTGCTCGCGATTCAGAGGATTCTCGAGACATTCATTCGCTGCAAATAATCCTGAGACGATTGCCGCCGCACTTGAACCTAATCCTCTCGAAAGTGGAATCGAGTTTTTCATTTTCATCTTCGCGCCGAGGATTTTATGTGGAGTCTCGATTCTCTCGAGCATCTTGCGGATAGAATTCCAGACAATATTTTCATCCTCCGGAACGATTTCATCAGATCCCTCGCCCTCGAGCTGAAAATCCAATCCAGATTTTGAAGTTAAAGTCAATTCAAGTTCAGAATACAAAGTCACCGCGAATCCCAAGCAATCAAATCCCGCACCAACATTCGCGCTAGTCGCAGGAACTCGAACTCTCACAGTTTTTGAACACCAATCCTCAATCATGAATTTTCCTCCGAATCTACACGAATCACACTTTGAATTTCATCAATCGAATCGAGATTTTTGAGCCGCTCGAGTGCCGCAATGATCTTTCGATGTTCGACCTCGTGAGTTATCGCGACAATTTCCGCGTGAGAATGATCTGGCGACGCATGACATTTCGTCTGAACTACGGATCGCAGCGATACATTTTCATCGCCGAATGCCGTTGCAACTTTTCCCAAAACTCCAGGTTTATCGTCAACGAGCAATCGAACATAATAGCTCGATCGAGTCTCTTCAATCGGACAGTGAGGTTTTTGATCGTAGCAAGTGCATTTGACTCGTCCAAAAGTTCCATTGAGCTTTCCACGCGCCGCTTCTATTATATCTGCAACGACTGCTGACGCTGTTGGAAGAGATCCTGCGCCTGGTCCAAAAAACATGACTTCTCCAATCGCGTTGCCTCGAATATATATCGCGTTGAAAACTCCATTCACTGACGCCAGCGGGTGATCCTTCGAAATGAATGTTGGATGAACTCTCACATCGATTCCGCGATCTGTTTCCTTTCCAACCGCTAACAATTTGATAACATAACCGAGACTCTTGGCGTATTCAATATCATCGAGCTTGATTTTCGAAATTCCTTCGACGTGAACATCTTGCAACTGGATTCGAGAATTGAACGCGATTGAGGATAGAATCGCCGCCTTTCGAGCTGCATCGAGCCCATCAACATCTGCGGAAGGATCTGATTCTGCAAATCCTTTCGCTTGAGCTTCTTTCAAAACTGAATCATAGTCCGCATGCGATTCACTCATTTTCGTGAGCATGTAATTCGTCGTTCCGTTGACAATTCCTAAAATTTCTGTGATTCGATTCGCTGTCAAACATTCTTTGAGAGGCATGATTATTGGAATTCCACCGCCAACTGATGCCTCGAATAGAAAATCGACTTGGAATTTTTCCGCCGCCTCGAATAGATCCTTTCCATGTTCCGCGATCGCATCTTTATTCGCCGTGACAACACTTTTTCCATGTTTCATCGATTCGAGCATATAATCGAGCGCAGGATGAATTCCGCCCATCACTTCAACGACGATTTTGATTTCTGGATCTTCGAGAATTTTTTCGAATCGATCGACGAGCTCAATTCCATCGAGATTTTGACGCGGTCGATTCAAATTTCTCACAAGAATTTTTGAGATTTCGATTTCGCAATTTGCTTTTTGAGAGATTTCATGGAAATTTTTTCGCAACACTTCCACGACGCCAGATCCAACAGTTCCTGCGCCGAGGAGTGCAATTTTCATTTTCTGCATAAATTTTTTCCTTTCAATTGAGATTCCAAGATTATACGACAAAAAAAAGATCCCTTCCGAAAAAAATTCGGGAGGGATTTTCAATTCGGAATTTGTACTAATCGAACTGAATCAGTCTAAATTTTATTTTCGTTTCCATGGATCAATCTCAAGATATTCGCGCGATGTCTCACAACGATCAAAATTGCCGCTGCCAGTCCAAAAATCACAAATTCAATCGGTGAATCGAAAAACCATGCGAGAATTGGAGTTAGAGTCGCGGCAACAATTGATCCGAGCGAGACGTATCGAGTTATCAAAACAATCACGAGCCAAGTCAAAAATACGATCAATGTAACTTTCGGCATCAGCATCGCAATGACTCCAAGTCCTGTTGCGACTCCTTTACCACCTCGAAATTTCATGAACATCGAAACTGAATGTCCGAGAATTGCAACGATTCCAGCTAACGCCATTGCCATGAATTTTTCGGGCGGATCAATCAACATTTCAGCGAGATAGACACTCAGTGCGCCTTTCAAAAAATCGAGGATGAAAACTAAAATTCCGGCAGGTTTTCCAACGACTCGCCAAGCATTTGTCGCACCGATGTTTTGAGATCCTCTTTCACGCAAATCGATGTGCCAAATCGCACGGACAAAAATCAAGCCGTTCGGAATCGATCCTAATATGTATGAAACGATTAAAACGAGTGCAAGAGTCAAGCTCATTGATCATCCTCCTCCGATCGCTTACGCACGACGAATTGAATATTTGTCCCCTCAAATCCAAATCTATCGCGCAAAATGTTTTCCAAAAATCGGAGATATGAAAAATGAATCAGCTCCGGATCATTGACAAATAGTACAAACTTCGGCGGATGAATGTCAACTTGCGTGAGGAAAAACATCTTCAATTCTTTTCCATGTTTTGACGGTGGCGGATTATTTTGCAGCGCGTCTCTGAGAAGTTCGTTGAGAATGCTCGTCTGAATTCGCATCGTCTGTTGATCCGCGATGAATTTCACCAGCTCGACAACTCGCTCGACTCGCTGACCAGTTTTTGCAGATGTATAAAGCACTGGAGCATATTGCGCAAATCCAATCTCCTCGCGGAGCATGTCTGTGAATCGATTGGTTGACCGATCATTTTTGTCAGGATAGATGTCCCACTTATTCACGACGAACAGAATTCCCTTTCCATTATCGTGAGCATAGCCGACAATTTTTTTATCCTGTTCTTGAACGCCTTTCGGAGCTTCAATTAACATTAATACAACATCGGCGCGATCGACTGCTCGAAGTGCTCGCATGACGCTGTATTGCTCGACAGGCAGATCGATTTTTCCTTTTCGACGCATGCCTGCCGTATCGATGAGCGTGAATTTGATTCCATCCTTAGTGAAATGTGTATCAATTGCGTCGCGAGTTGTCCCTGGAATATCTGAAACGATAACTCGCTGCTCGCCGAGAATCGCGTTGACGAGTGAAGATTTTCCAACATTTGGACGCCCGATAACTGCAATTTTGATCTCGTCGGGATCTTCAGTCTCATTCTCGGAATCTGGAAAATGCTGGACGATTTCATCGAGCAAATCGCCGAAGTTGATAGCATTCGCCGCGGCAATTCCAATCGGATCTCCCAAACCGAGATTGTAAAATTCATAAACATCGAGAGCTTGTGAGGGATTATCGATCTTGTTGACTGCCAAGACGATCGGTTTTTTTGCGCCGCGTAAAATTTTGGCGATCTCCTCGTCGCCTGGAGTGACTCCAGCTCGTCCATCGACGACGAAAATTATCACGTCAGATTCTTCAATCGCAAGCTGCGCTTGAACTCGAATCTCGACTAGAATTTTTTTCTCCTCGGAAGTTGTTTCGGGAGTTGCAATTTCGATTCCGCCTGTATCGACAATCGTGAAATTGTGATTCTGCCAATTCGCATCGAGATAGATTCTATCCCGCGTGACTCCAGGCATGTCATCGACAATTGAAACTTTCTGCTTGCCGAGTTGATTGAACAGCGTCGATTTTCCAACATTTGGACGCCCAACTATCGCGACTATCGGTTTACTCATTTTGATTCACCTCTTTCATTTTGTATATGCAGCATTCGATTGCCACATATAATTCGCGCGATTGAATCGATTCGTTTGAAATTCGAAAAAATGACAAAGTGCCTCTCGAAATTCATTTCCGTTTTGAATCGGAATGATTTTACTCGGAATTTCACGCTGAAGATCCTCGAGTGAAAAATCATCGAGAAACACATTTTCACCAGCTCGAAGTGCCGATGCAGGAATCAAAATTCCATCTGGATTCGATTCCAAATTTTGAAGTCCGTTGAGAATATCTCGTCCAGTCAACAATCCCGAGACATTGACGGTTGATCCAAAAGCCACATTATTGATCGGAAGCGATTTGATTTTTACATTCGGAATTCCAGCTGCGAGATTTTTGAGAGTTGGCGCGATTGAAGTTCCAGAGACTATCGCGATTTCAATTTCTCGATCATAATTCGCCGAAATCTCCTCACTTCGAAAATCCTCAATAAAAGATCTAGCGAGTCCGATTCCATTGTCGAGCTGTGGAAATCCATCATAAAACTCTTCGGGCGGAAAATCTCGATTCGCTAAAAGATAAAATTCGTCTCCGAGATAGATGAAAGTCTCGCCAAAATCGCGACGCATTTTCAACTGCCAACGCTCGACCTGCTCGATAATTTCAATTGCTGAATCGCGATCGAATTGCTCGAGCGGAAATGGATCGTTTCGAAATTTTGTGATTCCGACCGGCACTATCGCGATTGATAATACATGACTTTTTCGCGCGACAAGTTCATCGAGAGTCTCCTCCAAAAATTTTCCATCATTGAGATTTCGACAAAGCACGATTTGAGTATGATACTCGACACCAGATTTTTCGAGACGATCGAGCTGCTCACGAATTTTCCCCGCACGATTACATCTAAGCATTTCTGAACGAAGTTTTGAATCCATTGTGTGAATTGATACAAACAGCGGTGATAGATGCAGCCGCTCGATTCGATTGAAATCCTTTTCAGTGAGATTTGACAGCGTGATAAAATTTCCGTATAGAAATGACAGCCGATAATCATCATCTTTTATCGCGAGCGATTTGCGCATTCGAGGATCGATCATATTCACGAAACAGAAATAACAATTGTTCGAACAGCGGCGGATTCCATCGAAAACTGCAGACTCGAATTCAACTCCCAGCTCCTCGTCGATATCCTTTTCGAATTCGATCAATTCTTTTTCACCGTTGGAATGCTCGATTAACATTTCGATTTCTTCATCTGCAAGCTCAAAACTCAGCTCGATTATATCTCGAATCTTTCGCCCATTGACTTCCAGAATCGAATCGCCAGCCTGCAATTCCAATTCTTTCGCGAGAGAATTTTTTCGCACACTCAGAATTTTTCCCTTCAAAACTTTTTCCTCATCCTCAACGAAAAAAAGGAGGGATCGAATCCCCCCTCAAATCGCTTTTCGAAAATTATTCCTCAGTTTGTTCAGATTGATCATCTTTCTTTGACTTTGCAGCATCGCGTTTTGCACGGCTGATTGAAAGAGAAATTCTCTTGAGTTTTGTATCGATTTTCATGATTTTCACGTTGACAACATCGCCGACTTGAACAGCCTCTTCAGCTTTTTCAATTCGTTTTTCAGCGAGCTCGCCCATTGGAATCAAGCCATCGAATCCCGGCTCGATTTCCATAAACGCTCCGAAATTCGTGAGTTTAATGATTTTGCCTTCGATAACTTCATCCTCGTGATATTTTTCAGCTTTGTCAAACCATGGATCTTGCATTGTATCTTTGACACTGAGTGAAATTCGATGTGACACTGGATCAACCGATTTAATCAAAACATCGAGTTCCTGTCCAACTTGAACGACATCAGCCGGCTGACGAACTCTCTGCCATGCGAGATCCGAGATGTGCGCCAATCCATCGATTCCGCCGATATCGATAAATGCTCCATAATCAACAAGACGCTTGACTGTACCTTTGACGATCTTGCCCGGCTCGAGAGTCGAGAAAATTTCATCCTGCTTTTTCGCGCGATCCTGTTCGAGCAATTTACGGCGTGAGAGAACTAATCTCTGCTTGCGAATATCGATTTCGAGCGGCACAACTTCAACATCTTGATCGACATAAACTTCGAGATCCTTGACAAAATGCAATTCCATTTGCGACGCGGGAATAAATCCACGAAGTCCATTCACATTTGCGACTAATCCGCCTTTGACGACGTTCAAAATATGTGCCTTGAGAGTTTTTCCTTGTTCCTGTTCAGATTCGAGTTCCTTCCATGCGACCATTCGATCTGCCTTGACTTTGGAAAGAACTCCACCATTTTCTCCGCCGAGCGATTGAACATAAACCTCGATCTCGTCGCCGACTTTGACAACATCTTCCGCGGAATTTGGAGTTGGATAAGCCAGCTCGCGCTTTGGAATTGGAATTTCCTGCTTGTAATGGATATCGACGAACGCCTCGTCATGTGTAACCTTGACAACTGTTCCCTTGACAATCTCGTGCTCAATTGGTTCTTGCATCGAGCTTTCGCTTTCCTCGAGCAAGGTTTTCATATCCTCTGACACTGCAACAAACACCTCTACATTTGAAAATTTTATTGGGAATCGATGGACAAAACTGTTTGACCTGCCTCCTCAATCACCCAGTCGGGAGTTGAAGCTCCGGCGGTGATACCGATTTTTTTCGCGCCTTTGAACCAGTTCGGATCGATTTCCGCGGCTGTCTCAACATGATAAGTTTGAACTTTCTGCGCACATAAAGATGCGAGACGCGATGTATTTGCGGAATTTTTCCCGCCAATCACGAGCATGAGATCGACTTTCGACGCTAAATCGATTGCCGCGATCTGTCGATGCTCTGTCGCGTCACAGATCGTTCGAAGGATCTTCATGTCTCGAGATTTTTCCAACAATATCAGAACGATGTCTGAGAATTTTTTTCTGGAAAACGTTGTTTGAGATACAATTCCGAGCCGATCAACTTCTGGAAAATTTTGAGCTTCTGATTCCGACTCTATAATTGTAGCTTTTTGATCTGACCATTCGAAAATGCTTTTTACTTCCGGATGATTTTTCTCGCCGATTATCACGACTTGATAGCCCTCATCGACTAGAGATTTCGCAGATAATTGAGCTTTTTTGACATGGGGACAAGTTGCATCGATCAAATTGAGCCCCTTGCGACGAATTTCATCATAAATCTTCGGAGCAACACCGTGAGATCGAATTATGATCGTTCCCTCTGAAACTTCATCGAGATTTTCAACAACTCCAATTCCCTCAGATTTCAATCGCTCGACCATCTGTGGATTATGAATTATTGAGCCCAATGTGTACGCCGGCGGATTTTGAGCTGACTGCCGAGCAATGTGAATCGCGCGTTTCACTCCATAACAAAAACCGAGATGATCTGCGAAAATCACTTCCAACTCGAAATCACCATCCAAAAAAATCAAAAATTTTCAAGCAGTATAGCACCCGTCAAGGCAACTTTCAATAAAAAATTCCTTTGCAGAATCAAAAATTGCAAATCGAGCTCGGCTTGTCGAATCAAAATTTTCATGTATAATATCGCTCGTTTTTCGCAGATTCAAATATTCTGCGAGGACAATATTTAATGTAGCTTTTTGAAAAGGAGGAATTTCTTTTGGTCGAAGAATTCAAGAAATTTATAATGCGCGGCAATGTTCTCGATATGGCTGTCGGTATTATCATCGGTGCAGCGTTTGGAAAAATCGTCACGTCATTTGTCAACGATGTTTTGATGCCGCCACTCGGTTTGATTGTTGGACAGGTTGATTTTTCGAATCTGTTTATCAATCTTTCATCGACGGAAGTCAATACGCTCGCGGAGGCTAAAGATGCAGGGCTTCCAATCATTGCATATGGTGCATTTCTCAACACCGTCATCGATTTTCTGATTGTTGCATTCGCGATTTTCATGCTTATCAAGCAAGTCAATCGATTGATGCCAAAACCAAAAGAAGAGCCTGCAAAAGATCCGCGCAAATGTCCATTCTGCAAGGAAGTTGTCGCGGATGATGCAACTCGATGCCCACATTGCACCTCTGAACTCAAATGAAATTTGTCACTTGGAACGTCAACGGACTTCGAGCATGTCTCAAGAAAGATTTCATGGATTCATTTCGAAAGCTCGATGCAGATATTTTCGCGATTCAAGAAACGAAAATGCAGCCTGAGCAGGCGATTATCGATCTTCCGAATTATCGGCAGTTTTGGAATTCCGCGGAAAGAAAAGGATATTCCGGAACAGCGATCTTTTCAAAAATCGAGCCGACCAATGTTGAATATGGAATTGGTTCTCCAGATTTTGATCGCGAAGGTCGCTCGATAACTTTGGAGTTCGAGAAATTTTTCTTCATTAATATATATTCTCCAAATTCGCGAGTGAAAGTCGGCAATGAATCGAGTCGATTGGAATATCGCTGCCGCTGGGAAAATCTGTTGCGTGAATATCTGTTGGAGCTTGATTCTCGAAAGCCGATTGTTTTATGTGGAGATTTGAACGTCGCACATCAGCCAATCGATTTGAAAAATCCTTCGGCGAATCACCATAACTCTGGATTCACGAAGGAAGAGCGTGAGGAATTTGCCAAACTTCTCAATGCGGGATTCATCGATGCATTTCGTCAAAAATATCCGGATAAAATTGGAGCATATACATGGTGGTCATATTTGAGACATGCTCGCGAATCGAATGCAGGCTGGCGAATTGATTATTTCATTACGTCAAAATCGATTCAGAATTTGATTCAAGATGTCAAAATTCATGACGAAATTTTGGGATCGGATCATTGTCCAGTTGAAATAGAAATTGAAATTTGAAAAAATGATCTCTCGATGTAGAATCGTCGAGAGATCATTTTTTGTTCGGAGGAGATTTTTATGAAATGGTGGCAGCGTGAAATCATTTATCAAGTCTATCCAAAGTCATTTGATTCGCGAGGATTGAAAGGATTTATTGAGCGGCTCGATTATTTGAAATCGCTGGGAGTTGGAGCAATTTGGTTGACGCCGATTTTCCCTTCGCCAATGATTGACAATGGTTATGACGTCTCAAATTATACAGACATCGATCCGCGTTATGGATCGCTCGAGGATTTTGATCGATTTGTTGCGGAATCTAAATCGCGCGGAATCAAAATCATTTTGGATCTAGTCTACAATCACACATCGGATCAACATCCATGGTTTTTGGAATCGAAGAAAAATCGGACGAATTCGAAATCTGATTTTTACATTTGGCGAGATCAACCGACGAATTGGCGCGGAATTTTTGGAGGATCGGCATGGGAATTTTGTCCGGAGCGAAATCAATATTATCTTCACACATTCGCAAAACAACAGCCGGATTTGAATTGGGAAAATCCTGAAGTTCGTCGCGAATTATTCAACGCCGCGAATTTTTGGATTGATCGAGGAGTCTCGGGATTTCGAATCGATGCTATAACTTACATCAAAAAGCCTCAAGATTTTCGCGATGGAATTCCAGACGGCAGCGATGGACTGTCGAGCATTCATCCATTGACAGCGAATTCGCCAGGGATTTTGGATTTTCTATTCGAATTCAAAAAAGCAGTTTTTGATCGCGGAGAAATTTTCACAGTCGCGGAGGCAAATGGAGTATCGCCGGAGGATTTGAATTTTTGGATTGGAGATTCTGGCGCGTTCGATGAAGTTTTCGAGTTTTCACATCTAATCCTCTCATTCGAATCAGGACGGGAGCAATGGTGTCATCCCCGCGATTGGAAACTTTCTGAATTGAAACGCGCACTCAATTCAACTCAAGCGGCAACTCGATCTAATGGATTCGCGCCGATCTTTTTCGAAAATCATGATCAACCGCGAGCGATCGATCATTTCTTCCCAAATATTCCGAAGGAGTTTCAAAATCGAGCGGCAAAAGTTCTCGCAGTGATTTTAATGACAATGCGCGGAACTCCATTCATTTTTGAAGGACAGGAACTCGGCTTGACAAATATCGATTTCAAATCCATCGATGAAGTTGACGATATTTCATCGAAAGGACAGTTTGAATTTGCATTGAACGAGAGATTTTCTGAATCTGACGCACTGAAATTCGTAAAAATGTTCAGTCGCGATAATGCTCGAGTCCCGATGCCATGGAATCTTGTCGATGAAGAATCCAAAGATCCAGATTCAGTTTTGAATTTTTATCGGAAACTTTCAAAATTGCGTCATGAAATTGATGGTGAATATATCCCACTGCTCGAAGACGATGAAAGAATCTTTGCATTCAAACGGGGATCAAATTTCATAATCATCGCGAATTTTTCAAATGATCCAGTCGAAATTCCTTCCGAGATTCTTCCTTCGAATTTTGAAATCATGCTCTCAACTGAAAAATCAATCGATTCGAGTGATCTTCAACTTGAGCCGATTGATGCGAGAATCTATAAAATGACGTGAAAACTCGCAACTGTATTCGTGAGACGGAATGCAACTCCCAAAATCTTGACTGCTAAGAATTCACATCTTAGAATCAAACAGATTAAAGCTAAGGTTGGCAATAGAATCGTTTTGCTGTAAAAACTAGCGTCGCAGTAGTCGTCTGCGTTATCAAAATGGAATTCAAAAACAAAAATTTTTGGGGCAACACTTGCCTCTCGCCGCAGCGCGCACTTAGAGATTTAATCTCCGGACTGGGTGAATCGTGACGGGTTCTAAGAGAAAATGTGTGAGAATCAAAAGTAAACGTGTAGACTTTTGTCTTATCGTGTAGAGGCGCACTGGACACGCCTGTAGGAATAAGGATCAATTGATCAAACTTCCTAAATGGAGATCAAAATCTCCTAGAATCCCGCAACTTCAGTAGTGGGAGGTTCAGAATTTGAAATCATAGTCAAGGGGGGAGATTTTGTGGATTTTGTAACTCTAAACACTGGAGCAAAGATGCCTCAGCTCGGTTATGGAGTCTATCAAACTCCAGTCGAGGAGACTGAACGATGCGTTCGAGAAGCGATTGAAGTCGGCTATCGATCATTCGATACTGCGCAGGCTTATCAAAATGAATCGGGAGTTGGCAAGGCGATCGCAGGATCTGGATTGAATCGATCTGAATTTTTTGTCACGACGAAAATCTGGATTTCGAATTATGGATATGAAAAAGCGAAAGAATCGATCGATCGTTCGCTCGAAAATTTGCAGACTGATTACGTCGATCTGTTTTTACTTCATCAACCATTCGGCGATTACTATGGTGCATACCGAGCACTCGAGGAAGCTTTCGATTCTGGAAAAGCTCGCGCGATTGGAGTTTCGAATTTTTATCCGGATCGATTCGTTGATATCGCACATTTTTCAAGAATCAAGCCGGCAGTCAATCAAATCGAGACGCATGTTTTCTGTCAGCAGAGGCAAGCTCGAAAATATCTCGCCAAGACTGATACAAAAATCATGTCATGGGCACCATTTGCTGAAGGAAAAAATAATTATTTCACGAATCCAACGCTCGCTAAAATCGGTGGATCGCATGGAAAGACTGCCGCTCAAGTTGCTCTTCGATTCTTGTTGCAAGATGGAGTGATTCTGATTCCAAAATCCACTCACAAAAATCGAATGGAACAGAATTTCAACGTCTTTGATTTTGAATTGAATTCCGCGGAAATTGAAAAGATCAAATCGCTGGATCTCGGGCATTCACTTTTCTTCGATCATCATAATCCTGAAGTTGTCGAGCAATTTATGGGTTTAGCTTGAAAATTTGAAATGATCCCTGTTAATTAGAAAATGATTAATTAACAGGGATTTTTTGTGTTCCGTCGAAGATCGCGCAGGTAGTTATTCATAAAAATTTTTTGAGGAGGATCGAGATGCGGCGAAGAATGAAGATCGCATTGAAACTCGCACTCGCAACAGTTTGCACTCACGGAATTTTATTTGGAAATCAATTTGCTCAAGCGGGAGAAGTTGTTCCAGAAAATTCATCTAACAACACTGTCACAGTCAACGAAAGCTCTTACACGGTCAACGGCACGGAATATTCCTTCGATTATTCTCTAGATTGGATATACGGCTCGTCGAGAGATTCAACCGATGCGACTGGAAACACTGTGACAATCGACGGCGCACTGATTCTATATGGAGTTTATGGGGCATATGGATTATCGTCTGCATATGGAAATACAGTCACTTTCAACGGTTCATCGAGCTCCGATGCATTTTCTGGATATGGTGCATATTCGACGAATGGAAATGTTTACAATAACACCGTGACGATAACAAATTGGAGCGGAGAATATCAGCGGACATATTTCGCTGGAGCATTTACTCAAGACGGGCAGGCTTATAACAATACAATCACGATGAACGGCGGAACTGTTTACACTGTATCCGGTGCTGAAACTTATTCCGGCGATATCACTGGCAATACTGTCAATATCAATGGCGGAACGGTTGAGGGACAAGTCGCTGGCGGTGTATCGAGTTACACTTTGGATAATTCGAGCATTGTCAACGCTGGAAATATCACTGGCAACACAATTAATCTAAATGGCGGAACTGTTGCTAATGTTACTGGTGGATCGACTGGATATGATTCATCAATTTCAAATTCATCTTCAATCGATGGCAGTTCAGTCTCGATTTCGAATAACGTGATCAATTTTTACGGCGGAACTGTTCGCGGAACGATCTCCGGAGGCACTGGAAATTTTGGCGAATCGATCTCCGGAAATACTCTCAATGTCTATTCGACTGATTTGAGTGCTGGAAGTCTATCGAATTTTGAAACGATCAATTTCTACGTTCCATCGAGCGCATCGAGTGGCGATACAATGCTAACTCTCACAACTTCAAGTCCCACAGATCTCACGAGCACAAATATCAATGCTGCTCTTAGAAGTGGAACATCTCTTTCAGTCAACGATACAATCACACTTCTTGCATCGAATGGAGAAATTTCGACAAACAGCGAGCTTTTTCAGACATCAACTCTATCCGGAGATGTTGCGACAAATTACAATCTTTCATTGACGCAATCGGGCAACTCAATTATCGCAACAGTCGATTCAGTGACTGAAAATGAGGCGATTGACGTTGCAACTGAATCGATTCTTGTCATTCCTGCAAATGTGAGTGTCAATGAAGAAATTTTCCCAACTCCGGATATCGAAATGGCAGGAACTGAAATCGAAACTGGTGAAAATGGCGAAACTGATGATAGCACCGGAGCTGGCGAGGGCGTGATGGAGCAAGTCAGTGTTCACGCTGACAACGAGATTTTTGGTTATATGGGCTATGGATCTTTCAGAAAGAAACTCAAAAATGGCGGCTATATCGATACAAAGAATCAAGGCATCGATATTGGACTTTCGCGACTGTTTAGAAATTCGCATGGCTATTTGACTCTCGCTCCGATTATCGATTATGGACATGGCACTTATGATTCTTATCTTGACGACGGAACTCATGGCGAAGGCAAATCGAATTATTGGGCTGGAGGATTTATCGCTCGACAGACTAATAACTCCGGATTCTATTACGAGGGCGCATTGCGAGCTGGGCGAGCATCGATGGATTTTGATTCATGGAATATTCCATACAACGGTGATTATGCTCATATGAATTATGACAATGACACGACGATTTTCAGCGGACATATTCGCGTTGGACATATATTCCGCCCGCGTCGCAAAGATTCTCTCCACACATATTTGATCTATTCACACAATCATCAAAATGGATCTAGCACTGATATCTTTGTCGATGGTGCGCAAAATTCACATGTCAGATTCTCGTCAGTTGATAGTGGAAAATTCAAAGTTGGATTCCGTGCAACTCGCGCTGTCAAACCATTCAGCAGACTTTATACAGGCTTAGCTTATCAGTATGAATTTACCGGCGATGCAGTTGCTGTTTATGATACGACTGAAGACAATTCGACAAAAGTTTCTGGATCTAGCGGAATGCTCGAGTTAGGTTGGCAATTGAAACCGACTCAAACCTCACCATGGCTTTTCGATCTCAACACGACAGGCTGGGTTGGAGATCAAAAAGGTGTTCAATTTGCAATGAAAGTCAAAAAAGAATTCTAACAAACGTGACGTTTGATCCAATTTGTGGCTACGATTCTCATCGATTGCGAACTTATCTCGTAAATCAATAAAAAAGATCCCCGACAGATCAATGCGATCTATCAGGGATCTTTTTTCATTCGGTAGATTCACTTCTATAGAGATGAACTTTGAGCCCTTTTTTCTTGCATTCTTCAACCCATGCCTCAGTGCTCGGATAAAATTTCAGCGACTCGATTTCTTCCGCAGAGTAGGTAAATCGAGCCATTCTTTCTGGAGAAATTGTTGGAATTTCAGATTTATGTGCAAAAATCTCGCTGTTAAATTTTTGAACCTCCCACGATTGAAATCGCGGGATTCCTGCTTCATTGATCAGGATTCATCGTTAGACTATCCCGAGTCTCCACAGGCTTAACTTCCCGTAGTTCCTACGGTACAAAATCCTTTAAGGCGATCCCTTTCCTCGTACAGATCTGCTTGCTGATTTTGCACAACCCGATTTTACGGAGATGAGGTCGCTGTACCAACCTATTCTCACATAAGCCTACTGTCTTGCGACTCTGGTACATTTCGGCTTACGAAGATATCCTCCCCTCCATAGAAAT
>JAFUTY010000051.1 GCA_017484005.1 Selenomonadaceae bacterium | reverse complement strand
ATTATATTCGAGATTCGAGAGTTGAAGTTGGATTTGTTTCAACCGATTCAATTTGTCAAGGCGATTCAGTTGGAACTCTTTGGAAACCACTCTTCGACGATGGAATCAAGATCAATTTTGCATGGAGTTCTTTCAAATGGGCGAATGAATCTCCAGATAAAAAATCCATGGCTCAAGTTTTCTGTGTGATTATTGGATTTGCAAGGTTCGATCGGAAGATTAAATTGCTCGATGGAATTGAAGTCTCGCGAATCAATGGATATCTTCTCGATGCTCTGAATGTTTGTATCGAAAATCAATCTGAATCTCTTTGGCGTGCTCCAGCTATGACTCTTGGAAATATGCCTAACGATGGTGGAAATTTGATCATTGAATCAGAGGATCTCGATGAATTTTTGAAAAAAGATCCTCGAGCTGAAAAATTTATTCGAAAGATCATAGGTGCAAAAGAATTCATCTACAACATTCCGCGATATTGTTTGTGGCTGGTGGATGCTGAGCCGGATGAAATCAAATCCATGAAAAATATCTACGCGAGAGTTGAAGCTTGTCGAAAATCTCGACTTGCAAGCAAACGATTGGCAACTCAAAAACTCGCAAAAACTCCATGGCTTTTTGGAGAGATTCGTCAACCTTCAGATGGAAATTTCATCGTGATTCCTGAAGTTTCATCGAGTCATCGTGAATATATTCCAATTGGATTTCTGAATTCCGATATAATAACCAAAAATCAGATGCGAATGATTCCAAATGGATCTTTGGAACTTTTTGGAATTCTAACATCGAGTGTTCATATGGCATGGGTTCGCACTGTCGCTGGAAGATTAGGCACTGGATATGACTATTCTATAAACATCGTTTACAATAATTTTCCATTTCCGAATCACAATCCAAAGATCGAAGTTACAGCTCAAAAAATTCTCGATGCTAGATCTAATCATCCAAATTCGAGTCTCGCTGAACTATATGATCCCAATCTCATGCCGCCCGATTTAAGAAAAGCTCATGATGAAAATGATCGAGCAGTTCTCGATGCATATGGATTTTCTCGATCGATCACTGAATCTGAAATCGTCTCGAGACTTTTTGAAATGTATCAGTCTCTCACAAAATAAAAAAAGATCCACCGATCATTTTTCGATCGATGGATTTTTTTATTTTACAAGCACTTTTTCTCCAATTGACTCAAGAAGCTCATTTGTTTTTCCAACGGAAAGATTTTTTTCGATCGCTGAAATTAAAATTGCGTCGCGAGGATTTCGAGGATACAAAATTCCAAAATTTCCATACCGTAGCAGATATTGAGTTTCATCGAGATTCAATTCCATGGCTCGCGCAATTGCGATTAATGATTCTCGCGATGGCTTTTTCAATCCGGAAAAAATGTGATATGCATGCGTCGAATCGAATCCAACTTGATCGATGACTTTGCTCTTTTTCAAATTTTTATCGCGGAGCAATTGATTTAAATATTCATGCAATGGAAGTTTCATTTCAGATTGATTCGATTCTAAAAAATTTTTGATACTCGAATCTTTTTTGAGCTCATTGAAAAGTTCCGTGGTATCCTTATCGAACACAGAAATCACCTCGCAAAATGAAATTGGAGAATCGAAATGAATCCGCTTGAAAATTTGTATGATGAAATCGACAGATACAAACCGGATGGCAGTGTGCGATTGATGTATGACAGAATCGGTCAGCAGGTTTTAGTTGTCAAGCGTCGTGAGTTGAATCGGCGGCAGCTGTATCAACTGCTGAAAAAAATTCAGTGTCAATTTCTGCCGGAGATCTATCGGCTCGTGGAGTCTGATGGATATTTGTATATCGTCGAGGAGCAGATCAATGGAGAGACGCTCGCGCAAATCGTTGAATATAAAGGATTTTTGAGTGAAACATCTGCGGCGAAAATTTTACTGCAGATTTGCGAATGTCTCAAAGAATTGCATCTTCGAAAAATCGTTCATCGCGATCTCAAGCCGTCGAATATCATGTTGACGAAGGATAATCAAATCAAGCTGATTGATCTCGGAATTTCGCGAATCGAAAAAGATTTTGTGGAGAGTGATACTGACGTGCTCGGGACGAAGGGATATGCTCCTCCGGAACAATTTGGATTTCAGCAGACTGACGCGCGCAGTGATATTTATTCGCTCGGAATCACGATGCAACAGCTGCTCGGCAATGATTATCGTGGATATTTAACCAAAATCCTCAAAAAATGTACTGAAATTGATCCGGCAAATTGATATCAATCTGCCATGGATCTCGCGCTGGATGTTCAGAATGGGCGTTGGAAGTATCAACTCAAAAAATTCAGCAAGCATTTTTTAGCGATCATTTTGATCTTTGGATTGATTTTAAGCTTTCCGAAAAAAATTCATGAAACTCTTCCAATTGTTGATGCCGTCGAAGTTAAGGAAATCAATGAATCTCAATCGACGGAAGAAATTTCAAACGTTGAAATCGAGACGCCGGTGGAATCTGAAAAACATGAATTGACGCTCGAGGAATTGAAATCGATGTATCGAGTTGATCCAGTTCAAATCGCTGAATTGAAATTTGAAGATCCGATTCCAATTCCAGAAACTAAAAATCCGATTCCGAAAGTTGCAAATCAAAGCGAGCCGAGACCAAGATCAGATCCTCGATTGAAACATTTCTGTCTATTTTTACTCAACGGACAACCGTTCGAGACTGAAATTCCATCGAACGTTTGGAAGTCATGGGAAGTTAGTGGTGATGCTCGATTATTCCCCGAGAATTATGTTTTGAGTTTGGTTATTGATAATCGAGATGATATGCCGCTTAGGGATCTGATTGTTGAAATCAATAACAAATACATCAACAAAAAAACGATTCCACCAAATTCTTCCGCGCAATTCGATTTGAAAATTGGAAATCAAAAAATCTATCGTTCGTTTCCAATCAGTGTTAGATTGGTTTGCGATGAAGAAAATTTTTCATGGTCGGGCGGGAGTTTTGGAAAATATAAAGAGTTTCAGTTGTATCTGATGAAATAAAATTTTCAGATTGTCCTCGCAGTACAACAATTCAAACTTTCAGCGTGATATCCTTTTCAAAATTCAAAATTGGGAGGGATATCGATGGAATTATTGATCGTCGCGGTTTATGTCTATTTTGGAATGCGGGCGAATGATTATCTCAAATATCACCTTTTAAATGTTCGGGCGGAATTCTATAGTAGCACGATGGATCACTTGATGGGAAAATTTGTTTATGCATTGTTTCTCGGCTGGGCAACGACTCCAATCGCAATTTTACATAATCTGTTGACTTCGAGAAACTGATAAAATGAAAAAGATCCCCAGATCGATTTTGATCTGAGGATCTTTTTTATTTCCGAAAAAATTTTTTGAAAAAAGTTCTTGACGTCGGGGGGGGGGGGGCAAGTTATAATTACGCCAAAATCCTTCTTGGAGGAATTAGATGAAACTTTCACGGTACAATTTCCTTCGTCAAATCGATGGCATCACAATATTTTTCAATTCAATGACTTGTGCGCTGGCTATCGTCGATGAAAATTTTTTCAAAGCGTATCGAGAAATCGAAAATGGATCATTCGACGAATCTCGGCACGATCCTAATTTGATAGCGAATATGAAATCGTCGGGATGCATTATCGAAGATGATATCGATGAACTTCAATTGATAGATTATTCACGGGGGCTTGAAAAATTTGATCGAACGTTGATGAGCTTGACGATTGTTCCGACGCTGGATTGCAATTTCCGATGCAAATATTGTTTTGAGGAGCATCGCAAGGGAAGCATGGATCAAGCGACGCAAGATCGTTTGATTGAATTTGTTCGTCCTCATTCAGAACGTCTGAAAAATCTCAGAGCTACATGGTTTGGCGGTGAGCCACTTCTCGAAAAAGAGATCGTATATTCATTGTCAGATCGACTTTTGGAGATTTGCGCGGAACATCAAATCAATTTTGACGCGACAATAATCACTAATGGAAGTTTGATTGAGGATTCAGATATCGAGCAATTCAAGCGTTGCAAGATCCGACACGTTCAAATCACAATCGATGGCATTAAAGAAGTTCATGATCAACGGCGGCGAAGTATTGACGGCTCAAGCACATTCGATCATTTACTAAAAATCGTTGATTTGCTCGCAGAAAATAAAATCTTGATCAACGTTCGTGTAAATATCGATCAAGAAAATGTGTCTAGAGTCGATGAACTTTTGGAAACGATGAAATCGCGAATCAAGCATTTCGAACGTGTGATAGTGAATTTTGGACGTGTCACAGCGTTGAATGAAGTCTGTCGATCCGTCGAATCTGCTTGTTACAATCCTGAGCAGTTTGCAGATATCATGTTACCACTACATCAAAAAGTTCTCAAATATGGATTCAAAACTAGCACGATGATCCTTTATCCAAAATCGAAACGAAATTATTGCGGTGCAGAGATTGCCAATTTCTTTGTGATAGATTCCGACGGAACAATATATAAATGTTGGAATGATGTCGGGATTCTTGAAAGGCGTTGCGGAAATCTTTTTGATAAACCAAATCGCCCTTCGCATGAATTTCTCGAATGGATTCAACGTTCACCAATGCAATTTGAAGAATGTCATGATTGTAAAGTCTTGCCATTATGCATGGGAGGCTGTCCACATCTTGCAAGACGTTCAAATGATGGAAATCCAGTTTGCGATTCGATTAAATTCAACATCGATCGCATTTTGAGATTTTATTATGAAAGATTGAAAGGGGTGAAAAAGAATGGAGGTTAAAGGCAAACTCACGATCAAAACTCGCGACGGGCGAGAGTTGGAATACAAAGGCAAAGCGAATATCGATGATGTTTCAGACGCTCGGCGTGTTGAATCAGGCGGAAACACTGAATTTCAATCGATGAATGCTGACGATATTCAAATCAAAGGCGCAGTCGAATTCGATAATATTCGCGGCAGAGATGTTGAATTGAAGGGAAAAGTTCGCGGCAATTCGGTTGAAAGTGATTCGCTCGAAATCGTTTTCAGTGGCAGAAGTCACGTCGATAAAATTGTCTGCGGAAACGCAAAAATCACGATGGCGGATCTGACTGGAATGAAAAATGCTGGCGAAATTGTTCAAGATGTTCTCGATGGAATTTTCTCGAGCAAACTCAATCTTCATCTCGACAAATTTTCTGAGACTAACGACGATGCGTCAATGAAAATTGAACGACTTGAGTGCAATCGAGCAATTTTGCGCGGCAAATGTGAGATTGGAATTCTCAAATGCAAATCTTGCGATGCGAGTGGCGATGTCAAAATCAATAAACGCGAGGAGGTTTAATTGACATGGTTTTTCTGATTCAACCGATGTTGCACGTTGGCGTCATCGAATGTGACTGCGATGGTTTTGAAATGGGATGCGGCATCGATATTCTCTGAAATTCATTATTGATTTTGGAGGTGAAACTACATGATTTTTTTGATTCAGTCGCAAAATCTCGAAAAAATGTTTGTTTCCGAATGTAGTTGCGAAGGATTAAACATCGGTTGCGTTTTCGATTATTTCTAATCGCAGACTGATCATCAAAAATTTCTCCCAAAAGAGATCGAGAGCTTCTTTCGATCTCTTTTCTATTTCCGAACCAAAAGATCCCCAGATCGATTTTGATCTGAGGATCTTTTGGTTCGGAATGAAATTTATTAACCGACGAAAGTTTGTCCGAGATAGACAATCGCGCCCATCACAATGACAAACGGAACATAGATTTTCACGGCGAAAGATAGAAGTTGAGAATCGCAGCCGGAGACACCAATCGCCGCAGCACCAATCGCAATAGATTGAGGCGAAATCATTTTTCCCGCGCAAGCACCAGTAGCATTCGATGCGGCAACCCATGCTTGAATCGTTTCATTCGCACCGAGAGATTGCATCGCGACAGTTTGCAATTGTCCAAACAAAACGCAACTCGATGTCGCCGAGCCAGTGATAAAAGTTCCAATCGATCCGACAAACGCCGCGATTGCTGGATATCCAGATCCTGCAACATCGACGGCAGTCACAGCCATTTGCGAAGTCATTCCAGAATATCCCATGACTTTAGCTGTCGCGATAACTGTGATAATCGTGAGCATCGTGAATCGCAAATCTGAAATCGTCTTGCCCAGAACTCCAAAAATTTCTCCAAAACTCGCACCTTGAACTTTTCCAGATATAAACGCCGCAAGCAGAATCAGAACTCCAGGCGTCGCAATCCATGTAAATGTATATGGAGCTCCACCTTCGCCTGTATAAATTAAGACAGACGTTTTAATCGTGTTGAGCGGAACATTGATTGGCGGGACGAGTTTACTGGTGAATAGAAGGAAAACGAAAATCAGAATGAATGGAAGCCATGCGACAAATCCTTTTGACGGCGTGATTTCCATTGATGATTGAAGTTTCAATTTGTACTCTTCATCATTGACAGGGAAAGTTTTAGCTAAAAAGACAATCACAGCCATTGTGACAATTGCGCCAGCGACAACTGCAAGTTCAGGACCTACAAACATCGAAACTGCAAATTCTGGAATCCAAAATGCTAATCCAGATGCAAGGCACATCAATGTCATTCCGCGAAGTCCTTTGAATCCTCCGCCAGAAACAATTGTCATTAAAAACGGACAGACAAGAATCAAAATTCCAGTTTGAATTGAAGTGAATGTTGCGAGTTGAGACGGATCGAATCCTGTCACATTTGCAAGAGTCACGAGAGGAATTCCAATCGATCCATAAGCAGTTGGAACTGAATTCGCAATTAAACAGACTGCCGCGGACATGATTGGATCGATTCCAATTCCTGCCAAAATTCCCGCAGGGATCGCGATCGCAGTTCCAAATCCAGCCATACCTTCGAGAAATCCGCCAAATCCCCAGCCGATTAAGAGAATCAAAACGCGGCGATCTTGACTAACAGATGTCAACATCGCCTTGATAACATCCATTGCTTTAGTTTTCAGCGTGAGATTGTATGTGAAAATCGCGGCAACAATGACTAATAAAATCGGCCAGCATGCTAGTGCAACACCTTCGAGAATCGATTCGATAACGTAATTCGTCGGCATACTCCATTCCGGAGTCAACATCGCGACAGCACAACATAAAACTAGTGCGATTGGACAGGCTTTCCAGGCCGCCATTTTCAATCCAGACAACGCAATGACAAGCCAGAGAATCGGTGAAAGCGCGAGGAGAAATAACATTGAGATCATCCTTTCGAAATTTAGCCGAAGTATGTGACAATTGATTGACCGAAGTAAACGATTGCGCCCATGTAAATTATGAATGGAATGTAGATTTTCACGGCAAAACTTAACAGCTGAGCTTCACATCCCGAGACACCGATAGCTGCCGCGGCGATAGCGATAGATTGTGGCGAGACAATTTTACCAGCGCATGCACCAGTCGCGTTTGACGATGCAACCCATAACTGTTCCAATTCGCCCGCACCGAGAGATCTCATCGCGATAGCCTGCAATTCGCCGAAAAGAATGCAGCTCGAAGTGCCAGATCCAGTGATAAACGCGCCCATCGATCCAACGAACGCCGCAACCGCTGGATAATATGATCCAGTGAGTTCAACCGCAGTTTCCGCCATTTGATAAGTCATTCCAGAATATCCCATGACTTTAGCAGTCGCGATAACTGTAACGATCGTGATAATTGTGAATCTCAAACCGAGCACCGTGTGATATAAAACTGTCAAGATTTCTGAAAAACTCGCGCCTTGAACTCGTCCAGAGATGAAAGCTGACAACATAATCATGACACCTGGAGTTGCAATCCAAACGAATGTGTATGGAGTTCCACCTTCGCCAGTATAAATCAAGACAGATGTTTTAATCGCACCCAGAGTTTCAGCGACAGGTGGGACGAGTTTGCCAGTCAACATGATAAAGACGAAAATCAAGATGAATGGAAGCCATGCGATTAATGCTTTTTTCGGCGTGATTTCAACATGTTCGTGAAGTTGAATTTGATATTCAGGATCAGAAATATCGGAAGTTTTGGCGAGAATCACGATCGTCGCCATGGCGCAAAGTGCTCCAGTGACTGCTGCGAGCTCTGGTCCCATGAACATGCAAACGAGGAGTTGAGGAATCAAAAATGCTAATCCCGAGGCGAGACACATCATCACCATATTTTTGAGTCCCTTGATTCCATTTCCAGCGACGATTGTCATTAAAAACGGACAGACAATACAAATCGCGGTGAGTTGAATCGTTGTGAAAGTCGCCATTAAAGATGGATCGCCGCCGGTTAAATTTGCAAGCGTGATAATTGGAATTCCAATCGAGCCGAATGCAGTTGGAATCGCATTAGCAATTAGACAGACTGCCGCCGCCATGATTGGATCAATTCCAATTCCAGCGAGAATTCCAGCAGGAATCGCGACAGCTGTACCAAATCCAGCCATGCCTTCGAGAAAGCCGCCGAATCCCAAGCTGATTAAGAGAATCAAAACGCGGCGATCTTGACTCACGGAAGTCAACATTCCTTTGATAACTTCCATCGCTTTGGTATGAAGAGTCAGATTGTAAGTGAAAATTGCAGCACTGATAACCAGAAGAATCGGCCAGAATGCTAATGCAACGCCCTCGAGAATCGCCTCGAATTCATGAACGAGAAGCATATTCCATTCAGAAACATTCATCGCGACGATACATGCAATTGCAAGCGCGACAGGACATGCTTTCCATGCAGGGACTCGAAGAAAACTCAGCGCGATAACTAGCCATAGAATCGGTGAGAGCGCGAGGAAAAATAGCAAATCGATCATTCCCTTCAAAAATTTTTAGCTGCCGATGAACAAATCGATTACAGGTTTGAATCTCACGCCCAGCTCCGAATACACCGGCAGAAGTGAAATTCCAAAAAATAGAATGAAATTCAAAATTAGACCGAGGATTGATTTTCTCACGATTGAATAGATTGAACATGCCGCTGCCAGTGCCCAGACTGATACTTGCCATGGCGGAACATCGAGCGCGCCTTGAACTGTTGCATAGATTAGTAGTCCTTCGAGCAAAAGTAGAATCAATGAGCAGATGAAAATGATTTTGTATCGAGTTGTCACATGGAAAAACGATCGAGATTTTTCTGCATCGAGTTCCTCTTCATTTTGAGCGAGCTGTTTCGATTCAGATTTCGATGGAGTCTGATCTTGAGTTTCAGATTTCGAGAGATCGACGTTTGATTCAGTGGAAGTTTCATTCGAAGTTTCATTGTCTTCCATTAATATTGCCTCCTTTCTAAAACATATTGTTTCGCCAGAAAAAGTATGCAGAGATAACTGAAAATGATATCGCGATAACCGTTACAAAAATGAATCCATGGACATTTTCTTGAAACGGAACGGGAACATTCATTCCAAAAAAGCTCGAGACGACCGTCGGAATAGCGATGATAATCGTGACAGCCGCGAGAAATTTCATGACCATGTTTTGATTGTTGGAAATGATCGATGAAAATGCATCGGCGAGCCTTGCGAGAATTTGCGAATACATCTCGACCATCTCGCGAGCCTGTTTATTCTCAATGATAACATCGTCGAGCAGATCTTCATCCTCCTCATAAATATCGAGCATGCCCTCGAGAGTTCGACTTGATCTCAATCTCAATAATTTTTCGAGGACTGCACCATTCGATCGAAGTGCCGCGTTGAAATATGTTAAACCTTTTTGCAATTCGAGCAGTCGAAGAATCTCGGAATTGCGCATCGAATGTCTCAATCGCTCCTCGACTTCTTCACTGATTCGATCGATCTGCCTCAGATATCGAAGGAAAAATGTCGCTGTTCGATACAAAATTTGAAACAGGAATTGAGTCTTTTTGTAAGTTCGGAAAAATTTTGCAGTTCGAACGTTGAATTCAGCCATCACTGGAGTATCGTCGAGGCAGACTGTGATAATGTAATCTTTCGTCAAGACTATTGCTAGTGGAAGAGCATCATAACTTTCTGATTCGCGAAGGATTGGTACATTTGTCAAAATCATGACTGAATTGTCCTCGACGTCGATGTGAGAGCGCTCCTCGTCATCGAGTGCTGCGCGTAAAAAATCCGGCTCGACTTCTGTCAGCGTCGCAATGACTTTGATTTCATACGGCGTTGGATCTGTCATATTGATCCATGAACCTTTTTCGAGCGTCTCGATTGTCAGCGTTTTGAGAGTTCCGCTCGTTTGAGATTTGAAAATTTCTACCATAGGCGAGCTCCTTTCCAAAAATTTTTGATCGCGGAGGATCATCCATCGAGCTCACCTGCCTTCGAGATAAATTCGAAAAAATTCCGAGTAAGTTTACCGCTTTTTCGATTTCAATTCTACACACAAAAAAAAGATCCCCCGATCGATCCTAAAAAGATCGGTTGAGGGATCTTTTTTATTTCAGTGATTCAAGTAAATATCGACGTCGCTGGCAATCAAATTGCTCAACACATGGTCCCTTTCGTCGATGAAAATCTTCAAGCATATGAAATAATTCGATTCCACGAGCGATTATTTTCTCTCGATGCTTCGTTGAAGTTGACAAAAGTTTTGGAAGTGAATCAACAAATAATCGCGCATCATCTATCTGAATTTCTTTGAATTTCAATAATTTTTCTAGCAATACAGATTCAAATTTTTCGCGTTGCGATTGATCTTTCAAATCTTGAGCTCGATGAAAACAGGTCAATATTTCTTTGATTGTAAGTTCAGATTCGAGCATAGATTCTAAATCGTGGATCATGGATTCATCGTCTCGATTTAGCGATTCAAGTAAATTGCGACGTCGCTGATAATCCAATGAAGTTAATAAAAATTCTGGAAGTGAATCGGCTAACAATTGAGCTTCATCCATCGGAATTTTGTGGAATCTCAAAAGTTTCTCTATCAATGTATATCCAAATTTCTTACGTTGCGATTGATCTTTCAAATCTTGAGTCCGATGGAAACATGTCAATATTTTTTCGATTGTGAGTTCAGACTCGAGCATAGATTGTAAATCGTGAATTATAGATTCATCGTCATGACAAATCTCACTCTTCGATTTTTGTTGAATGAAATTCTCGAGCATTTCAAACAATTCGATTCCACGAGCGATAATTTTCCCTCGATAATTCGTTGAAGTTAATAAAAGTTCTGGAAGTGAATCAACGAATAATTGAGCTTCATCCATCTGAATTTCTTTGATTTTCAACAACTTTTCTAGCGATTCAGATTCAAATTTCTCGCGTTGAGATTGATCTTTCAAACCATGCGCTCGATGAAAACATGTCAACAATAATTCGATATTTAGATCTTCTTCGGCGAGCATAAATTTTAAATCGCGAATTGTTGATTGATCATAATTGATTTTTTGAAGCCGAAAAAAATGATTGAACAATTTCAATGCTGTCAGATCTTCAACTTCACCACGCTGATATGCATCGAATTCATCGAGTTTCCTTTTATTACCAACTTGATCTGCTTTTCCGCGATTAATTTTTTTTATAAACTCCTCTTTCGATTTTGTGAAGTAATGATTGAGTTGGATTTTTTCAACTGTATTTTGGGGATTAAAATACAGTGGCACAGGTTCTCCATTTTCATTGACAGAAATATTATCAAGGAAATAAATCGCGTTGTGAGGATTTACTCTTTGATTTACTCTGCGTGGATTTACAATTGTTTTTACATGATTATTAGCTCCAAAACCATCCCGAGGTCTTTTTGTGAATCGCTCGATCACTCCACCATCTAACTTGCGATCCTGACCATTTGATCCAAAACATCTCCAGTTGATTCCGAGTCCTGCAATTTTTGTTCGGGGGGGGGGGGCAGTTTAAATATCTCGTCAATAACATCGATCAACTCGCGATTCTGTTTTGGAACGATGAATTCATCTGCGTCTAAAAATCCCATATATCGACAATCAAATCGATGTTTCTCGAGAGCGTCCATGTACGAAGTGATCTGCACAACCGACCCTGGAATTTCAGAGTACTCAACGATATTTGATTCAATCCACGGCGCGAGAATTTTTTGAAGTTCAGCTCGATCCTCGGAATCGTTGTCATAAATGTAAAACTTATCAACACCGATTTGATGATGATATTCAAGCCATTCACCAATATACGGAGATTCATTTTTCACACAGACAACGAGTGCAATTTCATTTTCAAAAAGAGTTTCCAAATTGATCTCCCTTTCACTCAATCAATTCGAGTAATTCACGACGCCGCTGAAAATCAAAATTCTCAACATATTGCAAATTTTGGCGAGTGATCCCTTCGAGCTTATGAAATAACTTGATTCCAAGCTCGATGATTTGCTTTCGATATTTCGTTGGATTTGACAAAAGTTCCGGCAATGTATCAAGAAATAATTGCGCTTCATCATTTTGAACTTCTTTGAGTTTCAACAACTTTTCTAGCGATTCAGATTCGAATTTCTCGCGTTGAGATTGAGCTTTTACGTTTTTTGCACGATGAAAACATGTCAACAATAATTCAATATTGGGATTTTCTTCGGCGAGCATTGATTTCAAATCGCTAATCGTTGATTCATCGTAATTGATTTTTTGAAGACGAAAAAACTGATTAAAAAGCTTCAATGCCACTAAATCTTCGATCTCATCGTGTTGATAATCATAGAATTTTTGTTCGGGATACTTTTGATGTATAGTTGCGCGTCCTCGAGATAATTTCGCCATGTATTCTTCGCGCGATTTAGTTTGATAGTGATTTATTTGTATTTTTTCAACAGTATTTCTTTGATTTTGATAGAGAGGAACTTCTAAGCCTTTTTCATCAACGCAGATATCGTTGAAATAGTAGATCGCGTTGTGAGGATTTACCCTTCGAGCTACTCGACGTGGATTTGTAATTGTTTTCACATGATGATTATTCCCAAATCCATCAGGAGCTCGCTTTGTGAATCTTTCAATAACTCCGCCTGGCAATTTTTTATCTTGTCCATTCGCTCCGAATGTCCTCCAGTTAATTCCGAGACCTGCGATTTTTTTCTGGGGGGGGGGGCAGTTTAAATATCTCGTCAATGACATCGATTAATGATCGATTATTTTTCGGGACTAAAAACTCATCTGCATCGAAAAATCCCATGTATCGACAATCAAATCGATGTTTTTCAACTGCGTCCATATAAGAAGCAACTTGCGCAATTGCTCCAGGAAATTCAACATACTCGACAATTTTTGATTCAATCCACGGATCTAAAACTCGCAACAATTCAGATCGATCCTCGGAATCATTGTCATAAACGTAGAATTTATCAACACCGATTTGATGATGATATTCAAGCCATTCACCGATATATGGAGATTCATTTTTCACACAGATAACGAGTGCAATTTCATTTTCGAATAAAATTTGCATTTGAAACTCCTCTCAAAGAAATGATTTGAGCATATCTTTCTTGCGACGAAGATCCATCATTTCAGTCCAACAAAGATTCTTTCGCATTATAAATTCGAGATTTTCTAGCAATTTCACAGCGATTCTAAAAATTTCTCCGGAAAATCGAGTTTTTGCAGAAATAATTTCCGGCATCGAATCGAAGAGTAGATATTGTTCAGAAATATGTTTTGGCGGAGTTTGAATCAATTTCTCGAGCGATTTTTGGATGAATTCATCGCGCCTAGATTCATCTTTCAATTTTCTAGCTCGATGAAAACATGTGAGTAGCTTTTCTATCGACAAATCAGATTCTAACATCAATTTCAGATCACGAATTGTTGATTGATCGTCATTTATGTTATGAAAACGAAAAAATTGATTGAAAAGTTTCAACGCTGTCAGATCTTCAATCTCGTCGTGTTGATAATCGTCGAAAGTTTGATCTCGATATCGAAGTTGACAATCAGCTCGCCCTCGAGATTTTTTCGCCATGAATTCTTCGCGAGACTTTGTGAAATAATGATTGATTTGAAGTTTTGCGACTGTATTTTCTGGATTCTCAAATTCCGAGATTTTATTTCCATTTTCATTGACGCAAGTACAATTCAAAAAATAAATTGCATCGTGCGCTCGATGAATTTCCTTGACTCGACGCGGATTTGAAATTGTTTTGATAACTTTATTCCGTGCAAAATCATCCGGAGATCGTTTTGTGAATCGCTCAAGCACCCCTCCATCGATTTTCTGATCCTGTCCATTCGATCCAAAATTTCTCCAATTGATTCCGATTCCACCGATTCGCATTTGAGGATCGATTTGAGTTTGAAAAAGTGAATTGATTATATCGAGAACGGCTTGATTATGTTTCGGAACGATGAATTCGTCAAGATCGATGAAAGCAAGATATCGACAGTCGAACCGATGTTTGAGAATCGCGTCATTGTACGCTGGAATTTGTGCAAGCTCGCCATAAAATTCAACATATTCGACAATTTTTTGCGCGATCCATGGCTCAAGAATTTTTTTGAGTTCCGATCGATCCTCAGAATCATTGTCATAAAGATAGAACTTATCGATCCCGATTCGATAATGATATTCAAGCCACTCCTCGATATATGGAGATTCATTTTTCAAACAAGCAACAATCGCAATTTCACTCTCGAACAAAATTTTCAAATCGAATTCTCCTCAAATGATCGCTTGCAGAATTTCGCGACGATGCCAAATCTGAATATATTCCGCCAAATTAGACCTTTTGCGCATGATATCTTCAAGCTGTTTTAACATTATTATTTCGTTTTGAATGAATACTTTTTTGAATTCTGGACGGGCGGAAATAATTTCAGGGACAGAATCTACAAATAGATAACAATCCGGAATTGTCACTCGCCGCGGCTGAAGAATTCTATTTATGGCTAGCGATGTAAATTCTTCGCGAATTTTGGAATCTTTCAATCCTCGAGCTCGATGAAAACATGTAAAAAATTTTTCGAGATTGTCAGAATCAACATTGAGCATAGATTCCAAATCTTGAATTGTCGATTCATCATCATGAAAATCTATTTGACGAAAGCTCGGACGATTGAAAATCTCGAGAGCCAATGTGTCATTGATTTTGTCATGCTGATAAATATCAAATTCTTCCGCCCGACGCTGTTTACCGATATCAGCTCGCCCGCGCAATCTTTTTATCTCAAACTCCTCACGAGATTTTGTGAAATAATGATTGATTTGAATTTTTTCAGCCGTATTTTCGAGATTCTCATGATTTTGAATTATTCTGCCGTTTTCATTAACACACAAACAATTCGAATAATAAATCGGATTATGTGGTTGCAGATACCAGTACACTCGCCGCGGATTCACAATCGTCTTAACATGTAAATTTGCTTTGAGACTATCTGGATTTCGCAAAGTAAAACGCTCGAGAACTCCTCCATCGATTTTTCTATCCTGTCCATTTGATCCAAAAATTCTCCAATTGATCCCGAATCCAGCGATCAAATTCTCGGGAGGAGGAGGCAATTTAAATATTTCATCAACAATTTCGAGAAGAGATCTATTTTGTTTCGGAACGAGAAATTCATCTGCATCGAGGAATCCTATGTATCGACAATCAAATCGATGCTGATAGACTATTTCGTCATATACGATCATTTGCGATTTGTTTCCAGGAAATTCAACATATTCGACAATTTTTTGCGCGATCCATGGCTCAAGAATTTTTTTGAGTTCGGATCGATCTTCAGAATCATTGTCATAGATGTAGAATCTATCGATTCCGATTTTGTAATGATATTCAAGCCACTCCTCGATATATGGCGACTCATTTTTCACGATCAAAGCAATCGCAATTTCATGCTCGAACAAAATTTCCAAATCGAATTCTCCTCAGATCAAATCGAATAATTTTTGCCGATATAGCAAATCGATATAATCCTCCCAATCGCGCCCAGCCGATGCAACATCGAGGATCAATTCATGCATTAATCCTTTGATTCCACGTATGATTTTATTCGCCGGCTCGGAATCACTCTGCATAAATTCCGGATAAGAATCAATGATCCACAAAATTTCCCACATTCTAAAATCCGGAAGTGTCATTGCATGATACAGCGATTCGAGCGCAAGAAGTTCCAATGCTCGCATTTTTCGCTCGTCAATTCGTCGATTTCGCAACGCTAGTAGAAAACATGTCATGAACATTTCTGCATTGCCTTCGAAAATTTTATCTGACGCATGTGGATTCATTGTCGGTTCGAGCATTTTGAGGAGATTGTTGACTATGACTTGATCTCCTCGTTCGCGAATATTAGGCATCGGAAGTCGCATGAATTTTCGATAGAAGTCGCGAAAACTTGTATCCTCGAAAGCATCTGTGTCTAAAACTTTAATGACATCTGGACTTCTATATCGATAGGGATTTGGATGAGGATTTCTAGCTAGCTCCTCGAATTCCGATTTTGATCTTGTGTAATATGAATTGACTTGAATTTTCTCTGTGGATTTGATTGGCGTAGTTTCCCATTTGATCCAATTTTGATTTTCATCGAATGCCAATGCACCGCCATAATATTTTCCAAAAGCATCATGATCAACTGAACGAATTCGCCGCGGATTCATGATTGAAGTTACTCGATTGTTCATCCAGACATCCGGTTTCGAACGTTTTGTAAATCTCTCGACAACACTTTCATCGCGATAAAATTCTTCTCCGGAACTTCCAAAATGAATTCTCGTTATCGCTAGCGAAGCCGTCGCAATATTTCTCGAAAAATGCTCGTCGATGAATTCAAGCAATGATCGATTTTCCTTCAAATAGATGAATTCATAGACCGACAGCATGCAAAGATATCGACAATCGCAACGTTTCCAAAATGAAACATCACTAAGAATCTGCAGAAATTCTCCCATGCTTTTTTGATCGTTATAATCCACAATCCCCGCTTGAATCCATGGTTTCAAAATCTGAACAAGTTCCGCCCGATCTTCACTTTCAATATCATAGATGTAGAATTTATCCACGCCGAGCCGATAATGATACTCCAACCATTCGCCAACATATCGCGACTCGTTATGCAGTATCGAAACCACCGCGAGCTCATGTTCAAAGAGAATTCGATCTCTCACATTATCACCTCACATCAAAAAACGCTGAAAATATGAAAGCCAATGATAACTTTCCCAATCGATATTTTCATTTGCAATTTCGAGCATTGTCGGCAGAACTTCTTTACACGCTCCGAGAATTTTCGCCGAGGCCTCCGTCTGCGTCGCAATGATTTCCGGTAGCATATCGAAAAGCAATAGCGCATCCCAAGACTCAAGCTCGCTGACTTCCAAACTTCGATTGACACATTCCAGCGCGATTTCCTTAAGTTTGATCTGCGCATCCTCATTTAAACTCGTCGAATTATTTGCAATGGCGAAACATGCTAAAAATTTCTCAGTTTGTCCATAAAAATCTTCACCTGACGAATTATTTTGAAGAATTGGAGCGAGCATCAAATTTAAATTAGTTAATGCGCGCTGACTTCCATCATTTCGCGAACGTTGAAATTTGATCTCTGAAATTTGTTTGAGTTGCGGAAAAAGATCTCTCGCTACAACATCCTCGATAACATTGCGATCTTGCGCCTCGAATTGCTCGATACTGTAATTCTTTGGAAAATCTGCACGCCCGCGTTGACGTTTTTTGAAAAATTCCTCGCGCGATTTCAAATAATAATGATTGATTTGAATTCGCTCAACCGTGCCTTGAGGATTTTGTCCCTGCGGAACTGAAACTTTTCGCTCGTCAATCGCTCCACAGCCGACAAAATATCTTGCATAATGTGGATTTGTGAAACATCTAACTCGTCGTGGATTCACTATAGTTTTGATATCACGATGCCGCAAAAAATCTTCTTCCGCCCGCATCGTGAATCGCTCGAGCACTCCATCTTTCGTTTGAGTTTCATGTCCATTCGAGCCGAAAAGTCTCCAATTGATCGCAAATCCGCCGATATTATTTCCCGCGCTGAAATATTCATTCAAAATATCCTCGAGACGCTCGCCATTTTTCGGAACGATGAATTCGTCGCCATCGATGAAAATCATGTATCGACAATCAAATCGGTGATTCAAAATCGCATCATCATACGCCGGCATTTGAGCTAAATTCCCTGGAAAATCGATCAATTCGACAATTCCATGATCAACCCACGGAATCAAAACTTCCTCGAAGATCTCTTTCTCGCGTTGTGAATTATTATTGTCATAAATATAGAATTTATCAACGCCGAGCCCGTGATGATATTCGAGCCATTCTTGAACGTACGGCGATTCATCTCTCGCGATCATCACGCAAGCAATTTCGCTTTCGAACAAAATCTCTTCCATAGAATCGCCCCGTTTCATTCATGTTTGAGATTTCCGAGTAAACGCTCAAAAAATCTCATATCAACATAACACTCCATTTCATTGTATGAACGAGTTAGCGGCTTGAGTTTTGGAATCAAATCTTGACAGAGTCGAATCAAATCCCAACCGCGTTTCGATTTTGTTGTCATTAATTCCGGCAACATGTACAGAAGTAAAAAAATATTGTACGCTCGAATCACGCCAGCATTGATTGCTCGATATGTTGCGTCAAGTGAAATATCTTCAAGATAATCTCGTTCTTGTTGCGAAATTCCTTGTAAATTCCGCGCGAGTCCAAAACATGTCGTGAATTTTTCAATTTGCCCACGGAAAAATTCATCAGTTGGATTTCCTTCGATAACCGGTTCAAGCATTTTGAGCAAATTGTTGAGAGACATTCGCGCATCGTGAATCGATGGATCTGCATTTTGCATTCGAGGAGTTTTGGGATCTTGTCTCATAATTCTCCACTTGTCGCGAAGACCAGTGTCCTCGATGTTATTGCGATCATACTCTTTGAATTCTTCTTCGAGATGTTTTTCAATCGCGTCAGCTCGACCACGTTCACGCTTTTTGATGTATTCCTCTTTCGATTTTGTCATATAGTGATTGACTTGAACATTAATGACTTCGCCAGTTTCCACAGACATCTGATCTGAAAAATTTCCATTTTCTTCCATACAAACCGCGTTTGGAAAATATCGAGCAAAGTGAGGATTTCCGACAGTTCGAATTCGTCGCGGATTCAAAATCGTCTTTGTGAATTTGTTCGCCAAAAATTCCAAATCGCTACGATGTATAAATCGCTCGATAACTCCACCAGGCAATTTTTTCTCCTGCCCACCAGTTCCAAAGCATCGCCAAAACATAATGAATCCGGAAAGAGTTTCGCCGCGAGCCATCATTTCTTGCGTAAATTCGAGAAGATTCTTGTCTTGCTTGATATAAATAAATTCATCTGTATCAAGAAATCCCATGTATCGACATTCAAATCGATGACGTCTCACCGCGTCATTGTAAATTGGAAGTTGCGCCGCCCGCCCTGGATAATCCTCAAAATCAACAATCTTTTTATCAATCCATGGTTGCAACACTTTCAACAATGCAGATCGATCGGTGCTTTCATTGTTGTAGATGTAGAATTTATCAACACCAATCGCGTAATTATATTCGAGCCACTCCTCGATGTATTCCGATTCGTTTTTGACTGGCAGAACGAACGCGAGCTGATTTTCAAACAAAATATCATCTTGCATCGAATCACTCCTCCCAAAAATTCATATGATCGATAGAAATGTTGACAGTGTTTTTCGTTTATCAAGCAATTGGTGATAGTCATTCCACATATCAAGCGAACGATAAAATTCGATCAAATCCGGAATCAGATTTAACAGATCAATCAAAATTTTCTTCGATGTTTCAGTTTTGAATCGCGCAAATTCATGTGAAAAATCGAGGAGCATTAACGCATCGAAAATTCTCAATCGCGATTGAATAGATTTTAGTAAAAATTCCGGCGCGAGATTTTTGAGCAAATTCAATTCAGATTCATTCAAAGTTTGAATTTTTTTCGAAAGCATGAAACAAGTCAGATATTTTTCCACGGAATTTTCGAATGGACTCTCGAGCATTTCGATCAAATTCAATGCTAGATTTGACCTATGATTGAATCGATCTCGCCGCGAAAATTTTTTGAGATCATTCCAATAATCGAGCAACGATCGATCCTCGAATTCATTGAAGTCAAACTCTCGAAATCTTTTTTCTCGATCATAAAATTCGCCAGTTCCAGCTCCTCGAAGTGTTTTTGAATCGAACTCCTCGCGCGATTTCAATATGTAGTGATTCAGTTGAATTTTTTGCGCGGAATTATAAGTCGTTGCAATTTGATTTTTGAGTTGAAGTAAATTTTCATTGACTGAAATTTTTCCGTCGTAATTGAAAATAAAATGTGGCGACGGAATCAATTTCACATATCGAGGATTAGCGATAAGTTTTGAAGAGATTCCTTGAGGCGCGATATCACTTTGCCGACGAGTAAATCGCTCAATAACTCCTCCAGATTCTCGATACATTTTGCCGGAAGATCCAAAAATTCGCATATCAATTCCGAGCGCATTGATATTTGAATTTGAATTGAAAATTGAGTTTAGAAAATCTAGCAAATTGCTTCGATCTTTCACGAATACAAATTCATCGAGATCGAAAAATCCCATGTATTTGCAGTCGAATTGATGATTCTTAATCGCGTCGCAGTATGCTTGAAGCTGAGCCGATGCGCCATCAAAAATTTGATAATCAACAATTCCTTCAGAAATCCATGGTTCAAGAATTTTTTGCAAATCAGATCGATCTTCCGAATTGTTATCGTAGATATAGAATTTATCGACACCGATTCGATAGTGATAATCGAGCCATTCTTCAATATATCGCGATTCATTTTTTACTGGCACGACGATCGCGATTTGATTTTCGAAAAGGATATCGCCGCTCATATTTGCCTCCACAAAAAAATTTGGGACTTCCCGAAAAAATTCCGTCGAGGAATTCTTTTGAGAAGTCCCATTTATTTTCGGGAAAAATTTTTGCGAATTAAAGATCATGCACCGGATTCAAGAAGTCCATACGCTCCATCGGCTCTGCGATATACAACGCAAATATCTTCCGTTGATGCATCGCGGAAAACGAAGAAATCATGATTCAACAGATTCATCTGCATAATCGCTTCTTGAACATCCATCGGCTTGACAGTGAATCGTTTGGTTTTCACAACTGGATAATCTTCCGCGTCGTCTGGATGTTCAGCACTCGGCTCAACTGCTTCAGGTTTGAATCCGCCGCGAATTCTTCGAGCGAGCTTAGTTTTTTGTTTATGAATTTGACGCTCGAGCTTTTCAATGACGAGATCAATTGAAGTATACATATCAGTCGTCGATTCTTCACCGCGAAGAATGAATCCGCCTTGAACTGGAACTGTGACCTCGACGATCTGACGCTCTTTGTTGACAGTCAATAGAACGCTGATTTCACCGATTTTTTCGAAATACTTGGTGACTTTTCCAACGCGCTTTTCAACATATTCACGGAGTGCAGGAGTGATTTCGATGTTTTTGCCTCTGATTGCGAATGCTGCCACAACAATTCCTCCTCTCTTGATAATTTATCGCAAAACGCTCGCGAGTCGAACGAGTTCAGGATCGAGAGTCTTTTTATTGTTGACGGCATCGAATAGATTAATCGCGACAACTCGACCTTCATCGAATCCAAAGACGACATTCGATGCGCCGGAGATAATCGCTAGAGCTGCTCTTTCACCGAGCATGCTTGCCTTGATTCGATCTTCAACAGTTGGAGATCCGCCGCGTTGAATGTGTCCTAAAATCGAAACGCGAGTATCGATTCCAGTTTTTTCAGCGACTTGTTTTCCTAAACCGATAGCCGAGCATGCACCTTCCGCGACAACGATGATGCAATATCTGCGACCGCCTTTATAACTTTCGACAATCTCATTGCACATATCGTCGAGATCGTATTTGACTTCTGGAACGATAACATATTCCGCACCGCCAGCGATTGCCGCAGTGACAGCTAACCAGCCAGATGTGTGTCCCATGACTTCGACAATAATGATTCGACGATGCGCCGATGCAGTATCGCGAAGTTTATTGATTGCATCGACAGCAGTATTTGCCGCAGTATCAGCACCGATTGTATAATCCGTTCCCCAAACATCATTATCAATTGTTCCTGGAAGACCGACGATTGGCATTCCCATTCTCGAAAGAAGTGAGCCGCCAGTCAAAGATCCATCGCCGCCAATGATAACTAGTCCCTCGATATCATGCTTGCGAAGATTTTCCAAACCTTTTTGACGTCCTTCTTCGGTTTTGAATTCTTTGCATCGAGCCGTTCCAAGAAATGTTCCGCCGCGTTGAATCATATCAGACACGGAGCGGGAATTGAGTTCACGAATATCGTCGGCGAGCATGCCTTTGTAGCCGTTATAAATTCCATAGACTTTGATTCCTTCGAATAACGCTGTGCGAACAACTGCGCGCGCTGCTGCATTCATTCCTGGAGAATCGCCGCCGCTTGTCATAACGGCAATTGCATTTTTTACCATACTAAGCTCCTTTCCATTGACAGCTGAAATTTTTACTTATTCATTCGAGCTGTCAGTTTTCAATTTGGAAAATTTTAGCATAAAAAATTTTCGAATTCAATAAATCATTGCGTGCCGAGGATGAAAAGTCCCGCGGGAGAATTGCGAATCATGATATCCTGCAGAATTTTGCTTTGACGATCATGATCCGGTTCAGAATCACTGAGCATTTCTTCCGATGCTGAATGAGTCTTTTCAATTGTCTCGAGCTGATCGTGAGAATAATCGATCATTTTTTGAAGTCGAGCAGAATTCAATTCATCAGGCGGGAGCAATTTATCAATTCGATCGACGATTCGTTTTTGCTCCTCGAGAATCAATTCGAACGATTCAACTGTCGATTCGAGATCCACGCTGCCCTCTTTGAAATTTTCGAGCGTCGTGTGATATTGCTGCCAATTGCGATCGAGCTCATCGATTTCACGCTGAAAACTCTGTTCAAAAATTTTCAGATCGATTTCTGTATTGCGATTTTGATTCGATGTTTGAGCTGGAAGTGCTAGAAAATTCAATGCAAGTTGAGAGATTCCAACGCCGAGGAGAAATGCAAAAATGAGCGCGAGAATCATTCGAGATTTTGTCATGCGATCACTCCAGTTCAATATCTGTGATTCAAAACTTATACTCAAAATTCAAATCGAGTATAAATTTCAAAACTTATACTCAAAATCGATTTCTAGTACAAATTTCAAAATCGAGAATCATTTTGCATCTTCCCAAAACAGCATACAGACGAATCCATCTTCGATTGAATATCGCGGATCGAAAGTTACAATATCTAACGCTGAATTTGCGAGATTCATCAATTTCATCGAAAAATCTCGGAGCTGTCTGACGTCGCGAGTCAATGAATCCAGACTTTGCAGCGGCAGATCATTCGCGCGATAGAATAGATATAAAACTGCAAGCAGCGATGCATCTGATTGTTTCTGCTGATCTGTCGCGGGGAAAATGAAAATGAAATCGGAATATAACTTCAATAATAGATGCAAACCATATTCACTGATTCCGAGACTTTTGCCGATCATTTTCAAACGCTTGGCACTATCTTTCATCGCGGGCGGGATCTTTTCATTGCTGGCTTGGATCGGTTTTGGAAAATCTCGCAATGGAACGATGTTGAGCTGTGCAAATTCAGACAGCACTCGAAGAATGTGACGAATCATTGCGGCTTCTCGATTCAGAAAATCTTGAAGTCGAGCCTTCGGTTTTTGATACTTGAACAATTCGAACGCTCGAAAAATCTCCTGTCTCATTCTCTCACGAAGTTTTTGACTTGCAGAAAATCCAACGACGTGATCTAGCAGCATGACTCCTTCCGCGCGAATGTGTCCAATGAAAACCATTCGATAGATATCCGGCGAATCTGTTGGCGACGGCGGAAGTTCAAAAATTTCATTCGTTAAAAGATCGCGGCAGGTCGATCGATCCTCGTCTTGATCCTCGATGAAAAATATTTTGAAATGAGTTCCCATTAAATCGCGCAGAATTTGATCTTCCGAATAAGTCAGATTCTTCCGTTCATGTTTATAGAAAAAATAGATCGGCGTCTCATCATCTTTGATCGTGTGATAATCGAAGATGAAAAAATCCCAGAAATTCACAAATCCGCGCTGTTTATCATTTTCAATCTGCTCTTCATCATCTTGAATTATCGCGCCGTAGAAAATTCCGAACGCTCGATTCAAATCATTCATATGCGGCTTGCTGTTGAAAAGTCTTTTGATTCGATAGAGCAGAGAATCGATTGTGCGATTGAGCTCGTCAGTGATATCCTGCGACAGATTTGAATCATGCTCCATTTCGATGTAAAAATCTGAATCGCTGGGACGTCTCCGCGGCATCGAAAATTTTCCGTAAAGATAGAATGAATGCCGACCTTCACTCAATGTGCCCTCATAAAATTTGATCTCTTCGCGCTTTTCATTTTTCAAATAGAAGTGAAACATTGGATGAATCAGCGAGAAGAATTTTTTCACTGATGACTCGCGCATCGGCAGTTTGAATTCCTCGGCGTATTGGAAAAAGATTTCTTGATAATCAGACGGCGAGACATAGAAAAAATCCTCATACTCCCATTTCGATAAATTTTGGAGGAGGATTCGAATTGCATTCCATTGCTCAAGCAGAATTGATTCATCGACGCGCCGCCAAATTTCAGTTCGAAAATATTTTTCGACGACTTCTTTCTTGATAATCGCTGACGTTTCATGCGGGAGAGTTTCATAAAATTCCCCGACGAAATCATAAATATTTTTCATTCTCGATATCCTCTGCAGTCATAAAATCTTTCGTTGAATTATAACTTCGAGATCGATCAAATACAAATTGGAGAATCCGAACAAAAAATCGAGGATCATTTTGCGATCCCCGATCTTTTGTTATCGATGCAAATTGTCTGATTGATTCTCCTCATGCAGCTGCGTCACGAGGATTCTATCGATTCTCGCGCGATCCATTCTCACAATCTCGAATCGAAATCCATTCCACGCACAAAGCTCACCGACTTTCGGAATATAACCAAAATATGACGTCAAGAATCCTCCCATCGTTTGAAAATGATCATGCTCCTCGTCCGGCAGTGAATCGATATCGAATCGCTCTTTGAATTCTGTGATTGGACAGAGTCCTTCCACATACCACGAATTCGAATCTTTCTGCTGGAATGACGCGGGATCTTTTTTCTTTTCAATGATTGGCGTATCGATTATCACTTCGAGAATATGTCCGAGCGTGATTTCTCCAACCACTCCGCCATATTCATCGAGCACAATCGCGAATTTCGATCCATTGTCGCGAAATTTTTCAAGCAGTCGAAACGTTTCCATCGATCTCGGTGCAAAAATTGGCTTCTGAAGCAGTTGCTCGAGATCGATATTTTTTTTCCCATTTTCAAGCATAAAATCAATGAGCGATTTCATACTCAAAATTCCCGCGAATGAATCGAGACTTCCGCGCCCGACTGGAAAAAATGTGTGATTATGAGTCTTGATTTTTTCCAAATTTTCCTCGAGCGAATCTTCCAAATCCAGCCACACCATTTGAGTTCGCGGAATCATCAGCGCGGAAACTGTTTGATCGCTCAAATGAAAAATCCGATCGACCATGTCATGCTCGACCTGCTCGAATGTTCCATCTTCCGTCCCTTGATCGATTAAATCTTTGACTTCATCCTCCGTGACTGCATCAGGTTTATTTTCACTAACTCCAAAAATCAGAAATGCTAAGCTCGAAACTTTGTTTAAAATGAATAGAATCGGTGAAAAAATTGTGCGCATGAAATCGAGACTTCCATGATGCTCGAGCAATTCTTCCTCTGGACGCTGTCGAGCTACTTGTTTTGGTAGAAAATCGCCGAATAGAATCATAATTGAGCCGACGAAAATGATTGAAATGATTATCGCGATTGTTTCAGCATGGGGAAAATTTCCGAGAATTGATTCGAGTTTTGGAATCAACATCACGACGACTAATCCTGCAAAAATTCCCGATAAAGTTTTTCCGATTTGAGTTGTCGATAAAAAATCTTCAGAGTCCTCCAGAATTTCCAGCGATCTTTTTGCATTTGCATCGCCATCATCAGCGAGCTTTTCGATTCTTCCGCGGTGCGATTCATTGATTGCAGTTTCCATTCGCGAAAAATAATTGCAGGCTAAAACGAGAATCAGTGTTGACATTATGAGAAATCCTATGCTATCCAAAATTGATCCTCCTCAAAAAATTTTCCGAATGATAATCCAAATTTCCGAACAAAAAAAGACGTCGCTGATCTTTCAATCAACGACGATCTTCGAAAAATTTTTGCAGAATCTGTTTGCATTCGAATTCCAAAACTCCCGCCCGAACTTCGATTCGATGATTTAGATTTGGGTTGTTGGTGATATTGAAAATCGATTCACACGCGCCGGCTTTCGAATCATAGACTCCATAGACAAGTCGTGATATTCTGCTTGCAACTAGAGCTCCAGCGCACATCGGACACGGCTCGAGAGTAACATAGAGCGTGAGATCTTTGAGTCGCCAGCGGTTGAGTTTTTGACAGGCAATTTGAATCGCGATCATCTCCGCGTGAGCAGTTGCATCATTTTTTGTTTCGCGCAAATTGTGTCCGGCTGAAATTAAATCCCCATCTTGATCGACAATCACTGCACCGATTGGAACTTCTCCCAATTTATATGCCTTCATCGCTTCGTCGAGTGCTAGACGCATGAATTTTTCATCCGTGTAAATTTGAAATCACCTGCAGAATTTTTACTGAAAAAATTGATTATAAACGAACTCCACCGATTGCTCCCAAATCGAATTTGCTTCCATAGAATAATGACTGCGTTGCGCGTTGAATATCGAGACTGTAAGCTTCAGAAAACGTTGAGGTTTCCTCTTCTTCATTCCGATCCATGGCTGCGCGAAGCTCATATGCGAATTTTTTCCCGTTGCCTTTTTGATTAGCATATCGCGACAGAAATCCTTTCGGCTCAAGTCGTTTCACACGAGCGACGCGTTCAATCCTTTCAACCATTTAGATCCCCTCCTTGGGACTCTGAATGGAATGTCCCTGTTAAATTTTGAAATAGCGATAAATCTCTCACGCTCCAAAAATTCTATCGGTGCTAGTATCGATGAACTTAAATCGAGGTGATTTTTTGCGAATTGAATGGCTTGATTCATCGCGTGGAATTGCAATTCTCCTCGTCGTGATCTTCCATGGATTTTTATCTTGCGAGGGAATTTTTCATGAAATCAATTCGAGACTCTGCTGCATAATCGTTCCGATTTTCTTCGTTATATCTGGATTTTTATTTCGAAATCGATCTCTCGATGAATTTTTGAAATCTCGATCTCGTCGAATTTTGATTCCATATTTCACAGCGCAGACAATCGTGACAATCCTCGCAATTCAATTTTTTCCAGACGCATCGAATCGTCCCACTGACTATTTGATCGGAATATTTTGTGCGGATGTAACATTGCCAATCGATCATTCGCTCGCTGATTATCCATTATGGTTTTTGCCATGTCTATTCGTCGCTGAATTGATCTTCCTTTTAAGCCGACAGAAAATTTTAGTATCGATTTTGATTTCGATGCTCGGAACTTTTTGTCCGATTCATCTTCCATGGGGAATTGATATCGCTTTGACTTCGCAAATATTTTTGATCGCCGGATATTTTTTAAGAAATCGAAGTCTGAATTGGAAATTGATCCTTCTCGCACTGATTTTGATTCCGACTGCTGAATTAAACTTGATAATTGACATGCCGAATCGAATTTATAACGATCCAATTCTATTTTTTATCGATGGAATTGCAGGATCGATCTTGATTTTTAAACTGTCACAATTGATTTCGAATCGATTTTTGAATTTCATCGGAAGAAGGACTCTCACGATTTTGATTTTACATGTTCCGATTTTTTACATCCTCGAAAATTTTGGACTAGATCCAACTTCGACGCTCGATTGCTGGCTGAAGATTTTAGCGTCAATCTCAATAATCCTCGCGATCGATCATTTGAATTCTCGGCGGCTTTTTGATAGATAGATAAAACATCACGATTATATTTGTGATAACGAAAAATTGCGCGAGAATCCATCGCTTATCAGCTTGTGAATCGTTGCATCGCCAAAGCGTGATAACTGTTACGAAAATCGAAAATATGATTGTGAGAATTGACAGCGGAAACATTTCTGCAAGCGGCGATAGTGGAATCGATGAACCGATGACACTTCCAAAATCTCCCGCAAATTCAACTCCATCGAAATATTCATAGAGTCTGTCATTCGATATCAAATCCGGCAGTCGATAAAGAATTGGAAAGGCTATGTAACTTCCGAGATTCATTGCGAAAAATTTCGATCGTCCGAGTTTCAAATTCAACAAATCAGCAGCGTTCATGAATTTTTTACCAATTCATCGAAGAGATTCAAATTTCGCCCGACCTTCAAACTCTCCGCATCGAGAATCGCGCAAATCTCATCGACCGCCCGCTCAACTTCATCATTAACCACTACATAATTGTAGCTTTTTCCAGATTCAAGCTCGTCATTGACAATCGATAGACGTTTTTGAATGCTCTCCTCAGTTTCAGAATTTCTTCCAATGATTCGACGCTTTAACTCCTCGATTGACGGCGGCAGTAGAAAGATGAAAACTCCATCGGGATAATTTTTTTGAACCTGGTGCGCACCTTGAACATCGATTTCGAGCAGAATTGTCTTGCCGAGATTCAACAGCTCCAAAACTTTATCCCGCGGCGTTCCATAAAAATTTCCATAGTTATCGGCATATTCGAGAAAATCTCCCGCCTCGATTTTGCGCTTGAATTCATCCCGCGTCAGAAAAAAATATTCAACTCCATCAGTCTCGCCAGCTCGCGGAGATCTTGTCGTCGCAGAAATCGAATATTCCAAATCTGGACGCCGTTTTCGAAGTGAATTGCAAACTGTTCCCTTGCCAGTTCCAGATGAGCCGGATATCACGAGCAAAATTCCACGATCAATTTTTGTCTGCATCGCTCGACTCCATCTCGACTTTCTCGATTTTTTCGACCGTAGTTTGCAATTCGTTCAATGATGAATGTGCGCGATTCACAATTGTTTCCGGCTGAACTGCTGAGAGCATGACTTGACCATCGGCGAGAATCAACACGCTGCGAGCTCGACGTCCATATGTCGCGTTGATCAATTTTTTATCATTTTTCGCGTCTTGAATTGTGCGTTTCACTGGCGCAGAATCTGGAGAAATTATTGCGATGATTTTTTGAACTGCGACGAAATTTCCGAATCCAACATTGATAAAATTCACGATTGATTCCCTCCTCAGATTTTCAAACTTCCAACGAAAACTTTTTCAGCCGATCCAGTCATAAAAACATGATTCGATTTTGAATCCCAACAAACTTTTAAAATTCCACCATCCAAAACGATTTCCGATTCACGCTCAGATCGATCGTTCAAAACTGATGCTACGAGAGTTGCACATGCTCCAGTTCCACATGCCAAAGTTATTGATGCGCCGCGCTCCCAAACTCTCATTCGAATTTTTTTGCGATTGATAATCTCGACGAATTCAGTATTGATCTTCCGCGGAAAATTTTTGTGATGTTCGAAATGTGTTCCGAATTTTTCAACTGGAAATTTTTCTGCATCTTCGACAAATACAACGCAATGAGGATTTCCCATCGATACACAAGTCATTTTGAATTTTTCATCGAGCACCTCGATTTCTTCATCAACAACTCGATTCGCGCCAAATCCATTGACAGGAATTCGATCTCCCTCAAGAATCGGCTCGCCCATATCGACTGTCACAGTTGAATCTGAATTGATTCGCGGCGTCAAAATCCCTGCGCCAGTTTCAATTTTGAAATCCGAGACTTTTTGAGATTCGAAAAGATATCTTGCGACACATCGAATTCCATTTCCGCACATCTCGGCTTCAGATCCATCGGCGTTGAAAATTCTCATTCGAAAATCCGCGGCGTTCGAAGGATCGATGAATAAAATTCCATCCGCTCCAATTCCATAGTGCCGATCGCAAAATTTTTGAGCAAATGCCGATCGATCCGCGACAGGATTGGATTTGAGACAATCGATAACAACAAAATCATTGCCGCAGCCCTGCCATTTTGAAAATTCGATCAAACCAATTCCCCCTCGAAAATTTTTGACTATGATAGCATGAATCGAAGTTGCGAGGGAAAATTTCTTGCGAGGGATTTTTCAGCGTGATATACTCGCGCGAGTTTTGAAGGAGGAGGGATTTCGATGAAGGAAGGCATTCATCCAAAATATTACGAAGCGAAAGTCATCTGCGGCTGCGGAAACACTTTCACGACTGGCTCAACTTCGCCGGAGCTGCGCGTCGATGTCTGCAGTAAATGTCATCCATTTTTCACTGGACGCCAACGCGATGTCAAGGCTGGCGGTCGAATCGAAAAATTCAACAAACGCTACGGGAAAAAATAATTCCCTCGGGAGGCGAGCTCAAATTCGAGCTTGTCTCTTTTTCGTTCGGGAGGAGATTTAATTCGAAGATCATAGCAAAAGTGAAAAATTTCAAATCGGTGGGCAGGCGATAATCGAGGGAGTTTTGATGCGTGGGAGAAATTTCATCGCGACAGCTATTAGAAAATCTGACGGCTCTATCGATCTCAAAACGCGTCGAGTCAGATCAATTTCAGATCGATATCCAATTTTGAAACTGCCATTGATTCGCGGAATTGTTTCGATTTTTGAATCAATGACGCTCGGAATAAAATCGATGAATTATTCCTCTCAAATCTCCAGCGATGATGAAGATCCACTCACAGATTCCGAATTGAAATTGACGATCATTTTAGCGATTGGATTTGCAATTGGATTTTTCATTGTGATACCAGATCTCACCGCAAAATTTTTAAATTCAATCGATCCGAATCTTGTCGAAGGTCTGACTCGAATTGGAATGTTATCGATCTATCTCACAATGATTTCAAAATTCCGCGACATGAATAGAATTCTTCAATATCATGGGGCGGAACATCAGACGATCAATTGTTATGAATCCGGCGAGGATCTGACTGTTGAGAATGTTCGGAAATGCTCTCGATTTCATCCTCGATGCGGAACGAGTTTTTTATTAATCGTGATTCTCGTGAGTATTTTGATTTTTGGATTTATCGATTTGAATGATCTTTGGATTCGAATCGTGTCGCAAATTTTACTTCTACCGATAATCGCTGGAATTTCATATGAATTGATTCGCTCGAAAAATCCAATCTTGCGATCGATCATTTCTCCGCTGATGTATCTTCAAATTCTCACGACGCGATCTCCCGACGATTCAATGATTGAAGTTGCAATCACCGCGCTCGATGCAGTTAAGGAGTGATTTTCATGGAAGTTTTGAAAAATATCGATCCGAAAAAAGTTTTGAATCTCGGCGATTTGATTTCTTACGTCGATGGGCAGGTTGTGAGTCGAACGCTCGTTCAAAATTCTGGAATTGGATTGACATTGTTCGCATTCGCTCAAGGAGAGGGGATCAGCACTCACAAATCTGAAGGCGATGCGATTGTCATTGCGCTCGATGGAGTTGGAGAAATCACGATCGACGATGAAAAATTCACGATCAAATCCGGCGAATCAATCGTTATGCCTGCAAATCATCCCCATGCAATCTATGGAATTGAAAATTTCAAAATGCTTCTTGTCGTTGCATTTCCAGGAGGTAAAAAATGAAAGCTCTGATTTTAAATTCAGGATTGGGACGCCGGCTCGGAGTTGAATCGTCGCATCCAAAATGCATGACTGAAATTTCGAGTCGCGAGACTATTTTGAGTCGTCAATTGAAACAGATTCAAGATGTTGGAATTCAAGAAGTCGTGATAACAACTGGAGCATTCGATTCTTCACTGATGAATTATTGCCGGAATCTCGATTTGCCGTTGAAAATATCATTCGTTAAAAATCCAGATTATGAATCGACGAACTACATCTATTCAATTTATTGCGCACGAGAGTATCTCGATGACGATTTGATTTTAATGCATGGAGATCTCGTCTTTGAAAATGAAGTAATTGATCGAGTTTTATCGAGCGAGTCGAGTTGCATGGTGACAAGTTCAACTCTTCCACTTCCAGAAAAAGATTTCAAAGCAGTGATTCACGATGGAAAAATTGTGAAAGTCGGAATCGAATTTTTCAACGATGCTCAAGCCGCTCAACCGCTTTACAAACTTAAGCGCGAGGATTGGAAACTTTGGCTCGATAAAATTTCCGAGTTCTGCGAATCTGGAAATCGAAATTGTTATGCAGAAAATGCTCTCAATGAAATTCGAATAGATCTTAAACCGCTCGATATTCAAAATCTCCTCTGCAGTGAAATCGATACACCGGAGGATCTTCAAGTTGTCTCGTCAAAACTTGCGGAAGTTGAATCGCGAACAGTTTATATGAGTTTTTCAACTGATCTGATTCACAATGGACACATCGCGATTATTCGAAAAGCTGCTCGTCTCGGCAAATTGATCATTGGAGTTTTAACTGATGAAGTTGTCGCGAGTTATAAAAGATTTCCGATTCTCTCGACGGCTGAACGAAAGATGATGTTCGAAAATATTTCGGGAGTTTATAAAGTCGTTGAGCAGACTGAGTTAAGCTGCAAATCGAGTATTGAAAAATTTCATCCAACTTATGTAGTTCATGGCGACGATTGGCGATCTGGATTTCAGCGACCATTGCGCGATGAAGTTGTATCTCTCCTCGCGGAATATGGCGGGAGGCTCGTCGAATTTCCATATTCCAAAGACGATCGATTTGCCAGCATTGAATCGAGAGCTCGCGATTCGATATCACTTCCAGATTTTCGCCGCGGAATGCTCCGGAAGTTGATCGAGATGAAAGGTTTAATCACAGCGATGGAGGCTCACGATGGATTAACTGGATTGATCGTTGAAAATTCCGTCGTATATCAAGATGGCGGGGCTCATAAATTCGACGCGATCTGGTGCTCGTCACTCTGCGATTCAACATCTAAAGGCAAGCCGGATATCGAATTGGTCGATCTCACATCGCGGCTTCGAATCGTCAACGATATAACTGAAGCATCGACAAAACCAATCATTTTCGATCTCGATACTGGTGGAAAGACTGAGCATTTTGTTTATTCAGTTCGGTCGCTCGAAAAAATTGGTGTCTCGATGGTGATAATCGAAGATAAAACTGGGCTCAAGAAAAATTCTCTATTTGGAACGGAAGTCAAACAGACTCAAGATTCGATCGAAAATTTTTCGGAAAAGATTCGCGCAGGTAAAAAGGCTCAAAAATCTCGCGAGTTCATGATTTGCGCAAGAATCGAGAGTTTGATTCTCGAGCGGGGAATGGATGATGCATTGAATCGAGCGTTTGCATTTGTCGATGCGGGAGCAGATGCGATAATGATTCACAGCCGGAAGAAAGATCCAGCGGAGATTTTCGAGTTTGTAGAAAAATTCAGAGCTAAAAATTCGACAACATACATCGTTGTAGTTCCGACGAGTTTCAATTCTGTCACGGAAGAGGAGTTCAAATCTCGCGGAGTCAATGTCGTTATTTATGCAAATCATTTGATTCGCGCAGAAGTTTTAGCGGCTCAAAAAACAGCTCGAAAAATTTTGGAGAATCATCGGTCGCTCGAATGTGACGAGGATCTGATGCCGTTCAAAGATATAATTCGACTGATTCCGGAGGGCGAATGAATGCAGGAATTTTTGAGAAATTACAAGGAACTCGATCAATTTTTAGAATCTGTAGACGCTCGAAAAATTTTCATCGTTCATGGAAATTCCGCCCGACATCTCAAGATTTGGAAATCGTTTGTAGAAACATTTCAAACTGAAACTCCAAGCGAGCATCCATTTTTAGATCTTGAATCAGTGTCATTCACGAATTTTGAGCCGAATCCTCGAATCGAATCAGTGAATCTCGGCGTCGAGGAATATCGAAAGAAAAAATTCGATCTGATCGTTGCAATCGGTGGCGGAAGTGCTATCGATGTTGCCAAGGGAATCAAACTGTATGCGGAAGGTCATTTGAAATATAAAAATCCACTGCTAGCAATTCCAACGACAGCCGGCTCTGGATCTGAATCAACTCGATTCGCTGTGGTTTATAAAGATGGAGTCAAACAATCTCTTACTGACGATTCGATTTTGCCCGATGCAGTCTTTCTAGATCCGACAACGCTCGAATCATTATCAGATCGACAGCGCAAAGTCTCGATGCTCGACGCGTTGTGCCATGCGATTGAATCGACGTGGTCAGTGAATTCGACTGATGAATCTCAAAAATATTCGGCGGAATCGATCCGAACGATTTTGGAAAATTACGAGGAATATTTGGAGAATCGAAAGCTCGATGAAATGCTCCTCGCCTCGAATCTTGCAGGACGCGCGATCAATATTTCTCAAACGACGGCGGGACATGCAATGAGTTACAAACTCACGAGCGAATTTGGATTGTCGCATGGAGAATCTGTCGCGATTTGCGATCGAGTGCTTTGGAATTTCATGAAAGATCATTTGAAACTTTGCATTGATCCTCGCGGCGAAAAATATTTAGAAAAAATTTTTGAAAAGCTCGAGCCGACGATGAATCAATTCACAAAAATTCTCGATGAATGGAAAATCAGACTTACTCGAAAACTTTCCGAAGATCAAATCGAGATACTCGCAAGTTCCGTGAATCCAATTCGAATAAAAAATCACCCGATTCGACTTGAGCATGAAACGCTGAAAAATTTGTATCGGGAGATGAGCGAATGAAAGTCACAGATCTAATTCGAAAATTGAATTCAGATTTTTTTGTTGGAGTTCCAGATTCTCAACTCAAACCGCTATGCAGTTACCTCCTCGATACATATGGAATCGATTCGAAACATCATATAATCGCGGCGAACGAGGGAAATTGCATCGGAATCGCAGCGGGATATCATCTTGCGACTGGAAAAACTCCAGTTGTATATCTGCAAAATTCTGGAGAGGGAAACATCGTCAATCCAATTCTGTCTCTATCGAGCGAAAAAGTTTATGATCTGCCGCTGATTTTGATAATCGGCTGGCGCGGTGAACCTGGAATTCCCGATGAACCGCAGCATGCACATCAGGGATTGGTGACACTCGATTTGCTCAAAACAATGGATTTCGAGACGCATATTATAAGGAAGGAAACTGTCGAGATTCCAAAACTCTCGCGGCGATCTGCATTGGTGATTTGCAAGGGATCTCTGGAATATGAATCGCGAAGCTATGAAAATTCAAATGGAATCAATCGCGAAACTGCTATCAAATCAATCTTGAAAATTTCTCGCAATGATGTCATTGTTTCAACGACTGGAAAAATTTCTCGAGAAGTCTTTGAAAATCGAACTGATCATTCTCACGATTTTTTGACAGTCGGCTCGATGGGACATGCATCCTCAATCGCGCTGGGAATCGCAATTCAAAAACCGAATCGAAAAATCTGGTGTCTCGATGGCGATGGATCTCTTTTAATGCATATGGGATCGCTCGCAATTTTGGGATCGATCAAGCCGCAAAATTTGATTCATGTCGTGTTGAATAATGGAGCGCATGAATCTGTCGGAGGAATGCCAACTGTCGCTAAAAGTTTGGATCTCGAATCAATTGCGAGAGGATCTGGATATGAAATCATTCGACGAATTGATCGTGAGGAGGATCTCACCAAAATTCTCGAAGAAATCAGATCTCAAAACAAATTGAGTTTCATCGAGATTCGTTGCTCGATTGGATCTCGAAAAAATCTCGGCAGACCAGCAGCTTCACCACTCGAAAACAAACTTGCATTCATGAAATTTTTGGAGGAATCAGATTGAGTATCAATGAAAAAATTCGAAACATCGCAATCATTGCGCACGTTGACCATGGCAAAACTACTCTCGTCGATGCAATGTTGAAACAGAGTCACATCTTCCGCGCGAATGAGCAAGTCGCTGAAAGAGTCATGGATTCAAATGATCTCGAGCGCGAACGTGGAATCACAATTCTCTCGAAAAATACAGCAATTCTTTACAACGGAATCAAAATCAACATCGTCGATACGCCAGGACATGCTGATTTCGGTGGAGAAGTTGAGCGCGTTCTGAATATGGTTGATGGAGTTTTATTGCTCGTCGATGCATTTGAAGGACCAATGCCACAGACGAAATATGTTTTGAGAAAAGCTCTCGAGCAGAAATTGAAACCGATTGTCGTGATAAACAAAATCGATCGTCCAGATCAGCGCGTCGAGGATGTCGAAGATGAAGTGCTCGAATTGTTCATGGAGCTCGATGCGAATGACGATCAGCTCGATTTTCCAGTGATTTACACATCGGCTCGAACTGGAATCGCGCATTTAAAAATGGAAGATGATTCTGAGGATCTAAAACCATTGCTCGACACGATCATTGAAAAAATTCCTGCGCCGGAAGGAGATCCCGATGGAACGCTGCAGATGATGGTGACAACCGTCGAGGCAGATGATTATGTTGGTAGAGTTGCGATTGGAAGAATTCAGCGCGGCAAAATTTTTCCGAATCAGAATGTAATTTTGATCAATGGGGATCAATCGACAAAATCAAAAGTCGGAAAAGTTTTCACTTATCAAGGATTATCTCGCGCGGAAGTTGAATCTGCATCGATGGGCGAAATCGTTGCGTTGACTGGATTAGGTTCAGTGCGAATCGGCGACACAGTTGCAGATGCTGACGCTCCAGAAGCTCTTCCGTCGATCAAAATCGATGAGCCGACTTTGCAAATGACTTTTGGAGTTAATACGAGTCCCTTCGCTGGTCGAGATGGTCAATTTGTAACGAGCCGACACATTCGCGATCGACTTTTCAAAGAGGCTGAAACGAATGTCGCGTTGAGAGTTGAGCCGACTGATTCAACGGAAGTTTTCAAAGTCTCTGGACGCGGCGAATTACATCTTTCGATTTTGATTGAAACGATGCGTCGCGAAGGTTATGAATTGCAAGTTGGCAAGCCGGAAGTCGTTTATAAGACGATCAATGGACAAAAATGCGAGCCGATGGAAAATTTGACTGTCGAAGTTCCGCAGGAATATATGGGAACAGTCATGGAATCGCTCGGTCGACGGAAAGCTGAACTTCTGAATATGAGCGAGCTGTCGGGATATATGCGAATGGAATTTGTCATTCCCGCGCGCGGATTGATTGGATTTCGATCTGAACTCTTGACGAACACCAAGGGAAATGGAATCATGAATCACATTTTCCACGGCTATGTTCCATATAAAGGCGATATTCCAGGGCGCACGCGAGGATCTCTAGTTGCATTTGAAGAAGGCGAAACGACTGGATATGGAATTTTCACGCTGCAAGATCGCGGAACGATGTTTATCTCGCCGGGACAAATGGTTTATGAAGGAATGATCATCGGCGAAAATACTCGCGAAATGGATATGGATATCAATCCCTGCAAAGCAAAACATGCCTCGAATATGCGAACAACTGCATCAGATGAAGCGATTCGATTGACTCCGCCGAAAATTCTGTCGCTCGAACAGGCTCTCGAATACATCAAAGAGGATGAATTGGTTGAAGTTACGCCGGGACATATTCGATTAAGAAAAATGATCCTCGATCGAACAATTCGCGGGCGCAATGCTAAAAACGCTCGAAAGTGGTTTTGAAAGGAGTGTTATCAATGGATGATTACATGAGCATCGCGGCGTTGTCAGTTTCGATGTCGCAGCAGAGAGTCGAGCAGAATCTCGGAGTTGCAGTGTTGAAAGAGGCGATGAATGCTCAAGTTGCAAGCACATCAGATCTGCTCGAGGAGATCGCAGTCGATGCAGTCGATCCAAATCTCGGAACTCTCGTCGATATTCAAGCATGAAAAAAATTTTTTTGACGATCGCCGCATTGATTTTATTGACAGCTCGATCATTTGCATTTGATCCAGTCGAAATTCATGACGATCGATCGCGCACGGAATTTTGGATCTCTAAAAATTCAGATGGCGAGCAGATTCTTTTAACTCAAGAAGAAATTTCACAAATCAATTCTCGATTTCAATTCAACGCGCTCAAATCTTACGACGATGAAAATGTTCAATTCGCCGTGACGTCTGAATCTGCAGAATTGAGATCCGAGCCGAATCCAGATCTCGAATTCAAAACGCTAGATCCTCTCGAACCGATTGTAGTTTTGGAAAAAAATCCCGAGGGAACTTTTTATAGAATCGAGACGAAGGATCTTGCGGGATGGATTAATGCTCGAGCGGTTTCATTCACAAATCGCGAGACCTGGCTGAAATTTCTCGAGCCGGAAAAATTTCTCGTCGTGACTTCCAATAAAAAAATCGTCAACATCGGAAGCTCTTTCCAAATCGAATTTCGAATGGGATCAAAAATTCCAATTCAGTCATTCGACGCAAAATCTGGAAAATACATCGCGCGAATGATTTTCGATGTGAATCAAACGCTCAATGAAATCCCCGTGCGAATCAATGACGATGATTCAATTCATCTTGGCTATCTCGATTGCACGGAAAACAATTTCATTCGGCAGGCGATTCAATGTCTCGGCGACAATCAACTTGATTCATATGAATTCACCGCGGCAGTTTATCGAACGATGGGATTGGAGCTGCCTCGAGATTATCGACAGGAGCGAGCTTTGCCGATTCGAATGCAGTTCACAAATCTCTCGCCCGCTGAAAAATCAACTCGAATTTCAGTTGCAAGACCTGGAGCAATAATTTTTGCACCAGGACATGCGATGATGTTTCTCGGAATGGATTCAAACAAACCGATTGTGATTCAATCGCTCGATGCCTATTTCACATTTGACGAATATGGAATTCGAACGAAAAATTCAATCGATCGCGTCGTGATTTCAAATCTCGATTTTTTAAATTCCAAAGGCTCAAGTATTCTTCAATGGACAACGAGCGTTGGAGAAATCCGGAAATAAAAAAGATCCTCGATCTGAAAATGATCGGGGATCTTTTTTTATTCGTGTGGATAAATTTCATTCCCAACTTTTTTGATATAATCCACATCTAAGAAATTTTGATCCAATCCATTTTTGTGTTGATTGAAATCTCGAATCGCTCTTTCAAAAATTTTTTCATAAACATAGACATCAGTTTCTTTGCGATGAACTGATTTTGCCATCAGTTTATTCATCGATCTATTGAGCTTGATTGCCTCATTGATTTCTTCGCACAAATCGGCTCGAAGTTCCAAAATATGAATTTTAGATAGAAACAATTTTTCGATAAACTCTTTATCGGCGTCAGTGATAGGTTCTCGAATATTCAACTCTTTGAAAGCCGATTGAGGATCGCTAGCATCGATTTTTCCAATTCCCTTGTAAATCAGAAACAATTGATCATCGCGCCAAATATTAAGCTTGGGATATTTGCGATAATATTGTATCTGAACATTAGCCTTCGGTTGTCTGAAATAGAAAACGATCCCTATAACAATTGCCGCGACGAGAATGCTGATAAATTTATGCGCAACGTAATAATCATTTAATTGCCACGTCAACAAAATTCGCGTGAGTATTTGAACTCCGAAAAATAGCGCGATGTAGAATGCAAAATTTTTTACATATTTCAAAAGATCGTTCAAAAAATCATCCCCAAAACATTCAATACGATAATTATTAAAATTGCAATTTGTTTTCTTTCCATTTTTGACAGGTTTTCATTGAAGATGCCAACAATTCCATAAAACACCCAAAGCATCAGTCCACCGAGAGCACCACCGAGGATAATTGCTACAAGAATCACGATATTTTCCTCGTAGCGAATTTGGTATATCGATGAAAGATTAGCTATAGACATGATCCACGTCATTTCGGTATATTCGAAAAAATTTCCGCCCTCTTTGTGAAATGGATAATCGAAAACTTTGAACGCAATAAACGTTGTCAAAATTGCACATCCAGCGCAAGATATCAAACCCATAAAAATTCCTCCTCACCGAGAATATTCATCGGGAAATTTATCTTTCAATTGTGTGTAGTAAATTTCATTGCCAACTTGTTGAAGATAAGTCGGAGTGAAAAAATTTTCATTCAATCCAGTTTCATGGCTGTTATATTCTTGAATTGCTCTTTCAAAAGTTTTTTCATAGATGTATATTTCGCTCTCTTTTCGATGAGTTTCTTGAATTGTCAAATCACTCATTTTCAGATTGTTTGTCACAATATTGTTGATAAATCCATGCAACTCCTCCCTCAAATAAATGACTTCCAAAATGCTCATAAAAAAAGCGTCAACGAATTCCATGTCCGCATCAGTACTAGCTTGGCGAAACTTAGGGATATCGTATATATTTCCATTCTCGTCCATTAATGGTCTAGTCAACGATCCAACTCCTTCATAAATCAACAAAATTTGATCGTCTCGCCAGATGTTTGCATCCGGATGATTATGATAATATCTCACGTAAATATTATCTGAACCGCATCCGCTCAAAATGATAGATATCGCAAGCAATATCACGACAAATTTTGCTTTCATGTAAAAACATCCTCAAGATTTTTTTCGAAGCACAACTGCACCGATTCCTGCAGCTCCCGCAGCTAAAACTACACCAGATTTTTTAGCCACTGCAGCACCAGATTTAGAAAGAAATCCAAACAAACCAGATTTGGTAAGAATTTCTTCGAAAGCACTTTGATAAAGCTCTTCACGTATTTCTTTAATCCAATTGATATTCAAATACATGAAACTCCAAACGAAAAACAATACAGTTAGAAATATCAATAAAAAAGTATTATCACCGCCGGATTGATAAGTTGATGAATTTTGTTGAGGTGAGACTGGTGATCCACAAATTTGGCAAACTGTATCTCCAGATTTGAGTGTGTTGCCACAATTTTGACACATCATGACTCATTCGCCTCCAATGGATCTTCACCATATTTATTTCTGCCATGTGTCCCCTCCGCAAAACATAGATACACCCAAATCGCTGTTTGAATTAAGCTGACAAAAATGTAAACTCTAGCCTCGCCAGTTATGATTCCGTAATTCATCATTTCAATTGAAAGCGAATCTTGAGCGAATACCATAAAAACCAATCCGAGAATCACATTCAAAATCGCAATTGTTGAATCTTTGTCTAGATCCTTCAGGCGTTGAACATCCAAAAAATACGATGGAACTAAGAAAAAAATGCTTAACAGAAGTGTAAATGCATTATCGCTACCATCTTCATTTGAAAATAAAACGTTGAGGAGGATAGCCACTACTCCAATCACGAGAGTTCTTTTGAAATATTTGAGTCGATTGAGTCGTCGCTCGCTTGACAAAAACATCGATTGTATCGTTTCATCAGCCATCGATTTTCGCCTCCTACTTATCGCCAAACGCCAATAATGCAGATGTCACAGCATATATCTTTGTGTTCAATAACGCGTTGACAATATCGACGAATCCAGGATCTTCTTCCTGATAAGTTCCTTGAATCACGCCGGCGATATCGTTCATAAATCCAAAGATATCTGCGGCAACCATGAAAATCCAAAATCCCGCGACAATCCATGCAGTGATTGTTGCCGAAATATTGCCGAATTTACCTCTAATGGTTTCGCACGCAATTATCAACGAAGTAAACGATGTGAGTATCGGAATCACATATGACCAGTCTTGTGGTCTATCGAAAAACCAGTACAAAAATATTGATGCAAGCGCGAATGAAATTACATAAATCACGAGCCCGATTGGAATTGCGATTGGAGCTAACACTGCATCTTTCATTTGATCAACTCCTAAATTCAATTTGATCAACCGATAAGATCATAGTCTAGTTAGATAATGCAGTCATGAATCTGCAATGTTTTTATTCTGAAAAATTGCTCAAAAATCGATATGTTTGACTTTTAAAATTCCGAAAAAAAAAGATCCCTCGATAGATCAAAAGCGATCTGTCGAGGGATCTTTTTCTGCATAAATTCAGCCTTATAACACTTTGGACAGGAAAGATCTGGTGCGCTCTTCCTTGGGATTCTCAAAGACTTCCTTCGGTGCGCCTTGTTCAACTATATATCCGCCATCGACGAATAACAATCGATCTCCAACCTCGCGAGCAAATCCCATCTCGTGAGTCACAATCACCATTGTCATTCCAGATTCCGCAAGCCGTTTCATAACATCCAAAACCTCGCCAACCATTTCTGGATCGAGAGCTGACGTCGGTTCATCGAAGAGCATGACTTTGGGCTGCATCGCTAAAGCTCGAGCAATTGCGACTCGCTGCTGCTGTCCTCCAGACAATTGATCTGGATATGATTGAGCTTTATCTGCCAATCCCACGCGAGTTAAAAGATCAATCGCTGTATGTTCCGCTTGAGTTTTATCAATCCCGCGAACTTTCATCGGTGCGAGAGTTATATTATCGAGCACCGTCATATGTGGAAACAGATTGAATCGCTGAAAAACCATTCCGACTTCTTCGCGAACTTTATTGATATTCGCCTCGCCATCGAGTGGAATTCCATCGACAACAATCGATCCTCCCGTCGGCTGTTCAAGATAATTCATGCATCGAAGGAGTGTCGATTTTCCAGAGCCCGATGGTCCAATGATTACAACGACTTCTTTTTCTTCGATGTTGAGATCGATTCCGCGAATGACTTGCAAATCGCCGAATGATTTTTGAAGTCCGCGAATTTCGATGATACTCATTCAATTCATCTCCGATCTATATTGAAAAATTTTTGAGATTCATTTGCGCTCCGTGTTGAATTTTTTCTCGAGGAATGCAACGAATCTCGAAATCGTCAAAGTCATTATCAAATAGATAATTGCAACGCTTAACCAAATTTCGAGCGATCCATAAGTTTTTGCGATGATCAATTGTCCGCGGCGAGTCAATTCTTCGAATCCAATGACCGAAACGAGCGATGAATCTTTCAACAGCGCGATGAATTCATTGCCGAGCGGTGGAATGACTCGTTTGAATGCTTGAGGGACAATGATGAATCGCATAGTTTGAATCCATGTCATGCCGAGAGATCGACCAGCTTCCATTTGTCCTTTATCGATTGATTGAATTCCGGCTCGAAAAATTTCCGCGACATATGCACCGGAATTGATTCCGCAGGCTGAAATCGCCGCGACAAATGGATCCATTCGCTGCCCTGTTATCGCCGGAATTGCGAAATAGATCAAAAAGATTTGAACGAGGAGCGGTGTGCCTCTGAAAAAATCAACATACACCGCCCCGAGAAATCGAAGAAGTTTGAAACTCGAAATTCTCATTATGCCGACGAATAATCCAATCACGACGCCGACGAGAACTGATAGAAGTGTGATTTGAACTGTGACTCCCGCGCCGATTAACAGCAGGGGGAATGAATTCAGAATCAAATCGAGATTGAAAGTCAAAATTTGCACCTCCGAACGAAAAAAAGTGAGCGGAACGATTTGCCCACTCACTTTCTAAAAAGATTATTGCTTGGGTTTTCTGAACCACCTGTCAAAGATGCGATCGTATTCCCCGCTCTCGCGAATTTTTTTCAGCGCGTCATTAATCTGCTGCTGCAGTTCGACGTCATCTTTTCTGACTGCAATTCCATAATCTTCCTGAGTCAAAAGTTCTGGGAGAACTTTCACATTCGAAATCTCGCCGCGGGCAATCATATAATCGGTGACTGGACGATCTTGAACAACTGCATCGACTTCACCATTTGCCAGTGCCTCGAAACATCCAGGCGAATATTCGAATTCTTGAATCGTGACGTTTGGAAGTCTTTGAACTTCAGCTCCGCCAGTTGTTTCAATCAACACTGCGACTCTTTTCCCAGCGAGATCCGCGAATTTATTGATTCCTGTTTCATCCTCGCGAACTGCAATTGTCAATCCCGAGCGATAGTATGGATCTGAAAATAGAACTTTATCCTTCCGCTCCTCCGTGATTGTCATTCCTGCAATGATAGCATCGATGTTATTCGAATCAAGCGTGAGAATCAGTTTATCAAAGCCAGATTCAAATCCAATATCGCTGATTTGAACTTCGCGATTGAGCTCTCGACCGACCGCGCGAATCAAATCGATATCGAATCCTTGATATTGATTGCTGCCCTCCTCTTGAAAATCAAACGGCGCAAATTCCATGGCTGAACCGATTCTCAAAGGCGGCTGGGAAGATTTTTCTTCAGAACTGCATCCGGTGAAAATTAGGAAGATCGAAAGCATTGCGAGTAATTTTATGAATTTCATCTTTATTAATCCTTCTGCTCACCGAACCATTTTGCATAAATCCGATAATATTCTCCACTGTCACGAACTTTTTTCAGCGCGTCATTGATCTGCTGAATCAATTCCGCCCGATCTGGCATCGCCGCGATTCCATATTCCTCATAAGTCAAAAGCTCTTGAATCATTCGAACATTTGCGATTTGTCCTCGAGCGAGCATGAATGCATTTGACGGACGATCATTGATAACTGCATCGACTTGATTTTTTGCAAGCTCCTCGAAACATTCCACGGGAGTATCAAGCTTCGTGAGAATTGCATCTTCGATCTGCTGGGCTTGAGCGTCTGAAGTTGTCCCGATTTGAACTGCGATTCGTTTGCCTTTGAGATCCTCGAGCGAATTTATCGAAGTGTTGTCATCTCTCACGACGATTTGAAGTCCCGATTCAAAATATGGATCTGAAAACAACAGCGATTTCTTCCGTTCGTCAGTGATTGTAATTCCAGAAATCGCAAGATCGATGTTTTTAGATTGAATTGTCGGAACTAATCCGTCGAAACTGATACTGCTCAATTGAACTGGACGACCGAGCTCTCGACCAATTGCGCGAATCAAATCGATATCGAATCCTTGATAATCGCGGCTCGAATCATCTTTGAATCCAAACGGCGGAAATGCTATCGATGCGCCAACTTTGAGCGGTTCGACTTTGACTTCCGATTCAGATTTCGATTCATCGCCGCAGCCAGTGAAAAATATACAGATCGAGAGAATTGCGAGTAATTTAGTAAAAATTTTCATGATTCAACTCTCCGAATGTTTTGCTCCGAACCATTTTTCATAAATTCGATCATATTCGCCGCTGTCACGAATCTGCTGCAGTGCGAGATTGACTTGCAGCATCAATTCGACACTATCCTTTTCAATCGCGATTCCATATTCTTCTTCAGTCAACAATTCCGGCAGAACTTTCACATTCGAAATTTCGCCGCGATGAATCATGTAATCGGTGACTGGACGATCATTGATAACTGCATCGACTTGATTTTTTGCAAGCTCCTCGAAACATTCCGTCGGCGTTCCAAATTCTTTAATCGTGACGTTCGGAATTTTTTGAGCCTCGAGATTTCCAGTTGTATCAATCAAAACGGCGATTCTTTTTCCCGCTAAATCTTGAAATGAATTGACGGTTGAATCATTTGCTCGAATCGCAATTGCAAGTCCCGATTTGAAATATGGATCTGAAAATAGAACTTTTTGACGGCGTTCATCAGTGATTGTCATTCCCGCGATGAAAAGATCGATGTTTTTAGTCTGCAGCACGGCAATCAATCCATCGAATCCCGATTCAAAGCCGAGATTACTGATTTTGACTTCTCGCCCCATCTTTTTACCAATCGCGCGAATCAAATCGATATCGAATCCTTGATAATTTCTGTCGTCCGGCGTTTGAAAATCGAATGGAGCAAATTCAAGAGCTGAGCCAACTCTGAGCGGCTCGACTTTAGTTTCAGGCTCATCTTTGCAGCCGATGAAGAGGATGAAAATCGAGAAAATCACGAGCAATTTAGCAAAATTTTTCATGACTCAACTCTACAAATCACTTTCTCCGAATCAATTTTCCCCGAACCATTTCAAATAGATCTTGTCATACTCACCGCTGTCGCGAATATACTGTAAACTCTCATTGATTTTCTGCAGAAGTTCTTCGTTATCCTTTGCAACTGCAATTCCATAATATTCCGCTGATAAAGTTCCTGGGAGCGATCTGAGTCCAAGATCTGCATTGTTTTTTACCAAATAATCATTGACTGGACGGTCGCCAATAACTGCATCCGCTTCACCATTTTGAAGTTCTTCGACAGCTTCATTTGCTTCGCCGAACTCTATGATATCTACACCTGCGATTTGTCTTGCCGCTGCATAACCAGTTGATCCAAATCTCGTCGCGATTCGTTTGCCTCTTAGATCATTGAACGAATTGATTGAGCCATCATTCGCTTTCACAAGAACAGTCAATCCCGATTCATAATATGGATCTGAAAATACGACAATCTGACTTCGTTCGTCAGTGATTGTCATTCCAGAAATTGCTAAGTCGATCATATTTGATTGAAGTGCAGGAATTAGTGCATCGAAATTTATATCCTCGATTTCAACACGAGCATTCATCTTTTTAGCGATTGCGCGAATCAAATCAATCTCGAATCCCAGATAATCTTTTCCATTTTCAGCATAAAATTCCAATGGAGGACTATCAAGTCTCGTTCCAACTCGAAGTGACATTTTGGGATTTTCAACTTCATCATCGCCAAGACATCCGGATGAAAAGATAGTCAGTGAAAAAATCGAGAATATCGCCAGCAATTTTTTAGCAAAATCTTTCATGACTCAACTCTCCGAATCATTTTTCTCCGAACCATTTTGAGTAAATTTGATCATATTCGCCGCTTTCATGAACTCTTTTCAGCGCGTCATTGATCTGTTTTTGCAATTCAACATTATCTTTTTGAATCGCGATTCCATATTCTTCATAAGTCAAAAGTTCCGGAAGAATTTTTACATTTGCGATTTGTCCTTGCGCGAGCAGATATGCGCTATATGGACTGTCATTGATAACCGCGTCAACATTTCCATCTTCCAGCTCGTCATAACATTTTGCGGGATCATTTAACCGCGTGATAGCTGCACTTTCGACTTGATGAGCTTTAGCATCTGCAGTCGTCCCGATATAAACTGCAACTCGCCTATTCTTGAGATCCGCAAGCGAATTTATCGAAGTGTTGTCATCTTTCACGACGATTTGTAAGCCCGTTTCGAAATATGGATCTGAAAATAGCACAGATTTTTTTCGCTCGTCATTGATTGTGATAGCTGAGATTGAGATATCGATATCGTTTGATTGAATCATAGGAATAATTGAATCGAAATCGACTGAAGTAAATTGAATTGGACGATTGATTTCTCTGCCAACCGCGCGAATTAAATCGATATCAAATCCCTGATAATCTTGATTTGCTTCATCTACAAAATCGAAAGGTGGAAATACGCTCGAAATGCCAACTCTAATCGGTTCGGCTTCCGATTCAGATGCTGATTCATCGCCGCAGCCAGTTAATAAAACGAAGATCGAGAAAATTGCTAATAATTTAGCGAACTTCATGATTCAAAATCACTGCTGCGTTTGTTGAGATCCGAACCATTTTTCGGTAATCTTACCAAACTCACCATTGTCTTGAAGTTTTTTGAGAGCGTCATTGATCTGTTTTTGAAGATCCGCGTTATCTTTAGCGATTGCGATTCCATATTCTTCTTCATTCAAAGATTCCGGAAGAGCTTTGACTCCAGCGAGTTTATTCTCTTTGATCAAATATTCGTTGACAGGACGATCGTTGATAACTGCATCTGCTTGTCCATCTTGAAGAGCTTTATAAGCTTCATCCGGTGTTGCGAATTTTGTAACCGCAGCATTTTCGATTCCATTTGCCAAAGTCTCGGAAGTTGTTCCTTCTTGAACCGCGATTCTTTTGCCGCTGAGATCTGCCTGCGAATTGATGTCAGTGTTATCCTCTTTCACGAGAATTTGAAGTCCCGATTTGAAATATGGATCTGAAAATGCAACCAATGCTTTGCGTTCACCATTGATAGTTATACCATTAATTGCAACATCGATTTTTTTGGATTCGACAGATGAAATCAATTCTTGGAATTTAACATCCTCGATTTGAACATTTTTGCCGATCTCTTTTCCGATAGCATTGATAAGATCGATATCGAATCCTTGAACTTGATTTTCATTTTGGAAAGCGAATGGAGCATAATCGGCAGCAGTTCCGACTTTGAGAGCGGTGGAATTTGCTGGAGGATTTGCCGAGTTTTGGTTTTGATCTGGATTTTCGCCGCAGCCAGTGAGTGCGAATGTTGAAACTGCGAAAATTGCGAGCATTGCCGAGAGTTTTTTTGAAAGTTTCATTAATGACACTCCTTTGGAAAATCAGAAATGGAAATTATTGTTGAGCTGGTTCGGATTGATTTTCAGGCTGAGGAGCTTTATCACCGAACCATTTTGCGAAAATCTTGTCATACTCACCATTTTCATGGAGTTTTTTCAGCGCGTCATTGACTTGTTTTTTCAGATCGGAATTGTCTTTAGCCATCGCGATTCCATATTCTTCTTCAGTCAACATTTGAGGAAGATCTTTTAATCCAGTGATTCCGCCCTCTTTGATTGCATAGTCATTGACTGGGCGATCGTTGATAACTGCATCGACGTTTCCAGCCTGCAATTCTTTGAAGCAGTCCTGCGGAGTTTTGAATGGTTTGACTGTTGCATTTTCGACCGTCTTAGCTTCATCTAATCCAGTTGTATCGACTCGAGCCGCGATAGTTTTGCCTTTGAGATCGTCGAGCGTGTTGATTGTCGTATCATCTGCGCGGACAAGAATCGCAAGTCCCGATTTGTAATATGGATCTGAGAATCCAATATGTTTTTGACGTTCCTCAGTGATTGTCATTGCGGAAATCGCGACATCAATATTTTTGGACTGAATTGCAGGAATCAATCCATCGAAAGCGAGATCCTGGATTTCAACAGTCTTGCCCATCTCTTTAGCGACAGCATTGATCAAATCGACGTCGAATCCTTTATAATCTTTTTGATTGTCGCTGTGGAATTCGAATGGCGCAAAGTCAGCAGTCATTCCGACTTTCAACGAGTTTGAAGTCGCTTGAGGATCTTCACCGCAGCCAGTGAGTCCAGCGATTCCGAAAGTGGTGAGTGCGGAAATCGCGATCAATTTGGAAATTTTCATGACCTACACTCCTTTAAAAATTATTGTTGAGCCTGGGATTCCGGTTGAGATTCTGGTTGAGCTTGAGGAACTTGTCCACCGAACCATTTTTCGAAAATCTTGTCATACTCACCATTGTCACGGATCTTTTTCAATGCATCGTTGACTTGTTTTTGGAGCTCGACATTGTCTTTAGCCATTGCAATTCCATAATCTTCCGCAGTCAAACGTTCAGGCAGTGCTTTCAATCCAGTGATTCCGCCCTCTTTGATTGCATAGTCATTGACAGGGCGATCGTTGATAACTGCATCCGCGCCTTTATTTTGCAATTCGATGAAGCAGTCAGCCGGAGTATTGAGCTCTTTGACTGTTGCATTTTCGATTTTTTTAGCTTCATTAGAAGAGCTCGTTCCAATTTGAACTGCTAAACTTTTGCCTTTGAGATCCTCGAACGAATTGATTGAAGTTTCATCGGATCTCACGACGATTTGAAGTCCTGATTGATAATATGGATCAGAGAACAAGACATTCTCTTTGCGCTCGTCAGTGATTGTCATTCCAGAGATAACGACGTCGATATTTTTCGCTTGCAGAGCAGGAATCAATCCATCGAAACCGATATTGCTGATTTGAACTTCCTTGCCCATCTCTTTGCCAATCGCGCGAATCAAATCCATGTCGAATCCTTGATAATCAGTCTGCTTTTCGTCTTGGAATTCGAACGGTGCAAAATCGATTGTCGAGCCGACTTTCAGCGTGTTTGAATTTGCTTGAGGATCTTCGCCGCAGCCAGTGAGTCCAATCGCTGCAATTGTAAAAATTGAAAGAGCACCGAAAATTTTGTTGAGTTTCACAAAAATTCCTCCTTGAAATAAAAAAAGCCCGAGACACAATCGCTCGAGCTCTTTTTTTGTGTTGTGATGATCACGATTCAGATCGTCTCAAAACCTGAACCGATCTTGTTTCGAATCCTCAGCGTGCGCTGCGATGTTTTGCAAAGCAATCGCGGCAATAGACGGGACGATCATTCTTCGGTTCGAAAGGAACTTCAGTCTCTTTCCCGCAATCAGCGCAGACGACTTTGAACATCTGACGCTCTTCACCGCCATCACGAGAACGACGACGTTTATCGCGGCAATCTTTGCAGCGTGCCGGCTCGTTCTCAAATCCTCTCTCCTGATAGAACGCTTGTTCTCCCGCGGAGAAGATGAATTCCTTGCCGCATTCTTTGCAGACGAGAGTTTTGTCTTCGAATTCTGCCATTACCAAAAAACCCCTTTGTATTGAAGTGATTCCCCGAAGTTCCCTTGAACTTCAAAATCCTTCGCAAGTATAATCGCGAAAGTTGAATTTTGCAAGTTCAAAATTGCTTGCGGAATGATTCTGAATTTTGTCGAGGAAAGTAAATTTATCCGCGAGTTATGTTATAATCCCTCGAAGGAAAAGTTTTAGGCGATTCTCAAATGGAGGTCGAAGATTTATGCTGCTCTACGATTTTAGAGTTACTTGCAGTGTCTCGAGCAAAGCAGCCAATTATCGTCGGGGGATCTTTTCGAAAATTTTTCGCTCCTCTTCAAATTGTGACGATGAAGTCGAGGAGCTCAATAAAATTTGCGGCTTCGAAAATTTAGCGGAAGAAATTTGTGCATTCATTTATAAAACTTCATCTAAAGAATTATCGATGTTTGCGGCAGTCGATCGGCTCGAGCGAATCACTTCATCTGAATTGGAAAGTTTTTTGACTGAACTTTTCGAGGAGGATTATGGCGTTCAAAATTTGAAAGTCACATCGCTCAAAGAAATCACGGTTGAGCAATTGAGCAAATTCGTTGAGAGATCGGAATATCTAAACTTTTATCGATTGAGTCAAGAATTGAAACTTAATTATCGCGACAATTCGACTTTCAAACTCACCGAGACTTTGTTCAAAGATGAAAAACTTTCTTATGATCAAGTCTGCCGCCGCGCTAAAAAATTGATGGCTGATTCTAGTTTTTTGGACGAAATCAAGCGGATCTATTCGGAAGATAACAATCGCGAAAAATTTTTTGGGCATCCAGTTCATTACAAAATTTTAGCCGGAAATCATGGCGCGGCAATGGATATGATTGAACTGTTATCGAACGCGCTGTTTGTCAATAATCGCGTCGTGAGTCAGAGAATCAATCGAATTTCGAACGTCACAGACTGCTGTTTCGATGAAGTGGATCTTGAAAATGTTTTTCGGCGGGCTGATGGCGGTGTTGTAGTTATCGAGACGCGAGGAGTTGGAGACGATCTCGAAAATTATGCAACGAGTTATGATGAAGTCATTCGATTTGTAACTTCGACGGTTTTGAAATATCAACGCAACACTCTATTTGTTTTCGTCGAATTGATTGACAAGCCTGGATTTGCGCGGAATTTCATTACCGGATTGCAGGACGATCTTCCAATGATCGAGATTCAAGAAGGAGCTGGATCGAGGCAGCAGGCCCTCGATTATCTGATCTCACTGAAAAAATCTTCGGATCTGGAATTTTATTCAGACGAGGATCTCGAAGAAGCTCTCGGTGAGAAATTGACATTCCGCGCGTCAGATATTCATCAGATTTTTGAAAAACTGTATAACGAGGGACTCAAAAATAAAATCTATCGAGCGTATAAATCTGCCGAGTATGTGAAAATCGAAGATGATGATATTGATAAAAAAGATGCAAAGAAAAAGCTCGATGAAATGGTTGGATTGGTCGAGCAGAAAGAGATCTTAAGACAGATTTTATCCTCGTTCAAAGTTCAAAAAATGCGTCGCGAGGTTGGATTGAAAACTAAGCGAGCGTCGATGCATATGGTTTTCACTGGAAATCCTGGAAGTGCCAAGACGACTGTCGCTCGATTGTTCGCCGAGATTTTGAGTAAGGAAGGATTGCTCGAGACTGGAAATTTCATCGAATGTGGGCGAGCTGATCTTGTCGGGAAATATGTTGGCTGGACAGCGAAAATCGTTCGAGATAAATTTCGAAAAGCGAATGGCGGAATTCTTTTCATCGACGAGGCGTATTCATTGCTTGACGATCGGGCGGGATTGTATGGAGATGAAGCGATTTCGACGATTGTTCAAGAAATGGAAAATCATCGGCAAGATGTCATTGTGATTTTCGCGGGATATACAGACAAGATGAAAGATTTTCTCGAGCGGAACGAGGGATTGAGATCTCGAATCGCGTTCCATGTCGATTTTCCAGATTACAAGACGAATGATCTTTTGGAAATTTTGAAATTGATGGCGCGTCGCGAGGGATATGAAATTCCAGCTGACGCGATGAAAGCATGTAAAAAGATTTTCGATAAAGCCTGCGGTCATAAAAATTTTGGCAACGGAAGATTCGTGAGAAATCTGCTCGAGCAGGCGATTATCAAACAATCGAAGAGAATTTTGGCAAATCGCGAAGGTGAAACGGTTTCGAAACAGGAATTGGCTCAATTGACGGAAGAGGATTTTCAAGTCAATATCAGTAAACTCTATCTCAAAGACAGCTCGAAGATCGGTTTTGCATTTTCATGAGGAGGTTGAAAAATTGAGAATTTCGATTGGTTCGGATCACGCGGGCACTGCTCTCAAAGATGAAGTCAAGATGGTGTTGATGGAGCGCGACAATCTCGAAGTCAAAGATGTTGGGACGTTTGGAAATGAGCCGGTTGATTATCCAGATATCGCGGAGAAAGTTGCGAATGAAGTTGCATCGGGACGCTCGCAATTTGGAATTTTGATTTGCGGAACTGGGATTGGAGTTTCAATCGCGGCGAACAAAATTCATGGAATTCGATGTGCGCTTTGCTCCGATGTTTTCAGTGCAAAAATGGCTCGGAAGCATAACGATGCAAACATTCTCGCGCTTGGTGCTCGAGTTATTGGATTTGGACTCGCTGGAGAAATTGTTCGAGCATGGCTTGATAATGAATTTGAAGGAGTCGGAAGACATCAGCGTCGAATCGATAAACTTACTGAAATCGAATCTAAGAATTGAGGAACATAAAAATCCCCGACAGATCGTTTTGATCTATCGGGGATCTTTTTTTATTTGTGAGATCAATATTGATTCTGAACTCGATTGAGAACTTCGCGCGCCAATTGATTGTTTGGATCTAGTGTAAGAACCTTTTTAAAATCAGCAATCGCTTGAGAAATTTTTCCAAGTTTTGCATATGCAACTCCACGATTACTGTATGCATCGACGTCATCCGGATCGAGTTCGATTGTCTTTGTATAATCCTTAATCGCTTGAAGCAGATTTCCTTGATCATCGTATGCGAGTCCTCGATTGTAATATGCAGATGCCAACTTGGGATTGATCTGAATTGCTTTATTGTAATCAGCGATCGCTTTATTTAAATTTCCAAGATCTGCGTACGCAAGTCCTCGATTGTTATATGCTCCCGCGAATTTTGGATTGATCTCAATTGCCTTCGTATAATCAGAAATCGCCTGATTTAAATTTCCCTGTTTAGCATATGCACGTCCTCGACTGTCATATGCCATAAAGTCTCTAGTATCGATCTGGATAGCCTTTGTCCAGTCAGAAATTGATTTATTTAGATTTCCCTGTTTAGCATATGCAACTCCTCGATTGTAATATGCATCAGTATCTTTCGGATCAATTTCTATTGCTTTGCCATAATCTTTAATTGCTTGATTCAGATTTCCTTGATCCTGATACGCATTTCCACGATTGACATACGCTGTAGAACCTTTCGGATCGATTTGAATTGCCTTTGAATAATCCGCAATGGCTTTATCAAAATTTCCTTGATCTTTATATGCAACTCCTCGATTGACGTATGCCCACAAGAATTTTGGATTTAATTCAATCGCTTTATTGTAATTCTTAATCGCCTCGGAATATTTTGTCTCATTATATTTTTGATTTCCAATTTTGTAATATTGCATCGCAGTTAATCCTGCATCGATCTTCTTGACTTCGGCATTCAATTCAGCGATTTCATTTTTGCTCGTAGCTTTTTCATATTTCTTCTGAAGTTCGTCCATCTCTCGACGCAATCGATCTCGCTCATTCATCAACTCTTTATTCTGTCGCACCAATTCATCTTGATTTCCTTTATCCTTCGAAATTTCTTCCGCGATGTTATCATCATCCACAATCGCCTCAACATGACATTTCATGATGAATGCTTTTTTATCGACTGTAACATCTTTGATATATTCAGGCTCACGAGTCAAATGCAATACATTCGCTGAAATCATTTCGACAACATCTTCTTCGATTATATGATCAACCGACTTCGATTGCCTTTTGACATAGACACTCGCCTGTAAACCTGCATTTTGCATCGCATCTTCCAGTGCAAGTTTTTTAGCGACAGAAAAATTTTCATCGATTCCATCGCCAATAACATATTCCCCATCGCCTGTGACGATTCTTTGATCTGCAGACACATTCGACGAGAAACAAATCGAGATCATTGAAATTCCCAATAAAATTTTCTTAGATAAATTCATGATTGATCACTCCAAAAAAATTTTTAGATATCTTATCACAAATTAAAAAGAGATCCGAACCTCGTTGTGAGATTCGGATCTTTTTCTATTCAGAATGGAAAAGTTCATCGAGGATTTCGAGTTTGAATTTCGCAGAAGTGATCTCTGTTAAATTTTCAATGAATCGATCTTTTTCATCCGGCGGAATCAAAACTTCGATTGAAACATTCGCCTCATATTTCACCGATTCGATTGGAAAATTTTTCTGACGAATGAATCGCTCGACCGAATTGAACATTGGATAATCAATCTCGATTCGCAATTTCAACATCGATTTCACTGTCAAAAGTTTTGCAGAATCAAGCGCGAGAGTTGCGGCATGATGATACGCTCTGACTAATCCTCCCGTGCCGAGTTTGATTCCTCCAAAATATCGCGTGACAACTACTATCACTTGAATCAATTTTTTCTCTTTGATCGATTCGAGAATCGGTTTTCCAGCAGTTCCGCCCGGCTCACCATCATCATTGAATTTCATTTTTTGATCATCGAGAATCCATGCTGAACAATTGTGACGCGCATCGAAAAACTTTTTCTTGATCGATTGTAAAATTTCGCGAGCTTGATCTTCCGATTCAACATGTTCGGCGTGAGAGATGAATTTCGATCGCTTGATTTCAAAATTCGCCTCGGAAAATCCATCGATCGTTTGAAAATCTTTCATTACTGTCCAGCGATTTCGAGAGTCAAATTTGAATCGTCGAAAATTATCAATGCAGCGATTAATGGAGTTGTCGCGGAAGCATATCGAGCGATTTTTTCGAAGTCGCGAGAAGAGCCGCCGATAATCGCGATGATGTTTCCATCTGTCACGAGATTTTTGTCCTCGTCGAGTTTCATCGCAACAGCTCCGCCAGTGTCATGCGCAACATTTATCGCCGCGCGTCGAGAATTGTCAGCGTTGAGTTTCCAAATTCGCGCGAGATTCACAATTTCATCTTCTGAGCCGCAAATGATCGTCGGTCTGAACAGCTTGAGACGCTCGAGCATTCTCTTGGCGGAATCGAAATCTGTTTCCGTGAGATCGAGAAGCCATTGCCCGAGAATTTTTTCATCGGCGGGCGGCTCGATTGAATTTTTTGGAGAGAAACAGAAAATTGGTTCAGAATTCGAGCCGAGTCTTGCAGCGTTTCGAATTTGCTGGCGCACGAATCCCTCAGAAATTTTAACTTGCATTTTGAATTTCCCCTTTGACTTCCAGATTCTCCTTCGCGACGGCAAGCATTAATTTGATTCGATTGAGTTGATTGACTTCAGACGCGCCGGCATCGCAATCAATCGCGACGAAATTCGAGCCGGGATATGATTCTCGGAGCGAATGCAAAACTCCCTTGCCAGTGATGTGATTCGGCAGACATCCAAACGGCTGCAGACAGATCACATTTGGAACTCCTTCTTCGATCAATTTGACCATTTCGCCAGTCAAAAACCAGCCCTCTCCCGCCATGTTTCCAACACTCACATGACGCGATGCAAGTTCAGCGGTTTCATAAATCGATTTTGGTGCGCGGAATCGATTTGATTTTTCGAGAGCTTTTTTCATTGGCGAGCGGAAAAATTCTATCACTTTGATAAAAATCTGCCCGAAGAATTTTTCCTTCCGAGTTCCATCGAGCAACTGTCTTTTAGCGATTGAATCATACGCGCTGTAGAGGAAGAAATCGACAAACTCCGGCATGACGACTTCCGCTCCCTCGCGAATCAGAATTTTTTCGATGTCATTATTCGCGACAGGATGATACTTCACCAGAATTTCCCCGACAATCCCAACTTTCGGCTTGCTCACATGATTTATCGGAAGTTTTTCAAAATCACGAACGATTTCCCGAACATTTTTTCTATAAGAGAAATAATTTCCATCGATCAGATCTTTTTTCGCGCGATCCATCCAAATTCGATAGAGTTTTTCAGTCGATCCTCGCTCAATTTCATACGGCTCGATTCGATTTTTTACATTCATTAAAAGATCGCCATAAACGCTCGCCTTTATCGCATCGATTAGACAGTCGCGACTCAAATCGAAGGCATCAGTTTCATCGGGCAATCCATAACATGCAAAGACTGGAACTTGAGGGAATCCTGCGAATTTCAACGCCTGCCGCAAAACTGAAATGTAATTTGTCGCTCGACATGCGCCGCAGGTTTGAAACAAAACGATCGATGTGTGATCCGGATCACATTTTCCAGATTTCAGTGCGGAGATCAATTGACCAATGACAACAATCGCCGGATAACACATATCATTGTTGACATATCGCAAACCAAGATCGATTGCCGCCCGATCGGGCATGCTCGGAATCACTACATTATAATCATACTTTCGCAAAACAGTTTCGACGAGTTCAAAATGAATTGGAGCCATTTGCGGCGCGAGAATCGTGTGAGTCTTTTTACAATCCTCCGTGAATCGAGGACGCTCAATCAGTTTTGAATTTTGATACGGAATTTCTTCGCGACGTGACAAAGCTGCCATCAGAGATCGAATTCGAATTTTTGCCGCGCCGAGATTCGAAACTTCATCGAGTTTGATCATTGTATAAATTTTCTGGTGCGACTCGAGAATCGATTTGACTTGTTCAACTGTTATTGCATCGAGCCCGCAGCCGAATGATGAAAGCTGAATCAGTGTCAAATTTTTTCGTTCGGAAACAAATTGCGCCGCGTGATAGAGTCTCGCATGATAACTCCACTGATTCACGATGTGCAGACGATTCTCACGCGTTGGCAGATGATACAGCGCATCTTCCGAAATTATTGGCAGGTTGTATGACTGGATCATTTCTGGAATTCCATGATTGATTTCTGGATCGATGTGATATGGTCTGCCGACTAAAACGATCGCATGTTCACCAGTCTTTTCGATTCTCTCCAAAATCTTCTCGCCATATTTTCTGACGTCGCGACGATAATTCTCCAATTCTTGATACGCTGATTGAATTGCGTCAATGATTTCTGACTTCGAGATTTTTTCCTTCGGAAATGATTTTTGAAACTCCTCGAAAATTCTTTCCGAGAGTCTTTTTTGCGACGCGATTGGAAGAAATGGCTGTATGAATTGAATCTTTTTTTCGCGAATGATATCCATGTTGCCGCGAATGTTTTCAGCATACGATGCAACGATTGGACAGTTGAAATGATTGTCGTCTGACTTTGGATCGTTTGGAAAATTGTAAGGCTCGCATGGATAAAAAATTCGAGTGATTCCGCGCTCGATCAAATCCATGACATGTCCATGCGCTAATTTTGCTGGATAACATAGTGAATCGCTCGGAACTGTTGCCATGCCTTTGAAATAGATCTCCGCCGTCGATTTGCTCGATAGCTCGACTCGAAATCCTAACTTAGTAAAAAATGTAAACCAGAATGGATATTCCTCGTAAAGATTCAAAGTTCGAGGAATTCCAATCGATCCTCGCGTTGGATTTTCGAGCGGCTGATAATCGAAAACGCGTTTATATTTGTAAGAAAATAGATTTGGAGTTTCGAGATCGCGATCGATTTTTTTAGCACCGATTCCTCGTTCGCATCGATTTCCAGTGAAAAATTTCCGACCGTCTGAAAAAATTTGAGTAGTTATCAAACATTTATTTCCACAGCCGTTGCATCGATGAGATTTCGTTGTCACTGAAAAATTTTCTAGATCCGCTGGAGAAATCAAACTCGATTCTTCGATTCCTGATTCCAATGCAAGAATTGCCGCGCCATAAGCTCCCATCAGTCCTGCGATATCTGGACGAATGACTTCGCGATTCAGAATTTTTTCCATGGATCGCAAAACTGCATCGTTGTAAAAAGTTCCGCCTTGAACTACAACATTCGCGCCGAGTTTCGAAACATCTTTGAGCTGCATGACTTTGAACAATGCATTTTTGATAATTGACAGCGCGATACCTGCCGAGATATCTGCAACGCTCGCACCTTCTTTTTGAGCCTGCTTAACTTTCGAATTCATGAAAACTGTGCATCGCGTTCCAAGATCAACTGGCGATTTGGATTCGAGAGCTTTTTGAGCAAATTCGCCGGCAGTCATATGCAATCCCTGCGCAAAATTTTCGATGAAAGATCCACATCCCGCCGAACATGCCTCGTTCAAAGTGATATTTCCAATCGTTCCATTTTGAACGAAGAAACATTTCATATCCTGCCCGCCGATATCCAAAACGAATGAGACATCTGGACAGAATTCCTGCGCCGCGCGAAGATGTGCGAACGTCTCAACCTCACTTCCGTCAGCATGGAGAGCCGCTTTGATCAATGATTCGCCATATCCAGTCGTGAAAACGCTCGAGATTTGAGATTCGGGCGGAATCGATTCATAAAATTTTTTGAGTTCGGCGACAATCGTTTTGAGGGGAGATCCTTGATTGCTTCCGTATGAAGTGTAGAGGATCTCTTTTTGATTTCCGATTGCGACTAATTTTGTCGTTGTAGATCCTGCATCGATTCCGACGAAAATTTTGCCTCGATAATTTTTGAGCGATCCGCGTTTGACTTTCGATTTTGAGTGTCGAGCTTTGAATTCATCGAGCTCCTCTGGAGTTTCAAACAAAGTGAAATCTGCAGATCGAGTTTCCTTCGAGGATTCGCGATTCGATTTTTCGATTGACGCCTCGAGATCTTTCACTTCGAGATCTTTGGCTTCATCAGATAATGCTGCTCCCATCGCGACGAAAAAATTTCCATCTTTGACTTCGACAACATGATCTGAATCCAATTTGAGAGTTTCGATGAATCGCTTTTTGAGTTCCGGAAGAAAATGCAGAGGTCCTCCCAAGAATGCAACTTTTCCAGAAATCGGACGACCTTGCGCGAGATTTCCAATCGTCTGATTCACGACAGCTTGAAAGATCGATTTTGCGATATCAGCTTTTTCCGCACCGTCATTCATCAACGCTTGAATGTCAGTCTTGGCAAAAACTCCACATCGGCTCGCGATTGTATAGATTCGCTTTCCAACTTCTGCGAGCTTGTTAAGACCTGGCGCGTCAGTCGATAACAAAGCCGCCATGTGATCGATGAAAGATCCAGTTCCTCCGGCGCAAACTCCATTCATTCTTTGTTCCGGCGCGTCACCGAAATATGTGATCTTTGCATCCTCGCCGCCGAGTTCGACAACTGTATCGGTTTGAGGAATAAGCGATTTGACTGCCGATGCACATGCGATAACCTCTTGAACGAATGGAAGTCCAATTTTCTGCGCGATTCCCATGCCGGCTGAACCTGTCAGAGCTAGTGAGAATTTTTTTTGCCCGACGATTTCTTTGAGCGTAGAAATATTTTCTGATAGAGATCGACTGATTTCAGAAAAATGTCGAGCGTAATTTTTGTAGATCAGATTTTTCTCTTTATCGAGCACGACGAGTTTGATCGTCGTTGAACCGATATCGATTCCGACGCGCCAATCGGAATCTGACTCGGTGAGATTTAAAAGACTCAAGGGAATTCCCCCTTTGAAAAATTATGTTGAGATTTTATCGCAAGGGAAATTGACTCGCAAGAAAATAGAAGTTGTGAGAAATTTTTAGTCACAAATAAGAAAAGATCCCTCCCGATTTTTTCGGAAGGGATCTCTTTGTTATTTCAAAAAAATGGTGACCCACCAGGGACTCGAACCCTGAACCTCCTGATTAAGAGTCAGCTGCTCTACCAATTGAGCTAGTGAGTCTAAAAGTAAAAGTCTGACCTCGGGAATTATATCGATTCAGAAATCACTGTCAAGGAAATTTCGATTTTCAGTTTTCGATACAAACTCGAATCCATTGTCGATTCGACGCCATGTTTCATCAGCTCGCGATTCTTCTTCCGAATTGATTGCCAATGTGTAATCTGCAAAAGCTCGAATGAATGAATCATCGAGCAATCGATTTCCTGCGACAATCACAATCGCATCATCTTCATCGCGGCGAACTTTTCGAATATCTTCGGCAAGTTTATCTGAATCAAATTCATCTTCAACTTCAAGAAGAACTGTTGGACTTTGCGAGAGATTTGAAATTCGACGCGCCAAATCTACATCTCCAACGATAAACGCGACGAGATTTCTATCAACCATTCCATGCAAACCGGATAGATGTTTCAACAGAGAATTTTCCATCGATACAGCGATTCACTCCTTGAGAAATTCGATAGCCTGCTTGCCCGTGAGATTTTCAATTTCAAAAATCGGCACGAGACATCTATCGAATCCGCGATCTATTTCTGCATCGAGAGATTTTTCATCGACACTCGGCGAATATTTCTTTCCGAGCAATTCTAATCCGAGATGCTTTTCAGAATCATCGGCGAATCGAATTTTTCCAAAGCAAATCACAGATCGATATTTCGTCGTGAATTTTTCTTCGATCACTTCGTCGCAATCCACAACGCAAAACGATGCATGCGAATTTTGCCGGATCAAATCGAGCTTGAATCCCTCGAGTGCGCAATGAAAATAGATCTTTGATCCCGATTCGTCAAGTACAAAACTCAACGGAACTGCATATGGAAAAATTTCTCCATTCAACGCAAGAATTCCATGACTCCCGCGTTTGAGAATTTCTAAACAATCCTCGAGCGGAAGTTTTTGACGTGATCTTCTCATCTTCCAGCGGAAATTCCATCGACAACGAGTTTGCGGAAGACTTTTTCAGTTGTCTCCTCACCTTCGATTCGAGCCATCTCGTTGCGGCATGAATTCAAAACTTTGAGAGCTGCATCGACATCTGAAATTTTCCATTCTTCCAAATCGATTAAATTTCCGAGCGCAGCTTGAGCATTCGTGACGAGTTTTTTGCGAAGTGATTCACGCTTTTTCGCATGAGCATCAAGTGCATTGATAACTGATTCGAGCTCCTCCATCGAATGAATCGCCGCGAGCACATCATATTTCATCTGTGCATCGAGCATTTGATCGCCGAATTTTCCATTAGCAGAGATTGTTTTGAAACGTTCAATGACGCTATTGGACATGAATTGCGCCTCCAATTTATTATGCAAATTTTTTATGACTGAGATTGATTCGCCCTTTGTCATCGATTTCAGTGACTTCAACTTGAATATCGTCGCCGATTTCCACAATATCCTCAACATTTTCGATTCGTTTATTCGATAGCTGGGAAATATGACAGAGTCCCTCGCGCCCTGGAAGAATCTCGATGAATGCTCCAAATTTCATCAGACGCGTGACATGTCCCGTGAAAATCTCGCCAACTGCAACTTCATGCGTGATTTCTTCAATCATTTTCAACGCGAGCTGAAGATCTGCATCTTCTCCGCCGGTGATAAAAATGTTTCCATCATCTTCAATTTTGATCTTTGTATTAGTCGCCTCGATAATTTTATTGACAACTTTTCCGCCCGCACCAATGACTTCGCGAATCTTATCAACAGCGATTTTGATGTGCTCGACTCGCGGTGCATATTTGGAAAGTTCTTTGCGAGGTTCAGAAATGACTTTGAGCATTTTCGAGAGAATGAAAGCTCGACCTTTTTTAGCTTGAGCCAGAGCTTGCGATAAAATCTCGCGAGTGATTCCTGCGACTTTGATATCCATTTGAATCGCGGTGACTCCATCGGAAGTTCCTGCAACTTTGAAATCCATATCGCCGAGCGCATCTTCCATTCCTTGAATATCGGTGAGAATTGAAAATTCAGTTGGGCGATTTTTTTCATCGACAATCGAAATCAATCCCATCGCGACGCCTGAAACTGGTTTTTTGATTGGAACTCCCGCCGCCATCAATGAAAGAGTTGATCCGCAAACTGATGCCATGGAGCTCGAGCCGTTCGATTCTAAAACTTCCGAGACAAGTCGAATTGTATATGGAAAGACTTCGATCGACGGAATCATTGGAACTAATGCGCGTTCAGCCAATGCTCCATGACCAATTTCGCGGCGTCCAGGACTTCGAGCTGGGCGAGCTTCTCCAACTGAAAATCCTGGGAAATTGTAGTGATGTAAATAATGCTTTGTATATTCCGGCGCGAGTCCATCGATTATCTGTTCATCTTCCATTGAGCCGAGCGTTGTGAGTGTCAAAACTTGAGTTTGTCCTCGAGTGAAAAGTGCAGATCCATGCGTCCGAGATAAAAGATCGATTTCGCAGGAGATAGGTCTGACTTCATCGAGTGCTCTGCCATCTGGACGAATTTTTTCTTTGGAGATCATTCGACGAACAGTTTCCTTCAATAATTTTTGAAAACATGTTGCGATTTCTTTCGAGGCATCTGGAAATTCTTCCTCTGAAAATTTTTCCGATAGAGCTTCGAACGTTTCATCTTTAACTGCCGAGATTGCATCCTCACGCGCAAGTTTATCGGGATTTCTAACTGCAATATTGATTTTTTCCGCGGCAAATTCTCGAACTGCTTGAGAAATTTCTTCATTTGGTTTAGAAAGTTTCGGCTCGAATTTTTCCTTGCCAACTTCCGCGATGATCTTTTCTTGGAATTCGACGATCGTTTTGATAACTTCATGCCCGAATAGAATCGCGTCGAGAATCACTTCTTCCGGCAATTCATTCGCACCAGCTTCAACCATCATCACAGCATCTTTCGATCCTGCAACCGTCAAATTCAGATCTGATTTGTCGCGCTGCTCTTCAGTTGGATTCACGATGAATTTTTTATCGATTCTTCCGATTCGAACTCCCGCAATTGGTCCGTTGAATGGAATATCTGAAACTCCCAACGCGCAAGATGCTCCAATCATTGCGGGAAGTTCTGGAGCGTTATCCGGCTCGAATGATAAAACTGTCGCCATGACATGAACATCATTTCGAAAACCTTCGGGGAATAGCGGACGAATTGGACGATCGATCAATCGCGAGCATAGAATCGCTGATTCTTGAGGACGTCCCTCGCGCTTGATAAATCCTCCAGGAATTTTTCCGCCTGCATACATTTTCTCTTCGAAATCGACAGTCAATGGGAAGAAATCTGCACCTTCGCGCGGCTCTTTCGATGCAGTTGCACAGACTAAAACCGCTGTATCTCCATATCGAACGAGGACAGATCCATTAGCCTGCTTCGCCATCTTTCCATTTTCAATGACGAGCTTTCGACCGCCGAGATCCATTTCAAAAGTTCTGAATGTGTTTTCCAAATGCGCTGCCTCCTTAGGCTAAAACTTTTTAATCTTTCCTTCCGAGAAATTTTATTCGACGCAATGAAGTGATTTCCTTTCAATTACAGAATCCATGATATAATCTCAAAAAATTTTCAGAGGTGAATCGAATGATCAAAATCATTTTAAGCGATATGGATGGAACTTTGCTCGATGAAAATTCCAAACTCCCAGCGAAATTCGAAGAGACAATGATCGAATTGAAACGCCGCGGAGTGATCTTTGCACCAGCTTCCGGACGTCAATACAAATCGCTTCGGAATCTTTTCGAAAAGCATCTCGATGAATTCATTTTCATTTCCGACAACGGCACAATGGTTTTTCAAAATGATCAAGAAATTTTCTCGAGCGTCATGAATCTCGATGAAGTCACGGCGATCATGAAAACTGCAATCGAGCTCCCGAACATCTTCAGTGTCTTCTGTGGAAAGAAAAATGGATATTATCTCGAATCGCAAAAATCTCCGGAACATCTGATGGAATTGGAAAAATATTATCCAAATCATCAAGCCGTCGCGAATTTCGATGAAGTCACTCAAAAATTTCATGATCAACCGATCAAATTGGCATTCTTCGATGTAACTGGACATGCTGAAACATCGATCTTCAAACCGCTGTCGAAATTCGAGAGTGATTCGATTCATGTCGTTCAAAGTTCAGATTTTTGGATTGATATCGCGAATCTCGGAGTCAGTAAAGGTTCAGCAGTTCAAGCGATTCAAAAGCATCTCGGAATCAAGCCGGATGAATGTGCCGCGTTTGGAGATTATATGAATGATTTTGAAATGCTTCAATCGGTTTATTACAGTTTTGCGATGGCGAATGCTCATCCAGAAATTAAAAAAATCGCGCGATTCGAGACTTCGAGCAATTCCGAATCTGGAGTTATCGTTGGAATTCAAAAATTGATCGAGGAAGGTTTAATCTGAAAAATGAAAATCGATTATCACATGCACTTCGAATATTTTGATTATGATCTCGATTCCGTGAAAAAATTCATCGAGACGGCAAAATCTCGAGGACTCGATGAAATTGGAATCAGCGAGCACTCTCACACATTTCCAGAGTTCGAGCAATTTTATTATGATGATTTGATTCTCGATGATTCATTGGTCGGGAATTTTCAGCGTCGATGGCTCAAGCGGAATAAATTCAAACATTCTATCGAGGAATATTTCGAATTCATGTTGAAGCTCCAGCGTGCGAATCCAGATTTCCCGATCAAAATTGGAATCGAGGTCTGCAATTTTAAAAATCAATCTGCAGTCAAAAAGATTCTCGACTCTTACGATTTTGATTACATCATTGGATCGATTCATTTTCTCGATGGATGGGCTTTCGATTCTTCCGAGATTGTCGAAGAATGGAATCAGCGGAGCATGAAATGGATTTATGAAACTTACGCGCATGAAGTTGAAAAGCTCGCGAGCGGTGGATGTTATGACGTTTTGGGACATCCATTCAACATTCGGCTTTTCAAATATTTTCCGAAAAAATTTGATGTGACTCCATATCTCGATCGAGTTGCATTAGCACTTCGACACAATCACATGGGGATCGATGTGAACACTGGAACGATGTATCGATATCCAATTCAAGAAATTTCACCATATCCAGATTTCATGCAAGCCGCGCATGAATATGATCTGCCGGTGATAATCACTTCAGACGCTCATCAGCCAGAGGATGTTGGAAGATTCAATGACGAGGCGCGAAAATATGTGAAATCGTTCGGTTATGAAAAAATGCTTAGATTCTCAAAACGAGAGCGATCTTTCGTCGAGATTTCAGATTGATCGTAGAAAATTCGACAGTCAACAAATTCATCTAAGGAAGTGAGTTCATGAAAAAAGTTTTCCTCGCCGCAATCATTTGTTCATTTGTCCTCGGAAACTTTTCCGCGATCTCTCAAGCATCTCCGCCCGAAGAATCTCCCGCTAAAGAAGTGGAAGATTCTCTCCTTGATGATGTGAATTGGTATTGGCTGAATTCCGATGCAAAATACAGCAAATATTTTGATCCGGAATCACTGCAGATCAATTCGCGAATCATTACTGACACCGGTTCAGTTCCAACGGAGATTCAAGGCTGGACAAAAACAACTTATTCATTCGAGGGCGCAGTTGAAACGATTCAAAATTATGGAATCGAAAAATTGATTCCAGATCCAACGCAATTATCATACAGTCTCGCGCTGCTCAAAATCGATCCACAGAATCGTACGATTCAATATGCTCGCGAGGATTTTTACAATCCTGAAGGAAAGATCATTTGGTCGAAGAATGATGGGCGCGTCAAAGAGATCAATTCGCAATCATTCGACGAAGATTTTTACGCCGCGATTATCGATGAAGTCTTTCGCCAGGGAGAAACGAATCGAAGAACTGCAGAGGATCGCTGGATTGATCTTTGGACTGTCAACGATGAAAATGGAACTACAACTGTCGCCGCTGATACAACCACTTTCAGATTTCGCAATAATAATTTGATTTTTTGGGAATGGATCGAGACAAAAAATTCCGAAGATAAAACGATCGAAATTTTCTTCCTTAAAAAGATGATCAATCTTCCGCAGGGAACTGAAAAAACTGCATCCGGTGAAAAATGGACTCCTCACAATGGCTGGACAAAATATAATGATGAAATGAATGGCGGCTATCGCATGATTCAAAGCGACGAGCCAGCATATAAAGGCTTGATTCGACTCCGCGCATATGCAAAACAAAATCCAGACTGGATCAATCGATACAGCGTTGACTAAGGAGATTTTTTAAATTGCCAATCAAAATTCCAAATCGTCTTCCGGCAGCCAATATCCTCGAGCGCGAAAATATCTTCGTAATGGATGCTGACCGCGCATATGAACAGGATATTCGTCCGCTCGAAATTCTGATTCTGAATCTCATGCCGCTCAAAGAAGTCACCGAGACTCAATTGCTCAGACTCCTCGGCAACACTCCTCTGCAAGTTGAAGTTGATTTCATTTACACCGAGAGTTATCAGCCGAGACATACGAGCAAGCAGTATCTCTCGGAATTTTATGGAACGTTTGCAGAAGTTCGGAATCGAAAGTTTGATGGATTCATAATCACCGGCGCGCCAGTTGAATTGATGGATTTCGAGAAAGTCGCGTATTGGGATGAGCTCACAGAAATTTTTGAATGGAGCAAGACGCATGTCTATTCCACGTTTCACATTTGCTGGGGAGCTCAAGCGGGACTCTATTATCATTATGGTATTCCGAAAAAAACTCTATCTGAAAAAGTTTCGGGAGTATATCGGCATCGAAAGTGCGTCGAAAATGAAAAATTATTGCGAGGATTCGACGATGAATTTTTCATTCCACATTCGAGAAACACTGAAACTCGAAAATCTGATATCAAAAAGCATCCGGAGCTGTCGATTCTCGTCGAAGGTGAAGTTGGATCGACAATCGTTGCGAATCTCGATCGGCGGCAATTTTTTATCACTGGGCACGCTGAATATGATCCGCTGACACTCAAAAACGAATTCGATCGAGATACAAAGGCAGGACTGAATCCCAAAATCCCCGCGAATTATTTTCCGGATGACAATCCACGCAAAAAGCCGATCGTTCGCTGGAGATCCGTCGCGCATCTGCTATTCGCAAATTGGTTGAATTACTACGTTTATCAAGAAACTCCATTCGAGCTTGATACGCTGTATAAGCCGGTCGAATTTTGAGAGGAGGAGTTCTATGGTTGGCAAAAAAATTTTTTTAACGATTCTCTGTCTGATTTTTTTCAATGGGATAACTTATGCAGATCAACAAATTCCGCCGGAAATTTATCAATGGGTGCAAAGTTCCGAGCGCATGAATTATTATTTCAACAAGGAACAGATGGGCTATTTGGTTGATTCGAAGGGAAAAATCGATCTCACGAAGCTTGAAGTTCCAACGCTCTGCACATATGATCAAGTTCAGATTCAAGATGTGATTCAAAAACGCCGCTGGAGAAATCAATCGACGCAGAATTACAATCTTTTAGTCGGGCGGGCGGAATATTTATTGTTTGATTTGACGAAGCACACCGTGACAGTCACTCGGCACGAAGATCTCGATTATGCATGGGGAATTCTCGATTTCGAGGAAAATCTTGAGCCGGTGAATCTCGACGATCTTTCAGTTTCAAGCGTCGAGGGCAGATTCTATCGCGCAATTCTCGATTATGCCGCCAAGCATCAGGATGAATTGATCGCGAGATCGAAAGGTGAGCTGTCGAAGGAAGATCAAAAACGCTTGCGGAAGGATTGATTCCGAGTTAGATTCTTCGCAACCGTAACGCAGGAATTCGATCGCGTCGACGATTTCTTCGTTGCAGGAAAAAATTGAAAGGGAGATTTTCTACAAATGTTGACGCCAGAACAGAAAACCGAAATCATCAAAAAATATGCTGTGCATGAGGGAGATACTGGTTCGCCGGAAGTTCAAATTGCACTTCTCACCGCGCGAATCACCTATCTCACCGAGCATCTCAAGCAGTTCAAGAAGGATCATCATTCGCGCCGCGGACTTCTCAAAATGGTTGGACATCGCCGCAGACTTCTCGCATATCTCTATGATAAAGATGTTGAGCGTTATCGTGCGATCATTTCGAGCTTGAATCTCCGCAAGTGATTTAAATTTCCGAACAAAAAAAGAGATCCCCGATAGATCTGAATTGATCTGTCGGGGATCTTTTTTATTTGTGTATAAAAGTTAGAAATTCAAAATCAAAATCATCATGGAATTTTTCGCGGGAGATCAATTTGAAATCCTCACGATCAAATAGATTTTCCAAAAATTTATCGGCGATTCGAGTTTCATGAACAAATGTAATTTCCGCGCACGATGTTATTGGAAGAAATTCCCAAAATATTTCAGATCCTCCAATCACAAAACTTTTCTTCGATCGATCCAGCTTTTCAAATAGATCTTCAACTTTCAATCCAGATCGCGACAATACAAAATTATTTCGATCCGGCAAAAATTTTCCAATCGATTCAAAAGTCTTCCGCCCCATAATCACATTTTGATCGATCGTCATTTCGCGAAATCGATGAAGATCCCTCGGAATTCGAAACAGCAGATCATTTTCAAAACCAATTCCCCAATTTTGATCGACACACGCGATCAATACGAATTCGATCGATGGAATTTTTTTGACTTCGAGAGAATCTGAACAATTTTCGAGGAGAAATTTTTTCGATGGACAAATTTCAATGAGCGGCTCGAGGACAAATCGACGCTGATTCATGAATCGATGCGGGAGTGTCAGTCGATCTGATTCGATTTTGACTTCTTCGAATTCCAAAATATCGATATCGATCATTCGAGCTTGATTATGCTCGTGAAATCCAAACTCTCGCTCGATTTTTTGCGTCGAATCGAGTAGTTCAATCGGCTCGAGATCCGTCTGAATCCATGCTGCCGCGTTGATAAATTTTGGCTGATTGTCAACTCCCCATGGCTCAGTTTCATACATCGAAGACAGTCGAATCAATTTGATTTTTTCATGCTCGCGAATTTTCTCGATCGCCCGCCAAATATTTTTGAATCGATCGCCGAGATTCGCACCGAGACTCAAATATACATTTTTCATTGATGCCCCCGAAAAATCTCAACGGCAACATCTTTCAACGAAAATTCGATTGGCGAATGTGGTTTATGAAGAATCACTCGCACCGATTCAATTTTTGAAAACTGCTCGAGGATTTTTTCAGCGATTTCAATTGCAACTGTCTCGATCAATTTGCGCGGCTGATTCTCAACGATTTTTTTGGTGAGATTCGCGACTTCAACATAATCAACCGTCTCGGAAATTTCATCGTGAAGATTCGAAAGATCGAGCGTCAATTCCAAATCGATCAGAAATTTTTGACCGAGCGATTGTTCTTCGCGACTGCATCCATGCCTTCCAAAAAATTCCAGTCCAATCAAAACGATTTTATCCATGAAATCACCTCGAATTCACCTCGAATTGAGAATCGCGTCAGTCATTTTAGCCATTCGAGAAATCGCTTGAACGTCATGAACTCTCAAAAATTCGACTCCCGAGCAAATCGCAATGACACAAGCTGCTCCAGTCGCCTCGACTCGATTCGCCACATCCAATCCTAAAGTTTTTCCAATGAAAGATTTTCGACTGCAAGCTAATAACATTGGAATTTTTTCATCATCAATCGTCCGCAATTCATCGAGATTCGCGATCGTTTGTAAATCCTCTTCTGCTGATTTTCCAAATCCAATTCCAGGATCGAGAATGATTTTCGATCGATCGACTCCAGAATTGAGAATTGATCGGAATCGATCTTTCATCGTCGAAAGAGATCCATCATGCATCGCAATAACTCGATCGAATTTTTTGGCGGTATCGATCATTTTTGAATCGCGAAGTCCTCGAATATCGTTGAGAATTTTCGCACCGGATTTAAAAGCAAATTCAGCGACTTCCGATCGATAAGTATCAATTGAAATTGGAACGCTCGAGATTTTTATCAACTCCGGGAGAATTTTGAGACGATCGATTTCTTCTTGAATCGAAATTTCTTTGTAATTCGGTCGAGTTGATTGCGCACCGATGTCAATGATATCTGCGCCGTCGCGAATCAATTCGAGCAATTTGGATTTCGAATCTTCGACAAAATCTCCGGAAAATGAATCGCGAGAGAGATTCAGAATGCCGACGATTTGAGTTTTCATTCTGTATATCTCGGATGTTCACGCACATAATCGACTGGACGCGACCAATCGACATGAACTCCAGTCGCCTCCCAAAGTCGAGTCAATGTCAGCTGCAGATTCTCGACACTTGCGAGCGGCTCGATTTTTTCATCGGTGAAATCCATCAAAGTTTGATGCGGGATTTGAATTTCATGCGTCTGATTCAAAAAATCTGTGACGAGCGATTTGCCTTCATCGTTTGCAAGCTCGATCTCCGCAGATTTTTTTTCTGGATCGTAAACAATCACGCCGAGATCGTCTTTATAACTGATTGCGACTTCATATTTTTCCATTCGAATCCTCCTCTCAACGAAAAAAAGGCAAGGAAATCAATCCTCGCCTTCTTTTTGAAATCATTCAGTCTCGATAACCTGGCGTCCCTTGTAATATCCACACTCAGGGCAGACATGATGGGGAAGCTTTGGCTCGTGACAATGCGGGCACTCGATGTAATTCGGTGCGTCAAGTTTCCAAGTCGAACGACGTTTGCGCGTCGATGATTTGGGCATGTGCTTTTTTGGTACAGCCATTTTCAATCCTCACTTTCATAGGAATCGCGGGAGATTATATCGATTGAAGTGATAGAAGTCAATTTTCAAGCAAAAATTTTTCCACGTTGATATAATTTGAAAAAATCTTTGGAGGTTCTTACATGGATTCAAAAATTGAACTGATCATGAAAACTTTTCCCGAATGTATGATTGAATCAAGAGATCATAATGGAAATCTCAAACATTCGATCGATTTTGATGTTTTGAGACAGATTCTCGGTGATGAAATTTCTGATGATCCAGAGGCTTATCGATTTGACTGGGTTGGAAAAAGTTCAGCGCGAATCGATGCTTATCGAAAGATCAATAAAACTTTGCGTCCAGATTTCGATTCGAGTCTCGATTTTAATTCAACAGAGAATCTTTATATCGAGGGAGATAATCTCGATGTTTTGAAACTTCTTCAGCAGAGTTACTTCAAGAAGATCAAATTGATCTACATCGATCCTCCATATAATACTGGGCACGATTTTATTTACAAAGATCGATTTGAAATGGATTCGGAGGAGTATGCAGAGGCGATTGATCTGTTCGATGAAAATGGGAATCGAAAGTTTGTTGAGAATTCAGATTCCAATCCTCGATTTCACTCTGATTGGTGTTCAATGATCTATTCTCGATTATTGCTCGCGCGGAATTTGTTGAGTGATGATGGTGTCATATTTATCTCGATTGATGATAATGAGCAGTCGAATTTGAAAAAGATTTGTGATGAAGTTTTTGGAGAATCAAATTTCAGAAATACAATAATCACTCGACGCAGAGTAAAAAGTTTGAATGCTCAATTCGCCGATAATGGATTGTCAACTTTGAATGTTGGATTCGAATATATTTTGATTTATGCAAGAAGCAATTCATTTCTCATGAAAGCAATTCGCGCAGAAAAATCTGTCATTCCAGAAAAAGGACATTGGGATGCTTTTTGGAGTAATGCAGATCGCCCGACAATGCGTTATGAACTCTTGGGATTTACTCCAGCATCGGGACAGTGGAGAAATTCGAAAGAGAAAGCGGAAATTGCGATTGAAAATTATCGAATCTATCTCGAAAAATTTTCTGATCAGATGTCATTGGAAGAATATTATCAGAAAACAGGAATCAAAGATTTTATTCGTCGAATCGAAAATAGCGTTGGAAAAAATGGAGGAGTTCAACATTGGATGCCGCCGGCGAGCACTATTCTTCGAACGAGTAATTGGATGGATCTAGAAGTTTCTCAAATTGCAAAGGAAATCAAATTGCCTTTCGACAATCCAAAAAATAAAAATCTGATTATGGAATTGATTCGACTTGCAGATTTGAAAGATGGAGAGATCGTTTTAGATTTTTTCAGTGGATCAGCAACAACAGCTCATGCAGTCATGCAGCTCAATTCTGAAGATCATGGATCGAGAAAGTTTATCATGGTTCAATTGCCGGAAATCTGTCCAAAAAATTCCGAGGCGTTTAAATCTGGATTCAAAAATATCTGTGAGATCGGTAAAGAAAGAATCAGACGTGCTGGATCTAATTTTCAAAACATCGATAGAGGATTTCGAGTTCTAAAATTGGATTCTACAAATTTTCGCGATGTATCAATTTCACCGGAAGAATTGACTCGCGAGAAATTATTTGATCTGATTGAAAATATCAAATCGGATCGATCTCCTCTCGATTTGTTATTCGAATGTTTGATCGATTGGGGAATCGAATTGAATTTGAAATTGGAATTGGAAGAATTCGAGGGATCAATGATTCTGAATTACAATTCCGGAGATTTGATCGCCTGTTTTGATAAAAATATTTCAAAGAGTGTCATTGAATTCATGGCGTCGAAGAATCCAAATCGAGTTGTGTTTAGAGATGAAAGTTTTTCGAGCGATTCAGACAAGATCAATTCTCGAGAAATTTTTAAACTCCACTCGCCAAATACAAGATTCAAGGTGATTTGAGATGAAATTACAATTCAAACATCAGCAGTTTCAAATCGATGCGGCAAAAGCAGTCATTGATGTTTTCAATGGACAGCCAAACTCAAATCTCGATTTCACATGGACTTCGAATTTATACGCTGCAAATGCACCGATTCAATTAAGCGATGAAATGATCCTCGAAAATTTGAATCGAGTTCAGAGACGAAATCAAATCGATCCGTCGAAAGAATTGAAAAAGATCGATGGCAGTTACAATTTGACAATCGAAATGGAAACTGGCGTCGGAAAAACTTATACATATATCAAAACGATGCATGAATTGAATCAGAAATACGGCTGGAAAAAATTCATCATTATCGTTCCGAGCGTTGCAATTCGCGAAGGAGTTTTCAAAACTTTTCAAATCACCGAGGAACATTTCGCTGAAGAATATGAAACAAAAATTCATTTCTTCATCTACAACTCGACTCGGCTCGAGGAGATTGAAAACTTTGTATCGGATCATGAAATCAGTGCAATGATAATCAATTCGCAGGCATTCAATTCGACAGGCAAAGATGCTCGGCGAATTCGAATGGCATTGGATGAATTTCAAAGCGAGAAGCCGATTGAAAAAATCGCACAGACAAATCCAATTTTGATAATCGATGAGCCGCAGTCACTCGAGGGAAGAAGGACGCGCGAGGGTTTGAGAGATTTTCATCCGATACTGATACTTCGATATTCCGCAACACATCGCGAAATTTTCAACATGGTTTATCGGCTCGATGCAATGGATGCATACAACAAACATCTCGTGAAAAAAATTTGTGTGGTTGGAATCAAATCGAGCGGTTCAATGGCGACTGAAGGATTTGTATATCTAGAGCGAATCAATTTATCGTCGAGCGCACCAACTGCAACGATTCATTTCGATTTTAAATCTTCAAATGGAATTCAAAAAAGGATTCAAACTATCAGCGAGGGATTCGATCTTTATAAAAATTCCGGCGAGCTCGATGAATATCAGAACAATTTTATCGTGAGATTCATCGATGGGCGTGACAATTCGATCGAATTTTTGAATGGAATCAAGATTTTTGCGGGCGATGTGATTGGAAATGTTGATGAAGATCAATTGCGGCGAATTCAGATTCGCGAGACAATCAAAGCACATCTGAAACGTGAATCTCAGCTTTTCTCGCGAGGGATCAAAGTTCTATCGCTGTTTTTCATCGATGAAGTTGCAAATTATCGAATTTACGATTCGCATGGAAATCCTCAGAATGGAAATTTTGCGATTTGGTTCGAAGAAGAATATTCTCAAGCGGTTAAAGAGATCCAGCCTGAACTTTTTAATCCGGATTATTTGAAATATCTCGAATCGATTCCAGTGGAAAAAACTCATGCGGGATATTTTTCAATCGATGGCAAAGGGAAATTTACGAATGGAAAGATCTCGAATCGCGGTGAAAAAACTTCCGATGATGTCAGTGCGTATGATCTGATCATGAAAAATAAAGAATTGCTGCTCGATCAAAATCCAAATCGATCGCCAGTAAGATTCATTTTTTCACATTCTGCACTTCGCGAGGGCTGGGATAATCCGAATGTTTTTCAGATTTGCACGCTGAAACACAGCAATAGTGATATTCGAAAGCGTCAGGAAGTTGGTCGTGGACTTCGATTGTGTGTTGATCAAACCGGCGCGCGAATGGATGAAAATCTGCTCGGCGGTGAAGTTCATAAAATCAACAAACTGACGATCATTGCATCGGAAGGTTATGATGAATTCACCCAAAAACTTCAAACTGAAATCGCGGAAGCAGTGATTGATCGTCCGCGGCAAATCGATCAAAATTTCTTCACAGGGAAAAAATTGCCGGATGGATCTGTTATCGATGAGGATCTATCGCGAAAAATTGATTATTCAATGATCAAGCGCGATTATCTCGATCTCAATGGAAATTTGACTGATAAATATTTTGAGGATAAAAAATCGGGAACGCTTGAATTCATCGACGAAGTTTCAGATTTTAAAGAGTCGATCGTTGAAATGATCGACATGATTTATCAGCCGCAGAAATTTGAAATCGAGAATTCGCGGAGTCAAAATGTTACAGCAAAATTTGAACCGGATCGATTTGCAAAGCCAGAATTTCAATCACTCTGGAATAAAATCAATTTGAAAACGATCTATGAAGTGAATTTCGATTCCGAATCACTCGTGAAAAGATCGATCGATTTGTTGAATCGCGATCTTCATGTCACGGAAATTTTTTTCAGCGTTGAGACAGGTGAACTCAAAAAAATCAGATCGAAAGACGAATTGAAATCAGGCGAATCATTCGAAAAAGAATCGAGCGATCATTCAAACATAATGACAGCAGCATCAAAATCTCGCTCTGATCTTGTTGGGAAAATGATGAGCATGACTGATTTGAGCCGCAAAACGATCATTCAAATTCTCGGCGGGATCGATCAAAAAATTTTGGCGCGATTCAAATTAAATCCCGAAGAATTTATTTTGAAAGCGAGCAGAATGATCAATTCTCAAAAGGCTCAGATTGTCATTGAACAAATAAAATATCATGTGACGAATGAAACTTATGATTCAAAAATTTTTATCGACGCGAATCTCAATGGAATACTGAATCGAAATGCAATTTTGACTCAGAAAAATTTATATGATTATCTCGTATTTGATTCAACAATCGAGAAGAAATTTGCAGAGGAACTTGAATCAGATCGCGAAGTTATAATCTATGTCAAACTGCCGAGTGGATTTTATGTTCCAACTCCAGTCGGTAAATACAATCCAGACTGGGCAATTGTATTTCGAAAAGATGACGTCAAAAATATTTATTTCATCGCGGAAACAAAGGGCTCAATGGATTCTGTGCAGCTGCGGCTGATAGAAGATTCGAAGATTCATTGCGCACGGGAGCATTTCAAATCGATTTCAAACGATTCGATTCGTTATGACGTTGTGAGCAGTTATCACGAACTCTTGAAAATGATAATGGAATAATTTGAGAACCTCACGAGAAATTGTGAGGTTCTTTTTTTATTTCCGAACAAAAAACAAGCGTGACGCTTGACCGAATAAAAAAGGACGATCGATTTCTCGACCGTCTTGAAAAATTTATACTCAAATTCGAGATCGAGTATAAATTGTGAATCACAAACCGACCATTTTCATTCCATGCTCGTCATATCGATCGCCCTCGATTTTGATCGTCGAAAGATCTTTCATTAAAGATTCCCAATCTTGATCTGAAATTTCGAGATTCATCGCGCCGAGATTTTCCTCGAGCCGATGAATTTTTTTTGTGCCTGGAATTGGAACAATCCATGATTTTTGATGCAGCAGCCATGCGAGTGCAATTCGAGCTGGAGAAGTTTCATGAGATTCAGCGAATTTTTTCACAACGTCAGCCATCGCGAGATTTTTATTGAGGAGATTTGTATCGTTGAATCGTGGAATTGTGTTTCGAATGTCATTCGATGCAAATTTTTGATCCTTCGAGACTCCTCCAGTCAAAACTCCTTTGCCGAGCGGTGAAAATGGAACTAATCCAATTCCGAGCTCTTCCATCGCTGGCAAAATTCCAGTCTCGATTTCTCTGAACCAGAGCGAATATTCATTTTGAACTGCCGTGACATGAAATTCTCGATCCGCCCGACGAAGTGTCTCCTCACCAGGCTCTGACATTCCCCAAAACAGAATTTTTCCCTCGGCGAATAGATCTTTCATCGTGCCGGCAACTTCTTCGATTGGAATTTTGGGATCGACGCGATGTTGATAATACAAATCAATGTGATCAGTGCGCAAACGTTTCAACGATCCCTCGATCGCTTTTCGAATCGTCTTTGGATTTGAATCGACACCGACACATTTTCCATCGCGAATATCCCAGCCAAATTTTGTAGCGATTTTGACTTGATTTCGAACTGGCTCGAGAGCTTCACCAACTAAATCCTCGTTGCGAATCTGTTCCGAGTTTGAATCGCCGATTGGAAAAAGTCCATAAACTTCAGATGTATCGAAGAAATCCTCGCCCATTTCGACAGATTTTCGAAGAAATTCGATGCCTTCAGATTTCGGTGGAAACGGTGGATAGGATTGAGAAAGTCCCATGCATCCTAATCCAATCGCGCAAACTTCCAATGAATCACCATGAGCATTTTTGCCCAAAATTCTTTTTTTCATCACGATTCTCCTAACTTCAACTCGAGACGTCGAAGTGCCTCGCGCTGAATATTTTTTAAAGGAACATTATTTTCACGAGCAAGTTTTAGACAATCATCGAATTCAGGGGAAATTGAGACGATTGATCCTTTATATGCGGAAATTTTGCAGCGAACTGATCCAAATCGAGTTTCAACATTCGCAATTCGTCGAGACGCTTCATATCTCCGCAAAACTGGCATGACTCGAATTCCGATGCTCGTTGTCTCTTGGAATATGACTTGAGCACAAATCTCCTCATGCAATTCGTCAACCAAAACGTGCAATGTGTTCGCGGGACGAGATTTCTTCATTAATATAGGCGTCGTCCAAACATCGAGCGCACCGGCGGCGAATAATTTTTCCGTGACGTATGAATAATTTTGCGGATTCATGTCATCGATGTTCGCCTCGAGAATCACTCGTTTCAAATCTGCCGTGCCATGAAAATCGCCAAGATACATTCTCAAAACGTTTGGAATTGGAAGATCCCAAGTTCCTGCGCCATATGAAATTTTTTCCGCGACAAAATCCTCCGGCAGATTCGATCGATATTCTCCAAGCGTCGCGATAACTGCTGCACCAGTTGGAGTTGCCAATTCCTTTTCGATATCCGCGTGATAAGTTGGAAATCCTTTGAGCAATTCAGCCGTCGCGGGAGCTGGAATCATCATCAATCCATGCGCACAATTCACAAATCCTGAACCGACATGGATTCGCGATACAAAAATTTTTTCGATTCCGAGATAATCGAGGCAAATTGCAGTTCCAACGATGTCAACGATTGAATCTATCGCGCCGACTTCATGAAATGAAACTTCTTCCATTGGCATCGCATGGATTTTCCCTTCAACTTCCGCAAGCCGTTTGAATATCGCCAAACTTTTCGATTTCACATTTTCATTCAGACTCGACGACTCGATCATTTTTTGAATCTCATTCATCGAGCGATGATGATGTTCATGATCATGATGATGCTCGATTTTCACATCGAGATAAGTCGCCGCGATTCCATTTTTTTTGACCGAATCGATTTTGATTTCATAATGATCCGGCAAATCGATTTTTCCAAGTTCATCACGCAAAAATTTATCGGGGACTCCAGAATTCAAAAACGCACCGAGGATCATGTTGCCGCTGATTCCAGATGAACAATCGAGATAAATCGCTTTCATCAAATCACTCCTTTAAATTGGTTTTATTGATTTTGCTCGCTAAAACTCCAGCACCAAATCCATTATCGATATTGACAACTGAAACTCCTGCTGCACATGAATTCAACATCGATAAGAGAGCCGCGATTCCATTGAACGACGCGCCATATCCAATGCTCGTTGGAACTGCTATCACTGGGCGGGCAGTCAATCCTCCAACGACTGACGCCAATGCTCCTTCCATTCCTGCAATGACAACGATAACATTCGCTCGTTCGATCAAATCCAATTTTCCAAGCAGTCGATGAATTCCTGCAACTCCGCAATCATAACAGCTTTCGACATGATTTCCGTATAAATATGCAGTGAGTCGAGCCTCTTCCGCAACTGGAATATCGCTCGTGCCAGCTGTCATTATCAATATCATTCGCGACGGATCTCTCACGCAGGTTTGATCTCTGTCGAAATAGATCATTCGAGCTTCCTCGGAATACTTTGCGTCTGGAAGATCTTTCAAAACGAATTCGAACTGATCTTTCGATGCGCGAGATGCTATCAAATTTCCATTCGATTTTGCGTGTAGAGATTTCAATATCGCGAGCAATTGTTCCTTCGTTTTGCCTGCGGAATATACAACTTCAGGAAATCCCTGGCGAATTTCTCGAGCGTGATCGACTTGCGCAAATCCTAAATCCTCGACCAAATCTTTCAGCGATGCAATTTTATCCATAAAATCCCTCCGATTGAATTTTACTTGATTGAATTTTACTCGATTGGAGTTAGTTCAAGGCAAAAAAAAATTGAGAACGATCGCTCGCCCTCAATTCATGACTGTCCATGCGGTTGATTCATCTGCACTTTTGCCTGCTGCAGAATCTGACGCGCCTGCTCCAATCCCTGCTCTGCCTGCTTGACTCCTTGAAATGTATTTGTGACATGCGCGATTAATTGATCGAAAACCTGATTTGCGTATTGATCTGCATCGTCACGGAGCTGCTGAGACTGTTCGCGAGTTCGTTCCATGATTTCATGTTCCTGCTGCTGTGCCTGCTGAATCACGGCTTGCGATCTCTCGCGAGCTTTTACTACGATATCCTCCTGCTCAATCAATTTTTCGGCATATTCCTTTGCCTGTTGAACGATTTTATCGGCTTCAGCCTGCGCAGATTGAATGATTCCATCGCGCTCGCCCATAACTCGCTCTGCTTCTTCGAGTTCATCTGGAAGTTCCTTGCGCAGTTCTTCGACGAGATGAACGAGCTCGTTTTCATCGAGGATTGCTTTGCCCGTGAGTGGAACATGCGATGCTCCCGCCACGAGATTTTCTATTTTATCGAGAGTGTCTCGAACTGCCATCGTTGAAAATTCCTCCTCCCGTTTGGGAATTTCATTTTACAGATCGGAAGAAATTTTTCAACGAGAAATTTTCAATCAATATTAATCATTCCGGCGCGGCGGTCATTCGAATCGATTTCCCGTCAGTTGTAATATTGATTGAGCTGTCACCGTCGAATCTGTTGCCGTTGCAAATGATTCCAGCATCGGCTTTGAATGAAATGGTATTGTGATTAATCAAAAATACAACGGTATTTTCTTTAGTCGTTTCGATTTTCATTCCGTTCAAATTGTAAGTTCCGATTTTTTCAAGGACGAAGTGATATTCATCGGCGGCGGAAGTGAGTGTAATTCCTTCAGTCAGAAATGCATTGTGAAAAGTTCTTCCTGCATCGACTTGAATGAAAGCTGATCCTTCGCCTGTGAAAATCAAAGTTCCAGCGTTATTGACTTCGCCAGTCAAATTTGTATTTTTATTGGAAACGATTCGATTTGAAATTGCGCTGAGTTCCAAACTTCCAGTCCCGCCAATGCTTTCATAATGGAAAGGTCTTTCTGTTCCTAGAACCAGCACATGTCCAGCAACTTTTGTATTTTTGCCGAATAGAACTTTATTGTTCGAAATCGTCAAAGTTCCATCGATTTTTTTGTAGGTATGAATCACGGTATTGAAATTCAAAACTGCATTCATCGCGTTATCAGAAGTCGGTTTGAGAGTGATACTGCCGTCATTGTTGACGATAACTGTGCCGCTGTTATCAATATTCGCAATAACAGTGATAATTGTTCCATCGTCGCAAGTTCTGGTGAGAGATTCATCTTTTTTCAATTTGATCGATGTCTTGTTTTGATTGACGATGCTTTGTCCGTTGAATGTGTAGCCATGAAAATCTGATTGAGCGGCTTGAACAGTTGAGCTCGTCAAAAAAATCAATGCGGCGATTAGAAATTTTTTATACATAGAATTCCCATCCTTTCGAAATAGATTTTCGCGGCGAGGATGCTATTATTTTTTAGACAGATTTGAGATAAATTTTTCTATATTGTTCGGAACAAAATCTTTAACACTTGCACCGAATGCATGCAATTCTCGAACCATTGAGGAACTCACGAATGAAAATTGAGGATCAGTTGGTAAAAAGATCGTTTCAATCGTCGGATCGAGTTTTCGAATTACATCAGCCTCGTTCAATTCATATTGCAGCTCTTGAGGAGATCTGATTCCACGAATGATCAATTGAATATTTTGCGACTTCATATATTCCGTGACAAGTCCATCGAATGAATCAACGCGGGCATTTTTTATTCCGAATTCCTTGAGCGATTCTTCGATTAATTTGATTCGATCTTCCACGCTCAAAAATGATTTCTTCCGAACGTTGTGAAAGATACAAATGATTAATTCATCGACGATTTTCGATGCGCGTTTGAAAATATCGATATGTCCGAGCGTTATTGGATCAAATGAACCTGTACAGACTGCTTTCATCGATCATTCCTCCCGCTGAAAAATCCAAATTGAAGTCGTATGTCCATAATCGATTTCCCGCGTGAGAGTTAATTTCTCGAGCGTGGGAATTTTTTTATCCGCGATTCCATGTTCAACGATCAATTTGCCGCCGATTCGAAGGATCGAGGATTGATTCAATGTCGGAAAAATTTTATCGAATAGAGTTTTTGAATATGGCGGATCGCAGAAAATCAAATCGAAAGATTCATAGTGACGCTGAAAATAATCGAGCGCGGCAATTACATCCATGTTCAAAATTCGCGATCGATCGTTGAGTTTTGTCTTGATCGAATTTTCTTGAATCAATTTAGCGGTTGCATTATCGATGAATGCTGCAGATCTAGATCCTCGCGATAATGATTCAAGTCCCAATGCTCCAGTCCCTGCGAATAAATCCAAAACGTCAGAATCGAGGAGATCGCTGCGGAGGATATTGAAGATCGATTCTTTTACGCGATCTGAAGTTGGGCGGGTTGAATTTCCCTTTGGCGATTTCAATTGAACTCCCCGCGCACTTCCAGAAATGATTCGCATATAAAAAATCCTCCTCAAATTCCATCGGCTTCGAGCAAATTGAATAAATTCAAATTGCTATTATGAAATAGAGTTTTCATCAACAAAGTGCGATCTCCAAATATTGGATTCAAAAAATCTTCCAACATCTTATCGAAAGAATTGAAAGACAAATCATTGCGATAGAATTCTCGAGCTTTATAATCAGTCATGTGACAATAGATGAAGAATTTTAGGCAATTGTATTGAGTTGCGCTTGGAATTTGATTGAAAATCTCGAAATATGATCTCATTCTTCGAGCCGCAAAATCGATCGATCGAAAAATCTTTTCCATCATGTTGACGCTTGGACTGTGAGAAATCGATTGGGAATTTTTTCTCCAGATATAGATTCCGCCCGGGATGCTCAAAAATCTCTCAGCGGTTAGCAATGTTTCGAATAGAAAAAATGTATCCTCGCCAACTAAATCAAAGAATCTCAAATTAAATTTTTCAATAAATTCGCGACGATAGAGATTCATCCAAATCGTGCAATGAGTCTGATGTTGCGCAAAATTTATATTAAGTCGCTCGTTGAGATCTATTGTCATTAATTCTGGTTCAGATCGATCTTCTTGCTTTGCATATTCATCGATTTTAAAATGCTCCCAATCATTGAAATCCTTCTCCGTCGCATGAAATTCTTCCTTGACTGTAAAAAATATCGATGTATGCACCACATCAGCTCTAAATTCTTGAGCATAATCTGTAAGATTTTTCAACGCTGTTGGTGCAAGCATATCATCATGATCCATGAAAAAAATGAATTCTCCGCGAGCAAGTTCAATTCCACGATTTCTAGATTCAGCAGTTTTCAAATTCACATCGTTCCGAATGATTTTGATTCTAGGATCAGAAAATTTTTCTCGAACGATATCGAATGTCGAATCAGTTGAGCAATCATCGATCAAAATCACTTCGAAATCTTGAAATGTCTGCATTTTCAAACTCAACAGACAATCTTCGATAAATTGCTCGTCGTTATAGACTGGAATTATCACTGAAACTCGCGGAGACAAATCGATAACCTCCTATTTCGTCGCGTCAACGAGATATTGGTAAGTCATAAAATGCTCCAATTTAACATTGAATCGCGCACTGAGTTCTTCTGCTAGTGGCAACAAGTGATTTTGAAAATTCAATCGTTTATATATGATTTCCAAATGTTGAAAATTCGATGACTGGATTATTTTTATGATGCTATCCATTGTAAAAAATCGCAAATGAGTTCGATCGAGAATTCCTGCATCCATATAATCCCAGAAACCACGAAGTAAATTTTCAACAACATCGATGTTTGCAACGTTTGGAATGCTTGCTAAAAGATGACCGCCAGGTTTCAACATCTTACGCATGTTTCGAATAGCCGTCCAGGGATCTACAAGATGCTCGATGACATCGCCGCAGATGATGTAGTCAAATTTCTCACGCCAATGATCTGGAGTCACTTTTTCAACGTCAACATTTTCAACTTCTGCGAACATCGATGCAATTCGAGTTGCTCCAGAATTGATTTCAATTCCATAAAGTTTAGCTGATGGATTTTCGGATCTCAAAACATACAGAGTTCCTCCCGCTGCACATCCAACTTCAAGAATTTCAATTCCATCGCGAGTTAAATCTGGAATCAATTGCAAAATTTCCATTCGCAAGAGAAAAGAATATCTCGGCGAAAATCCCCAGATCGATTGAAAATTCTCTTCCGCATTCCATTTATCCGCGTCAGTTATTGAATTTTCGATATCAAGTCGCCATATATAAGTCGGTGCAACTTCTATAAAAAATCCTTCGAGCAAAATTTTTCACTGACAAATCAATATCGTCATAAAAATTTTTAGAAAATCGATCATCTATAAGAAATCCATATCGCGATTGAATTTTCGATAAAATCTCGCGACGAATTAACATGCAATTTCCTTCTAAAAACATCGCGAAAGTTTTTAAATTGACTCGTTCATCCTCAAAAATTGTTACAGCATTTGCCAAATCTTCCAAATCTGTAGCGTTTAAAGATGATTGTTGAACTCCATAAAATCCAGAATTCATATAAGATCCAACCGCACTAAGTTTAGAATCAACTTCGAGTAGCTCGATCATCTTCCGCACTGAATTTTGAAATAGAATCGAATCTAGATCGAGAAAAAGTATCAGATCGGAATCCTGTGAGACTTGCTTGAATCCAACATTCCAAAAATGTGAGCGAGATCGATTATTTCCAACATCGATAGGGCGAGCATTTTTCAAATTTGATAGTCGCTGAATTGATTTTTCCGAAATATCTGCCGTCGAAAATAAAATTTCATAATCCTCGACTGCGTTTTCAATCGATTCATACATACACTCGAGCAAATCTTTGATCATCGGCGTCGGTTTGAGCGTCAACAAAACTGATAATTTCAAATTGAATCCTCCTCAATTTTGAATTTGATTTGTATTTTAATCTCGATTCAATGAAATTGTTAGAATATTTTTTTTGAGTATAGAATTTTTTCGAGCCGCATGCTATACTTCAAGCAACTTAATTAACGAGATCGAGCGCGGAGATTTTGAGATCGGATCTGAAAAATTTTCGAGCTCACTCAGTTTTTTCAGAGGAGGAATTGGAATGCCATTAGTCGGAACCAAAGAAATGTTCAAAAAAGCCTATGAGGGCGGATTCGCAATTGGCGCATTCAACGTCAACAACATGGAAATCGTTCAAGGCATCACCGAAGCTGCAGCAGCTCTCAAATCGCCTGTCATTCTCCAATGTTCGGCTGGCGCGCGCAAATATGCAAAACATGCGTACCTCGTTCATCTCGTCAAAGCAGCTCTCGAAGTCGAGGATATCCCAATCGCGTTGCATCTTGACCATGGTCCGGATTTCGAAACCTGCAAATCCTGCATCGATGGCGGTTTCACTTCAGTTATGATCGATAAGAGTGGACTCTCGTTCGAAGACAACATCAAAGAGACAAAACGCGTCGTCGAATATGCGCATGCTCATGGAGTTGTCGTTGAAGCTGAGCTCGGAACTCTCGCTGGAATCGAAGATGACGTCAAAGTCGAGCATGGAAATGAAGCTTACACTCGTCCGGAAGAAGTCGAAGAATTCGTTTCGCGTACTGGCTGCGATTCACTTGCTATCGCTATCGGAACTTCCCATGGCGCATACAAATTCACGCCGGAACAATGCACTCGTGATCCAGAAACTGGAATTCTAGTTCCTCCTCCACTGCGTTTCGATGTTCTTGCTGAAATCGAAAAGAAAATCCCGAATTTCCCAATCGTTCTCCACGGCGCATCGTCTGTTATCCAGAAATACGTCAAAATCATTAATGATAACGGCGGAAAACTCAAAGATGCAGTCGGAATTCCTGAGGATCAACTTCGCAAAGCGGCAAAATCTGCAGTCTGCAAAATCAACATTGATTCAGATCTCCGTCTCGCAATGACCGCTGGAATTCGTGAGCATTTCATGCAGCATCCAGATCATTTCGATCCGCGCCAATACATCGCACCAGGCCGCGATTACATCAAAGAGCTCGTCGAGCATAAGATCAAAGATGTTCTCGGTTCTGATGGATCTGCACCAGCGATCATGGATCTCGTCAACGCAAAATGATCTCGGAAGATATTCCGAAAATTTTTCTAACCGAATAAAAAAAGACTCCCGAAGATCTTTCGAGATCCTCGGGAGTCTTTCATTTCCGAATCAATATAAATTTTTCTCAGATTCAACAGTCGTCGAATCCATGTGTCCTGGATACAAAATCGTTTCATCCGGCAATTTCAAAATGATTTCGCGAATCGATTTCATCAATTTATTCATATCACCGCCCGGAAAATCAGTCCTCCCAAATGAATTTTTGAAGATTGTATCTCCAACGAATGCAAGATTATCTTTTGAACTGTAATAAATCGCGCCATCGAGTGTATGTCCAGGCGTCTCAATCAATTCCAGAGATAAATTTTGATCCGCCGTCGAGATCTTTGAATGATTCTCCAAAAATTCGATCGGCAATTCATCGAATCGAATTGGATTTCCAAAAAACTGCGACAAATTCCAAATTGGATCTTCCGAATATATTTTGCCGGATTTCGACATCACGATTGAACATTTCAAAATCGGCTGCAAACTTTTCAGTGCGCCAATATGATCGTGATGCCCGTGAGTGATCAAAATTTTTTCGATACAGATTTTATGCGATTCAAGCTCACGCAAAATTTTTTCAGATTCATCGCCGGGATCAATCAAAAATCCATGATGAAATCCATCGCTCGAAATTTCTTCCGCGAAATATACATAACAATTCTCTTCAATGAGATTTCCAACTTCAATTTTCAAAACCATTTACATTTTCCTTTCTTGATTGTTGACGTGAATTTTGGAGTTTGCTACTATTATCTCGATAGTCTTGTCATTGATTGAAAAGATCAACAAATCGATTCATATCAAATTCTTTCGAATTCGATTCCGAAAGTCAAGCACGGAAATCAATTCCAAAGATTAAGATAAAAATTTTCCGTTCGAATTAAAAATCAAAACATTTCAAGATTTTAGAAGTGGGGAAGTTTCATGGAAGATTTCACGAAGGGAAATGTTATGAGGGATTTCAAAATCGGCAGATGCTTTTCAATTCTGCATCGGCGTTCACAGCAATTCATCGTCGCAGCCTGCGCACCACTGTCGCTGTCATATCCGGAGTGTGTACTGCTGCTCGCGGTGTTTGAGGAGCAGGGCAAAAGTCAGGATGAGCTTGCCGATGTGTTATTCCTCGACAAGGCAGTTGTCACGCGAACAATCACGCTGCTCGAACACAAAAAATTTCTGTATCGCGAGCATGATTCGAAAGATCGCCGAATCAAACGAATCTTTTTGACGGAAGAAGCGCAGCGCCATGAAAAATTCCTCAAAGAAGTTTTCAGCAGATGGACAAATTATCTGTTCGCTGGATTTAGCGAGAAAGATTTAACATCGCTGGAGATTGGACTTTCGACACTGGCAGATCGCGCAAAAATGTATAACGTTCATTGAATCTGGATGGAAGTGCGAGCTTCCATCTTTTTTTGTGTGTGAATTTTCTAGACGTTTGGAAATTTAGAAGATTTGAAGGGAATTTTATTTTAGCGTTGAAATTAATTTTCCATATTCGAAAACCCAGCCTCTAAATTGCGCTTCTAAATTTTCAAGGAGGAATGTTTAATGAGTTTTCTTAACAATATCAAGGTGGCGTACAAACTCTTACTCATCGGCTTAGTCGGTGTCATCGGCATGATCTTAGTCGGTTATGCTGGTTATGCATCGACGGAAGTCAGCAAGGTCGCTCTCGAAGAAATGTTTGAAACTGAGGCAATGACGATTCATTATACCGGCGTCACGCGTTATTCAATGCGCAATGCTCAGCTCCAGGCAGTTTTGATTGCGACGACAACAGATCCAAGTCTCCTTCAAACTCGAATCCAGCGTTTCCGCGATGCAACTTCCGGCGGCGATGAAGCGATGGCTCAATATCAAAAACTTGTCTCTGGCGTACCAGATGCACTTGCGCGATACAATCGGCTCGCTCAATCTTGGAGTCAGATGAAACAAGCCGGCGAGCATATGATTCAGCTCTCTCAACAGGGACAGCATGCGGAATCACTGAAATATTTTGACGATCATTTGATGGCAATCGGTTTGGATATGGCGGAACAGTTCAATGTTGTCAGTGCCGCTGTTATCGATCGTGCGCATGCGACTCTCCAGGCTCGCGTCGAAGAGGAAAATGCAAATACTCGCAACGTCATTATTCTTTGCGCAGGCGTTATCGCTTTGCTCATTTTCATCATCTCTATTGTTTCGAGCGACGTGACTTCATCAATGAGCGACATGGTTGATACCTGCCGCCGTTTGAGTGAAGGTGATTTCCGCGACGATGGCAAAGCTCACATGAACAGCCGTCTCGATGAATTTGGACATATGAGCGATGAGATTGGTAAGATGAGACAAAAACTCAACGATCTCTTCCGCAAAATTTCCACGACGACCGAGCAATTGGCAGCATCGTCTCAAGAATTGACTGCAAGCGCACATCAATCGGCTCAAGCATCTGAACAAGTTGCTCAATCCGTTACAAATTCCGCAAGCGCAGTCGTCGAGCAGCAGCAGAATGTTTCCGAAGCAATGGATGCAATTGAACATGCGACAGTCTCAATCGACAACCTCAACAATGCAGCAGCTCTCGTTGCAACTCAAGTCGAAGCATCAGCTAAACAGGCAGCAGCAGGTTCAGCGGCTATCGAATCTGCAGTTTCTCAAATTCTCAGCGTTGAAAAAATCGTCAACAATTCAGCTGGAACTGTTGATAAACTTGGACAGCGTTCAAAAGAAATCGGACAGATCGTCGAAACGATTTCTGGAATTGCGGATCAAACGAATTTGTTAGCTCTCAACGCGGCAATCGAGGCAGCTCGAGCAGGTGAACATGGACGCGGATTCGCAGTTGTCTCGGATGAAGTTAGAAAACTCGCGGAAGAATCTCAAGCCGCGGCGCAGCAAATCGCAGCGCTTATCACTGCAATTCAGAATGACACCGATACAGCTGTCAGCTCGATGCATGAAGGCAGTGTTGCAGTTCGCGAAGGCACAAAATCTGTTGAACAGCTCCGCACGAATTTTGATAACATTCGCACCGCGTCAGACGGCGTCACGCAGAAATCGAATGACATGGCGAATGATATCAAGAATGTTTCCGATGATACCGCGCGAATCAAATCTCGTTCGAACAAAATCGCCGAGAACAGCGGTAAAGTTTCCACAGAAATGGAAAGTGTTTCAGCGGCATCGCAGCAGCAATCTGCATCGGCTGAAGAAATCGCATCGGCTAGTGATTCGCTCGCACACATCGCTCAAGATCTTCAAAATACTCTTCAAAAATTCAAATTCTGATTCTCCTCGAAGCGCAAAGAGGCAGAAAAGATCGAGACGATCGTTCGTTTCGATCTTTTTAATTTGTGATAGAAAAATCCCCGATAGATCAATTGAGATCTGTCGGGAATCTTTTTTGTTTGTGAAAATATAAATTGAATATGGAAAAGTTTTGATATAAAATTCGAATTGAGGTGATGCTGATGGCGGAAGAAAAAATTGTTCGCTGGAAAGTTGTTGATCCGCGCGGAATTGAAATCGTTATGTACGATGAAATTTTTAATGTTCATTTGATTGGAGAGCACAATTCGAAAGATGCCAGGTTTCGTGGTGCTATCGAGCCGAGTGTAAAAAAGACTCTTCAACATCCAACATTGATTTTGAAAGATCCGGATTTCAAAAATCGATCCCATTATTATCGAGCGGATCTCGTTGGATTGGGAAATTTTCCAAAAAAAGTGAAAACCGTCAAAGTTGTAGTTGAGGACAACGATGGGAAATTCGATGTTGTCACTTGGGGGGCGCAGAATCGATTGCAAGGCGAATTTTATGAGGAGGATATAATTTATGAAGACTGATCCATATTTCAAATATGATGATATGCACGATGTGATGCATGTTTTCATCGATTCGGATATCAATGCATTTGATGACGAGGATTTTCCCGGCGTTTATGTGACTCGCAACGATGATACCGGCAAAATCGTTGGATTCATCGTTCTCGATTACAAACGCAAGAATGAAGCTGTTGTCAAAAAACATTTCCACGAATATTTCCACTGAACGATAAAAGATCCATCGATCTAAATTGATCGGTGGATCTTTTTTATTTGTGCAAAATCAAAATTCAACTTGACGCCCCCCCCCCCCGAGAATTTATACTACATGCAAATTTTTTCAGAGGAGGGATTTCATGGAAAGAACTCAATTCACGATGCTGGGAGATACTGGATCTGGAAAAACATGTTATCTCCTCGCGATGTATCTCAAAATGCTCGAAGGAGTTGGCAAATTCACAATCGCAATTCCGAAAGGAGATTTTCAAAAGGAACAGCAGCTCGCGAGACGTGCGGAAATGCTCGATGAAGAAGATCTCGGCGTAGATCGATTTCCGGAAGGAACAAATTCAACTCAGAAATACACGTTCAATTTGAAAATTGCGCATGAGGATGTCTTGCAATTCGATTGGTATGATTATCCAGGCTCTGTATTGAAACCAAGTCAAGCCGATCCAGCGATGCGCGAGAATCTCAAGAAAAATTTGTTCGATTCGAGCGTCTTATTCATCTGCATCGATGGAGCTAAACTTGCGGGAGGATCTGTCGATCAAAAAATTCGCAAAGTCAAAAAGATCAGTCGATATGTGAATCAGTTTTTGAGTGAATATCGTGAAGAGAAAAAATATATTCCGCCGATTGCAATCATTGTAACAAAATACGATCTCTATGCTCAAGAGACGAATGAATCTGAACTTCGAAAAATTTTCGAGGAATCATTTCAATCGATTTTTTCGCGTGATGATACATTTATCGCGATAATTCCGGTTTCGATTGGTTTAGAAATTGAATTCGATGATAATCGCGGCGAACTCGATCCAATCAATATTGAGCTCCCGATTTTTTACGGAATTCAAATTGCGATTTATTATAAGCAGCATGAATTTGAAAATATGAATCGAAATTTGAAAATAGAAATTGATAACAATAGATTTATGCGTGATTTTGAGAAAGATCGATTCTTTTTATGGCGCAGCGATGCGATGATTAATTTACTCGATCAAAACATTTCGAATTATCAAAGTGAAATTGATCAGCGTGAGCAATTTATCAAAACGATGAATCAATATTTGCCGGAGATTGAATCGCACACCGATAAAATCAATCTGCAATTTTGGGATGGGAGGTGGCATTGATTAAAGCGTTGATTCACACTCGAAATTTTGTCGCCGACTATAATCCAGAATTTGCAGTTTGCGATTCGACTTTGACGGCAGATCAAAAACGCTGGGCTCGAAGTATCATTCAATCGGCAGTCGAGTCATTCGATAAAAATTCCGCGCCTCGATACATCGTCGAAACTCAAGGCGAGGATGTTTTGGCTGGAGTGATTTGTCTGACAAGTTCTCTATCGATCGATGAAAAATTTTTCCATGACGATAAAGGAAGATCGATTCGAGTTTTTATCGGCTGCATTTTCAAACGAGGATCGAAACAAATTCCAGATCTCAATTTGAATCGATGTGCAGATCTATTCACAAAATATCTCAATGATGTTTGGGATCGAAAAAGTTTCTTCGATGCAAAATCAGCGAGTGATTCAGATTTCGAAATTACCAGCGAGATCAATTTTGGAGATTCAGATTTCAGATCAAAACTTCGAGATTATGCAAACAATTCAATTCAAAAAAAAACTCCGGATGTTCCGCAGAGAATCGAGAAAGATCAAAACAAATCGATCGTTCCGATTATCGCGATCGCCGGAGCGATAATCCTAGCGATATTCATTCTAATTCTAACGAAGAGGTGAATTCATGGAAACAGCCTTCGATGCATTCCGAACAAAAATCCAAAAACGATCGCGGCATGAATTTCTCCTCGATCAAGAATTGGAATCCATTGAACAAATTCAGCGGGATCTTCGTGGGGAAATCGAGCGATTCTATCAAGACGAGCTGCCAAAAATCCGAAAGCGGCTCGAATCTGAACCAATCGACGACGAAATTCGACATTTATGGATAAAACATCTTGAGCAGCACATGAGTCATAGTTTTGAGATGAGTCAACATTTTCTCGGCGTTTTGACAATCAAAAATCTCGAAGAAATCGTTTCAGAATTTCGAAAGAGGATGTCGCAATGACAGAAAATTTTTCGCTCGAAACTTTTATCGAAATCATGAAAAACTGCCGCGCGAGATTGATTGACGATGTTTTGAATGGAAATCCAGAGCTCTATCAATTTTTATATGCACCGAAAAATTCGATCGTCGGACAGCTTTATCGAGAGAAATATGAATTGCGCTGGCTCAAAATTCATTGGGAAGAATGCCAAATCGCGCTCGATGATTCTCGATTTTCTCGGGCGGCAAAAGTTGAACTGCTGAAAATATTTTTGCAGTGGTATCAGCAATTCGTCAAGGCATGGGGATATTCATCTAGCGATGCATTTTTCTTCGATCCCAAAATTGAATCGCTCGAAAAAATGCTCGAGACAAATCGGAATTTAAAGGAAACTCTCGATCGATTTCAGATTTCGATTTTGCGAGAGGAGAAAATTTTGAATCAAAAAATCGAGGAGGCAGTATTGAATGGCTAATCCGTTATTGATAAAAATTTTGCAGGGGGCTGGCGCGACAATTATCGAGCGCCCGCTGAGTATCATTGATCGACAGCTCGCGGCGAGTAATGAAAGAAAATCTAAGGAACTTGAGCAAAAACTGCGTCATGAAGATGAAAAATTCATGCAGGATCTCGCGCTGGAAAATCGGCGGCTCAACGCGGAAATCGATGATCAAATTGCGGCGCGGGAATTAGATCGTCAGAAAAAAATTATGGATGCGATTGAGGCGTATCAAAAATCGATGGCAGATTGTTCAATTTCAATCGGCGAGAGTCTTGGAATTATGAGCATTGAACTTAGAGATCGCGCGATGAAATTGGTCGAGGAGCGGCGTCGCGATTATGAGGAGACTCAAAATCGAGCATCGGAGCGGGCAATGTCTCAACTCGAAACGATTTCTCAAAAATTTCCAGAAGGCAGCAAGGCTCGAGAAATTATGGAAGATGCAGTTGGCAAGCAGCTCGGTAATATAATCGATACAGCGACGCATTTTATGCAGACAATCGACGAGGATTTCAAAAATCTTCTAGCGAATGTAGATCAAATCACGAGGAATTCGATCGAAAATTCAAATCAGTATATCGCACCAGCTAGTCGAAAACTTTTTCTCAACGACGGAAAATAAAAATAGATCCGAGGATCAGTTGATCTTTGGATCTATTTTTTTCTCGAATCATTGAATTTTGGATTTTCTACCAATATAATTTCAAAAAATATTGGATGGGGGGCGGCTCGATTGAGCAGGAAGACTAAAATTATCACGAGTCAAGTGATGATGCCGAATCAGACGAATCCAAATGGAAATGTTCATGGCGGTGACATCATGAAAATGATGGATTCTACAGCTTATGCTGCCGCGAGAAAATATTCTGGAACGAATGTTGTAACTGCGCGCGTTGATGAATTGGAATTTCATCTGCCGATTATGATTGGCGATTTAGTCATTTGCACTGCGAAAATTGTTTATGTTGGAAGCAGTTCAATGGAAATTTTTGTCACGGTTGACGTCGATGAGCTTGACAATGATCGAGATCCACAGCGGGCACTCAGTGCATTTTTCACAATGGTTGCGCTGGATAGAAATGCAAGACCGACGCATGTTCCGCCGATGGTTTTGGAAACTCCGGAAGAACAAACAGCATTCGAGGAAGGCAAGCGGCGTCATGAAATGTATAAAGAACGGAAAAAACAGCGTGCGCAGTCTAAATCGAATGAAGTGAAAATCGTTATCTGAATTGAAAAAGATCCGAGGATCAAATCGATCTTCGGATCTTTTTTTGTTCGGAAATCAATAATTAATTTGAAAGATCTTCGCCATTCGATTCAATGACTTTTTTGTACCAATAGAAAGATTTTTTCTTAGCGCGATGAAGATCTCCCTCGCCAGCGTTATTTTTGTCAACATAGATGAATCCATAACGCTTATCCATTTCGCCGGTGCTCGCTGAAACCAAATCAATACATCCCCACGGACAATACGCAATCAGATTCACGCCGTCAATCTCAATCGCCTTTTTCATTTCAGCGATGTGATTCTGGAAATACTCGATTCGCGAATCATCATGATCAATATCTTTTTCAGTTTCATGCAGACCAATTCCATTTTCGACGATCATCATCGGAATGTCATCATAACGCTCCGCGATAATGTTGAGAGTGTATCGAAGTCCAACTGGATCGATTGGCCAGCCCCAGTCACTCGATTTGAGATATGGATTTTTCACGCCGGAAGTGATTCCGCCGTTTTCTGAATCATTTTTCGCGGGATCTGCTGAAACTGCGCCGGACATGTAATAGCTGAAAGTGAAATAATCAACTTTGCCCTGCTGCATGATTTCCAAATCGCCATCCTCAATCTGCGGCGCGAGATCGTTGAGCTCCCAATATTTTTTGATGTAATTCGAATAATGTCCGCGAACTTGAGCATCTGCAAAGAAGAAAATCGAATCCATTTCTTTCAGCGATTTAATTTGATCGTCAGGATTGCAAGTCTCGGGATAATATGGCGTCATTTGAATCATGCAGCCGATTTGAAAATCTGGATTGATTTTGTGTCCCTCGATAACTGCTTTCGCCGATGCAACGAATTCATTGTGCGCGGCTTGATACATGACTTTGCGGCGATTCTCGCCCTCTGCATATTTGATTCCAGAATTTGTCAACGCTGTGAATGGTGCAAATGCTGCATCGATGTTCCGTCCTTGATTGTTGATTTCATTAAACGTCAGCCAATATTTCACTTTGTTTTTATAACGTTCGAAACAGGTCACTGCGAATTTGACGAAGAAATCGATGCATTTGCGATTTCTGAAACCGCCGTATTTGTTGACGAGATTCAGTGGAAGTTCAAAATGACAGAGCGTGATAATCGGTTCGATTCCATGCTTTTTCATTTCATCGAACATATCATCGTAGAATTTCAAGCCCTCTTCATTTGGAGTTTCATCGTCACCGTTCGGAAAAATTCGAGTCCATGCGATTGAAGTTCTGAAGCATTTGAATCCCATTTCCGCGAAAAGCGCGATATCTTCTTTGTAATGATGATAGAAATCGATCGCCTCGTGATTTGGATAATTTTTGCCTGGAAGAACTCCATCAGTGATTTCACGAAGTGTATGAGCATCTCCGCCAGTCATGACGTCCGCAACTGAGATCCCTTTGCCGCCTTGATCCCAGCCGCCCTCGAGTTGATGAGCTGCTACTGCTCCGCCCCATAAAAAATTCTTCGGAAAAGCCATTGAAACGTCTCCTCTCGATTTAGATTTGTTTGAATTTTACAATCAATTCGGAAGAAATAAAAGATCTCGATTGAACTTCAATTTTAAAAATTTTTCCGCGCGCGATATAATCTCTCAAAAAATTTTACGGGGGATTGTCAATGTTTCAATTACTGTTCGCGCTGTGTTTGATTTGGGGATTCAATTTTGTCGTGATGAAAACTGCCAATGAATATTTTTCGCCGGAATTATTCGTGACGCTGCGATTCATCCTCGGCGCATCGATTCTATTCGCATATGCATCGATTCGAAAATTGCATCTTCCAAAGCGAGAATTTTGGATTTGGATTGCGATAACTGGAGCATTGCAAATTTCAATCGGCGCGGCAATCGTTCAAACATGTTTCAAATATTTGAGCGCGGGATTAGTTTCAGTTTTGAATTACACGATGCCTCTATGGGTGATAATTTTAGCGCGAATTTTCCTCGGTGAGCCATTGACGAAGAAAAAAATCATTGGGATTGTCACGAGTATTTTAGGCGTCGCGATTCTCATGAATGTTGATATCAGCGGCGATATTTTTGGAGTTTTTCTAGCGATTCTCGGTGCGATTGTCTGGGCGGCATCGAATGTTATCACTAAGAAAAAGCTCGCAAAATGTGATCCAACCGCGCTGACAACTTGGCAAATGATATTCGGCGCGATCTTTTTAGCGGTTTATACATTTGGATTCGTCGAAAATCATGTCGATTGGAGTTTCATCGGAATTGCATGCCTAGCTTATAACGGAATCATTGCATCAGCTCTAGCGTTTTTTCTATGGATTTACATCTTGGAACACATGGAAGCCGGCAAAGCATCGATTTCAGTTTTAGGCGTGCCAGTCGTTGGAGTTATCGGCGGTGTCTTGATTCTCGGCGAGCCTTTTACAATTTCCATGGCGATTGGAATGCTGATGGTTTTATCTGGAATCGTTTTAGTTCAGCATTCATAAATTTTCAGCGCGATTCGAGACTCAAAATTTTTCTATAGCGATATTTTGAGACTTCAACTTTCGATTTGAATTTTTTAATGCGGCGATTTTTTCGAGCGATTTTTGATTCCTGTTTAGAAAATTTTGTCTGAATTCCGAACAGAAAACTTCGAATCATTTTCAACATTTTACTCACTCCTCGATCTCAATCTGACGAGGATATTTTAAATTTTTTCGACGCGTTTCAATATCAAAATTCGCCATGAATTTTATTACGATCGTATTTCCGAATAAAAATTTCGCGGATCATTTGGAAATCAGAGATTTTGTCGCGCGATAAATTTCTCCAGCCTTTTGAGAATCGAATTTTTTCTGCAATCTATTATGGACTTCAATTTTATCCTTCGATTCGTTGAGAATTTTTGAAATCTCCGCGATGTCATTTTTATTTTTCACGATACCGCTCAATGACTTTTCCAATTCACTCGGTTTATTTGTAGATTTTTGAACTGGCACGGCTTGATTTTTCAAATTGCGAAAAATTTTTACATCGACCGCCCGCTGTTTCCAATAATTAGACAACACTGCATAACCGCTATCATTCGACACGATGTAATAATTATTTTGATTCGAATTATCCATTTTGTCGCGAATCAAATAGCCGAGATATGAGCAAAGTTGAAAATCCAATGCATTTTTTGATTTCGCCGAAACTTTTTGAAATTGAATCTTTGCCTTCGATTCATTGATTTTTGTATGCAGATCGAAAGTCAGAGTTTCAGCGTTTTCAGTGTAAAAAACAATCACAACATCTTCCGCTGTCAAATTCGATAATCCATCGAATCCCGCGACGTTTACATTTTCATAATCAATCAAAAAATAATTCATCGCTGTCTCCTCAAAAAAAAAGAGTCGAGGATCATTTTCAGATCCCCGACTCGAAAAATTTTCAAATATCAGTTGTTCGAAAGATCCTCGCCATTTGTCTCGATAACTTTTTTATACCAGCCAAATGACTTTTTCTTCGCGCGATGAAGATCT